>NZ_NFVA01000032.1 GCF_002264395.1 Paenibacillus sp. VTT E-133291
CGTGGAGGTTCGAGTCCTCTCTACCGCATATAGAATGATGAAAGAATCCTTGCGATGCAAGGATTCTTTTTTTGTGCTTAACGAGCAATCGGAAAGCTGTATTTTCGTATAATGGATAATGACAAAAAGGACACTGACCGCATATCACCTGGTGGTCTGAGGGATGTGGCCAGTACCCTTTTTCAAAATTTCTTATTGAATGGATTATTTCAGAAGCTTGGAGATATAGGATTCGATCTGCTGAGGAGTAGTTTTAGGAGCAAAACGCTTAAGGACACGGCCTTCTTGATCCACCAGGAACTTGGTGAAGTTCCATTTCACGCTTTTTGAGCCTAGAACACCAGGAGCTTCCTTAGATAAGTATTTGAATAATGGATGTGCTTCGTCGCCTTTTACATCAATCTTCTCGAACATGGGGAAAGTTACCCCATAGTTAATCTCGCAGTATTCTGCAATTTCATCACTTTCGCCAGGCTCTTGGCCGGCAAACTGATTGCTTGGGAAACCAAGCACTTCGAATCCGCGATCCTTAAATTTATCATACACTTCCTGAAGCCCTTTATACTGAGGCGTAAACCCGCATTTGCTAGCTGTATTTACAACAAGGAGTACTTTACCTTTGTACTTGGACAATGATTCTTCTGCACCCCGAAGAGTGTTGACCTCAAAATCATAAATACTCATGGATGCCACCTCCTTTGGAATTCCTATTTTTAATTTATCACAATTTAATTGTACACTATTTATGATGGGGAGCCAAATAAGAAAATTCTATGAACCATTAACGCCCATTCGGTTTATCAAATCACAGCAAAATGAATGATCATAAATTAAATGTATCTGTATATATTTTATGGAAATAATGACTGAATAAAGGTGTTGATCAGAAAAGAGCAATAAATAGCTTCCGTGTTAGCCGTCTTTGGTTGACATCACCCTTAAAATTCTTTAATATGTCTAAGTATCTGAGAATATGTTGCGTGTGCAATTTACAACCAAAAATTTAAATAATGGGTGATGAAGATGTCTTACAGACCGAATATTACGAATGTGACCAAAGCCAGCAGCAACGATAAGGAAGGATTGTACGAGTTCATTATCAAGCTTGCTGATGGAACGGAGTGCCGTGCGTTTTATAATCGGTTTCCGGAATGGAAAATGACGAACATCAGCCGCCTGCTTAAAACTCCATGTCCAATTTGCCGCAAAGATTTCATCTGTAAATGCATGGAGGCATTCACTGCTGATTTCGAAGGACAAATGATCGGTGATCAATGGATTGAAAAGGCAATTGCTGAATAATTAAAGAACGGTACATGTTGGCGCGGGATTCTATCCCGCGTTTTTGTTTACCCAAAATATGCGATACACTTATCTTTATAGGGAGGGGGAGCTATGAACGAGGAGCTGAACATTATGCAAAATAAATCCATTGTGTTGATCGATGGGGTGTGTCATCTATGCCAAGGTTTGATTCGTTTCATCATCCCGCGTGATCCCAAGGCTAAATTTCTATTCGCGCCTTTACAAAGTGAAATTGCCGCTAAGCTAATGAGTGAGGCTGGACTTCAACCTGGGCAGTTGAACACAGTTGTATTGCTGGAGAACGGTATGTATTATACAGAGTCGGCTGCTGTACTGCGAATTGCACGTAGATTGAGATGGCCTTGGCCTGCTGCGTATATCTTCATTATAGTGCCGCGCCCAATACGGAATACCCTTTACCGCTATGTTGCAAGGAATCGTTACCGTTGGTTCGGGCGTGATGAGCAGTGTCTGCTCCCCACACCGGAGATCAAACAAAGATTTTTGTAATCCGCAGTTTGGCTAGATGTTATAATGTACCATAATTTGGTATGGTTAAGGACATGTAGCGAGGGGTGAAGGGATGGCGCGAAAGGTAGGATTTTATCTTTTAATTCTTATGCTAATTTCTTTAGGTACAATGGGGACGATATCCGCAGATTCTAAGCTCAGGGTTATGGTGAATAATTCGAGCCTGAATTACGGTGTACAAATCATTTCCGGACAGACGATGGTTCCGCTGAAGGCTTTTGAGAGCTTCAAGAATACTTCTATTCAGTGGGAAGCCCGTACAAAGCAAGTAACGATCGTTAGAGACTCTATGAAGCTTAAGCTTGCTATAGGTTCTCGAACGGCGTGGAAGAACTCGGAATCTGTGCAACTGGCAGCACCTGCTAGAATCATGGATGGAAGAGTTACGGTACCGCTGAGATTTATTGCAGAAGCTCTTGGGGCTAGAGTAACGGTAGATGCTGCTACGAAGACTGTCTGGGTTCAGGAACGTGCTAATACAAAGCTTGTGCAGAATTATACTAGTAACGACTTAGTAGTTTCCCGCATTGCTGCTTTACAATTCCCGGTTGATGAAAGAGAACCGTCTCAATTAACGGGTGATAATGAAGCGTTGTCTATGTCGTATTATTTTCCTGAAGGCAGATCTGATGGATATTTCATAATCTATGGGCATTTTGTATCGTATTATGAGATTAAAGACAACATTAGAACAGTCGTATGGGAAGCCGATTTGGACAATTCGAAAGAGGCTGATAAAAAAGATTTTACCGCGATATTCGGACACCCCATTGCGAAGGAATATGGCAAAGCCCCTGTTTTAGCGCCATCCTATGCCTATTATTATACGAGTGTATGGGGTAGTCAGATTATTTGCGGAATCGTTAATGTGGATGGAACAACTAAAGTATCAGGGAAGTCGCTGAACTGGGAGAACAACAAGCCCTTTATCGTGGCTATTCCCGGCGAGACGAAGCTTTAAACGCTCTACAAGTCATATAAAATATGGAGATGAATTATGAATAAAGGGAAGCCCAAGGGATTTATGCGTTTTGATTGGCCTTTTCATTTTGTGACGATGCCGCTTGCGCTGATTTCGTTTGTGTGGTCGACGATTTATGCTGTTCAAGAGATACGTGATGATGGTGCTTTAACGGTGCCATTGCTGTTATTCGGGATGTCCTTATGCTTACTTTTTGCGATTACAAGAATTCGTATATATGCGACAAAAAATCAGGACCGCGTGGTGAGAGTGGAAGAGCAGTTTCGCTATTTCCGTCTGACAGGCGAAGCTTTGAGCCCAGAGCTTGAAATAGCCCAAATTATAGCGCTACGTTATGCGGGTGATGATGAGTTTCCAGCACTGTGTCAGCGGGCGGTGAAGGAGAAGCTCAACCCTGCCGATATTCGGTCTGCCATTAAGTACTGGCGCGAAGATAAGATGAGAGTATAGTATCCAGCTAGTGTGTGAAAAAACTTATTGCTGCCTTCTTATATATATGCTACTATAGCTGTAAATTAAAGGAATAGTAACGGAAGCACCGTTCAATTACCGTATTCACGGTTATTGTCGGTGCTTTTTTTGCTGTCTTTTTTTGAGAAAATAATGGATTTCTTCTTATCGAAAGGAGCGTGGTTTCATGGCGGCAAGGATTGTGCTCGCAGTGCGTGAAAGTCAATATATCGAACCCTTACTGCACTATCTTCATCACAGCGAGTACGGAGAAATGCTGCGTATTACGGCTTTTAGCCGAATGGATGCTTTTATCGAATTTATGAGGGGAGAGGACATCCCGGATGCTGTTGTGGGGGACTCTTCTTTTATTGAGGCTTGGCTAGTAGAGGGGAAAAGCATGGTTCCGTGGGCAGTTTTGAGTGAGGATGGAGGTTATCTCGGTAAGAGTGCTAAGAGTCTGGGAGGAGGAGTGATGATTGCCAAATATCAGGCGCTTCCTTCCCTTCTAGGAGCATTTCTCCAGTTATGTGAAGTTCAAAGAGGTAGAGGAGCTTCTGTACTAGATGAAACGCTGTTGCTGGGGGTTGTCTCTTCTAGCGGCAACATGGGCAAAACGACGATAGCATTGAATATGGCTAAGCAGCTTGGTGAAATGGGCCTTTCGGTGTTTTATTTGAACCTTGAGAGTGTTGACAGCAGTGGGTTGTTTCTCAGAATCCCTGCAGGTCATACGCCTGGACTAGAGCGACTGCTATATGAAATAAAGGCCCATCGAGATAAGGATGAAGCGGATACGATCGAATTAGGACAATACTTCATTAGATATGATCACCTCCGAACTGCTTCTTTCAGGCCAGTTATTAATGTGAAGGAAATGCTGCAGATGACTTTGCAAGATACGCTGGATTTATTAGAGCGGCTGGTTGCCGAGAGAAACTTTGATGTTGTTATTGTGGACACCGGAAGCATCGAGGAAGAGCGTGCGAAAGCTGTGCTACAGCGGAGTGGGATTTTACTTTGGGTCCTGAAAAATGATGATGTAAGCATGTATAAGGCTATGAGATGGCTGTCGCATTGCACTGCTCCTAACTCTGGAATGTCCCCCCATGTGATGGACAAGAGTAAATTTGTAGTGAATTTTGCAGTAGATCGCTTGGAAGAGTGGGTGCCTCCAGAGGGAATTACCATTGAAGGCATATGCCCTTTTATCCCGTCATGGACACTGCAACACCGTGAGGAGCTTTTTTTGAACTCTCCGCAATTTCAGCGAGAAATTTTGCAGTTATGCAAACGGATTGTAGAACCAGCGCTCCCACTGGTGTTTACCGGGAAGAACCTGCATGAATGAAGAGATGTTCAGGGCGCTGCGTAGTGAGATTCGTGCAGGACTTGATGTAACATCTGCAGTAGAGAACCGTGAACTTACCGGGTTTATCGAACGAACGATTCTAGAAAGTGAAAGACTCCGTTACTTAACAGCGCAGGAGAAGCATGAGCTAGTGAAGAGATTGTTTGATTCTTTCCGGGGATTGGATGTGCTTCAGCCATTAGTGGACAACCCGGCGATCACGGAGATTATGATCAACAGTCATACTGAGATTTTTGTGGAAGAGGAGGGTCAGATTCGTCGTCTTCCTTTGGAATTTGAGTCCAGCAGCAGGCTGGAAGACATTATCCAAACGGTAGTATCCGGTGTTAACAGGGTAGTAAATGATTCCTCTCCTATCGTTGATGCCCGGTTGAAGGATGGATCTCGCGTGAATATTGTTCTTCCGCCAGTCTCGCTGAAAGGACCCGCGATGACCATACGTAAATTCCCGGAGAAGCCGATGACGATAAATGAATTGGTGAGCCGTGAAGCTTTAAGCCTGGAAGCAGCAGAGTTACTGCAAATCTTAGTAGCTGCTAAATACAACATTTTTATAAGCGGGGGAACCGGCTCGGGGAAGACCACCTTTCTAAATGCATTATCTCAGTTTATCCCATCACAGGAGAGGGTCATCACAATAGAAGATTCTGCTGAGCTACAGATTGTAACGGTGCCAAATCTTGTATCCCTGGAGACTAGGAACGCGAATACAGAAGGTAGAGGTGAGATTTCCATTCGAGATTTGATTCGTTCTTCACTGCGGATGAGACCCAATCGAATTGTTGTGGGTGAGGTGCGTGGAGCGGAATGTCTTGATATGCTACAGGCGATGAACACTGGGCACGATGGAAGCTTGTCCACAGGGCATAGTAACAGTGCGCACGATATGGTCAGTCGATTGGAGACGATGGTGTTAAGTGCAGCGGATCTGCCGGTAACGGTTGTTCGTCAGCAGATTTCATCGGCGATTGATATTTTCGTACATTTATCCAGGCTCCGTGATCGTTCTAGGCGAGTGATGGAGATTAGTGAGGTTGCAGGCCTGAAAGATGGAGAAGTGTTCTTAAACCCTCTATATGAATTTCAAGAATCCGGTGAGCGAGAGGGACGGGTACAAGGGGGGCTAGTTTCCTCTGGAAACCTGCTTATGCATACAGCAAAGCTTAGAATGGCTGGTGTAACCTCCTACCCGTTATCTCAGGCTGGATTTTAAATTCTAAAGGGGGCAAGAAGTAGTGCTTAAGATTAAGTTTGCTGCTGAAAAATCTAAGGAAGCTGATGCCAGAGACCATTCATTATTGCCGAATTATACGGTATACGAATTGACCTTGGTACAGAAAACTCTGGCTATTGCAGTAGGTGGTATGCTGCTGTTTGGAGTGGGCTATCTTTTTTATCATCATTGGATACTATCGTTACTACTTATGCCTGGTGGGCTGTATGCACCTCGTATGCTGCGTAATTATTTGCTGAAAAGACGCCGGAGTATGCTTAATTTACAGTTTAAACAGACGTTGTTTTCATTGTCTTCCTCACTCTCAGCAGGGCGATCGGTCGAGAATGCTTTCCGGGAAGCGGTCCAGGACTTACGTATGCTGGACCCGGAGGGGGGCGGCGATATGATCTCGGAGCTAAATATTATCTGTACGCGCATGGAATACGGTCAGCCAGTGGAGGAAGCGCTTCGGGATTTCAGTGCAAGAGCAGGAATGGAAGATATTGAGCGGTTCGCTGACGTGTTCACTGTATGTAAACGTACAGGCGGCGATCTGGTAGAAGTAGTGCGCCGTACGTCTACGATTATTGGGGAGAAGCTGGATATTCAGCAAGATATTGCTGTAAGCATTTCACAGAAGAAATTCGAAGCGAAAGCGCTGTTAATATCTCCACTAATCATGGTGATCTTTATGAGTTTGACTGCAGGAGACTATATGCAGCCCATGTACACAGGAGCGGGTATAGCTATATCGACGCTTGCATTAGTAGCTTTGTTTTTATGTTATCTCTGGACTACTAAAATAATGGACATTCCGCTGTGAAGGGGAAGTAATCATGCGATGGCTATGTGCAGTAGTCACTATATTTTTACTTGTTGTCTGGGCTCTGTTACGAATTAAATGCGGAAAAAGATATGACGGATTAAGAGAACTTCCTATGGAAGGACTACGACTTCGGAAGTTGGGTGAACCGCTGCTGCTGCTCATTGAGAAAAGCGGCATTGTCAGTCGTTTTCCATCATTGATGTTCAGGATTCAACGTTCCCTGCAGCGAAGTTATGGGATGCGTTACAGTGCAGAACGAACCCTGCTGTTCATGGGTGAGATGCTTAGCTACAGTTGGTTGTTGCTTGTGGGTGGAAGTTTGATCACAGGGTTTAGCGGCGATCAGACAGGTCTGATTCTAGGTATTTTCTTGGCGGTAGCTCTACCAGCTGCTATGGTGAGTGATTTGCATAAAAAGGTGAGGGTGAGAGAGCAAAATATTATGCTCGAGCTACCAGAACTTCTGAACAGCATTGTATTGCTGGTAGGAGCAGGTGAGACCGTACAACGGGCGATTATCCGCTGTGTGGAGAGCCGCCGAGGTGATGTTAATCACCCATTATACAAGGAGCTTAGGATCATGACCAGTGAATGGGAAGGAGGGTATTCATTTCAGCAGGCATTCGAGAATTTTAGCAAGAGATGTGCAGTGCAGGAAGTATCGTTGTTCACGACGACGGTTCTTTTGAATTACCGCAGAGGTGGAGCGGATTTTGTGTTATCGCTACGCGATCTCTCGCGGATGCTGTGGGATAAACGTAAAGCTATCAGCCGAACGCGAGGGGAGCAAGCTTCCTCTAAACTAGTCTTTCCGATGGTAGTTATTTTTTTAATAGTAATTGTACTGGTGGGAACACCAGCATTCATGATGTTAAAAATGTAGGAGGGTGAACTAATGATGACGACAATGTCGGGTAGTGTGAAGAATTTCTGGAAGGACGAGGAAGGCCTGGGGACACTGGAAATGATTCTGATTATTGCAGTGCTGATTGCGGTCGTTCTTTTGTTTAAGGACAAAATTCAGGAGGTAGTAGAGGCTTTGATTAAAACTGCAGGAGAAAAGAGCCAGGAAGTATTTGAGTGAATAAGCTTAAGGACGATCGAGGCAGCTTTACTATTGAAGCTTCAATTCTACTACCTATGGTCATGTGTATTACAATGCTTCTTCTGTTCTTTTGTTTGTATAGCTACCAAAAGTCCATGCTGCTGCAAGTAGCCTCAGGGGCTGCTGAGCGTGCGGCTTACAATTGGGACAACAGCCATAAAGAGGTTTCTGGCTCCTATGCTGCTGGTGAGTATGACTCCCTTTATTGGAGAATTGGAGATGATGCGTTGCTGGCCTCATTATTCGGCGGAGAAGCTGGGAAAGGTGGCGCGACAATACAGCTACCTGGTGAAGTGTCAGATGAGAGTGATCTACCAGATCTTAAACTCAGACATTCGTCCTCTATGATTCCGAATAATATGCCGGGAAATATGAACTACGAATACACGCTTACGGGGCGGAAAGTAAGCGGTGAATTAAATCGTCTACTGCACTTACCTGTACTTGATGAAGTTTTGTCTGATGAGGCAAAGCCAACTGTAAGAACTCAATCTATCATCGCTGAGCCTGTTGAGTTTATCCGTACGGTAGACCTGATGCGTTACTTCGGGGCTAAGTTCAAGGGTGGCTCAGAGGGTACTAGTGGGTCTGGAGTCCACATGGAGAAGAAGGATGCATCCGCGATGATGACCAAGCTTCAGGATAAGTGAATATTTCCTTGCTAATGGATCTTGTATCTATTGAAGGTAGGGATAAGGAGGGAGGTTTTGATGAGGAGTATCTTTAGCAGTTGCCTTGTTAGCGGTAAGAGTCGAAAGAAACAAAGGCAGGGTAAGGGCAAAACGGAAGGTTCAGTATCCATTTTTTTAATTACGGTACTGGCTTTCGTCTTTCTGTTTACCGCTGTGCTGATTGACTATGCGCGGATTGCGGCCTTCAATGTTCAGGAGGAACGTTTAGCGAGGGCTAGCGTTCGCTCTGTAATGTCATCTTACGATGTTGAGCTACGAGAAAGGTATGGTTTATTCGCCTTTGGAGAGAGTGACGGGGATATGCTGCTGTCTCAGGTACTCAATGATAATATGCATAAAAGTGGTAGGAGTGACGTGTTCAATCTGGTACCCTTCGTGTTGGAAACGTCATCTTTGAAATGGAGCAGGCCGCTGGGTAGCTATGATGTTGTGAGTCGACAAATACTGGAGGAAATGAAGTATAAGGCTCCTGTGGATTTTGCTTTGGAATTGGCAGGTAAATTCAAGCCGATGTCAGGAGTAATGGCAGAGGCCTCACGGGTTACTGAATTACTCAGTAAGCTACAGCCGTTATATGACGAGCGGGAAGAGGCTTTGGATCTTATGTTAGAACGGAGAAGCCAGGCTGCGGAGAGTGGGAGAAGGTTGCTTCAATCGATTATGGATCCGCTTGCAGAGTCCATTTCGGCCAGTTCACTCGGAAGTATACAATCGGCGGCGGATATTCCCGCACAGTATAGTGACTATCTTGGGAAATATTACGATGATCTTTATCGTGATAGTAAAAAGCCTGCAAAGTACACTTATCAATTGTCTCTCTATCGGAGTCGAACTACTGAGATGTTATCGCGGTTTCCTGGCTTATTAACAGCTTTTCGAGAAGATCATGAAAGATCAATGGAGGGAGCGAATGAAGCGATAAAGAAGGCAGAGCAATTGAATGACGAGATGAGAAATATATTGGAACAGTCGCGAATGGAGGGGGTGAATCTATCAAATGATCCTGCTAATGACTGGGATATTCCGGGAAGCTCAGGAGAGATAAGCTCAGACCCGCTTAAAAAGCTGCGTGAGCAGGAAGATGCACTGATTCTCTCCTCAACGGATCTAAGTCAGATGGAGAATAGTATATCCACGCAGCAAAGTGCTTACGGTGCCATCGAACCGATTGTGACAGGAATGTCGGGTGTGCTGTATGAAGCTTTGAGTGAATATGGTGACTCCTATCAAATGATCTCTTCTGTTCTAGAAGCTTCACGCGTAGTGAATAACTATCTGCAGAATTACGGTAAGAAGGGAAGTATTATCGTTAGTGATTTGGCTGTAATCGAACAGCACCGTAGCTCAGATAAAGAGCGAAAGCAGTTGGAGAGAGAAGCAAAATCTAAGCTGGGTGAAGCGAAAGCATTGCTTGATAAGATTCGAATGATGGGTAACGGAGTGACAGATTCTCTGACAAGCTATCAAACACTTCGTCAATATTACGAGGAGAATATCGCTTTTAATAAGGAATTAGTATCCGATTCACTTGTTAAATCTGAAGTAAGCACTAACCCGTATACTGCTGGGAGTTCGGCAATGGAGGATATGGACGGAATCTATGCAGCGATGGGTGGCATTATGGGAGGAGCTAGAGATAGACTTTTCCAAACAGAGTATTCTGCGTTCTATTTTCAACATTTTGACGTTTCCAAGCTAGCCACTCTAGCAAAAGGTTCTGAGGGTACAACCGAACTTACAGACCAGCTTAATCCTCAAGCGCAAGAGCTGGAATACATTCTTTATGGATTTCATAATCCTGCTGGAAATGTAGCCGCAGCGTATGCTGAAATATTTGCCATGAGGCTGTCTATTCGAACGATGGAAGGTTTTATTGAGAAGGCAAGTTTAGGAAACCCGTTGGCCGTTCTGGCCGCAGCACTGTTGTATGGCATCCAGCAAGCTATTCAGGACATGTTGTTACTCTGTGAGAAAAATTCCATAACACTGTCTAAATACTTACCAGCCCAGCTGACTTATCGCGATCATTTGCGTCTGTTCATGATGCTGCATGGAGGCGGAAATGTTCAGTTATCTCGAATGCTGGCTCTAATCCGATTGAACACAGGAATAAATCCAGATGAAAGAAGTACGTATGTCTCTTCGAATATTAAGCTTGGGATGCGGCTATGGTTTCTGCCGGGTGTTGTGAAGCTGTTGGATTATAGCGCTGGGTATTCTGGAGAAGTGCAAGGCAGTACATATATGAGAACAGTACAGGCTGATTTTTCATACTAGCAGGAGGTTGGTAAGGATATGGGGGACAGGTACCGGATTAGGGGGAAGACGAAGGAAGAAGGCAGTATGGTAGTAGAAGCGGCGATGGTTCTCCCGATCTTCCTACTGTTTGTTTTGTTCCTAATTTCTATCGTACAGATGACCTTGTATTCGACAGCCTTACAAAGCACAGCATCCGATACTGTGAAATCTATTTCAACGCATATGTACCCGGCAGCTTTGGCGGTGCAGAAATGGGGAGCAACAAGCGAAGCTGGTGCTGATCCAGTGAAGGGTGGTACGGATCTACCCGCTGGCAATCAAGCTGAATCGAATTGGACGATCCCTCGCTTGTCACTTACAGATTGGGGCAGTAGTTATGCAATGTCATTACCTAAGCCGCTGAATGAGTGGGTCATGTCAGCTTTAGAGAAGGGCGAGGGACCTCTGCAGAAGCTACAGGCTGAGACCTCTGAAAGTGTACTGGATCTAGCGATTAAACCCCTATTAAAGCCTTATCTGTCATCAGACTTGTTGGATTATGATCGAATTCATGTATCTAACATTATCGTGCCTGAGTTAAAGAAGGGTACCCGACCTTACTTTGGAATGGTTGTTAGCTATGAGCTGCCGATGAAGGTGCCCTTTCTAAACCAACGCATTGTACTTGAGGCAAGTGCTGTTGAACGTCTTTGGATCGGGGATACAGGAGAGGGTACAAATAAGGGCAATGACGGCACTGGTCAACCAGAGGATTTTATTAAGATTTTGGAGAAGCCGAATCCAGCTGTAGCCAATAAGCAAGGCAAAGTTCGTGCTAAAATTCCGCCGAATGCTTCCGCTAGCTTATCCGTTTTTTATAAAAGCGGGGGAAGTACTGCTAGATATTTAGGCTGGAAACAAGCGGATGCGGACGGATATATCGAGTGGGAGTGGAAAATAGGTGTGAATACCACACCGGGCTCGTGGCCATTTGTAATTCAGCTCGATGACGGTAGATCTATTGAGGTGATGTTCACAGTAGTGAAATGAATGAAGGGGAAGGAGGGTAATCCATGGCGGAGTGGGCCTTCTGGGGATGTCTGCCGTTTCTGGCAGCTGCATTTATTACGGATATAAAGTCGATGAGAATACCAAACTGGATCACTGTCTCAGGATTGCTTGCGGGTCTGCTGGCTCAAGCGCTGATGAACGGCTGGGATGGACTGCTGAAGGCTGGTGTGGGTGCCGCTGCAGGATTTACAATACTTCTAATCTTGCATTTGATAGGGGCGGTTGGTGCGGGGGATGTTAAGCTTTTTGCCGGGATTGGAGCGTGGACAGGGATGCTATTTACATTGCAGGTCGTGATGTACTCCGTACTGTTTGGTGCTTTGATAGGCTGGCTAATTGTCTTAAAGAGACGGGAGACAGGCAGGCGTACGCGTAAGATCTTTAACATAATTTCCGGATTTATATTATTGAAGAGTTCATTCCTATTACGAAATAAAGATAATGAGCTGTTGAAGTTTCCCTTCATGCTGGCTGTAGTCCCTGGTACCATTTGCGCTTATCTTTATTTTTAAAATAGGAGGTGGTAATGCTTGTTGTACGGATTATCCCGTGACTTTATGCAGCAGGACGGTATATATATGATGCTTGGCGAACCAGAAGGGATGCCGGTGGGGAAGCTTAACATGGTTCAAGCTCGTATGCTGATGAACACTGACATCCCTCATCATTTAAGGTTGTTACTTAGGGAAATTGATTTAAAGGTTACGATGGAATATGCTGTTCTGCGTAAAAAAATGCTCAGTCATTTACTCAAAAGTGAGAAGCTGAGCATGGCCTCATTTTTTGGATTACTTCTGCAAATTGCGCAAGGGATGGAAGATGGCAGGTTATATATGCTTCGGGCGGATCAGTATGCTTTGCATGAAGATTACATTTTTATTGAAGGATCATTGCAGAGTGGTAAGGTATATCTCACCTATATCCCTGTGCAGGGGAATGAGCCTGCTTCTAGGCTGGGACATTCCCTCAAGTCCCTGATCATGGTGATGATGGCATCTATCACAGAGCTTACTGGCAGTGGTGTTCAAAGAGTACTGCAATACTGTGGGGAAGAAGATTTTACACCAGCCGGCTTAAAGAATCTTCTCTCAGAGCTGTTGACAGAGGGCGACTCTAGTAGAGGACAATTCAGTAGTAACGCAGAAATGGCATACACATCACCTAAGATGACAGAAGTACGTCCGGCAGAGCCTGAAAGACGAATGCAAGAGAGAGTAAGGGAACTGTTTGTGAATGAGGTAGCTGCTCCCCAGAAAAAAATGAGTGAGCGGAACGAGGAAAAGGGTCTGCTTACTCAGCAGAACTCAGCTCCGTGGTTAAACAGCTATTCCAGTCCGAATCTTAGGGGGAAAGTAGAGGAGAGGTCTCTTCGGTCTACAGAAGATAACAGGTTGACGAATTCACAACCCTCAAGCTCAAGAACCTATGTTATTCTAGGGTGCTTATTGGGTGATGCATTATTATGGAAATTCCTATATCTAAATAACCAAAAACCTTTATGGCTAGCCGTGTGTGGGATCGCAACGATTGTCTTGGCTACTTTTAGCTGGATGGTATGGAGCGAAAGGATAAGGTTTGGAAGTGACGAAGAAAAGGAACATAAGAGTGAGGATTCTGAAGATACAAACCGGAGTCCGAATCGAAGAGAACTGGAGTGGAATTTTGGTAGGAATCCTGTGACCACTGTGCGTCCAGCAGCGTCAATTCCAAAGGGTGATCAGCATCCATCCGACCCTTTTTCTGACATTCCGTCAGTACGATCTGAATCAAGGAAAGAGGAGGAGAGTTTCGTAATACCACCAGGTCCAATAGCCCCAACAGCTTTATTATCACGGGAGGAAACACCTGAGCAAGGCAAACGAAATGAGAAGCTGGCTCGAAATGTTCCTTATCTTAAAAGAAGCGATGAGGAAGAGGCAGAGTCGGAAACCATTGCGTTAAACCGAACTAGCTTTATCATTGGCCGATCGGCGGAAGTAGCTCAGTATGTAGAAAAATCGGAAGGAGCTTCAAGAGTACATGCGGAGATATCTAGAAGCCCAAGCGGATACGTACTAAAGGATCTCGACTCCAGAAACGGAACGTTTTTTCAAGGGGAAGCCATGATCCCTTACAAAGAGTACCCGCTGTCAGAGGGGACCGTATTTAAGATTGTAAAAGGAAGTTACACATTCCACATGGAATGAAGAGCGCAAGCAAAGAGTGTTGATTCTGCTATATTTGGCTTTTCAAATTTTCTAAAGCGGTTTGAAGTGTAGGGAAGGTAAAGTTAAAGCCCTGCTCTAATGCTGCCGAAGGAAGGACGCGTTGTCCTTTGAGCAAGATCTCAGACAATTCACCTATTGCTGTTTTTAACAGCATGGCAGGCAGTGGGAACCAATGCGGCCGGTTGTATACTTTGCCAATCATTCTACCGAACTCTTCGTTCGTAACCGGCTGTGGAGCAGTCGCATTAACAGGTCCGGAGATGGTGGGGTTTTGAATACAAAAATCGATTAGACGAACGATATCGGTCAGGTGAATCCAGGAGACCCACTGGTTTCCCGCTCCGATGTTACCACCAAATCCTAATAAATAGGGAAGCTTCATCTTGGGGAATGCTCCGTTTCGGTTACCAAGAACAACCCCAGTTCGCAACTTGATCATACGGATATTCGTGTATGCTTCATCAGAAGCTTCTTCCCATGTCTTAACCACGTCAGAAGGGAAGTCCATGACATGGGCTGGTGATGATTCATTAAAGGTATCTTGCAAAGAGGTTCCGTAAATAGCCACAGCTGATGCCTGAATGACTACAGGAGGTTTGTGTTTCAAACGGGCGAGTAGCTTAGCTGCAGCGGAAACGGCCCAAAGACGGGATTGCATAATTGCTGTTTTGCCGCTCTGACTCCAACGTTGGCTGAGAGAAGCTCCAGCAAGATTGATCAAAGCATCCGCATTTTCGACGGGTGTTGAATCAGTGTGTAGGCTGTCCCATGTGTGGTAACTCAGCTTAGGATGATATGGCGCAGCTTTAGGTAGATTGCGACCGACGATTGCAATTTCATTTCCTGCCTGTAGCCAGTATTTTGTTAGTTCACTGCCAATGAAACCGGTGCCGCCACATATTACATATTTCATAAGGTTGGCCTCCGTTCTGAATGCAACATCAGATTATCAATCACTTGAACAAATGCTGATAAGCAGTGTAGTCGATTTTATTCTTTTCAAGAAAATTGACGAGGAAACGATTGTCACGCCGTGGTGTGGCGACTATGTAACCTTTAATGCAGTGATCACGAGTAACCTCTTTCGCATTACTTTCCACAGCGATCTTACCGATCTCGGCAGCAATGGAATGTTTGGCGATATCGCGAAAAGGGCTAGGCACAGGCTGTACAAGCTGGTCTAAGAAAGCTTTTGATTCATCACTCCAGAGTGAACGACTGCGTTCTACCCAGTAATTTTGCCAGTCCAGCTTTGATTTTCCATCGGCTTTCGGCAATACCTTTAGGAATTTCCGGAACATAAAAAAACCGCCGATACACATGGAACCCAGCAGCATAAATGTCCAGAAAGCGATAGAGTTCATGAACCAATTGCTCGGTGTTGCGGATAATAAACCAAGTCCTGATTGGATAGACATGCATACACCACCTTTTGGCAATGAGTATTCTCACATAATTTAATCTCATATTAAAGTATAGCTTATTTCCAAAGTTTTGCGAAGCAGAACCCAGCATATTGACCTTGTCTAGATTTATTTTTCTGATCACGGTAGAATAGGGGGTAATTCGTGAAGGAAAGAGGGAAGAAGTATGCTGAAAATAGGTTCACACGTGTCTTGCTCGGACAAGGGTCTTTTGACCGCAGCAAATGAAGCAAATGAGTATGGTTCCAGCTCATTTATGATATATACAGGAGCGCCACAGAACACGCGCCGCAAGCCGATTGATGCCATGTATCCGGTTGAAGGAAAGCAAGCAATGAAAGAAAACGGTGTGGAGGAAATTGTCGTCCACGCACCTTATATTATTAATCTCGCTTCCTATAAAGAGAACACGTATCAGTTGGCTGTTGATTTCTTACAAGAGGAAATCCGCCGTACGCATGCGCTTGAGGTCAAGCATATCGTATTACATCCAGGTGCATTCACTGATAAGGATGCAGAATACGGTATTCAGCGGATTGCAGATGGACTTAACGAGGTTCTTGGAGGAACCAATGAAACGGAAGTTCATATAGCCCTAGAAACTATGGCTGGTAAGGGAACAGAAATCGGGCGCAGCTTCGAGGAGATAGCTTCTATTATTGATAAGGTTGAACATAACGAGCGTTTATCCGTATGTCTTGATACTTGTCACATTCATGATGCCGGCTATGATATCGTTAATGATTTGGATGGCGTTCTTAACAAGTTTGATGAGATTATCGGCTTGAATCGTCTTGGGGTTATCCATATCAATGACAGCAAAAATCCATGTGGAGCAGGTAAAGACCGTCACACTCCAATTGGTTCGGGTTGGATCGGTTTTGATACGATTAACAAAATCGTCCATCATGAGAAATTGACAGGTCTGCCATTCATTCTTGAGACGCCATGGGTTGGTAAAGATGCGAAGAAACAGCGTCCGATGTATGAGGTTGAGATTGCTTTGCTCCGTGGCAACGTAGCGGAACGATTTGGACCGGAGTTTATAGAGGATGTTGAAAAACTGCGTGAGTTTTTTGCGAATAAGGAGATCGACTCCCGTCAATTTGTGCTTAATGTCTGGGAGTTGCTGAAGAACGATGCCAAGGCTAAAAAAGCTGATCCACGTGAACCACTGGAACGTCTATATGATGAAGTCATCGCTGCCGAGCTATTCCCGCAATTGAGCGAAGAAGCCATTAATCATCGCTTGATTGCATGGTTAGCAGGCAAGTAAGTGCTCGTTCATGCATAAGTTAGACTTCAGATTGCACATGTAGATGAGAGGATGGGATGAGGGTCATGGAATTACACGTAAAAAGAAACAATTCGTCAGGTGTTGAGTCTTATTCCAACCGCGCGCGTATGCTCATTTCTTGTCCTGACGGACCAGGAATCGTGGCGGCTGTATCACACTTTCTGTATCAGCATGGCGCGAATATTGTGCAATCGGATCAGTACACAATGGATCCAGATGGCGGAATGTTCTTCATGAGAGTTGAGTTTGACCTTCCCGAATTAGGAGATCGTCTGGAAGAGATACGTTCTTTGTTCGGCGGGGTGGCTGAACGTTTCAAGATGAACTGGAAAATTTTCAATGTTCGTCATAAGAAAAGATTAGCCATATTTGTCTCTAAAGAAGACCATTGTCTTGTGGAGCTGCTCTGGCAGTGGCAAGCTGGTGATCTAGAAGCCGACATCGCTCTCGTCGTGAGCAACCATTTGGATATGAAATCGTATGTTGAGTCCTTCGGCATTCCTTTTCACCATATTCCAGTTACAGCTGATACTAAGGCTGAGGCGGAAGTACGTCAGCTTGAGGTCATCGGAGACGACATTGATGTTATCATTCTGGCTCGGTATATGCAGATTATCTCGCCGTCGTTTATTGAACACTATCGCCACCAAATTATTAATATTCATCACTCCTTCCTGCCAGCCTTTATTGGCGGCAATCCTTACGCTCAAGCGTACCAACGCGGGGTGAAGATTATCGGAGCAACTGCTCACTATGTTACAGAAGAGCTTGATGGTGGCCCAATTATTGAACAGGATGTACAGCGGGTTAGTCACGGTGATGATGTCATCGAGCTGAAGCGGATTGGACGCACCATTGAGCGGGTTGTTCTGGCTCGTGCGGTGAAGTGGCATATCGAAGACCGGATCCTCGTCCATCAAAATAAGACCGTAGTGTTTAAATAAAAGGTTATTTTCCGGTGAGAGCCTATGGTATGAACCTGAGCGCTTTTATCGGAACCCTATAATCTAATAGCTCTTTAAATCTCTACAGGTAAAAAAAGCATTTTACCAGCAGCTTGGCTATTTACGCCAAGTTGCTTTTTGTCGTTTTTCAAAACTGTGCTTTTGAGGAGGCGGAAGGCTTGGCTTTACAGCGTAGGCAACTGTTGAAACGCAATTATTTCTTCGCAAGTCTCATTTTGATTACTGGAGTCGGCGGATTATTAGGCTATGATCTCTACTTCAAGCCCTACGTACTATCCCGAACTGTGGTCAAAATCAAAGTGGAAGGCGGGGAGCTTCTTCCCAAAAACTATGAGCTGAAAGCAAGTGATTTATATCTGGATTCTGTTCAGACCAAGGATATACCTTCGGGTGTAATTACAGAAATCGCACAAGTGGAGCACAAAATTACGAATGTAAATCTGACCAATGGAAGTATTTTGACGGCATCCTTAGTGGATGTTAGTGATTTAGAACCCCTAAAGGATGAAGGGATTTTTCCTATACCGAAGGAGGCTATCTTTGCCATCAATGGTTCACTGCGCAGCCGGGATAAGGTGGATATTTATCTTGTTGATGGAGACCGAGAAAGGCGGAGTGAATCGCTTAGCCCAGACAAGAAGGAAGAGGAAGAACTGATCGTGCAGAGCCCAATTAGTGAACCTGCAAAGGAGGTGTTTATATCGGGAGTCACCGTTAATTATGTGCGAACAGAAGACAATAATGATGTGCTGGATTCAGAAAAGGGAAACAACAATAATCGTTTTACTTCGACTGGCAAGGTGGCGACACCAGAATTGAAGCTGAAGAAAAGTGATGGCGAGCGGCTTGGACAATTTTTGGAGCAGGGAAAGAAGCTGTGGATCGTACGGGTCGAGTAGGAGGGAAGAGTCTTGAAAATATTTAGTCTAGGCCTAGAACAGTTAACCATTAATGATATCAAAAATGCAGGATTTATTGTAATTACACAAAGTGTACTTCCTGATCCATCTCATACAGAGGGCCATATGCTAATGGTTACCAGTGATCAGATTCAAGCTCAGTCACTTAGCGAACTGCGCCGGAATTATCCGGGCTCAACGATCTTATATGTATATTTGCAAAAGGGAATCAGTGGTTACCAAGCTGTACATATGCTGTGTGAAAGCTTAGGGATCTATTTTATACCTCCTCGTTCTACCTCGTCAGCGGTGATAGAGAAGATTCGCTTTATTCTAGACGAGAATGGCGAGGAACGAGGTAATTTGGTTGGTTTTTTTGGATCTGGTCCGGGGATCGGCTGCACTAGTGTAGCCAAACTGTTCGCAAGACGAATTGCCGCGGCGGGCCTTCGTGTTATTGTCCTTGGACTTGATTTATATGATCCCGGATATGACCGCAAAGCTACCATTAGTCTGGATAGGCTTCGATCAAGGCTCACAGGGAAGATGATTCATGATGAGGATTTTGAGCAATTGATTAAGCAAGACGGTTACTCGTATCTCCCAGGCAATTACGATTACTTAAGCGCACAAGATTATCAGGAGGATGAGATTGAATATTTTTTGTCTAGAGCTGGGGCAAATGCAGATGTGGTTATTGCTGACTTCGGCTCTATCCCGGAAAGTGCTGCATGGTATGTCGGAATGCACAAATCGGCACTGCGTATGATCGTCACTCATCCAAAGCATGAATACAGACTCGAACCTCTGCTAGAGCTTGCTGGGCATATGGATCTACATCCACATGATTTTCAACTAATTATTAATCGCAGTAATGTGGAAGAAATATCTTCTCCTAAAAATCTAGCGCTTCGCTTTGGGACTGAAATTTTGCTGGAGCTGCCGTATTACCAGCCCTTGCAGGAGAGCTTACCCCTAGGCAAAAAAGAGCTGCAGCATGTGGATGATAAGGTACATTCTCTGCTCGTGTCCATGAGCCTGGCGCCAGAAGCTAAAAAGAAAGGTATATTCCTATGAATGGAAATCAACCGAACCGTCCATTGTTCTCTCTAAAAGAAAGTATCCTACGTATGAGCAAACCGGGCAAGGAAGACTTTTATGTATTTTTGCAAAAAATGAAAAACGATATGAACGAAGGGCTGGAACGTGAGGATGATGTTTACTTCGAGTTAAATGCGAAGGCGCTAATTGGGGATCCGCAGGCGGTTAGCTTTTTTATGAATGAGATAGAGAAATACTTGCGGAAGATACCCTTTACGGGCATGGTTCCAGAAGCATACAGAACAGCTGCAGAAGCGCTCTATCATGAGTGGAAGGGCTTTGGTCCAGCGTATCGTTGGTTTACGGATCGTGCATACAGTGAATCAACCGGGCTACAGATGATCGGAAAGCAGATCTTTTATAACCATAAAGGTGAGTTTGTAGTTTATCCATATGAGATGCCTTCACTAGATCGGGTCGAACAGTTAAAGCGCTCCTTATTAAAAAGTGATCCCAACAAAAAGCTGAACAAGGACAACCCTTCAGTGGAGTTTAAAATGGATGACCCGCTCTGGCCTGGCCGATTTATTAGGCTTGCCATTTGGGTATCCCCGAGAGTATGGGATGGCTTCACCACAATATCGTTACGGCGGCAGGTTGTAGAGTTTCTGAGTCTAGACGATCAGGCGGGTACGGAATGTATTCCTGCGGAAGCGGTTGAAATGATTCGGGTGTTATCATCTACCTTTCGCAATAGCATTATTGCGGGCGCTGTAGGCTCGGGAAAAACAACCTTTGCAAATACGATCGTCGGTGAGCAACTGCTCGGATCTTCATCCTGTATGGGTGTAGTGATGATAGAAAAGCATCCGGAGTCGATTTTACCTTATCAAATTAAAGGGCACCGAATCATTCCAATCCAGGCTGCGAACGAGGAATTGATGGAGGTAGGGGTAGAGTCTCTGCGGCATGATCCGAACATTTTGTATATGACCGAGATGCGGTATAACGAATGGGAATTTTATCTGTGGAGTGGGGAAAAAGGGTATGACGGCATCACCGGAACGTTCCACACCGTTGATTCGGAGGATATTCCTTATCAAGGCGCTTTTGCCGTGTCGACAAGGATTGGCGGGAGCCTTAAGGGGCATTTGATCTCTGCACTGAAATCATGCGAGCTGGTCTTTATTCTGGAAAGTGTTCCGAACGGAAAGAAGCGGTTAACTCGAATATCGGAAGTCTTTTATGACGAGGAAAAGAACTCTGTATTTGCGAATGATCTGATGCGCTGGGAACCCCAGAAGATGCGTTGGTCCTATAATGACAAGCTGACGAAGAACCTGATTCTGAAGATGACTAGGAAAAATGAGCAGGCAACACAGTTGCTTCAGAAAGAGCTGGGACAGCTTGCAGCAGCAAAACCAATGGATCAGCCTATCAAAGAAAGCTTGAAATCTAAGATCATTCTTAACGAGTGAGGAGGTGAAACCGTGGATTTATTATTGTATATTTTTCGTTTTGTCCTTCATTTGTTAATTGTATGGGGAATTTGGCTGCTCATTAAACCGCTAATCGAACGGCATTTACGACAGGTAGGTCAGAAGTTCGATTATCGGATCAAACATAAAATGAGTATTTTTGGAAAAAGGGTTAGCTCGGTGAAAAAAAGGTTGTGGCTCTACCGTCATCTAGATAATCTTTTATATTTTGTACACCGAAAATATGAGCCGGGCATTAGCGTTATGCGATTTTTCATGCGTACAGCAATAGTGTTTATCGCGGTTTTTCTATCAGGACTACTGACGCTAAGCGAGCTTCCTGGGCAATTGAGTTTTAACAATCCTTTTCTGGAGGGGATAACTTTTAACGAAGGGCGTTCGATTCAGGGGGCTTGGAGATTTCCACTTTTTATGGCTGTGATTTCTGCGACGATTCCTTATTTTCGTATGAGATACATCTACGCGCAGAGGAAGGTGCATGGAAGCTATGATTTACTCGATGTAGTCAAAATTTCCACCAAATTCACTCACTTGTCGGTAGATTCCATTCTCGATCGGACAACGGATTTTCTTACGGATAAGAATGTGCTGAAGGGTCCTTTGAAGCTGCTAGGGGCTGCATTTTCCAATTACAGTAGTGAGAAGGAGCTTGTTGAGGAAGCCGGGAGATTTTCGAATGCGATTGGCACTACCTTCGCCCTAGAATTTATATCGGATCTGCTCTATGCCGAGAAGGAGGGGACCCGTTATTTAAAAAGCTCATTGATGCTGTTAAATCGTTCCATGGAACAACAGAGGGAAACGATTTTGACTGTGAAAGCGGGGAGTAGAGATGCGATTAGCCTTGGCTTATACGGAAATCTTTTGGTGCTGATATCAACGGTTGGAACCTTTATGTACATGCTGAAGCCTGATATCTATTTCCAATTGCAGTTTGAGACTACAGTAGGACTTTCTTTTTTGATGGTGATCATCTCCGGTCTTTTTATTTCTTTTGTGATTAGCACTATTCTTGCCAGACCTAAACTGGACTACCACTAAGGTGATGAGCTATGGACAGATTGTTACTATTAATTACTGTAATCGGGATTGTATATGTCGCTTTACTTGTCTTTATAAGCAGCAGCAGTAAACAGGAAAAATATCTTGTCCGATTAGGACTGCGGTGGAATAAGTTTGGGGAACGGATGCAGGGAGATAGACTCCAGCAATTATTGAACGATTCAGGTTTATCTATTGCGGCCCGTAAAATTACGCTTTTCCGTTACTCGGCAGCGCTGATTTATTTAATAACTCAAGTCATCAGTGATTTTATTCGTTCAAATTCTTTTTCTATCTATGACCCTCTAATTGCTCTACTTATTCTCATAATTAGCAGTCCGATGCGCTATCTTCCGTTTGGCTGGGTGCTTGCATGGCTTCATCAAAAAACGGTTATTAAAAAAGACGGTGAGCTGATCTCTTTCATCCGTCTATATGAGAATAATCGGCTGCGCAAGCGCGGATATGCGCAATTTGGCACTTTTTGCGGGAGTACGGCTGGACATTTTCAATATATACGTCAGGACTTGTACGAGTTGTCTGAACGAGCAGTAGATGAGGGTGTGGAGGGGGCGATTGAATGGTTCTGTGCCAAGTTTCCGGATAATCATAGTTTTATTAATGACATCCGGTCCATTTTGCTGGCTACTGAGGGTATGGAGGACGACACAGAAGCGGCGAATTATTTGCGTGAGCAAGGTAAGATTATATCCAAAATCTCCAGTGATCAGTATTTGAAAAAGTGGTCTTTTATCGGTGATTTATCTACGATCATTAATGTGATCCCATCGATTGCTACTTTTTTGATGATTGTCGCGATGGCGATGCAGTACATTTTGCTGATCAAAGGGAATTTTAATGGTGTCGGCATGTTCCAGTGAAAAATTGTATATTCAATATTATTTTAAAAATATAAAATAAAAGGGAGATTTTAACAATGAAAAAGGATGCTATTTCTACAGGTTTGTTTATTGCTATTGGATTTTTATGTGTGGCCATCGTAATTGCTGTTTTGATTCCTGTAGTTCGGGAGGTCATTGATGCTACGGATGATAATAAACCGACGATTCCGGGTGTGACTTTTATTCAACCACTGGATTCCAGCCAAACTTCAACTGCTCGGGTTTAATTCGATTATGAAAAAAGACTCTATCTCCATAGCAATGTTTCTGGCTATTGGCTTTGTGATCGCAGGGATGTTTATCACAGTAGCTACGCATATCATTGGCAGCAGTCAAGACGATATCATCACACATACTAAGCAAGTAGAGCAATATTAGAAGGAGGCGTTTCTATTGAAGGAGACCGTCCTCCGGGCATTATTCATGTGGCTTGTCCTGTTTATTATCCTGCAGCCCATATTTACCTATATTGAT
This sequence comes from Paenibacillus sp. VTT E-133291, assembly GCF_002264395.1. Lineage (GTDB taxonomy): Bacteria > Bacillota > Bacilli > Paenibacillales > Paenibacillaceae > Paenibacillus_AQ > Paenibacillus_AQ nitricinens. Next base: position 23,538 of record NZ_NFVA01000032.1, read on the forward strand.
TATTTGCTAGATTTACAGGTCAAAGCTAATACGTCCTACATCACACAAAAAGCTGCAACAGAGGGGATGGTCACAGCGTCTATGCGGAACGAAGTGATTTCAAATCTCAAGGCGATTGGGTTCTCAGAGGGTTCTATAGAAATTACGAGCAGTACGGATACCATTCAAGAACGCAAGCAACGAATTGATGTGTATGTAACAGCACCGCGGATAAATTTGTTTCCGTATAACTTTTCCACAGTTTCGCAGCCGACCCGATATTATGGCCATGGGTCAATTATGAGTGAATATCTCGATTGATTAAGGGATGAGCCTAATTTATGGATTACATTATTAAGCTGGCATTTGTCCTGCTGATCTTTATCTACTCCTGGTTCTTTCAGATCCAGAATCAGGAGTGGGACATGCTGCGCAGCATGCTAAAAGATGCAAACAATATCGCTGTTCACGATGCTGCGCAGGAATTAGATGAAACTGAACTCACACGAGGTCGTCTAATTATCGATCCCGCGCTTGCTTACGATACTTTTCAACATGCCTTGCAGGCGAATCTTGGGCTTGATAACGGCCTTTCTCCTCAAGTAGGCAGTCGTTTTAAGAATCAAGTAAAGATCGTGAAGTTTGATATTATTGATGATTCCGATGGAGTGACTTTTCCGCTTTTATACGAGGATAGTGAATATGGCATTACCAAATACATAGAGGGTCCCTCGGTTATTGCCGTTATCGAGACGGAACATCCGTTGCTGATCTCCAGAGCCAAAACACAAGAGCCTATCAGAGTACCTGCAGTTCAGGAGTATAAGTTCAATAAGTAGGGAAAATCCAATTGAGACTAGGGAGAGATTCGGGGATGAAGAAGAGAGTTGTAAAGGCGACTTTGGCAGCGGCAATGTTATTTAGCGTGGTTTTAGGGCAGGGAGTGGCTGTAAAAGCGGAAACGATTACACCAGTAGTTACGGCTAAGCCAATCACATCCGAGGTACCCGCAGCAACGGTGAAACCTGCAGTTACGCCAGCGCCTATCATGAGGGATAATCTGTTTAAATTTGGTCTGAAGAAAGACTTGGAGTTGCCTGTGACAGTTACGGCGGGTGGGTTGAGTTATACTCTGGAGAAGCTGATGTTTTACGACGTAAAGTCTAAAGAAGCACAATCTCTAATGAAGCTGTATGGTTATTCAGATCGAATTTATAAAACACCTACTAAATATATGGTATGGACTAAACTCACCATTGAAAATAAGGGTAGTAAAATCATTCAATTAAGTGCTAAAGATCCGAGTTCGAAATGGTATTTTAAAATGGATGGTAATAATCTTCTTGAACCTGCACCTAAAAATAAAATGTTAGAGTTGAACAATAAAGAAGCATTGTGGAATTGGGTATTGAAACCAGGTGAAAAGCTATCTAGCTATCAGATGTATGGGTACATTAAAGACCCTTCAGTTATTTCTATATACGTTAATCTTGGAGGCGATTTTGAAGAAAAATACATTGTTAAACGCCAGGGGAGTAATTTATATGAAGAAAATTTGGATTGTTCTGCTTACAGTTATACTAGTTTTTGTATATATCCCACAGAACATTAAAGCAGCTAATTCGCAAAGCAAAACAGTGTCAATACCTTCAGAAATTCTTAATGGGTCTGCAAATGCTCAAAAATCTTACTACTTAGATCTTCCAAGTGGAGTATCCAATTCGGCAATTAATGTCTCTTCTCTTAAATATAATGGCACTAATCAAAAAGTTGCTCTTACAATGGAGAATGGAAAAATAAAGGTTACTTTAAAGGGCGTTGAAGCAAAACAACGAATAGATAATTTACTCGGGTATAATGCCTCATTTGAAACCCTTTTTTTAACAACTCCTGGTAATTCTATTTGGCGATATTCAGACGGAGTAAGATGGCAGATAAATGAATGGGATCCATACATTAATGCTCAGAAACATAACGATAAAAATGGACAAGGTAATGGTACACCTAGAAATGATCCCCCGGATATGACGGTGGTAACTCAATCAGCAGTATCACGTTCGGGAATTAAATGGTATGACAAAAACGTGAATTCGGTAATTGATTCATCTCAGATCATAGAGTCAACCGTCCAATTAGTTGTACCTACAGATACACTTCCATCAACATATGTTAATCATAATGTCTTAAATGGGAAGCAATTTATTATTTATTATAAAACTGACGCAGCTACGCAAAATTTTGATCCTGAACAATTAAGTTCGAACTTTGACAAAAGTGGTCATGCGTTGGGTAGGCGTTATAAAACAAAATTAAACTACTACTTTACAGGTTCGGCTAATGTAACTACTTACAAATACAGTGGAAACGTCTCTTTTGACTACACTCTCCCTACAGAACCAACACTTACCGGTACGGTAACTCTAAATAAACCTAATCCCAATCCAACAAAATTGGGAGATAAAGACGAACCCGTTCAAATCTCATTAATAGGGCTGCTGCAAGGATACAATGATGCTTCAAACATTGACGAGTGGGTGTTCTATGCTAAAGAGAAAGATAAGAACAACACACTCAAAACGAAAAAGGAATCTGCAAAGACATTTAACGTAAGCGCTTTATTTGACTTTGAGATCAAAAAGTCGAGTGTAACGGGCGAATATTTTACTCAGGAATATGCTTTAACCGTTCTCGTCCGCTTTAAAAAGCCAATCGTCACAAAGAGTGGAACCATCACCTCTCTGGAACAGCCCCTACAGATTTCAGCAGGTGTTTATAAAAACAAACCTCTGGTTACTTTTCCTCCACCTCCGACCAAGCCAACAGAACCGGAAGGAAAGCCGCCTATTGCAAGAATATCAACAGCTAGATACATAAAAGCAGGGGATGATATGCTCGTTAGCGGAAATGCTTCCTATGATCCGGATGGATATATCACTGATTATGCTTGGAGCACATCTGGAGCGCAGGGAGAAATAGGAAATGTCCCAAGGGGGTATGTATGGTATACCAGAGAGCAAGTTGGAGAGACATTTCCTATAGCGCTCACAGTCGTTGACAATGATGGACAAATAGGTAGTACAAGTACAGAAGTTACCGTCATTGAGCCGAAACCAGCAGCAATTATAGGTATAGAAGGAATACTTAAACAAAATCGTAAAACGACATTGTTTAATAGAAGCCAGAGTCCAACACGCTTTCCGTTAATACCATCGAAAACACGAGTTACCATCACTGCGGTTTCTGTTGGGACGAATGAAGATATTAAGTACAGTGGCACATTGTCTGATTTCGAAAGCAAAGACGTCTTATTTAAGAAACCTGGAAAATATAAGGCTACGATCTATGTGGAAAACACGCTTGGATATTCTTCAAGTAATGAGATCACTTTTGATATTGTGCCAGATGAAGCGCCGTACAACTATTTTACTCTGCCTGGAGTGCTATATCGAAGTCCTGATTACGGTAATAAAGCGGTGGTTTCATTGGATGATATCTCCTATTCGCCTGATAAAGATGTAGTGGGTCGGAGACTCTGGGAGTATCGCTATGATTCAAATAATGACGGGAGTTTCAGCGGAGAAGCATGGGTGATCTTCAGTAATGAGAACAAAGACCGCTTAAATTTAGAGCTGAGCGAGGTAGGGAAATATGAAATCCGACTTACTGTGTTTGAAGAGTTTGGTCAACCCACCATTGATGAGTTTGTGACAGAAGCTGATCGGAAATCTACAAATTCAGATGGACAAAAGTTAAGCTCACGGATTGTAGAAGTGAAAAATCGAGCGCCAGAAGTTGATTGGTCCTGGTAGGAGAGGTGCTTAAATGAAAAAAACAAAAGAAATACTTTCACTAGTAATTATAATCACTATCTTATTCGGAGTTTTTCCTAGTCAGGGAGTGTATCTTCAGACAGCAGAGGCTGCGACGGGTGATCCTAATTTCATTACTTATAAAGATATAAATATACCTGCTGATGGTGATTTTTATGACGCTGGTTGGAATTATGGTACTATGCGTGGGACAATAAATAACCAAAAACTAACGAATATTAAATATAATCGTACCACTAAGCAAATTACATTTGATATTAGTTCAGATGCAACATTGACTGTAGGAGTAAACTTGTATAAATCACAAAGTGCTCTAGATAGACGTGTTGTTCGAGCGGATCTCTGTGTAGCGGCAATACCAGAGGGGGCACCATTAGATTTACCAGTCTACCAATATAATTGTCCGAGCCACTGGTCAAATCCAAATACCAATTGGACCCCATTGTATAGGAGTTTTTTTGCTGGACCGTTTGACCCGAATACATTCGATCATACATTTAATCTTGCGACAGATGTTCCTTATGGAAATGTTATAGGGAATTTAAGTTATGGTGAACTTCCAATAGGTTTAGTTATTAATTACAGTTTTGGTGCAGGTCAACAGGATGGATTTCGTGGATATGGTCCAGAACATGGATATGGAGGGCCGTACATTGGTTGGAGTTTTCAAAGAGTATTTCCTTTGATACCTAATAGTCCACCTACCATTTCGTTAAATACACCCAATAATCAAGTCCTGCAGAACGAGCCTGGACGAAACACACTTAACATCGAGGGATATGTCCATGATCCAGATAATGATGATCTTATCGTAAGTGCGGAGATACCAAATATATTTTATAGGAAGACGGTAGTCTCTCAAACGAAAGGGTATCAGTATTTCTCTATCCCTGTAGACGCTGTGGCTGATTCGATCCCGCCGGGCGATTATACGATGACTGTAAAAGTAGCAGATCCTTCAAATATGTCAGAATCCGCGAGTATGACCTTTAAAGTTACAAACAGACTGAAGCGAAACGCTTTTGTTCTCGTTACTAGTCCTATAGAGAATAGCGGCACCACCTATGAAGATTATGAGTGGGATGCTAAGTACGCTGATCGAGTGAGATATGATCATGATCCGAATTACTTTGATAACTCAATGGGGATTATAGGGGATTCGGGACTATGGAGGACGAGCCTTTACACTTCATTTCCGTATACCGGACAATATGTAGTGAGTTATCAAGCTAAGGATATACCGAAACAGGATGCTCGCTTTGCTGAATATCAGATGTGGAGTAAAGATGCCGCATCTACGATGAGTTTTAAAGTTCACCGTAAGCCAATAGCGCTTTTTTCAGCAAGGCTTATCAATGGAAATGTTCAATTAACAGATTCATCCTACGATTTAGATCATATTACAAGTGCTGATAAAGGGATTGTGCAGTGGCAATGGCAATATAAAAAGAGTCTTGATGAGATGTGGATCGACGGGCAGCCACCTGGGGGAGTTTTTGAAAAGGACAGCTACGACATACGTTTAAGAGTCCGTGATGTGGATGGAGATAATGGAATCGGTGTATGGAGTGATTGGTGTCAACGTACTGTGGGGAATGCGTCTGTTAATCTACCACCCGTTGCATTATTTACCGTTAATCCGAATATCGTTTCTTACCGTAAATTTACGAGTATTATAGACAAGTCTTTCGATCCAGATAATGATCCATTGGATGTATATTACTGGACTGTAATCAAAGACGGATGGAATAAAGTATGGGAACATTGGGGTGGAGCTACAACACCGCCGAACATCGCATCATTCGGTGAAGGGAATTATCAACTCAATCTACAAGTACATGATAATCGTGGCTTGTGGTCGGATGGGTACAGTCAAAATGTACAGGTAGTCAATCATCCACCGGCTGCAGCATTTACAATGCCTAACGAAATTTACCGCGATACGATTATCACAATGGATAACTTAACACCAGATCCGGATGAAGATGGAGATGTTTTATCTTATGCCTGGAATGCAAAGTTTAATGACTCTCCATACTACTGGGCAGGAAACAACCGTTATCAATCTATGACCATTCGTGATCTTATTAACCGTAACGGTATATCACATAAAAAAGCTATTTCTGAGAGTTGGGAAATGCAGCTCACAGCCTCTGATGGAAGGTTAAGCTCTTATGCGACACGTACATTTATGGTTAAGAATCATGTTCCTGTTGCTAAGATTAACGGACCGTCATCCGTAAATCAGTATGATACAAAACAATTTACGTCAGGCGATATTGATGAGGATACATCAGATCAAGGCTCGTTAGAATACTACTGGAAAGTAACGAACAGTACGGGTGAAATGAAATCATATCTTACTCGCGATATAACACTTACTTTCTCAGATCCAGGGGTATATACGTTAGAACATTGGGCAATCGATCAAATAGGAGATAAGTCGAATATCGCTGGATTGCAAGTCCAAGTGAAAGAGAATTTGGCGCCTACTATGACTTTAACTAGCCCTTCAGGTACAGCAACAAACCCATCTGTGATTGATGCGGATCAAGGCGATCCATTAATTAAATGGACTTACGCAGATCCGGAAAATGATTCACAAGAGAAATACAGGTTAGAGTTCTTTACGAAGGATGGTCTATTAGTCTCCACGATAGAAAATCCGGATCCTACAGGATTGCTCAGACAATATCAAATCCCAAATAATACATTTGAACGGTTTGAATACTTTACAGTGCAAGGTCGGGCATACTCCAAATTTTCATGGTCAGATGTATCAAATGAAAAAACATTCATCATCGATAACGCACCTAAGCCGGGATTCACTCTGATCACAGATACTGGTAAAGATGCGGCTAAGGTACCGATCTACAGGACGGACGTTCTGAACATTAAGAGTACCGCCTCTGATCCGGACGAACCAAAAGGAGATATAATCAGCCACAAGTATTTCTTAAAACCATCAAGTGGAACAGAAGCCCTAGCGAGCACTCAAAAGGACTTCACGAAGCAGTTTAGTAGTAATGGTGTCTTTACCTTTAGACAAATCGTTACAGATTCATTGGGTCTGCAACGTGAGCTTTCGCAGAACATTACAGTAGTCAACCGGATACCGACGACTACAATAACGTACCCAACCAGTGTTGATCCATCTAACCCGACAATCGCAAGCACACTTACCCCGATCATTAAATGGGATTATCAAGATGAAGACGGAGATCTTCAGCAACGTTATAAGGTGCGAATTATTAACTTGGCCACAGGTGTAATCAAGGTACAATCTGGTGAGCAAGTATCAAGCGCTAAGCAATGGCAGATTCCAGTTGGTTCACTGATCGAAAACGAGAAGTATGCAGTCGAGGTTGAAGTTTTTGACGGGTTCAGCTGGGGCAATGTTTCTGCACGTAAATATTTCATGGTTAATCTATTAAGTATAAAAGGTGGAGTGAAGCACACTGAAGAGTGGAACAACAACCGTAAGGGTTATAATCTGAAAAAGAGCGGCAATAAGGAGAGTCCAAGAGGATACAATGTATTTTGGGCAGGTGAACGTTTTGTTCTGCAAGGTACAGCAACAGGTCTCCCAGATACTGTGCAAGTGACTATGAACGGAGGGTTTACTACGCAGCTCAGCCCAACTAACGACGATAAAACCTTCTGGACAGGTGAAATGTACGATAGCTCTTTTGAAAAGCTACCCGATGGCCCTGTTACTTTTACCTTTACGGCTCAGAATGCGTACAACACCAAAACGGATACCGTTACAGTTGTTATATCATCAGATTGGGCGGAGTATTTCCAAAGTCATCGAATAAAGTAGAGTAGGGCCTATATCACCTATCCCATTTCTTTTTTGCGTGACTTCACAGGATCATGTTAATGTTGAAGCATTGTATCAAACATTGATAGGGGTAGGAGATATGATTCGAGAGTTAACACCAGCCGAAATGAAATCAATCTTGAGTTTGATAAATAGGGAACAACATTTTTTATACTATTCATACCTTACAGCTCGTAAGCATAATTCGGTACACTATGGACATTTTACTGAACAGGGGGAGCTGCTCGTTGTATTTGCCTTTTTAAGGGGGCTCCCATTCTATGCTTTTTCCGTATTCCCTGTGGAGAAGTCTTTTTGTCTCCGGTCCGTGCTTTCATTTATGAAAGAACAACTGAATTTACCTGACAATGCTGTCGGTAGCGCAATCGTTAATGAAGAAGTTATGGATGTACTTGATTCACAGCTTGAGCTTGTTAAGTCTCCCAAAAAGCTGCTTCTAATGAAGCATATCCATCAAGAAGCGTTGCCACCGGTGGATAAAAGCGTTTTACCTTTGGGTCATTCTTATTTTGAGCTTATTGAGTCGAAAATGGCCGATTTAGAAACAATGGCTTTTTCAAAAGAAGAATTGCAGTATCCGTTCTATGGTGTGATGGAACAACATGAGCTGATTGCGGTAGGTGGATACCATATTTATAGCGAGGATTACGTTGAATTGGGGAACATCGGCACGGATGTAAGATGGAGAAGGCAAGGCTACGGAAAAAAGATCTGCGCAGAGCTCACCCGAGCGGGGAGAAGGGTTACCTCCAACGTGTATTTGAATGTCCTTGAAGAGAATACAGGTGCAATTTCTCTATATCAATCGATCGGTTATGAACTCATGTGCAGTCAGTACATGGTTGAATTCGTTATTTGATGGTTAAAAAGGACTAAGCGGAATTACATTCCGCTTAGTCCTTTTTAACAAGCATTGAGCCTTTTATACGACCCCTTCAGTCCGGTCTTCATTTATTCGCATCATTCGTGCGGCAACCGAAGTATTATGTAATGGTAAAGAAGATGCACGGGCAGAGGCTCTCTGAGCTCTACGTAAATAATACGATAGCTTGCCAGTAAAAATCTTATGTGCACAGAGTGAAAGAGCGAAATCTTCCGGTGTAACGAAGCAGGAAGGCTTATTCACAGGCTGAACTGCAGTTTCTTCAAATAAAGAGGCAACGAAATGGGAACAAAAATAAGCATTTTCTCTATCGATTTTAATATTTAGAAGCACACCTATTAATCCTAAAAGATGGTATTTATAACGCTCCTGATTTTGCATCATCCCTTGGACGTGATTGTACATCGTATCGTATTCCTCAGCGCTAACACGCAACTGATAGATGGAACAATTAGCACTGTTATAAAAAGGGTCGATAAAGTTCTCCTGGATTAGTCCTGCCACAAATGGATTGTGCATTTTTTTTCTTCCGAAGCTGTATACCTCCCGCAGTTCACAGTCAAAGGCGATCGAAGCATGATTCAGATCGGCTTTTGTAAACCACTTTATAAAACCACTAAAGGCCGTACCTGTACCGGTAAGCACAATAAAGATGTCCTTATTCGAACTCATGTTCAAAATTCCTTTCCACTAGGAAATGTTGGGTAATGCATGAAAATTATGCTTAACTAACTCCATCTTACTGTATATTTGAGCATTGTAAAACAATCTTTAGTCGTAATTAAAAACTAGACCATAGACTAGTGCAATTCTGGCTTGTCTCATAGTTCATGTGTGTATATAAATACGTCGATATTGCAAAAGATAAGCTGTTCAAATAAAGAGTTTTTAAAAACAATTGGAATTGCTTCCACACTAATGATACAATAAGAGTCAAAATGACATTCTTGAGATTTCAGAGGAGGAACTATTAAATGAGTGAACAAGAACAAGCGATTCAAAAGGAAGAAAACTCAACTGTAGATAACCTGTCCATTACAACGATTCGTACTTTGGCGATTGACGCCATTGAAAAAGCAAACTCCGGCCATCCAGGTATGCCAATGGGTTCTGCACCAATGGGCTACCAATTGTTTGCAAAAACAATGAAACACAACCCTGATCATCCGACATGGGTAAACCGTGACCGTTTTGTATTGTCCGCAGGACATGGTTCTATGCTTCTATACAGCTTGTTGCACCTTAGTGGTTATGATCTTCCTATGGAAGAATTGAAAAATTTCCGTCAATGGGGCAGCTTGACTCCAGGTCACCCGGAAGTGGGGCATACCGCTGGTGTTGATGCTACAACAGGTCCACTTGGACAAGGTATTGGTATGGCTGTTGGTATGGCTATGGCTGAAGCGCAACTCAGTGCTACTTACAACAAAGATGAACATAAAGTGATTGACCACTATACTTACGCTATTTGTGGTGATGGTGACCTGATGGAAGGGATCTCTTCCGAGTCCGCTTCACTCGCTGGTCATTTGAAACTGGGCAAATTGGTTGTATTGTATGATTCAAATGATATTTCCCTTGATGGTAAATTGAACCTCTCGTTCTCCGAGAACGTGGCTCAACGTTTTGATGCTTATGGCTGGCAAGTACTTCGCGTTGAAGACGGAAATGATCTTCCTGCTATCGCCAAAGCGATTGCTGAAGCTCAAGCTGAGACTAGCAAACCGACATTGATCGAAGTGAAAACTGTTATTGGTTATGGTAGCCCTAACAAACAAGGTAAAGGCGGCCATGGCGGTACTCACGGTTCCCCACTTGGAGCAGAAGAAGCTAAGCTTACCAAAGATTTCTACAAATGGGTATACGAAGAAGATTTCTATGTACCTGACGAAGTTCGTGCTCATTTTGCAGAAGTGAAGAAAAACGGAATCGCAGCTAACAAAGCTTGGGATGACAAATTTGCGGCTTACAAAAAAGCATATCCAGAGCTTGCTGCACAATTTGAAACAGTAATCAACGGCGATCTTCCAGAAGGCTGGGATGCTAACCTTCCAACTTACACTACTGAAGATAAAGCAGTATCTACTCGTGTAGCTTCCGGTAGTGCACTTAATGGTCTGACTGCTGGTGTTCCTCAGCTTGTGGGCGGTTCTGCTGACTTGGAAAGCTCCACTATGACACATTTGAATGGTTTGACATCGTTCACACCAGAATCTTATGATGGCCGCAACATCTACTTCGGCGTACGTGAGTTTGGTATGGCTGCTGCCATGAACGGCATTGCACTGCACACGGGTCTTAAAGTATTCGGAGGAACATTCTTCGTGTTCACAGACTACCTGCGTCCAGCCATTCGTTTGGCTTCGATCATGAAATTGCCAGTAACCTATGTACTGACACATGACAGTATTGCAGTTGGTGAAGATGGTCCTACGCATGAACCAATCGAACAATTGGCTTCCCTGCGTATCATCCCAGGTCTGACTGTTATTCGTCCGGCTGATGCTAACGAAACTTCAGCAGCATGGGCTTACGCTATGGAAAACAAAGACAATCCGGTCGCTTTGGTTCTGACTCGTCAAAACTTGCCAATTCTTGCTGGAACAGTTGATGGCGTTCGCGAAAACATCAAACGTGGTGGTTATGTTGTCTCTGATTCCAAGAATGGCACTCCACAAGCACAACTGATCGCTACTGGTTCTGAAGTACAGCTGGCTGTTAAAGCACAAGCTGCTTTGGCTGAAGAAGGTATCGATGTTCGTGTAATCAGCTTGCCAAGCTGGGATCTGTTCGAAAAACAAGATAAAGAATACCGTGATTCCGTTATTCTTCCAGGAGTTAAGGCTCGTCTTGCAATCGAAATGGCACAAACCTTTGGCTGGGAACGTTACACTGGTGACCAAGGCGATATCCTCGGCATCACTACTTTCGGAGCTTCCGCACCTGGAGACAGAGTAATGAAAGAATACGGCTTTACTGTTGAGAATGTAGTTAGCCGTGTGAAAGCACTTCTGTAATTAACTGAATAATCATTAGGGGGAGAACAAGTAATGAGTCAGTTTAACAACGCAACGATTGAAAAAGCAGCCAATGTATATTATGGCGGACAAGTAACCAGCCGTACGGTAATCTTGCAGGATGGAACTAAGGTGACGCTTGGTATCATGTTGCCTGGTGTATATGAATTTGGTACGGATGGTCCTGAAATTATGGAGATTCTGTCCGGCGATCTTAAAGTGCTGCTTCCCGGCACTGAGGGTTGGCAGGAGATTAAGGGAGCGGCAACGTTCAATGTCCCTGGCAACTCAAAATTTGCGTTGGAAGTATTTGAAGTAACTGATTATTGCTGTTCTTACCCGGTTCTATAAGTGTTTTGAAAATCATAAAGACAGCAACGCAGCGATTCTCCTGTTAATGGAGAACCGCTGCTTTTTGATTTTTAGTGGCGATGCAGAGTCAGCTGTGACCGATAGCAATGGCTGTGGCTTGTTGCTGCAAAAGTTACTCTAGCAAATTTCCATTAACAAACAAAATTCCCATATAGAAAGACCGCCTCACACATTTGAATAGTCATGTGTGAAGCGGTCGTAAATGTTTCTAACTAGAGTAGGTTTTAGTTTTTGAATTTATTTATCGGATACAGTAGAACCCATTTTTTGTCCGATCCACTCTTCATAGCATTTCACTACAGCGGAGAGGTCTTCGTCGCCATAGCCTTGGGTAAACCCGGCTTGGAACATACTTTTGGCTAGTCCCAGCATTGGAGAAGGGACGCCTGTGAAATCGCTGTGGGCGGAGGCTAACTTCAAATCCTTTAACATTAATGCAAGGGAGAACTGATTGCTGAAATCATTTTCTATGATTTTACGGCCTTTAAGCTCTGCTTGTTTGCTACCCGCAGAACCAAGCTGCACTAGTTCAAGGAATTTGTCAGCTGGAACACCTGATTTTACAGCGATAGCGAACCCTTCAGCCAGGGCAACATTATGAATGCCGACCATAGCATTATGAGCCAGCTTGGCTACAGCACCACTGCCGTTCTCACCCATATGTATCAGCTTTTTGCCCAAAGTATCGAAGATATCGCGATGCTGTTCTATGACTTCAGCACTGCCGCCAACCATGAACACCAAGGTTCCTTCAATAGCTGCCGGCTTGCTTCCAGTCACTGGAGCGTCAAGGAAATGTCCACCCCGGGCTTCTACAGCAGTGGCAATTTCGTGAACTAGTCCTGGAGAAATTGTGCTGGAATCAATAATTAAACCGCCTGGCTTAAGCGCATCTAGAATACCATCTTGACCATAAAACACTTCACGAACCGAATCATCATTACTGATCATGGTAATAATAACATCCTTACCTTCAGCGGCAGCACGTGGCGTAAGAGCGGTCAGGGCACCTTCTGCTTCAAGAGGTTTACATTTAGCTGCCGTACGGTTGTACACTGTCACCTGAAAGCCGCCACGAAGCAAGTTGGAAGCCATTGGTGCTCCCATTGTTCCAAGTCCGATAAAACCGATTTGTTTCATTTGTATAGCCACCTTCCGTTTTCTTCATTCTATCACGGCACTTAGGCCAGCACCACAGCTCAGCCTTGCCTAATGATGCGGGAAACGCTTCCATGAAACTTTCGAAAACTTGGTTCTAAAGCCCGGGATGTGCCCTAAGACCTTGCCAGTCAAGGCAAATTAAAGTATCCTAATTATAAAGTTGTAACAAGCGGTTTCAAATTTAAAGAGATAAACAGGAGGTTTCCATTACCGATGTCTAAGAAGATTAATTTTGACTACACCAAAGCCCTTTCTTTCTTTAACCAACAAGAAATTGACAACCTTGCCGCTCCAGTTAAGTTAGCGCACGAACAGTTGCATAATAAGACTGGTGTAGGTTCCGACTATCTTGGATGGATTGATCTTCCATCAGCTTATGATAAGGAAGAATTCGCACGCATTCAGCAAGCCGCAAAGAAGATCCAGAGCGATTCCGAAGTACTGATTGTAATTGGTATTGGTGGTTCTTATCTGGGAGCACGTGCAGCGATTGAAGCGCTCTCGCATTCTTTTTACAATAACCTTTCTAAAGATAAGCGCAAAACTCCAGAAGTTTATTTCGCTGGTAATAACATCAGTTCTACATACATCACGCATTTGCTTGATTTAGTAGAAGGCAAAGACTTCTCCGTGAACGTAATCTCCAAATCAGGAACTACGACTGAGCCAGCCATTGCTTTCCGCATTTTTCGCGCAGCTCTGGAGAAGAAATATGGTAAAGAAGAAGCTCGCAAACGTATTTACGCTACTACAGACAAGGAAAAAGGTGCCCTTAAGAAATTGGCTACTGAAGAAGGTTATGAATCCTTCATCATTCCAGACGATGTAGGCGGACGTTACTCCGTATTGACACCTGTAGGCTTGCTTCCAATCGCTGTAGCAGGTATTAACATTGAAGAGATGATGCAAGGTGCTGCTGCTGCTGCGGATGAGTTCAATAATCCAGATGTAGCTACTAACCAAGCTTATCAATATGCTGCAGTTCGTAATGCGCTGTATCGCAAAGGTAAGACAACTGAAATCCTCGTTAACTATGAGCCTTCCTTACACTTTGTATCGGAGTGGTGGAAACAATTGTTTGGCGAGAGTGAAGGTAAGGATTTCAAAGGAATTTATCCTTCTTCCGTTGATTTCTCTACGGATCTACACTCCATGGGTCAATTTATCCAAGAAGGTAACCGTAATATTTTTGAAACGGTAATCCAAGTAGATCAAGTGGCTCATCATGTGACCATTGAGAACGATCCGGATGATCTGGATGGTTTGAACTTCTTAACAGGAAAGACTATGGATTTCGTAAATAAGAAGGCTTTCCAAGGTACGATGCTTGCGCATACAGATGGTCAAGTACCTAACCTTATCGTTACTATTCCTGATCAAACACCATACACATTTGGTTATTTGGTTTACTTCTTTGAAAAAGCTTGCGGCATCAGCGGTTACCTGCTCGGTGTTAACCCATTCGACCAACCAGGCGTTGAAGCATACAAGAAGAATATGTTTGCGCTACTTGGCAAACCGGGTTACGAAAAAGAAAAGGCAGAGCTGGAAGCAAGACTTACTGAATAGTATTGCAGCAGTATTTTAGAGACCATTCATACTAGTGTAAGTCACCAGGAGCAGTCCATAGGTAATCCAATACCGGGGGCTGCTCCTGACATTATATGAAGACATCATATGTATATAAGGACTGGAATAATTATGTTAGAACAATATCGAACGGTGCGCTCTTCCGGTTCCAAGGAAGTCGTAATCCGCAAATCTCGCTTCATTGGTCATGTTATGCCGGTTGAGAATGAAGAAGAAGCATTGTTGTTTATCGAAGACATCAAGAAGAAACATCGGGACGCAACGCATAACTGTTCTGCTTATGTGATTGGGGAGAGAGACGAAATCCAGAGGCAATCGGACGACGGGGAGCCGAGTGGAACAGCCGGCAAACCGATTTTGGAAGTAATTCGCAACCAGGGAGTTAAAAATGTCGCAATTGTTGTTACCCGTTATTTCGGAGGCATTATGCTGGGTGCCGGAGGGCTGATTAGAGCTTATACGGATGGGGCAGTGCTTGCGCTTGAAGCAGGAGAAGTAATCACCCGTGTGCTAAGACGAGAGGTATTCGTAGAAATTGATTACACTTGGCTAGGCAAGGTGGAGAACGAACTTCGGGGAAGGGGTATTCAGACCGGCGAGACTTTATTTACCGATAAAGTAACGTTGTTATGTTTACCGCGAAATGATGAGGGAGACGCATTTATGGCATGGATAACAGATCTAACCCAAGGGCAAGCCTTGGTAACAGAAGGGCGGCGGATTTACTACAGCGAAGGGGATTAGGTATATGGCAAGGAGAGCAGTGGAGCAGGAGTTGTCGAGGGAAAGAATACTAGAGGCCGCTAGGCATCTGTTTATTACCAAAGGGTATCGAGCGATTTCAATGCGAAGCATCGGTCAGCATTTGGGATACAGCCACGGCTCTCTCTATTATCATTTCAAAGAGAAGGCAGAGTTGTTCTACGCCATTGTTGTCGAAGATTTTAATCATGTGGCTGCTTTACTGAGCCAAGTAATGAATAAGCCACCTGAAGAAGGTATGACTCGAGTAGAGCAGCTGATTATGGAGTTTATAAGGTTTGGATTAGATCATCCTTATCAGTATGAAATTATGTTCATGATTCGTGATGAAGAGCTGCTGGCTTATTGTAGAGCAGAGCAGGGACGATGTTTTGATTTATTCTCAAGTATTGTACGCCGTCATATGAAGGAAGAGGGATATGTATCCGAGGATTGGCAGAACGTTCCGCTAACCTTGTTCTTATCCGCTCACGGATTTATATCTTATTATATCCAAGATAAAGTATTGTTTGAGGATGTAAAAGAGGCAGCATCAGCTCATATCAAGGTTTTATGTCGCAGCCTTTAACATGCTGTTTTTTTTATAAGTTTACACTTTAAAGCTGTGCATTGGTATAACACTACTTCTCTGCTTGGTCAAAGTAATATTTGATTCTAGTTATATTTTAATGGCCGCTCCGTAGCAATAACGGAAGCGGCCATTCATTGTTATCCTTCAATAATCTTTAAGAAACATTGTCTACGTCTTGGTCCATCAAACTCACAAAAATAAATACCCTGCCAACGACCAAGTAATAGTTCGCCATCATGGATGATTATGCTCTGGGAAGGTCCGGATGTAATAGACTTAAGGTGGGAGGCAGTATTGCCTTCAGCATGTCGATAATTCGGATGCTCCCAAGGGTAGACTTCATCCAAACGCATCAGAACATCATGCCTCACATCAGGATCTGCATTCTCATTGATTGCAATTCCTGCGGTGGTATGTGGACAATAAACTACGATCACCCCGGTACGCACCCCGTTTTTTTTCACAAAAGAAATGACTTCACGCGTAATATCCCGTAATTCATCCCGTTTCGTTGTAGTGATCTCCAGTGTATGCAGCATAATCATTCCCCTTCCTGTGATGTGCCACTTTTTCCTAATCTGTGTTATATATATTTTACCCCAAATTCACTTGAAAGTAATTGACGACAACGAGAAGGATTTGGTAAAGTAGTAATATTATAAAACCAAGTATATAAATAGGAATAATTAATGGAGACGTTGGTTAGTATACCGACCGGTTATCCGGAGGTGGGAGGGCAAAATCATTGAATTCGCTGCTTAGACACAAAGGTTGGACTTGGGGTTTTCGAACTACAATTTTGCTCTATTTTGTTGTATTGATCGTGCTGCCTATACTTGGGGTCTATTACAACTCTTTTTCACTGGGTTTCGGTAATTTTGTGGAAAGCATAAGCGACCCGATTGCCTGGAAGTCGGTGCTGTTAACCTTAAAGCTGGCGATCATCGCTACTTTAATTAATGTCTTTTTAGGAACAATGATTGCCTGGGTTCTTATTCGTTATCAATTCATTGGTAAAGCATTGCTTAATAGTCTTGTGGATTTACCATTTGCACTGCCGACGGCAGTTGGTGGTTTGATGATTTTACTCTTGCTTGGACCTGGCAGTCTTATCGGCAAGGCTGCAGAAGCGCTTGGTTTTGAAATAGTTTTTCATCAACCGGCTATCGTAATTGCTATGGTCTTCGTAACCTTTCCTTTCGTGATTCGAGCGGTTCAGCCCTTGCTGGAGGAACTTGATCCATCCGAAGAGGAAGCGGCATATACAATGGGTGCCAAGGGAACTAGAGTCTTCTGGCATGTTATTCTCCCCTCTATGGCTCCTGGGATGATCAGCGGTGGAATGCTCGCCTTCTCGCGGGCACTTGCTGAATTCGGCGCTGTAGTCCTCGTAGCAGGCAATATTCCAGGTCGTACACTCGTATCTTCTGTTTTTATTTTTGGTGAAGTTGAAAGTGATAATCCAGTTTCCGCAGCAGCGGTTTCTGTCATTCTCTTGACCTTATCTTTTCTCATTCTTTGGCTCATTAATATGCTGCAGATGCGGGGGAGACGCTCATGAGAAAATTGTGGATCGGTCTCACTTACTTGGTGTTTTTTCTGCTAATCGCTGCGCCACTAGGGAAAATGGCTATAGGTGCTTTTAGTGAAGGATTTGGTGGTTTCTGGAATGCTCTGACTAGGCCTGAAGCGCTGCATGCGCTTATGATGACTGGGCTTGTTGTGATCGTAGTTACGTTATTAAATACGTTGTTCGGAATTATGATGGCGCTGTATCTTGTCCGGGCGAACTGGATAAATAGACGTCTAAAGGGCTTGCTTAACAGTGTTGTTGATTTGCCTTATGCTGTGTCCCCTGTTATTGGCGGGCTGATGATTGTTCTGTTGCTGGGTCCGGATAGCACCTTGGGTGCGATTTTTGAAGGGATTGGGCTGAAGATCGTCTATGCCATTCCTGGAATGATCATCGCCACCTTGTTCGTAACCTTTCCTTTAATGGTGCGTGAGGTAATGCCGGTGCTTCAGGAGATTGGTTCACAGCAGGAGGAAGCTGCTTCTACACTGGGCGCTCGTGGCTGGACAATTTTTTGGAAGGTGACTTGGCCTTCGATTCGTTGGGCGGTTGTGTACGGAGTCATCCTTACGGTGGCTCGTTCACTAGGTGAGTTCGGGGCGGTGCTCGTGGTCTCGGGTAACATTATGAACAAAACCCAGACGGCGACGACGTTAGTCTATCAGGATGTTGAGAATTTTAATGTAACGGCTGCTGGAGGAATAGCGCTAGTTCTGGCTGCATTTTCCGCAGGTCTACTGTTATTGATGGAATGGACCAAGAGAAGAAAGGAAGTGCAGTAATATGCATGTTGAAGTGCGGGGATTAAATAAGCATTTTGGAGATTTTCATGCGGTCAAGGATGTCAATTTCACCATTACTAAAGGTCATCTGATCGGACTGCTTGGCCCGAGTGGTGGCGGTAAAACTTCGATTCTTCGTATGCTCGCAGGGCTGGAGACACCGGATAATGGCGAGATTATTTTTCATGGTCAGACGGTTAATAATCTTCCTCCTCAAGAGCGCGGGATCGGCTTTGTCTTTCAGAACTACGCATTATTTAAGCATATGACTGTTTTTGATAATATTGCTTTTGGATTAAAAGTTAAAAAGGCCAGCAAAACTGCCATTCGTGACCGTGTTATGGAACTGGTGGAGCTTACGGGGTTAAAAGGCTTCGAGAAGCGTTATCCGCATCAGCTATCTGGTGGACAACGTCAACGTGTGGCCTTTGCCCGTGCACTTGCGCCTGAACCACAGCTACTGCTCTTAGATGAGCCGTTTGCAGCTATTGATGCGAAGATCCGGCAGGAGCTGCGCGCTTGGCTGCGTGAGCTGATTGAGCGTGTTGGCATCACTTCCATCTTCGTAACGCATGACCAAGACGAAGCGATTGAAGTTGCGGACGAGATTATGATCATCAACCAAGGGCAGTTGGAACAAAAGGGTACACCTTGGGATATTTATAAGGAGCCTAAAACACCGTTCGTGGCAACTTTTATCGGGGAGTCGACACTGATTGAAGATGCTTCTGAGGTGAAAGGCTTTAAAGGCGCTGGAGACGGTAAGCCTACCAAAGCACTTATTCGTCCTGAGTATATTGAAGTTGGTAACCTGCATGAGTTCAAGATGGCTTCAGCTACGGAAAAAGGCGTCGTAAAGCATCTGCATTTCCGTGGAAGCGAATGGCTCGTTGAGGTTGAAGTTAATGGTCATAAGCTGGTTACTTACCGTTCCTTAGAGAAAGAAACCTTGCAGCCGGGACAGGACATCTCAGTCCTTGTGCACCGCGCTTACCTGTTTAATGATGAGCGAAGCTGGATTCAGGAGAACAACCTGAAAGAAGATCCGATGCCGATATTTATTTAAAATAAAAATAAATAAAATGATTTTCAATTTTTTTGAAAAGTAGCGAATGTGATGAGGAAGGATTAGAGGAACTGATGTGAAGGTATGAAGTAATGGAGTGGAAGCGGTAGTTACTTGATTTTCAGATTCAGCCGTAGAGCTACTTTCAAAGAAATATTTAAAATCATTATCTCGAAGGATGTGGGCCGCAATGAATTTCAAAAGGAGCAGACAACTGCACGGATGTTTTGCTGCCCTAATGCTGGCCATACTCACGCTGGCAGCAGTCGGTTGCGGGAATGAGAAGGCGATTACGACGATGGCAGATCCTTCGAAGCAAGGGGATGTTACGCTAGTCGTTGGCGCATACAGTGTGGCTAAGGATGCGATGGAAGATATTTTGCCGTTATTTGCAGCGCAGTGGAAGGCGGATACTGGACAGGAGATTCATTTTCAACAGTCCTATGAAGCTTCAGGAACACAGGCACGTGCAATCGTAGGCGGGTTCGAAGCGGATGTTACACTGCTAGCCATGGAAGGTGATGTCGAGAAGCTGGTTAAGGCTGGACTTGTAGCGCCAACGTGGAAAGAGCAGGGGGAACAAGGCATGGTGACACGTTCGGTAGTCGCACTTGGTACCCGTGAGGGAAACCCCAAAGGAATTCACGATTTTGCGGACTTAGCCAAGCCAGGGATTAAAGTGTTATACCCAAATCCCAAAACATCCGGTGGTGCGCAGTGGGATATTAACGCGATCTATGGGGCTGGTCTGAAGCTGTCAGAGGAGCAAGAGGGCACTAAGGATCCAGCAGCAGCGAAAGCTTTTTTAGAAAGTGTACATGCCAATGTGGAGTCTTTGGATAAGAGCGGACGTGCATCTATGGCTGCCTTCGAGTATGGAGTGGGTGATGTCATTGTCACCTATGAGAATGAACTGCTGGCCCGGATTGCTCAGGGTGTTAAATATGAAGTGATTATTCCTAAAAATACAATGCTGATTGAGAACCCAGCGGCTGTCGTAGAGAAGTATGCGGATAAGCATGGGACACGCGCGGCAGCAGAAGCATTAGTTGAATTCTTGGTGACCCCACAGGCACAAGAGATCTTTGCAAAATATGGCTTTCGTCCCGTAGATAAACAGGTCTATGTGGAGAACAAAAGCCGCTACCCGGATCCAACGGGTCTCTTCGATATCAATTATTTAGGGGGCTGGGATGAGGTGCGAAGCACGCTTTATTCCAAGCGGGGGATTTGGTATCAGGTACTTGCCGGAATATAGGTAGACGTGTAAAAATAGAGTCATCCTAGCAGGGCTCCTGCTTAAGGGATGACTTTTTTGACGAGAGTATATATTTGGGACCCCCGCAAAGTACCTGAGTACGCATCGAAGCAAAGCTCCACTTTGTGGGATATTTTGGTGAGCATCTTTAAGATAGACATATGATAATTTAAGACTTCCTTGATGGGAACTGAAGGAGAGATAGATTATGGATACGTTAGTATTTTTGGGTACTGGGGATGCCATGGGTGTTCCACGGATATATTGCAGCTGCGAGACCTGCACAGAAGCAAGGGAGCATGGGAGCAATACAAGGCTGCGTTCCTCTGTACTTATAGATAATGGCAGTGACTTTCTAGTGATTGATTGCGGGCCAGACTGGCGACGTCAGATGGAGGCGCAGGGAGTACGGTATATGCGAAGACTGCTGGTGACACATGCTCACTTTGATCATATTGGCGGGCTACCGGAATGGGCAGATGCTTGTCGATGGACTGGCATTAAGGGTGAACTGTATACTCCAGCAGAAGTTATTCCTATTATCGAACGGCAATACCCTTGGCTGCGAAATCACATCGAGATGATTCCCTGTGATGAAGGAATAGAACTGGACGGCTGGAAGATAGATACCTGGAAAGTAAACCATGGTAAGAATGGTTATTCGTATGCCTTTCGGCTAGAGAAGGATGATTATACATGGGTGTATTGTCCTGATTCCATTTCTTTAGGGGCTGAGGAGACACGCCTGATGCATGGTGCCGACTTGCTGGTTCTAGGTACAAGCTTCTATTACGAAGCGGCGGAGCTATCCACTCGCTCTGTGTACGACATGACCGAGGCAGCGGAGCTGCTGCAAATCGTGAAGCCTAAAAAGGCAGTTTACACCCATATGTCGCATGATGTAGATATGAGAGAAGCATATATTTTACCGGAGAACGTTACTCTAGCCCAGACAGGTATGAGAATTCCAATAAACAAAAGCCCATTCTCTTCACTTTAGAAGAGAATGGGCAAGTAGAAATAAACGGATTAAACAGTTAATTGTTCTGGTTCATTTAAAGGGTGACGTCCGCTTACTGCAAGCATGATTAAGGAAATACTGATGAGTATAAAACAGAGTACAAATGAATACCGGTAACCAACAATACTGGCTAATCCCCCGCCAACAAGACTACCAATCAGTCTGCCAATTGTGGATGAATTAGAGTAAAGCGTGGATGCATACCCAGGCATGGTTGGCAGCAGATCCTGGATGTAGCTAATGCCAATCGCTGAAATAACAGCTACGAAAACGGCGAGTAGAACTTGGGCTGCAAGCATCTGCCACATCGATCCTGAGAAAATGACAACGAGATAATATGCTCCTCCTAAAATGGCCCCGCACATCATCAAGGCTCGGTTACTGTACTTCGCACTGAGTAGACCGAGCATAATCATAAATGGAATTTCCAGCGCAGCACATATACTGCTGACTAGACCGACATCGCTTGTCGTTCCCCCCAGATTGTTTGTAATAAAGAGAGCAGTATTGATGCTGCTCGTCCAGTGAGCTACATACATGAGTATCAGAATCAGAAAAGGCAACAGAATATTGCGGTTCTGACTGAGCCGGAAACTTTTCACTTTTACTTCAGCCTTGTTGCTGCTCAGCGCTGTATTTGATTTGAGAAATAAGAAAACGAGTAAGGCAACAAGTAGGAATACTCCGATCGTACCCGTGAAAATCCCCTTAAACCCAACAGCAGCGATTAGCAGGGTGCCGATTAAAGGACCTGTAATAAAGCCGAGAGAGAAAGCAGAACGCAAGGTAGAATTAGCAAACGCAGTATCTGTAAAATTGCTCTTATTCACTGCTTCTCTAGCAATGGCGAACAATTGAGGCATCCCTGGTGCACCGAGGGCGGTGAACACAATCATGTAGATGAACAAGATCGTGAAATCCTGAATGAGCAAGTACCCGCTATAAGCCAGCGCATTACAGAGCGTGGCAACAAGGTAAATGTGCTTTCGATTCAAACCAAGGTCCGAGCGTCTCCCGATTAGCGTACTGATCCATATTCCGGCAATTAACGTGGTGGCTAGAAAAATACCAAACAATCCGACAGATACGCCAAGCTGTTTTGTGAAATAAATGGATAAGAAGGGTGCGCTGAGTGAAATCCCCATTCCCTGCAGTAACATACATAAAAAGAGTAAGGCGTAAGAGGGAATTGAAAATAGTGCAGTAAGTCTTTTGATCATGTTGTGAAGTTACTCCTCTATTTTTGTTAAGATAATCAAACTGGTTCTAGTATACATGAAAAAGACAGCAACAATATATATGCGATTTGACTAGAAACCTCTACGATATGGCTTCAGCTGTGATTTTTCTATGATATAACGGGGACATCATTCGGGCAAATCCAGCCTGTGGATATCCCTTTTGTGATTTCTATTTCATTCTGTATTCAGAAATAGGTATATGCTTTATAATCAGAAAAGATAACAGTCTTATATTTACAAATATAGAATAATTAACAACGATAGGAAGGGAAATACCTGATGAATAATCCTGTTGATCCGATTCTGATTGAATTTTCAGAGAGCTTTGAACCCGAGCGTCTGCTTATTCGCGCCCCTTTGTGGGGGGATGGAGCCAGTATGAATGTGGCTATAGCTGAAAAGGCCAGACTGGATTTTTTAAAGTGTAATCAGTTATATATGCGGATTTTGGGAGAGGGTTGGTAGTTTGAAGCAGAAAGGTGTTTTCTCAAGATTAAGTACATACATGTTAAGGCACAAGCTCTTATATACGGTTTTATTATTTACGACTTTATTTGGTATTGTTCTGGATTTAACGATTGCTTGGCTGCTATCAGTAATTACGGATGCGGCGGTTAGACTTGATGTGAAAGCTTTTAAGGGTCTGGTTATATTCGGATTAATCTACTTATTAGTGAGTGCAATCAACGGTTACATCGATCGATATCTCAAAAATAAAATTTCAGCTAAGATCAGAAATGAACTGCGGCTAGATATGATGCGACATGCTTTAGCTCTTCCTCAGTCTTATTTTGACCGTAATCACTCCGGAGATTTGTTGTCCCGCTTTACTAATGATAATCAATCTGTGGGTAATGCTACCGGCGAGGTAATGATTGATTTAATCCGTAACCCTTTGCTTGCTCTCGCGGCTTTTGGTTATTTGCTCTATATTAACTGGCTACTGGCATTGATCTGTTTTGCAATGGGGCCTTTGATGTTCCTTACGGGAAAAATTTTTGGTTCAGCGATGCGTGAGAACAGTGTGAAGATTCAGACTAATATGAGCAAGATTACTTCCTTTTTGCATGACATTCTAGGCAGTAGTATGGTGTTTAAATCCTTTAACATTGAACGCAGACTAATGAAGCAATATCAGGAACATAGTGAGAATATCACTTCCGAAGAATTAAAACGGGGAAGAATTGAAGGAGCTACTGGCTCATTCTCCTCTTTTCTGGGAAACTTTACGTTTCTTCTGGCGCTGGTCGTGGCTGGTTATTTTGTGGCAAAAGGATCCCTTGAGGTCGGTGCGATGATTGCTTTCATCCAGCTCATGAATTATTTAGTGATGCCGTTCTCGGCATTGCCAGGACTGATCAATTCGATGCAGCAATCACTTGGGGCGGCGGGACGGATCTTTGAAGTGTTGGATAGCCCTGTAGAAGTGGAGGCTTTACCCGAAGCAGCTACGAAGCAGCCTGAATTTGAGCGTATGGTCATGTCCTCGGTATCCTTCTCTTATCCGGGAGCGGAGAGACGTAGTTTGTACAAAATCAGCTTAGAGCTTCAAAAAGGGGCTCAAATGGCAATTGTGGGACCGAGCGGTGGAGGGAAATCTACGCTTTTTAAGGTACTCCTTGGGTTGTATGAATCTGATGAGGGTGATGTATTTATAAATAATGAGAAGACAAGCGAGATGAGTTTAGCTAAACTTAGGAGCCACTTCTCTTATGTGCCGCAAGAGTCAGGGCTTTATACAGGAAGTATCCGTGATAATATCCGAAATGGAAATCCAGATGCAGATGAGCATGAAATTCTGGAAGCTTTGCGGCAAGCGAACGCTTATGATTTTGTAATGGAGTTACCGGAGGGTCTCGATACAGATATTGGTGAGGAAGGCTCGCGCCTGTCCGGTGGACAACGCCAGCGACTATCGATTGCGAGAGCGATTCTTAGGAACTCTCCAATTTTGTTGCTGGATGAAGCTACTGCTGCGCTTGATAATGAATCGGAGAAGCTGGTGCAGCAAGCGATTCGTAAATTAATAGGAGACAAAACCACACTCGTTATCGCTCACCGTCTATCAACGATTCAGAACGCTGATGTCATTCTAGTGATGGAGAACAGTGAAATTGTAGAGAGTGGTACCCACCAGGAGCTACTTGCGGCAGAAGGAAGATATCATGATTTGTACTATTCTCAGCTGGAAGAGGAAGAGGCTGGGGAGGGTGAGCAAGAGTCATTGGAGTTTGCATCTACAGGAGTACCGAGCTTGCTGAAATAACAAAAGGGTGTTGCACGTCATAAAATATGGCGTAGCAACACCCTTTTGCTTAAGAAAGTGAATTTATATAGATTGAACATTAACTCTATATAAGTTGAACTTTAAAATATTCTAAAAAGGGAAAAGTGAAGGAGGGGAAATCTGGTGACAACAGTGGCCGGAAGTCCAAACATTCCCCGCAGTCTCGCACTTACCTGAATAGAAAAATCTTAAGTTTAACGTATATAAAACTATTAAGTTCAGCCGATTTAATTCACTTTATTGAGTATGAATTTATCAATCGCGTATTTTACGCCATCTTCATTGTTGCTTAGGGTTATGAAATCAGCAATTTCTTTCAGCGCAGGAATAGCGTTCGCCATAGCAACGCCAAGACCAGCAGCCTCAAGCATCTCATGGTCGTTCCAAGAGTCACCCATAGCCATAGTCTCGGAGAGATCACAACCAAAATGATTGGCTAGGAATTCAAGCGCAATTCCCTTGGTTCCTTCATGATGCATGATTTCTAGGAATTGTGGTTTGGATTTGGTAATATGCACGGAATCGCCGAGCAATTCACGTAGAATTGGAGCCAGCTCATCCAAAAATGCAGGATCGTCGATAATCAGCATTTTTGGTGTTTTTTGTGGGACAAGTTTTTCCCAATCTGGTTCAATATAATATGGCGTTTTGTTCAGGTCTGTATAATCTTTGATCTTCTGGTTGTCTTCACGGGCATACAGCTTGTCGTCAATGTAAGTTTGCAAATGCAGATTATGCTCCACGCAGTAAGTGAACAGCTTGTGTACCGCATCTTGTGGCACGTAACGCTCATATAGTACCTTTTCATCGAGCAAGTTCTTAACGAGTGCGCCTTGGTAAGTGATGATTGGCACGTTAAGTCCAGTTTGACGTGCAATGGCTTGCGCAGAAGCATAAGCTCGGCCTGTAGCAAGGGTTACAACAACGCCAGCGGCTACAGCCTCTTCAAGCGCAGTCTGTGTAGCGGGTGTTACTTCCTTGTCATCGTTAATTAGAGTGTCATCAATATCAATCGCGATCAATTTGTACATTTGTCTCTCTCCTTATCTCTTTCTAAATAAATGTAATTTGGAAAAATAATTCTTCTTATGTTGATTCTGACCCGGTTCCGGACTCAGCTCTGCCATAAGCATAGCTCCCAGAATACAACCACAACCGAGCAGAGCGGACAACCCAAGCGTTTCGCCGCCAAAGGCTAAGCCTGTCAGAACAGCGAATACAGGTTCTGTGGCATAAATAATGGCTACCCGGGAAGGCGTAGTGTACTTCTGGCAGGCGGTTTGAATCCAGAAGGCAAAAGCGCTGGTAGGACCAATAGAGATTAAAAGTGCCCAGAGAACGTCCGGGTCCTTGATAAGCTCTGCGCTGTGGGCAAGCGGTGAAGCTCCTTCAAAGATAAGCGAAGCGACTATGCTGAACAGTCCAACGAAGGCGAGCTGCAAGGTTGCCAGCGGCAACGCCGGATAATGAGGTGCATAAACGCCAGTGTATGCGACTTGTAGCGCAAAAGCTATGGCGCAGAGCAGGATCAAAGCATCGCCTTTATTCAGGGACAAAGCAGAACCGGTGAAGGTCAGCAGATAAAGACCTATTGCGGCAAGCGCCGCGCTGAACCAAGTGTAACGTGAAATGGCATGCTTTAGTAGCGCCAGAGAGAGAAACGGAACCAATACGACCGACAGACCGGTAATAAACCCGGTATTGGAGGTGGTTGTATATAGAAGTCCCATGGTCTGGAAGCCATAGCCCATAAACAAAAAAAGGCCTAGCAGCAGAGAATCGCGTACCATGCGGAAACTTAGCTGTTTCCACTCCTTGCGGTAAAAAATAAAAGTGATTAGAGCCAGCAACAGGGCAGCACCTGTAAAGCGGATGCTGTTAAACGCGAGTGGAGGGAGCACTTTGACAGCATTTTGAACAATCAGAAAGGTGCATCCCCACATCATCGCCACAAGTAGCAGGCTGAAATCGGCCATACGGGAACGCTTCACTTCTTAGGTCATCCTCTCTTCGGCAAATGCCGTCCTTGTAAGAACGACAAGGTCAAGTTGTCCAAATTGTATCGTATAATCATGGGGAGGACAAGATAGGAATCGCTCAAAGGCTTATATTTAAAGGGATTTAAGGGATAAGGCTAGACAAAAAAACAGGGTCTTGATATACTTCGATAACCGCACATTTGTTCTTGTTTTTCGCATCTTAGAAAGGAGCGGTTTCACCATGATGGGCAGATCCCATTTAATAATCAGCACTGGGGTTACCCTATCTGTAATGAGTTTGATGGCACATGAGATTACAATTCCAGTGATTGCGGTCGCAGCATTGAGCTCTTTGTTGCCTGATATTGACGAACCGAATTCGCTGCTCGTGCGCAAAGCGATTCCAGAGTTTCTATTAAGAGTGCTGCAAATTGCTTTGATAGGCGCGGCGATCTACCTCTATTTTGCCGGAATCGTGGAACGTCCTTGGAATATTGTGCTTGCACTGCTAGTTGGAAGTGTATCTTTCCTTCCCAGTCGAAAGCTGCGCCATTTGGTCATGATCTTGATTGCCATAGCACTCTTTGCCTTCGGGGAAGCCTATGATCCATGGAACTACATTGCAGCGTGCGTGCTTGTAGTCTCATCGCTTGTTCCTCATCGTGGACTGACACATACCTTGTATGGAGTTGCGGGCTGGAGCGCCTTATTGTATTTTGCCTCAGCGGGTATAAATGATGGTGGCAGTCTGTGGATAGCTGGCGGTATGTCGTACGCACTTCATCTACTGGCAGACTCCCTTACTCAAAGAGGAATTACACCATTGCCGCCAGTACCCTTTAAGCTGCGTCTAAAGCTAATGAGTACAGGCACGAAAAAAGGTGGAGCCGTAGAGAACATCTGCATCATGCTGACTCTAGCGTTCGTTGTCTATGTATTTATACTTTCTCCTTGAACTAAAATGAATATGAAAGAGGGGCTTGTCTATTCTTTACGCAAATTGCGCATAGGATAAGCAGGCCCCTTTATTTTTGTATAGCTATTCTTCTAGGAAAACCAGTCCGATAAAGTCCTCCGGCTCAATACGTCCGAAATAATGCTTCAAATCCAGATCAGCTAATGCTTCTCTAACCTCTGCTTCATTATAACGTTTGCCCCGAAGTGCATTTTCAACATCTACTACGTCACCAACCCCAAAGAAGTCACCATAGATTTTGATGTCCTTAATGAGGGAATCCTCAATATCCATACGAATATCAATAATTCCGGCAGGGAATTTGCGTGTGTGTTTGACATTGCTTTTTGGCGATAGACCGTAGTTCCAATCCCAGTTCTGGTAGTGCTCTTTGGAGATTTCGTGGATTTTGTCCCAGTCTGCTTCCTGAAGCTTATACTGAGGGACCTCGGATGGCTCCATGCCAAAGATCGAACGCAGGAGACCGGAGCGGAACTCTTCAATGGTCATGTCTGTACCTAGCAGCTCTTTGATGTTGGCTACGCGACTACGTACGGATTTGGTGCTCTTCGATTTGAACTTCTCTGGATTTACTTTTAGCGAGGCTTGTACATTGTCCAAATTGAGATCAAACATCAGTGTGCCATGGCTGAACATGCGTCCACGTGTGGAGAATTGAGCGTTGCCGGAAATTTTTTGTTCACCGACTTGAAGATCATTTCGTCCGCTAAGCTCAGCGTTAACACCCATGCTTTGTAAGTAGTCGATCACCGGCTGGGTGAATTTCAGGAAATTATGGAAGGATTGGCCGTCGTCCTTAGTAATGAAGCTGAAGTTAAGATTTCCGAGATCGTGATAGACCGCTCCACCGCCAGACAAACGCCGCACAACCTTAATATCATTCTCTTTAACATATTCCTGATTGATTTCTTCAATCGTATTTTGATGTTTACCGATGATGATAGATGGGCTGTTAATATAAAAAAGCAGGTAACTCTCGTCCATCGGCAAGTGTTTCAGCGCATATTCCTCAATCGCCAAATTGATGGAAGCGTCAGTAATCCCTGTGTTATCAATAAAAATCATAGTGAATTCCTCCGTTGCAGCAAAATTGATTACAGTTCTCATTTTAAACCAAAAGCAGTTTTTTAACAAAAGAGATCACTTCGTGTTTCGGTGAGTATAATTACATCAACAAATCTTTTGCATTTCTCCAGCCCATGCGGTACTATTTTTATATTGACAAATTTGCAGGTCTAAATAAGGAGGTTACACGCTATGTGCCCCCGTACCAAAGAACAAAATGAGCTCATACGCATACAGCGTAGAGAACAGATCCTGGACGTCGCCGCACGCTCCTACTTTCGCACGGGCGGCAGCTTTGATATTCGCGACGTCGCCCGCGAAGCCGGACTTGGGTACGGCACAGTATACCATTATTACCCCAACAAGCTTTTATTAATAGAAGATGTGTTAGAAAGCGGCTTTGAGCGATGTGAGCAAGTTATCGCAAAATGGGCGAACATCAGCGGTAGCCCACCGGATGATTGGCCGCTGTTGATGTATTGTAAAGCGCTGCTCCAGCTGTGGCAGTCGGACGCCCGCGCATATCTCGTCTACAAAATGGCGGCGGAACATTATGTAGGCTTGCCTGAAAGGGATCGACACCACGCCAAAAGAAAATTTATGGAACGCCTGTACGTTCCACTCCAATCGATCGCCCAGTGCGAAGACGACAGCGTCGACCATATGCTTGCCGTGCTGGTCGGTTGCTGTGGGCTGCACTACTATGCGGGCAATTCCGATCTGAACGTTGATCGAGTCGCCCGGCTCGCTATTCAAGCTATTACGAAGGGGTCCTGATACGAACATGGTCATTTTAAAAAGCAAGCATGAAATTGAGGCTATCCGCAAGGCATGCCAAGTGGTGGCTGAATGTCATCGTACCATCGCCCCGCTTATCAAACCGGGTATTACCACAAACGATATTGAGCGCATATTCGAGGACATTATGTTGAAGCACGGCGCAAAGCCATACCAGAAAGGCTATAGGGGCTATCAATATGCAACCTGTGCCTCCGCCAACGATGTAATCGCGCATGGCTTCCCTAGCAATAAGCCACTTGAGGAAGGCGATATCGTGACGATCGACACGGTCGCTGAGCTCGATGGCTGGCTCGGCGATTCGGCCTGGAGTTATGCGGTCGGGCAGATCTCGCCGACGGCCGAGAAGCTGATGCGTGTCACGAAGGAATGTCTTGACCTGGGCATCGGGCAGGCTCAGCCCGGCAATCGACTCGGCGATGTGACGAGCGCGATTCAGCGGCATGCGGAATCACACGGTTTCGGCGTCGTGCGCGACCTTCTCGCTCATGGCATCGGCCGCGACCTGCACGAGGAGCCGACTTATATGCATGTCGGCAAGCCTGGAAAAGGCCCCCGTATCAAGGAAGGTATGGTGTTCACGATTGAGCCCATGATCACCGAAGGTACCTACTTCATGACCATCGATCCGGACGGCTGGACCGCACGGACGATGGACAACAAGCTCGCCGCCCAATACGAGCATACGATCGCCATCACGGCTGAAGGTCCACAAATTTTGACCGCGCAATAGAAAAATTAGAGGTCGACCAACGAAATGGTCGACTTCTTTTTTTTGTATTCGGCATAGCAGCTTTCTTTATTCGTACAGGCGATCATGTAAACGATATCCCGTTTCCATCTTCAAGCTGAAGCGGGTTCTGGGACAGCGTGTCCATAGATCTGATGAGACTGCCAGTCTAGAACTTTATTATCTTTTGACATCTCGTAGATTTTAATGTCGATTTGAGGCAAGCGGTTATTCAGGTGATTCCTTTAGTGAGCATTGACGTATTCCCGGCAAAGACGCAATAATGGTGGCAATGAGATACATATCGAACAAACGAAAGTGGATAGAGGGAGTGTAAATATGCTTGAAAAATACGGCCACGGCGGTGATTTGCTAACAGCTGCGGAACTTTATGAGGAGGCTGGTGGCATATTTCTTGATTTCAGTGCAAACATCAATCCTCTCGGCCCTCCGCCAGCCGTCTTAGAGCTACTCAGAACAGCGTTGTCTACGGTGGTTGCCTACCCTGACCCTGGACATCGACGCTTCAAAAGTCTGCTAGCAGAGGACCTTGGTATACATAGTAGTTGGTTGACAGTAGGCAACGGAGCCGCAGAATCTATGGCATTGTTGCTGCTTGCGATTTCTCCGCAAAAGGTAGGTATCGTAGAACCTTGTTTCTCTGAGTACCGGCAGCTATCTGTGCAATTCGGCGCAGAAGTATTATCTGTTCAAGGGACAAGGGAACAGCACTTCCGAGCTGGAGTGAACGAGATTGCCGGGCTGCTGGAGAAGGTTGAGCTGCTGTTCCTTGGACAGCCGAACAACCCTAATGGCGTTCAGTATACTGTGGATGAGCTGCGCTGGTTAGCGCAGAAGGCTGAAAGCTACGGGACGTATTTGGCTGTAGATGAAGCTTTTATTGATTTTATTCCAGAAGCAGAACGAAATACGCTTTTGCCGGATCTGGATCAGTTTCCGCATACGATTTTGGTGCGGTCGATGACGAAATTTTATGCAATTCCCGGATTGCGTCTCGGGTTTGCCATTTCGCATCCGGAGCTGGCAAAGGCGATGACCGGAAAGCAGGTTACCTGGAGCGTGAATGGTTTGGCGCTGCTGGCGGGCGAAGCCTGCCTGGAGTGTGGACACGAATATGGACGTCGCACACGCGAACTGATCGCCACGGAACGGGACCTGCTGCGGCAAGGCCTTATGCAGCTAGGCTGCGATGTGCCGCCAGGCGAAGCCAACTTTCTGCTCTGTGGCCTGCCTTCGCCGTGGAGTGCGGCTGAGATGCAGACCCGTCTTGGGCGTGTCGGTATACTGGTGCGCAGCTGTGCTATGTACCCCGGTCTAGGAGACGAGCATATCCGAGTAGCCGTTAAGGGACATGAGGATAATGTCCGGCTGCTCAAACAGATGAAGGAAATGCTGGCGGATAAGTGACCTATGTAGCTTAGAGGGCTGCGTTAAGTGACTGTTGTAGCGTAAGTGACTCGGGTGGCATAGAGAAGGCTGAAATTCTATTGCCTAAGTGACTCAAGCGCGCAGAAGTTGGGATTTGATACCAGATGTCAGGGTTCAGCTCGCATCATTAGGTTGTGACAAAGTTTGGTGAGGTAGCTTCTGATGGACATCCTCCAAAGTGCATTCGTTGTATATCGTACAACAGAATTCGTTTTGCTGGCGCAGGAATTCGATTCTATAGCACTTTGTACAATAGAAATTTGGAGAATGATGTGAATTAGATTTTTTCGTGACATTCTATTGCAAGAAATACAGCAGAATGGCTTTTGCTAGTGTTTCTAGCTGAATCTGTTGTATAAAGTGCAATAGATGGGTGAGGGACGGATTTTTAGGTGGATATTAGAGGTATGTGTTGTAGTGGATTTTAGAGCAGATAGTCATTTGCTGAGATAGAAGATTAGGCGGCTTTTGGGTGAGGTTTCTGGGAAAGAGAAGAAGCGACAGCCAAGCTTGTTGGATGAATGGATGAAAGTAATGAGCTGTGGAAGGAGCAGATCGAGATATGGTGCAAATAAAGATTCCATTTGACCTCGCAGGAGGTGTTAAAGAGTACCATTCGGCCATATGGCCGGGGCTTGTTTTGCAGTGGAAGGGAAACCATCTGCTGCTTGAGCTGCCTGCTGAAGCAGATGGATTATCGAGTGCGTTCTATGGTGGAGGAATGAATCGGTTAGAGCGGGCCGTTAATTTATATGTTGACCGTAATTATGAATGTAGTGATCCTGTTCAAGATATGGAGAATAAGCTCCGCGAGTGGGGTTATTCATTATCTGGCTGTGCCGGTCTGATGACGGCTGTACCGTTAGAGCATGCAGCGGTAGCTGAGGAAGACACAGGCTCAGCGGGTATTTTTGTCTGCGTTACTGCTGCCGCAGGAAATGCTGCGCGCGCGGGTGTGGAACGCAATGTGCTGGCTGTTTATCGACCAGGTACGATTAACATCATGTTAGGTATTGATGGCCGCCTGACACCGGCGGCCATGGTCAATGCTGTGCAGACAGCTGTCGAAGCGAAAGCTGCTGCTCTGGCCGATCTCGGGATTACTGATCCCGAGAATGGGCTGATCGCAACCGGAACAACAACGGATGCCATCGTGCTCGCTGTGAGCCAAAGCGGGCGATACAGCGCAGAGCATGTCTATGCCGGAACCGCTACCGACCTTGGGGGCGCAATCGGACGCCTTGTATATAGCGCAGTGAAGGGCAGCTTGCTGTCGGTGCAGGCAAGGAAGGACAGCTAATGAGAATCGGTAGCTGGAATTGCTGGAGAATGTACAGAGGTGATCGCCTGTGACAATCGCTTTAGTGCTGCTTGCGGCTTATGTAATTGATCGTCTCGTAGGTGATCCGCGTAGCTTGCCCCATCCCGTAATTGGTATGGGCAAAGCAATCACGGCTCTGGAGCGGGTGATCCGCCTTCTATGGTCCAGACCGCAAAGCCTGCGGAGAGCGGGAGTATTACTTCCGCTGTGTGTGGCGGGCGGTGCTTGGGCACTGACAGCCATCCTATTATGGCTCCTGTCGATCATCTCACCTTGGCTTGTCTGGATAGCCGAGGCTTGGTTGATTTCGACGACGATTGCCTCCAAGGGACTGAAGGATGCAGGGATGGCGGTGTACGTGGAACTCCGTAAAGGCGATATTCCTGCTGCCCGCAAGGCGCTGGGAATGATCGTGGGGCGTGATACGACTTCGCTAGATTCCCCGGAAATTGTGCGCGGCACGGTAGAGACTGTAGCAGAGAACATCGTCGATGCGATTATTTCTCCATTGTTCTATGCGCTCATCGGTGGCGCACCGCTTGCTATGGCTTATCGAGCAGTAAACACACTCGATTCCATGGTGGGATATAAGAATGATAAATACCGAGATCTCGGCTGGGCATCTGCTCGGCTAGATGATGTCGCTAACTTTATTCCGGCGCGGATAACGGCATTGCTCTTGACTCTGTGTGCATGGCTTCTTCGTCTGGATTGGCGTAGATGTCTACAAATGGTGAAGCGGGATGCGCGTCTTCATCCAAGCCCTAACAGCGGTTATCCGGAATCCGCTGTTGCGGGCGCACTTGGTATCCGTCTCGGAGGAGAGAATGTATATCACGGTGTCGCTTCATTCCGAGCTTATATGGGTGATCCGGTACGACCGATGGAGCCGGACGATATTATTCAGACCTCGCGGATGATGATGCTCTGCTCTTCAATATTCGTTACTATCTGCGCAGCCCTAGCTTGGATATGGATTGGAGGCTGATGCTAGACATGGCGTTTCCTTGTATAGAGCTAGAATTAGTACTTATTCGCCACGGGCATACTCAGTGGAATGCTGAGCATCGTTACTTAGGACATACGGATCTCCCATTGCTTACTGATGCAGTAGAGCAGCTATCTCAGCTTAAGCAGCAGCTTGATGGGCTGACTGAACGGGGGTCTGAGGTATCAAATGGTTTCTGGCGAGTGTTTTGCAGCGATTTGCTTAGATGTCGAGAGACCTTAGCTTACATTTCCCCTTCGCTAGAGAAGGTAACTGTCTACGATCAGCGTCTGCGTGAAATGAATTTTGGGTCCTTTGAAGGCTGTACTTATGAGGAGTTGAAGGATAACTCACTCTATAGAAGCTGGATTGATAATCCTTCAACGGTTACACCACCAGATGGAGAGACATGGGCGCAGTTTGACGAACGGTTGCGTAGCTTCCTGTCAGATCTGGGACGAGCGGCTAAGGATACATTTGTGCAGGCTGCAATTACGGAGAGCAAGGATGAGATAATAACAAACAGGGTATTGGTAGTGACGCATGGTGGTGTAATCCGGAATATCCTTGCACAGGTAGTTCCAGAGGTCACATTCTACAGCGCAGTTGCACCTACTCCGGGAACAGCAATGGTACTCAAATTATTTTGGCAGAACGGGCAATGGTCGGCAGATATTTCGGGAAATTGATGAGTAAATCAAATGAAAAAAGGGTTCTATATATTAGGCATGCCTAATATATAGAACCCTTTTGTTTATCTATTGTTCTCCGTCTGCGGAGTATTGTGGCTTATTACTTGGGGGCAACCATTCCTTACACGTGTCTGCTCGTGATTGCAGTTTATTATACAGCAAACTGGCGTGGTAGCCGTCGCAAACGGCATGATGGAATTGTCCTGATATTGGCAATAGTATTTTTTCGTCATGTTGAGTATATTTCCCCATAGTAAATATGGGTAGTAAATAGTTTCCCTCGTTATACACGTTCAGGTTAAAGGATGTGAAGCTGACCCACGGAATGCTAGAAATAGGGAAGGTGTTAGGTGGTTCGTTTGCTTTAGCGAATAATTGTTTAACATTTCCGTACATTTTCATATCATCCAGATAACGGCTGTAGAAAACATTAAATTCTTCACCGTATAAAGTCCAAATGCTTGAAAAAGTTTTATCATCATCATGGAAAATTGTAAAACTAGGCGACAAGCTATCCCAATAACCTAATCTGCCTTCGGAATCAAAACATGTGCGATATTCACTGTGGCGGTTTACAACCGTAGTTATCATGTGGATTATTGCTGGGTACAGTTTAATTTCCATATTTTTAAGCTCTGACAGTAGAAGGGTAATGTCAATATTTACGGTCATGCTATAGGTGCATTTGACATTGTTTAAATAGTGTTCGAAATAGGGTTTTCTATTCCAGTTATCAATGACAATCGGGTTAAAAATCATTTATAATGACCTCCTAAAAATTATTTCATTTTTAATTTTAGGAGGTTTGCTGGACTGATTTCACCATATCCTCATCCCTATCTCTCGAGAAATTATTTTGTAACGATGAGTTACCCTTACATTATATACATCTTAAACGATATTTTCGATGTTTAAATGTAAAAGGGAGAGGCTTTATTGTGCTGAGTGAAAAGCATGTTATCGTCGATTTCAGCTCTTGGCTGCGTCAAAGACGGATCGATTATAAGCAATTAATTGAAGAACATCGCTCATAGAACCACAGCCGGAGAAAAATCCCTTGGCTGTGGTTCTTTTTTTAAGCGAGTGATTGTGCCATGATAGCTATGGAGGCGACCAAAGAGATGTTTAAGGATTTTAAGCTCATAGCCGGACGGCCGGTGTATATACAAATTAAAGACTATATGAAGCACTTAATCATAAAAGGCGGTCTGCAAGGGAATCAAAAGCTGCCCTCTACAAGAGAGCTCAGTACACTGCTCAAGGTTAGCCGTAACTCAGTAATCTCTGCTTATGCAGAGCTTGAGGATGATGGATTTGCGTATGCCGTGCAGGGTCAGGGAAGTTATGTGGCACCTACACCTCCTGGCAGTGAAACAATCTCTTCCTGGACGATGGACTGGAAGTCGCGTATCAATGATCATGCGCGGCTGGCGGAGGATCTGGATATCATGAAGCGCGGCATACGAGCGGAAAAGGGGACGATCTCCTTTACGAGCATCGCGCCTGATGAGAGTCTTTTTGATCTAGATAATGTGAAACGCTCCTTTATGGATCGTATGTCGGTGGAAGGCAACGTCTTACTAAATTATGGATATGCCAAAGGGTATAAGCCTTTAATAGACTATTTGAAGCAGTACATGGAGCACAAAGGCGTTGAAATGAAGGGCAAGGACATATTGATTACCAACGGCTTTACAGAGGGATTCGATATTGTATTGTCTGCACTTAGCAAAAAGAATGGTTCGGTCATCTGTGAGAATCCGACGCATCATACGGCGATCAAAAATCTCAAGCTGAACGGCTTTGAGATCACCGGGATTCCTATGGAGCGTGATGGGATTGATCTGGTTGAGCTGGAGAAGGCATTGCTGGAGCAAGCTTTTGACTGTGCTTACTTTGTCCCTTCTTATCATAATCCGACCGGTATTGTAATGTCTCCTGAGAAAAGACAGCGGCTAATGAAGCTGATGAATCGGTACCAAATCCCCGTGATCGAGGATGGTTTTAACGAGGAATTACGCTATTCGGGCTCACATGTGGCTCCACTTATCGCAGCAGCAGGTAGCGGCAACAGCGTAATCTATCTAGGTAGCTTCTCAAAAGTACTTTTTCCGGGACTACGCGTAGGTTGGGTGCTGGCAGATCAGGAGCTGATCTATTCCCTTGAAAGCGTCAAGCGCGCACGTACCATTCATACCTCTACACTGGATCAATCCATTTTGTATCAATACTTATTGGGTGGACATTTAGAGAAGTATTTGAAAAAAGCCAGAGCGGAATATAAACGGAAATATGAATTAACCCTGCAATGCTGTAAGGAGTTTATTCCTTATATGGCGTTATCAGGGGATGGCGGATTGCATCTTTTTGTAACGTTCGCGGAGGGGTTTAATACAAGGGCGCTGCTGGCGGCCTGTCATGAGCAAGGGGTTATTTTTACAGCAGGAGATATATTCTTCACAGACGGTAAAGGTCAAAATACGATACGGATCGGTTTCTCCAGAGTGACGGATGAGGATATCCGCAAGGGGATCGAGATTATTGGCACAACAGCACGACAACTAATGGGATAAAGAGGTGCTTGAGATGAAGATGAAGGTAGGCGTAATTATGGGCGGGGTGTCCTCAGAGTATGAGGTATCCATGAATAGTGGTAGAGAGATTTTGAAGAATCTAGATCCCAATAAATATGAGGTTACTCCAATAGTGATCACCAAGCGTGAAGAGCTTATTGAGCAGGCAAAAGGAATCGATATCGCGCTGCTTGCGCTCCACGGAGCTTACGGAGAGGACGGTACGGTTCAGGGGACGCTGGAGACGATGGGGATTCCTTATACGGGTAGTGGCGTTTTGTCTAGCAGCATTTGTATGGATAAAGATCTTTCCAAAAAGCTTATGCGCTGCTCAGGCGTCCATACAGCGGATTGGCTGTGCTGGGATAGTATGAAGGATTATTCTGAAGAAGCCGTAGAGCGGATTGGATATCCTGTTATGGTGAAGCCATGTTCAGGTGGTTCGAGTATCGGTATGGAAAAGGTGAGCTGTAGCGAGGAGCTGTTCAGCGCAGTACAGAAGGCTTTTGCCTGTGATCAGTCAATTCTGATCGAGAGCTATATTCAAGGTCAGGAAATCACTTGTTCTATTCTAAATGGGGAGATGCTGCCCGTTTTGGGAATCACCTCGTCACATGCGGAGTGGTTCGATTACAGCGCGAAATACGATGATGGCGGGGCAGACGAACGGGTCATTGACCTACCAGCTGAGGTGTATGAGCGAGTACGTAATGCAGCCTTAACTTGCTACAAAGCACTAAAATGCAGTGTGTATGCAAGGGTGGATATGCTAATCAAGGATGGTATTCCGTATGTGCTGGAGGTGAATACATTACCGGGCATGACGAAGGCGAGTCTTTTACCAAAAAGCGCGCAAGCGGCAGGCTACACCTTCAGCGGACTGCTGGACGAGATCATTTCCCTTTCCCTAACAGAAAAGAGTCCGAAAGAAGAGGTGCTCAGTCATGCATAATGAATGGATTACTCCGCGTGTACGGGAGATTGCTCCCTCGGGGATTCGGGCTTTTTTTGACCTAAGTACAGGGAATCAGGATATTATATCGCTTGGTGTAGGCGAGCCTGATTTCGTTACACCGGAGCATGTAAGAGCTGCCTGTATTCGTGCTTTGAATAATGGGGAGACGATGTATACACCAAATTCCGGCTTGTTGGAGCTTAGAGAAGAGATCGCCTCTTATCTGCATACAAGCTTCAATCTCCGCTATGAGCCAACTAACGAGATTATGGTTACAGTGGGAAGCAGTGAAGCCGTGGATTTGGCTCTGCGGGCCTTTATTACACCCGGGGATGAGATTATCGTCCCTTCTCCGAGCTATATTGCGTATTCGCCGATTACTCATTTGAACGGTGGGGTTACAGTAGAGGTTGAATCTTCAGCCGAGCAGGGGTTTAAGCTTACTCCTGAAGCGTTGCGGCAGGTAATTACCCCGCGTTCCAAGATTCTTATGGTTAATTTTCCGACTAATCCTACAGGGGCAGTAATGACTTACGAGGATTGGCTGCCCATTGCACAGATTGTAAAAGAGAATAACTTACTTGTCATATCAGATGAAATCTATGCCGAGCTAACCTATGATCGTCAGCATGTCAGCATTGCCGCACTTCCCGGGATGTTGGAACGAACAATTGTTATTAGCGGCTTCTCCAAAGCTTTTGCGATGACTGGCTGGAGAGTAGGTTATGCTTGTGGTGATCAGGAATTAATTGCTGCAATGCTCAAAATCCATCAGTACACTGCGATGTGTGCTCCAATACTAGGTCAAATCGCTGCCATTGAATCACTACGGAACGGTATGGAACATAAGGACCACATGAAACGATGCTTTGATGAACGAAGAAAGCTGCTGGTTAGTGGATTTCGTTCTATTGGTTTACCTTGCCACGAGCCGGAGGGTGCATTTTATGTCTTTCCTTCCATAGCTAATACCGGAATGAAGTCAGAGGATTTCGCTTTGCAGCTGCTTAAGGAGGTTGGTGTTGCTGCGGTTCCGGGCCATGTGTTTGGAGCGGGTGGAGAAGGGTATATTCGCTGCTCTTATGCAGCATCCCTACAAAAATTGACGGAAGCGTTGGAGAGAATCGAAGGATTTATGAAAGTGAAGTTGTAATTCTAGTGGTCCCCATCTATCATAGATGGGGGCTTTTCTGTGTAGATAAGATAGAATAGGTTATACGGATATCTTTAATTGGAGGTTAAAATATGATTTCATCTATTCAAGAAGTAATTAAACGAATCACACCGGCTGATGAACAGTCTTTCCTAAAAGCGGAGCACCGCCTGAACATTCTGACCAAACCGCCAGGCAGCCTGGGACAATTGGAGACTTTGGCCGTTAAGCTCGCCGGAATTTCGGGTACGGAGCAGCCTAGTTTCACCAGACGAACGGTAGTTGTGATGGCTGCCGATCACGGTGTATGCTGCGAGGGAGTTAGCGCGTTTCCACAGGAAGTCACCATGCAGATGGCCTATAATTTTCTCAGCGGAGGAGCGGCGGTGAATGTACTGGCACGCCAAGCTGGGGCTGAGGTAAAGTTCGTAGATATCGGTGTTAACGGCGACCTTAGTCATGAGGATCTGATTGAACGTAAAGTGCGCCGAGGAACGGATAATATAGCCGTGGGACCTGCGATGAGTCGTGAAGAAGCGATGAGTGCTGTGCTTGTAGGTATAAGAATCGCACAAGAAGCGATTGAGAACGGGACGGAGATTTTTATTACAGGTGAAATGGGCATAGGAAATACAACGGCTAGCGCAGCCATTCTGTGTGCTCTAAAAGGAATACCACCTGAAGTAGCCGTTGGAAGAGGAACGGGAATTGATGATGAACGTCTACTACATAAGATTGCAGTTGTGGAACGCGCTTTAAAGGTGAATCAGCCGAATCCGGCAGATCCGCTGGATGTATTGTCCAAAGTAGGGGGACTGGAAATCGCAGGTTTGACTGGTCTGATTCTTGGCGCAGCCGCTGCTAGGGTACCTGTCATTCTGGATGGTTTTATTTCGGGCGCGGCGGCTCTTGTGGCGAAGGCGCTTGCACCAGAATCCATTGCTTATATGATTGGCTCTCATCTATCAGGAGAACAGGGACATAAGCTGATGCTTGAGCAGCTTGGTCTTGAACCATTGTTTAACCTGGGTCTTCGTTTGGGTGAAGGAACTGGAGGCGTATTGTCCCTTCATTTAATTGAGGCGATATGCCGTATTTTAAGCGAAATGGCCACCTTTGAAAGTGCAGGCATCTCTGGAGCTGGAAAACAATGAGTATTCTTGTAACGGGAGGCGCGCGTAGCGGGAAAAGTGGTTTTGCAGAAAAATTGATGTCGTCACTGGCAGATCAGGCCTTCTATGTTGCAACCGGACAAGCGTTTGATGATGAAATGAATGAACGAATTGCACTGCATCAGCAACAGCGCTCGCAAAGCGGATATGCTTGGGAGACGTTAGAGGAGCCTTATGATTTGCCAGATCTTCTTAAGCGTTTATCTGGTGAAAAGGCGGTTCTCGTAGATTGCCTAACGTTGTGGTTATCGAATGTACTGCTAGCCATGGAAGGATTTACGGATAGGCAAGAGTTGATAGAGAGCGAGATTACAAGACTTGAAGACAGTGTACGCACATTTCAAGGAAACCTCATTTTGGTCACTAATGAGGTTGGAGACGGTATTGTTCCGGAGTATGAGCTTGGCCGATTGTACCGTGATCTGGCAGGACGTATGAACGCGCTGCTTGCTCGGCAATGCGAGCAGGTTTTTTTAGTGACTGCTGGCATTCCAATTGAACTTAAGAGCAGGGAGTATCGTTTATGAGGGAGCGCAGGGATGCTGCCGCGGCTGCCTTTCAGTTTTTGTCCCGGTTTCCTGTAAAGAGTGATCCCGGATTTTCTCCTGAGCTGCTGCGCCGAAGTGTGTTGTTCTATCCCGTGGTGGGTGCAGCTATCGGACTGTGTGTAGCTGCTGGGGCAGCTTTGACGGGATTGATTTTACCAGCTTGGCCAGCCGCTGTCATTACCCTCATTCTATGGGTAGGACTCACCGGAGGTCTGCACCTCGATGGCTGGATGGACAGTGCGGATGGTCTGCTAAGCTACCGACCGAGGGAACGGATCTTGGAGATTATGAAGGATAGCCGTGTGGGTGCGATGGGTGTGCTCGCCTGCGTGCTGCTCTTGCTGTTAAAGGCTTCATTAGTGGCAGCATTAATCGAAGGCTACGCCTATTACGAGCTGCCACTGCTCTTGCTGCCAGCGATCTGGAGCCGCTGGTATATGGTGCGGGCAATGGTGCATTATCCCATTGCCCGCGGGAACGAGGGGCTGGCCGCGGGCTTCGCCGGCCTCGCTCCCTCGCATGAGCGGCGCGCGCTGGCGATAGCCGCGCTGCTCTCGCTAGCCGCAGCCGCTGCGCCTCTGGCGCTTGGCGCTGGCTTCGCCGCGTGGCCGCTGCATCTGGCGGCAGCGTTCCTGCTGCCGGCTGCAGCCTTGGCCAGCGGCACCGTGGCTGCGCGGCGGATTAGCAGCCGGCTCGGCGGGCTCACCGGCGATGTGTATGGCGCGCTGAATGAGCTGCTAGAGGCTGTGCTCCTACTAGTATTAGTGTTGCTCCAGCACAATTTCATGTGAGTGGCTCCTATGATGACGTTGTATCATATTTCGCCAATCATTTTGATTTTTTAGAGTTCAATAGGAAAGAGGGATGACATGGTTGCTGCCATTCTGCTATTTGTAATTGCCGGCCTTGCTGAGATTGGAGGCGGATATTTAGTATGGTTATGGCTAAGAGAATCACGACCTCTCTGGTACGGTTTGGTAGGTTCTTTAATTCTGATTAGCTATGGCATTATCCCTACGTTGCAGAAGTTTCCGTCCTTCGGAAGAGTGTATGCAGCCTACGGCGGGGTGTTTATCGTGCTCGCTGTGTTATGGGGTTGGCTCGTGGACAAGAAGACACCCGATGTATATGACTGGGTAGGTGCTGTAATTTGTGTGATCGGCGTATCGGTCATTCTTTGGGCGCCGAGACACTAACAAAACCCCCCGTTCAACACTTTCGTGTGAACGGGGGGGGGG
Source organism: Paenibacillus sp. VTT E-133291 (assembly GCF_002264395.1). Taxonomy (GTDB): domain Bacteria; phylum Bacillota; class Bacilli; order Paenibacillales; family Paenibacillaceae; genus Paenibacillus_AQ; species Paenibacillus_AQ nitricinens. The sequence continues at coordinate 66,412 of NZ_NFVA01000032.1, forward strand.
G
>NZ_NFVA01000005.1 GCF_002264395.1 Paenibacillus sp. VTT E-133291
TTTGCGTCCCTACCTTTCGATAGGTTTGCCTTTTCAATTTAAGAGAAATAATCTCTCTTACCGTAAGTATCGACGACAATTAATGATATATTTAGTGTTTTTATGACTTTTTTTGATAATTGAGTCAATTTACCTGTTTAAAGAAATTTCAGATTGGTTAAATAGATAGGTTAGACCTATGAAATGAATTGTTGTAGTTCTATATCATTCCAGTCTAAAGTAATACGAATATTATCTTCTTCTACTAACTCAGAACCCGTCTGTACCTCTATAAACTCAACATCCGTCAAAGCAAGGATCGCGTGCTTCGTTCCTTCCGGGATACGTACCACGTCCCCAGCCTTCACATTATGTTTCTTCTCATTCAGCACAATACTTGCTTCGCCGCTGACGATTGTCCAAATTTCACTACGCTTGCGATGTAATTGATAGCTGATATTATTCCCCTCGGATATAAAAATCCGTTTGGTCAGCACTTCATTACCCTCGTCGTATTTCACATAATCAATAACTTTGTAATGACCCCAGCGGCGTTCCTCATACATCGGTCTCTGTTCAAAGGTCTTCAGCACTTCTTTAATCCGTGGGCTCTCCGCTTTATGGGTAACCAGAATACCATCCGGGCTAGCCGCGATGATCAGATCCTTCGCACCAATTACCGTAATCGGAATATCCAGCTCATTAATCAAGCAAGTCCCCTCAGAATCCGCCGTCACAAAACCTTTTCCTACATGCTTGCTGCTCATTTCCTCTGTCAGCGTATTCCAAGTTCCAAGATCCTTCCAGAATCCATCATAAGGCTGCACCACAATATGTTCTTCTTTCTCCACCACTTCATAATCAAAGCTGATGGAAGACAATAGCTTATACTGCTTCTGCAATTCTTCATATCCTAAAGGCAACCCTTTACGCTGCAAAATATCTAACAAGTAGCCTAAACGGAAGGCAAACACTCCGCAATTCCACAATGCATTTTGTTCGATGAGCTGTTCTGCTTGTATGCGGTCTGGTTTCTCTTGAAAGTGACTCACCTTCATAAAACCATTCCCCCCCGCCTCTTCAGTGGTAGGAATGATATATCCGTATTTCTCTGAGGCATGTTCAGGAACAACACCCATTAGTGCCAGATTTGCTCCGCTTTCCAGCATGGTCCCCTCAAGCATAGCTATGGTATCGAAAAAGGATGCTTCTACATAAGGATCAACAGGCAAAATGGCTATCGTCTCCGCTGGAGAAACACCTGCAACCGAATAAAGATAGGTAGCTGTTAAGGCGATGGCCGGAAAAGTATCCCTACGCTCCGGTTCAACGATAATCGGCACATGACTTCCCAGTTGGCTTTGTATCATTTCTACTTGGCCGCGGCCGGTGGCCAGATAAGATGATTCTGCCATCCCTGCTTCCTCCAGCTGTCTCCAGACACGTTGTACCATGGATTCCGGTTCACCTTGAGGGCTTTCAAGTACCTTTAGAAATTGCTTTGAACGTGAGTCGTTGGACAACGGCCATAACCGTTTACCTGAGCCGCCTGATAGAAGTACCATTTTCATAGAATGAACCCTCCTTGAATTATGGAAATCGAGCATAATTGAATTGTTATCAAAACGTCAGCTTCCGCTTAGCCTTATTTCGAGCGGATGCATTAAAAAAATTTATTAGGTATGAACCACTCCAAGGGATTTTGGACTTCCGATCGCTGTTATCCTCAGATTTCCTGATTTGAACCGCCGCCAGCGGTAGAAATCCGAGGATAGCATATGCTTTCGAAGCTAGCTTTCCTACGGAAATCTTTCGGGCGAACACTCCGTTTCTACAGTTCCAAATTCCCTTTCCGTTCTTAACCTAACCCACTACTTTTTAATACTGATCCGTGCGCACCGGGCTGTACCAGCCGGAAGCGAGCACGTTTTTCTAAAGATTTGCTTCTGCTCCGGGGGAGGCAGCAACAGCAACTGCAAGAAGAACTGCAACTAAAAGAGCAAGACTAGTTGCCACCACGGAGACAATGACAATGACAATGACAACTACAAGTACCACTGCGAAATACAATCAGAGTACTCTAACTTTATAAATTGCTTAGAAACTTAAGATAAGGGAACGAAGTGGCGAAGGAGAATTTTGGAACTGGAGGAGCGATAGCGTCCGCCTTTGTCTGCGGATTTCTACCGCTATTAGCGGTTAAAATCAGGAAATCTGCAGACAACAGCGGCCGGAAGTCCAAACATTCTATGGAGTCACGCCTCATCCCTAAATAGAAAAATCACAAGTTCAATCTATATAACTTAGATTAAACCGCTCCAGCCACACTAGCAGAATAACCGCTCAATCCACCCATCTGCGGGCGGCCGACAGAATGATAAACGAGGCCGGTACCCTCGATTTGCTCCTTGGAATACACATTCCGCCCATCGATCAGCACCCCATTACGCATGCTTTTCGCCAGCTGATGCAGATCAATGTCCTTGAGCAGGCTCCAATCGGTCAAAAGACATACGGCATCGCTGCCCTCGGCCGCTTCCTCTGGCAGATGGCACCAGCGAAGCTGTGGATGATCATATTGCTGCCTGAAATTAGGAGCTGCGATTGGATCATATAGTTTGACTGTTGCCCCTTCAGCCACCAGTGCCTCAACAATCTCTCTGGCTGGAGCTTCGCGGACATCATCAGTATTAGGCTTAAAGGCAAGCCCCCATATCCCAATCGTCGAACCGTGCAGGCTGCCAAGTGATTCATGCAGCTTGGAGATGATCATAAATCGTTGTCCCTTGTTCACTTCGACTACAGATTTCAATAATTTGAATTCGTAATCGACGTTGCCCGCGATTTGAATGAGCGCATTAGTGTCTTTCGGGAAACAGGAGCCTCCATAACCGATACCAGCCTGCAGGAAGGATGACCCGATTCTTTGGTCCATACCCATTCCTTCAGCTACCTCGGTTACATCAGCTCCCACTTTTTCACAAATATTGGCGATCTCATTAATAAAGGAGATCTTTGTGGCCAAAAATGCATTCGAAGCATATTTGATCATTTCAGCACTGCGTATATCTGTTACAAATACATTTTCTGTGAAACCCTTATGAAGCTCGCGCATGGTTTGTTCCAGCTCTGGATTATCAAGGCCAATAACAATTCTATCGGGATGGAGGGTATCGCGAATCGCTGACCCTTCACGTAAAAACTCAGGTGCTGACACGATATCAAAAGAATGATGGGTATACTTAGAGAGCATTTGGGAGATTTTTTCATTTGTCCCTACGGGTACTGTAGATTTAGTCATTATAATTTTGTACCCCTCCATCGCTTTAGCGATTTCAGCAGCTGCACCCTCAATGTAGGTTAAGTCTGCTTCACCATTAGGCAGCGATGGCGTACCTACAGCAAGAATGATGATATCTGACCGCCGCACCGAGTCCTGAAGATCCGCAGAAAAAGATAACCGTTCCTCTCGAAGATTCAGTTCAATCATTTCCTCAATTCCCGGCTCATAAATGGGCGATTCCATCTGTTTCAGCTTCTTTATCTTTTCCTCGTCCTTATCCACACAGATGACATGATGTCCGCTCAGTGCAAAGCATACGCCAGATACAAGACCCACATACCCAGTCCCGATTACTGTCAGCTTCATACAATCATCCTCCTTTTAGAAAATTGACGTAGGCCTGCTCAACATACTGCTTGAACTTAACCATGAACGCCTGCTCATCGAATTTACGTGCATGCTCCATAATTTGATCAATATCCCAAGCGTAGGACTCTACCTCATAAATAGCCTTAAGCAGATCCTCCACTTCTTGATGCTGAAAGAACACACCATTTACATAAGGAATAATAGTATCTAGTGCCCCGCCTGCTTGATAAGCGATTACTGGTCTTCCGGCCGCGTTCGCTTCCAGCGGTGTAATTCCAAAGTCCTCTTCTCCTGGAAAAATAAATGCCCGACACTGTGCCATCATTCCAGTCACTTGCTCATCTTCTAGCCGGCCCAGAAACGATACATTATCCTTAGCCATGCCTTCGAGACGCTTGCGATCCGGTCCATCTCCCACGATATAAAGCTTAAGACCGTTGCGGTTAAAAGCCTCCACTGCCAGATCAATCCGCTTGTAGGAAACAAGCCGAGATACTATTAAATAATAGTCACCAATGGTAGAAGAGCTTGTAAACCGGGCAGTATTAATCGGTGGAAATATGACATCGGCATCCCGGTGATAATAATTCTGAATCCTCGTCTTCACAACTGAAGAATTGGCTACGAACTGATTCACATTTTTGGAAGTCCGCTGGTCCCACGTTTTGAGCTGCTGCATGTATACCTTAAGCATTTTTTTGAATAGCCCGGAATTCGACTGACGTTCCATGTAGGTGTCATAATCCCATGCGAAGCGCATAGGCGTATGGCAGTAACAAAGATGAAACGTGTGTTTAGGAACTTGAATACTTTTCATAAAAGCACTGCTGGAACTCAGGACGATATCGAAACCGCGAAAGTCCAAATCACGGATGGCCATTGGATAAAGTGGCAGCACCCCTTTAAAATTGGTCTTTACCCCCGGAATCTTTTGCAGCCAGGAGGCACGGATATCCGCATCTTTGAGATTGTCAGTAAGGCGGCTTCCGTTAAAAACCGTTGTGTAGATTGGAGCCTCGGGATACATGTGATGAAAGACTTCCACCACTCTTTCCGCGCCGCCCATTTGGATTAAGTAATCGTGCGCTATCGCAATTTTCATGTGAATCATCCTCAAAGTTTTATGGAGCATCATCTTCAGAATTACCGCGTCATCTCATCTGTCAGGTGCCCGCCAACAAACCTTTATAGTAGTCAACGATGTCCTTGACCGTATTCTCGATAACAAAATGCTCTTTCACTCGTTTCATCCCATTGTCCGCCATCCGCCGTCTTTCCTCTGGGTGATCTAGCATCCATTTAATGGAGTCTGCTAGTATCACCGCGTCACCAGGCTCTATCAGTAGTCCCGTCTCACCTTGAACTACAATTTCTACCGGCCCGCCTTCATTGGAGGCGATCACCGGTAATCCCGCTGCCATTCCTTCAACGATAACTTGGCCAAAAGGCTCAGGAGTTACCGAAGTGTGAATCAGTAAATCAGCAGTATTCATAAGGCCTTGAATATCATCTACATGCCCTAGCATGCTTACATTCGTAAGCTCGTCGTTTTTTATCTTTTGAAGCAATTCCTGCTTATAAGCCTCTTCTCCAAACAGCGCGTCTCCGGCTAGCCAGAACTTTACACGAGGTTCGTTCTTAAAGCTTTTTGCGGCTTCCAGCACAATATGCTGACCTTTCCAATGCGCTAATCGGCCAACTAGCAATACGTTAAAAGCTTTCTGGTCCCGTATGCCGATCCCATTACCAATCGCTTTAGCGAAAGCAGAGTATACGACCAGCGTTTTTTTCGAACGTGGCAGCTCCAAAGCATTCAGCGTAGAATGTGAATTCGCAATGACTCCATTGGGGAGCAGACGCGACAGCAAACGAATTCCTTTGGCAACGATCGGCTTTAAATAAGGGGCACCAATATGATCCCGGATGTGCCATATCAATGGAACGCCCGCTATTTTTGCAGCGATGGCCCCGTATAATGCAGATTTCAGAGAATTGGTGTGCACGCAATCTACCTTCTCCGCTTTTAAGAGCGGCGCAAGCTTTCGACCATAAGCCAATAGCTTAAAGGCTGCAGCAGGTGCTCCCAAGTTGACGGCATTTCTACCACGACTTCTGATGCTCTCATCCAGCGGAATAATACGGACATCCATCCCCTTTTCACGCAGCCGTTCAGCCAGTGCACCATCCTCAGCCAGGATTACAAGTGGATCAATCTGTTCTCCAATATGAGTAAGGATGTTAAACAGGGCAACTTCTCCACCACTCCATTTAGCAGTGTGATCTATATAGGCCACTCTAAGCATTACGTGGTCACCTCCTCTCCTAAAGCTTGCAGGAACACAGATTCTATTTGATCCGTAACTTGCTCCCAGGTATATCTCTTCAGTACATGCTCTCTACATTCATCCCGGCTCGGAAGCAGCTTTCGATTGCTAAGCATATGGATCATGCCTTCGGCCATGTGATCACTACTTGAGCTCTTAAATAGCAATTCCGGCCGGAAGCCTTGCAAAATTTCCCTATTGCCGCCAATCGGCGTAGCCATCACTGGCAATCCTGAAGATAAGGCTTCAACAGTAATTAAACCAAAGCCCTCCAATGCCTGTGAGGGAACCACGAACAGGTCCGCTGCCTGATAATAAGAGGCTAGTTCATGATCGGGAATGTAGCCTAGCAGTCTTACCTTGTTGCTTAAGCCATAGTCGGCGATCTTTTCTTCCAATTCCCCTCGCAGCGGCCCTTTACCACCAATCAGCAGAATCGCATTCGGGAAACGCTCCGCAACTTGCTTCCAGGCTTCGAGCAGCTGGAGTAGTCCCATCCGATTGACCAACCGCCGGACAGTCAATACGGTTGTTGCTCCCTCAGGTAAATTCAAGGTTCGACGAATCGCCAAGCGATTCGTAGCGGGAATAAAACGTTCCACATTAGCTGCTCCTGGAATCACTATAATTTTGTGTAGTGGCACTCCGTGAAGCTTATGGAGAATATCGCGGAACGTCTCACTAAGCACGATGAATTTATCCGCTAGTTTATAGGCTCTATGTTCAATGGATTTGGCGATGGTTGTTTTGACCCGGTGCTTAATGCCTTGGCCTTCGATTTTCATTTCTTCATTCCATGGGCCATGAAAAGTCATCACTACAGGAATCCCGCGTTTCTTTGCTTCCAGGGCTGGACCAATACCATAAGGAGCAAAGTGAGTGTATAAAATATCTATACGGCCACTGCCCTCCCCCATCAGATCGGCCGCCTTACGCTGGAAGGCATCCTTACGTTTCCAGATCCCATCTTTTGGATCTCCTGCATTGTGAATAATCAATTCCTCAGGGGTAGCAGGCGTTTCTTGACTACAAATCAGCGCATGCACCCGATTACGTGAGGAGAGCTGCTCGCAAACGGATTTGAAATACGTGTTAAGCCCACCCGGCTGTAGCGACGGCCAGCTAAGGCCTGTCGTCATAATGTTCAATCCGTCACTGTACGGCATAGCTTCTCTCTCCTTTATTCTCTTTCTCGGTCTGACTCGTCTTCGCATTGTGCAGAGTCAGCTTTCCCGATCTAATTAATTCGTAATGCTTGAAGCCGACCATGAATTCATACATGACCCAGAATACGGATACACCGAAACCTGACATTCCCTTCTTGAACAACCCGTGTAAGAAATACTTTTGCAGGAAACGGGCTGGTGGCCTTAACAGCAGATGACTGACCCGAAATCGTTTGCCCTTGGCATACGCACTTTCAGCTTCCAAGTCAGTGTACTTATTGAAACGTGCCACATGATCGTTAATACTGCGGTAACCATAATGCCAGAGGGTTCCTGTCAAACGTATGGTTCGCTCTTCAGAGACCTCGGGCATCTCGTGCACCAAGCTATTTCGAATTCCATACGCTTTGCGGTTGTAAAGTCGCACTAGATATTCGCCACGATCCAGCCATCGGCCCATAAAATCACCGATCCTGTAGATAGAATAGGCAACCGATTGATCCATAAGCCCCGGTTTCAGTTCAAGAATACTTGCGGCCAATTCGTCGCTGACCACTTCGTCAGTATCAATAAGGAAGACCCAATCATGAACCGCGCGTTCTACTCCGAACTCCCTCTGTTTCGCATATCCGGGCCAAGGGTTGACGTACACACGACAATTCAAGCTTTCAGAAAGCTGTACTGTCCCGTCTTTGCTGCCTCCGTCAATCACAACCACCTCGTCGGCGAATAACCTGCAGGATTGTATGGCCTTAGATATTCGAACTTCGTCATCCTGAGCGATGATGACAGCCGATATTGGATAATTGCCTTGGCCGCCTACCACGCTTTTTACTGAATCCATGAAGGTTTCCTCCTTTATCTTTCGCATTATCCATTCATATCCATAGGTTTCTTGCGAATGTAAGAATTCATCGTCGTCTTCATCCACTGAATGTCCTCCCGGGTAATGAGCAGCCGGGGAAGTTTAACTTTTAAGGTGTACTTTATATTGAGAACAATGAAGAAGAATCGCAGGATTGCTGATGACAACATCGCTATCCCTGCTCCGAGCAAGCCAAATTTAGGGATGAGCAGGAACAACATCGGGATAACCAAGAGTAAGCCGAAACCTTGAAGCATCGAAACAACTTTTGGCTTGCCTAGCGCCATAAAGGCCTGCGCCAGAATGATCGTCCCTCCGCTAATGGTCACTTCAAGAAGCAATAAGCGAAACACAGTTAATGCCGCGTTGAAATCTTTGCCGTACATCAGCGGAATCACTAAAGGGGCTAAGAGCATCAGGACTACTCCGCCAAGCATGGTGAAGGTCGTGCTAATTCGAAAGGCTTTGAATGTTAGCTCTACCGCCTGTTCTTTTGACAACTCAGAAGCCTTGGGAAAGAGTACGATGGTAATCGAGCTTGAGAAAAAATTAACCATCCGTGACAGACTCACTGCCACTACATACAGCCCCAAATCAGCAGGTCTTAACAGGCCGGCAATCACAATCTGATCGATATAGTAAGAGAAATTACCAAGCAAATCATTGCCGTAAGAACCTAGCCCATAAGTGAACAATCTTTTTAAATTCTGAAAGGCTCCTTTCATCTTCACCTTATAGGTGCGCAGCAAGGAAATCATCATTCCAATAAACACCGGGGCTCCTGGAAGGAGATAGGCTACTGCAGTTGTAAAAGGATTCATCTGATCCAGTGCGATCAATATTCCGATTATCGTCAGTGTAAGCAACGGGACTAGATAACGAATCCAATTAAACCTCTTGTATTCTCCTCTGAATTGAAAGGCTGCATTGTTAATTTGAGAGATTACTATAATTGGACACAGAATCATTGACCACTGGGCAAAGCTCACAACCTCCGGACTGAAGGATTTCAGCCAATAGGGCAAGACCACGATACCTATAATCATGGCTATGACCCCGAAAATAATACCGAGCAGCAAGGCCATTCGATAAAGCACTCCGGCATCCTCCGGATTTTTCTTAGCGTTATAGATCAGAGCTGACGGAATACCAAAGCTCATGCTGAACGCCAGAAACTGTGACCAGTTAATCATTGCCGTCTGTTCCCCACGTCCTGCCGGTCCAAGATAACGGGCAGTCAGTACACCCGTTAACATGTTAATCAGTAAGATCATTACACTGACAAACATAGTTTTTACGGCTGCCGAGCTGTTGTCCTTACTTTTGGCGAACAGTCTAAAGGATGACCAGATTGTTCTAGTGGGGAGAGATTTTGCATTCAACTGCTGCATACGGTGTTCCCTTCCTTCTACTTTGAGTAATCTCCCTTGCGCTGAGGCCAAGACCGATCAGCATCCAGATTAAGTATCCCTTGAGTCCGGGAAACCCATTATCTGAAACCAGACTGACAATCGCACCAGTCCAAGTAGCTAACGCAAGTCGGGCGTATGGCTGCAATTTGTCCTTGCTGATTACTCTAGCAAATATCTGTTTGACAACTGCGCCTAAAGCTCCGAAGAAGAAAACAGCACCCAGAACACCAAAGGTAAGCAGTAAAGCGATAACTCCGTTATCCATAATTCCGTATTCTCCAAGCTCGCCGCCGTTGCCAAGCTTAGTCCCTTGGCCGACACTGCCAATTCCCTGACCTACTGGATTGGCGGCGACCATCGGCAGCATGTTTTGCCATAAGCTTAGCCGTTCATTATAAGAGTGATCTTCCTGAACAGAAGAAAGCGTCTCTACCCGAGCAACCAGTCCTTCGGCGCCAGGCAATTTCGGCACAACCCAGAACAACGCCGCAGCCACAAAAACTAATTGGATCAAGGTTTTCCACTTTCCCTTAGAGGGAGAGGTTCCAATGTACATGAGCAGCATCACCAGTAGAATCAGCCATGCCGCTCGTACTAAAGTAGTCAGCAGGCAGATTACAACTAGCAGAACGCCGATCCAACGCAATGTTCCCCGCCATTTTTTCTCCAGTATCATCGGAACTAAAGCAAACGCTAAGAATGTTGCAGCTGGTCCGGGCGAATTCAGCGTAGAGAACACTCGGATTTCCAATGGATATGGATTTCCGATGGACATCATATCCGCATGTTTCATCCAGAACACATCCCAAGGTGGCACTGTCAAATACTGAACAATCCCATAAATGGCAACCAGGACCGCAATATTGGCAAAAGCGGTAAGCAGCCGGTCGATATCCTTCGGCTTGAACTTTGTAACGGCAAAGTACGGCAATAGCAGCAGGGGCACAATATAATTCGCTAAGTCATAAACTGAGCCCATGCCGTTCTTGGCCAAGCCAATTAAAGCTCCATAACCTAGCGCAACTGCGAACAGCAGCATGATCCGCGTAGAGGCTTTTTGAATATTGTGAATCTCCCTCAGCAGCGGAATAATTAAGGTTACGCCGGTTAACAAGGGGGCTAAACTTAGCAGTGATACAGAGTGATAGACTCCTTCTGACCAGTCAGCAATGCGGCGCAGCTCTGGAGCGACAGCCCAGATTAACAAGGTATAAGCAACCAGCATTTTCGGTCTAAGTATGGCTAGCAAGAAAGCTGGAAATAGGATAGCTGAGAGAATGGCTCCCTGCAGACTGTTCGATGAACTCAGCATCGCACTGGAGAAGCCGATGATCAGCGGAAGAGAGACACCTATAGCCGCAGCTCCCCCTAGTACTCCAGCTGTCTTGATAAACCTAAGTGATGGGGGCGTAAATACACTCATTCCAAGCCTCCTTCCTTCACCTTATCCCGCTTACGCAGTTCCTTAAGTAATAAAAGTAGAAATTGTGCATCGTCCACAAGATACCTTTTCCAGAGCCGGCCCGGCTCCTGGCTAAGCCGCCAGAACCATTCGAACCCTGTTTTTTGCATGAAGCTAGGCGCTCGTTTCACTGAGCCTGACAGAAAATCAAAGGTCGCTCCCACTCCGATCGATATCGGAGCTTGATAAGAGGTATAGTGGCGGTAAATCCACTTTTCTTGCTTAGGAGCTCCTACACCAACAAACACGATATCTGGCTGGCACTCTGTCAGCATTTCTATAATGCGTTCATTCTCTTCCTCATTGTGCTCGAATCCATAGGATGGAGAATAACAGCCAACTACATTTATTCCGGGATGCGCTGTTTTCAAATTCATCGCTGCCCGTTCCGCCACGCCTTCAGCTGAGCCTAAGAAGAACAGCCGGTACTTCCTTTGCTCAAAGGCGTTGCCCAATCGATTAAATAGATCCGCACCGGATACCTTCTGCTTAAGCGGCTTGCCTAGCATTTTGGATGCCCAGATCAGTGGCATTCCATCAGCAACAACTGCGCCTGCCTTCGAATATACCGTTTGAAATTCTTTATCCTTACGAAGCTTGATCACATGATCTACATTGCAAGTGAGGATATATGACTGATTCCTCTCCTGAATGGTTTTATCAATGTAATCAAGCAAATCCATAAAATCATAGTTATCAAAATTGACATCGAACATATTCACTTGATTCATCGTATCACTTCTTTTTGTGGGGAATCGGTTGGCTGTGAAGATCGATACAGGCAGTTCAGGTACCAACAGAACGGAATAATAAATTGGACCGTCGACAGCGTGTTATCGGAGAATGAGTAGATTAAAAACGCTGCAATAAATAACAGATAATAAGGTTTGATCGGCGGAGCCAATGCTCTGTACACCAGAATAAATACAGCCAATAAAGAGAACATCAACAGAATAGAGCCAATATATCCCCCATCGAAGTAAAAGCGGATATACTCGTTATGCGGAACTACAAAACCCTTATACAATGATCCATCATTTGCTACCGTCACTGCTCCAAGCCCTCTACCAGACCAAGGAGAGTCCGCAGCCTTGTTTAAGAAATACTCCCATGCCTCTGACCTTCCTGATAAATCAACAGCCGTATCTGTCTGTCTCTCAAAGGAACGTTTCTCAAAATTATCGAGCTGCCAGAAGACGGCGACCATAATCAGGAAAAATGCACCCATTAACGGAATTAGCAGATAGGTTCTGCCCTTCAAATATTGGCGAAGAATATCATAGAAGTAATAGAGTACGGTAAGTCCAAGTGCCAATATAGGTCCTCTTGTTCCTGTTCCAATCAAGATAAAGAAATTTAGAACTAACATGATATAGAAAAAGCGTGCATGCTGCGGATTCCGCTTCACCTCTATAAATGGAATCGCGACTCCCATAAAGGCCAGCATCGCTAGATGCGAAGGAATATTAGCTCCCTGAATCCGTACAGCGCCTGTATACTCGATGTTGAGAAAATTATGAACATGCGCAAGCTGCAGCAACAAACCAACCACTACACTAACAAAGGGAAGCATACAGATAATCTTGATTTGCAGCTCGGCTACATCCTTTTTCCAGTTGATAAGTAAAAATACGAATGGAATTGATAGACCGATAAAAGCTTTAACTGCAATGGATGAGGTCATTTCCGGCAGCCAGATCGAAGATCCAAAGGTAATCACCAGCAGTGCTACCATTGCCCACAGGGGGTGACTCAGACGAAACCGCAAACCATTGACCAGAATACAAGGAACAAGCAGCATCACGATTACCAATTTATAAAGTGACAATATCTCCATTCCGAACATGCTGCCATCATATAAAAAGTTAATCGATATTGCCGTCGTGATGAGAACGAAATAACTGATCAGTTCAGGCCGTGAAATCGAGATTCCCAGCAATATAATCAGAAGCACGGCAGCTATCGCAATCATCGGCTGGTAGATGACCGCCGTTCCAAAGAACAGGGCCGACATGAGATAGAGCATCCCGTATGGCAAAACATTTAATTTGGAGCCCCACTCAAAATTAGTCATGTTAATCCCTCACCCCGCTGCGGAATGCCTCTCCCGATTAAGAATCATATGAAGCGTTCCACGAATACTCTCCAGCCTGCATTTGTTCAAAAGCCTTCTTCCTTTGCTTCTTGAGAGAATAGAATCAGCCAGGATATACACGAGCTTAGCAGCTGTCTTTCCCACTAGAATTAGCTTGCCTTTTAACCCTTCGCTTTTCATAGCGTTAGAGATACCTTGGCTATAATAGCGCCTCATAATCCAGTCTTCCGTCAACCGAGCTGCCGGAACGAAATGGTCAACCGCCATTTCCGGATGATAGAGGATGGAATGTCCCTCTTTTTGAATCTGTCCGAATAACCAGGTCTCTTCACCTGAGAGTAGAGAATCACCCTTTCTTCCCAGATCTAGGGGAAAAAGACTGATGTCGAATACGAGCTTCCGCATCGCCATATTGGCCCCACAAGGATGAAGCTGCTTGGGATATTCCTTAATCCGGTTACCTAAATCAACAATGGTGTACGGAAGCTCAAAGGGTTTAATCAACCAGTCCGGACGTTTACTTTCGAATATAGGCGCGATTTTGCCTCCCATAGCCATGACCTCCGGTTTACTCTCGAAAGTACTGACAATCGTTGTAATCCATCGCTGGCAAGGTATCGCATCATCATCGAGAAAGGCAATCAGCGGTGATTTGGAGGCCAGAATCCCTGTATTTCTAGCCGCTGAAAGCCCCTGCATAGGCTCCATCATGTAGCGGATATCCACATCAGCTCCATGCTTTCCTATAAACTTTTTGACGCACGCTTCTGTATCATCCTTGGAACAGTTATCCACAACAATGATCTCCGCCTGTTCTAAGTGATCCAGCTTTAAAAGTGACTGAAGCGTCTTGATCAATAAAGGTGCTCTGTTGTAGGTACAGATGATAATGGAAAGCTTAGGAACGTCTCCGTATTCACGCATCGGCATTCACCTAATTTCCACATTATTAATAAGCATCTTTTGAACCGAGTAACATCAGTCCGGTTTTAGCAATGATTTTTAGATCCAGCATGGTGCTCCGAATATGGATGTAGGTTAAATCCAGCTGTACCATTTCGTCGAAACCGACACTGTTTCGGGCATTCACTTGCCAATATCCGGTACAACCTGGTGTAACCGTCAAACGCTGTTTGTCATATTCCGTATACTGAGCCACCTCTTCTGGCAGCGGAGGACGAGGACCGACCAGACTCATTTGACCTATTAGCACATTCCACAGCTGAGGCAGCTCATCGATGCTCGTCTTGCGCAGGAATCTCCCTATCTGTGTGATCCGCGGATCGTTCTTAATCTTGAACATGGCACCGCTCACTTCGTTATAAGCCATCAGGTTTTCTTTTAACTCTTCAGCGTTACTAACCATGGATCTGAACTTATACATCGGGAACTGCTTTTCATTCTTCCCAACCCGGTTTTGCCGAAAGAACACCTTTCCTTTCGGATCCTCCAGCTTGATCAGAATCGCCACGACAACAAATAATGGCATTAACACGAGAAGACCAAGAGCGGAAAAAAAGATATCGATCATCCGTTTCATTATCAAATAGGACTCCGCTTCTTTCCTTCTCTCATCGGTATGCAGCATGTAAAGTTTCGGCAGGACCGCCTCGTAGTCTTCCGGCAGTTTTTGCATGCTCATCCTCCTCATCTAAAATTTTGCGAACTCAACTTAACTACTCAAGCTGGTTTGTCCCATTTTATTCAGCCATTCCGACATTGCATCCATCACCGGATAGCGTAAATCTTCGCTCTGCAGTGCAAATTCAAGTGTTGTTAAAATATATCCAAGCCGCTCACCGACATCATATCTTGTTCCGTCAAAATTATAGGCATATACCCGTTCGCTCTGATTCAGCTTCTGAATGGCATCTGTCAATTGGATCTCTCCGCCAGCACCTTCTTCCATCAGATCGAGATACTTAAAGATCTTCGGAGTAAACACATAACGTCCCATGATTGCCAGATTGGATGGTGCCGTACCTAGTGGCGGCTTCTCTACAAAATTGTTAACCCGATACAATTTACCGTCCTGCAAATCCGGTTCAATAATACCGTAACGATTCGTGAATTCATCAGGAATCTCTTGAACTCCAATCACCGAGTTTTGTGTTTCTTCATATTGATCGATCAGCTGCTTAAGACAAGGTACGGCTCCTGTGACGATATCATCGCCTAACATGACACCGAATGGCTCATCACCGATAAACCGTCTTGCACACCATACGGCATGCCCCAGACCCTTTGGTTCTTTCTGGCGAATATAGTGGATTTCTACCTTGGCTGAACGCTGAACCTCTTTTAGCAGATCCAGCTTTCCATCTTCCAGAAGTCTAGACTCCAGCTCAAACGCATTGTCAAAATGATCCTCAATGGCTCTTTTACCTTTACCAGTAACAATGATGATATCTTCAATACCGGAAGCAATAGCTTCCTCAACAATGTATTGAATGGTTGGTTTATTGATAATCGGAAGCATTTCTTTAGGCATGGCTTTCGTTGCAGGAAGAAAGCGAGTACCTAGTCCTGCCGCGGGTATGATTACTTTTTTCACTTTTTTCATCGCACTTTACCTCCTAAAAGTTTTGTAAGCATTAGCTACAATGATTTCACTTCGATCAAAACTCACATCGAAAGCATAAACTTAAGTTTTGTAAGCATTAGCTACAATGATTTCACTTCGAGCAAAACTCACTTCGAAAGCATAAACGTTTACTTCGCCTGGTTCATGGCAATTCCGATTAGATTAGAGCCGGTCTGTTCAAGCAGTGTCTTCGCTTTACGAATCGATTCCCGTTTGGACTTTCCGTATCTGGCCACCAGGATCACGCCGTCCGTTTGAGGTGCCAATATACGAGCATCACTGAAATCGACTGCCGAAGGAGAATCCAGCAGGATCAGATCGTAGTTTTCTTTTAGTTCCTCAAGCAAAGCGGTCATTTTAAGGTTACCTAGCAAATCCGGCGGACTAACATGCGTTTTACCCGCCGGGATAACCGAGAGATTGGCCAGATTTCCGAGGACAGCGATGTTATCCGCTTCCTCTGGCCCACTTAAATAAGCCGCAAGCCCGTCACTGCCCTCTATTTCAAACACTGTATGAAGACCGGGATGTCGCAGATTGCAGTCCACCACTGCTACCTTCTTGCCATCCTGGACGAAAGAAACCGCGAGATTCGACAAGATTGTCGTCTTGCCTGCTCCAGCTTCTGCTGACGTAAAGAGCAGCACTTTTCCTCCGCTACCCTGCGTTATTCCAAGCTGGCGTATATATGTGCGTAGCGAACGAAACGATTCCGAGATATGCGAGGATGGATTAGCATCAGTAATCAGACTCTTATTTAGCCGTAACATAAGCACCCTCCTTCACCCTTGTGTTCCCGCCTGCCGCCTTACCCAAATCGCGTTTACGAATGGTTGCGATTGAAGCAATTACCGGAAGACCAAGGTCATATTCCGCTTCCTTTTCAGACCTTAATGTGCCGTTAAGTGTTTCCATAAGCAAAATAATTCCTAGGGCAGCCATAAGCGATACAACAAAGCTGATGATGAGATTCATCGCAAACCCGCCGTTCGAGGGCCCTGGAACATCAGTTGGATCGGCCGGTGTCAGCAAGGTAACATTGTCAACCCTCATCAGCGATGGCAATTCACGAATGAATGTCTGCGAAACCGCATTTACGATCCCGGCAGCTTTGTTGTAGTCTTCATCCTGAACATTTAGGTTGATTACCTGGCTCTTCTCTGAAGTTTTAATCTCAAGCTTCTGACTTAGTTCATCAGCCGTCAGACCAAACTCCGGGTGATTTTCTATTACGTTTTTCATGATGGTCGGTGATTTCATAATTTCCTTGTAACTCTCAATTAAATTCAGGCTAAAGCTCAAATCATTAAGATTGTTGCTCTCGGGAGCCTTGGCAATGTTGTTGACAAGCAGCTGTCCGGAAGCGGAATAGACGGGTTCAACGAAGTTTTTACTAACGTAGTAAGTCGTAGCACAGGAGATCAAAACGAACACCATGATGAGCCAAAACCTTTTTTTAATCAGGTTAATGTAATCCAGAATCGTCTTTTCCACAGTAACCCTCCTTCCGCTAAAATTACATTCTGAAAGCATTCATGAAAGTTTCAGTTGTTGCTTTAATTCTATCAATCCACACCATTCGCCACATGGCTCATACCATTACTTTCCTCTTCACTTTGGAGTAAGATGTTGTACTCCTTAAGAGGGGGGTGAGGTATACTTTAGTGCCATATTTAGGGCTAATTTAAGTTTTGACGCAAAAAAAAACACGGACATCCTGTCCGTGTTTATGTACGATGCTGCTTATAAAGCATTTCAGCTTTCACTCATATGACATTTCATATTTGGTCAATCCAACAGCATTTGCGTAAAGCGCTGCCTGTGTACGATCTGCCACCTGTAATTTCGCTAAAATCTGACTGACATGCTTTTTCACTGTAAATTCACTAATAAAAAGACGTGAGGCAATTTCTCTGTTGCAAGCGCCCTGTCCCAGCTCGATTAAGACTTCCTTCTCTTTAGGGGTCAATTCATCTGTTGGACTGCTTCCACTCATTCGCATCTTATCTTCCATCAGACCAGGATCATAATACTTTCTTCCTTTATAGACCAACTGGATAGCAAATAGTAACTCTTCTGGCAATGCCTCTTTTAGTACATATCCGTCTACCAGTACTTCCTCAGCTTTCAGAAAATCCTCTCTGCTTGCAGAGGATGTCAGCAGAATAAACTTACTAACGATACCTCGAGCACGTGCCGTCTTGATGACATCAAGTCCTGATTCATCCGCTAATTTAAGATCAATGAGTACAAGGTCAGGCTGCGTCTCCTCAATCACAAGAAGCGCTTCTTGGCCGTTCGTCGCCTCTCCAGCAAACTTCACATTTGGTTGCATCGAAATAACGGATGCCAGCCCTCTTCTAACTAGAGGATGATCATCTACAATGACGATTTTCATAGAAACGACCTCCCGCCCTAAAGTTTATGCATTCTTTAATTCAGCTACACCCACAGGAATGGAAATCAAGATTCTCGTTCCCATATTTTCATTACTGGACAGCTGGAAGTCGCCACCTAGCGACTGCGTCAAATATTGCATATTCTTCATGCCAAGCCCACTTGCACTATCTTCGGATTCAATCCATAACAAATCAGTATCAAAACCAACACCATTGTCATAAATCAATAATCGGATCCAAGTCGGTTTCAGAGACAGTTCTACATCCACTCGACTGGCAGCGCCATGCCTGATGGCATTTCCAGTAGCTTCAGAGATAATTCGAAAAAGCGCCTTGTGATAAGGATAAGGGAGACTGAAATCATCTCCCGTTATTTTTAATTCAATATCAACATCATTTAATCTGGATAAGCTCTTCAAATGTGATCTTACCATGCCGAGCCATGTAGGCCCGCCACTCTTTTTGGAGCTAAGACTGTAGATCGTGATCCGCAGTTCTTTAGCAACCTTTGTAGCAGAGTCATGAATAAGCTCAATTTGTTCTTCTAGCTCATGATCTGACATTCTCTTCCACGATTCCTTCAGCGAATGCGTCGCATACACAATACCAAAAAGGCTCTGGGATACACTGTCGTGCATTTCATCCGCAATCCGGTTCTGTTCGTTCGTGATGATCAGCCTGTTCTCAATCACACCAAGCTCATGCCTTTCAAGAATATTCGCACTTAGCTCAGATAAGAATATCAATTGTTGAATATACCATCTGCGGCCTTCCAGCCCCTCTGTAGACTCCAGCTTGAGTCCAATCATCCCTACAAAACGGGTGCTCATCCGTACAGGCATCAGCAGGAAATCTCCTAATCCCGGAAGATTTCTAAAAATAGGCTCTCGCTGCAATCTCCATTCATGCTCATGTTTTCCCAGTTCTGAGAATAGGAACTGTTCCTCCTCCTGCTGCCAGCCGGTCTGCCTGCTCTGCGGAGCTGGTTCTCCGCTTTTCTTAGCGAACCAAAACAAAGCCTTATCTAGCTTCGTTAGCTTAACAACATAATCGGTGATCACTTGACCGATATTCATGAAATCATGTTGGCTTGAGGTTTCCACGATATGGTACAGCGATTTGATATGCTCCATCGTCTCTTTCGTGCGGGCATTCGATTCTTCACGTTGCCGCTTCATCCGATTAACGATCTGCATTATTATAACCGTAAGTACCAGTGTTAGAAACAGATTGCCATTTACAAATACAATTTCCAGAAAAGTTTTGTTCGCAGAATTGATAAAAAAATAACAGAGCACCGCAAAAATACTGATGTAACTTAACAGCAGCGACCATCCAAAATAAATGGACAATGAACCTGCAGCAATCAATACAGGGTTTAGCACATAGAGCCTAAAAGAACTCTCGTACCCACCGGTAAACAAGGTCAATGCAATAATTCCCACCATCTCTATACTAACAGCCAGGACGAGAGTCTTTGGCCTGCTTCGTAATCTCCGATAACCAAATGAGAACGTTTGTGCCAACAGAAAGAGTATGGCAATAACAAGGAATTTATAAATTACGGAAGGTCCCGTTTTATCTAGAAGATACATGAGCGATGTGAGGGACAAAGAGAAGTACCTGTAATACTCAATCAGTTTGTCTTCTGCAGTTGGCTTGATTTTCATCCCACCACCCTATTCTCCAGTTTTTTTGGAAAATGCGAGATTATGCTGTGCTCGATAAAAGCATCATACATGAGAAAAATCACAATAACAAGTTGACATTTCCCATGTTTGCGCTTCCATTTGAAAAATAGTTACAAAAAATTTATTATTTTTTCAGGAGATTTTATACCTAAAATTTGTCATTTTATCCACTATAGTTATTAAGAACTAACGTATTTATGTAATATTAATCCATAACTTTAAATAAATTTTATAAAACGACAATACTTATACAATTATAACAATTCTCATTGGGACTCTAGTAGTATAATGTCGATTTATATGTTACTTCGACAAAGCTGCGGCGCAATTCCCATATATTTTTTAAATAAACGTGAAAAATAGAAAGGATCATTATAATGAAGCATGCCCGATATTTCTTTCACTTGTAATGAGGTATTGAGAAGCAGCTTTTTGGCCTCAGCCATTTTAAGACGGTGAATATATTCATGAAGCGGATACCCGCTACTACGCCGAACAAGACGACGAAGGGTAGACATGGAGATATGATGTTTTGCCACAATTTGATCTAGGTCCATTTCACCATAAATGCATAAATTCAGGTCCTCCCGAATCTGACGCATATAATCTGCCTGGGCATTCCAACTTTTTTCTTCTATTATAAAAGAACACTCCAATAGCATCCTTTCAACGAGTAGTGCGGCCCGATCCGCATCTGCAGGTGCTCCACTCTCCATCCGCTCTAGCACTTCTTCAAATAAGGCCGAAAGTCCCATGATCGAATTCGCTTGGAACACATTCCCGCCAGCGATTAGCCCCGACTCCAGCCATTCCGATACACGTGTCCCATTAAAATTAATATAATACTCATCCCAGCTCCCTCCATGCGGTGGACCGAAATTATAACTGTATCCTGGACGAAAAAAGAATAAGCTGCCTTCACGCACCTGCTGTTCTTTCCCCGAAGTCTCCCTATAGGTGCCACCACCTGATACTATGTAAACAATAGCCCAGTGTTCAAAAACTACGCCTGAACGGAATAACGTTCTTCCAGGCAAATGACCGGCTTGTCCGACTCTAATATTTTTAAGCTTCAGCTTAGAGGACTCAACCTTCGGATCAATAATTCGTATTGGATAGGGACTGATCATATAATCCATGTGCTTGGACATTATAGACATTCCTCCCTCTGTTTAGTAGTGATAAGGTTATTGTGAACTTGATCATATTCTACATGAATAAGAGGTGTCCACGCTATGCTTAATCATTCTACACTACTGCTTCTGCCTAATCCGCGTGAAATCACATTGTCGCAAGGCTCATACCGTTTCCCAATCAGCGGAAGCATTGTGCTTCCTAGTACGGGAGAGCAAAGTTCAATGCCTGCTGCACAAAAGCTGCAAGCTGTGATTAAACAAGCCTTAAATCTTCATTTGACCTTATCTATTGGCACACGTCCAACGGTTGTATCCGCTTGTATCTTTAGCTATGTGCCATCATTATCTGAGCAGGCATACGAAATAGTTATTGATCAGAGCGGTATCGTTGTCTCCTATAGCTCACCTGTCGGTGCCTTCTACGCAGTAGCCACACTGAAACAAATCATTGAACAAAGCGGCAGATCTATTCCTCATCTGCAAATTCGCGATGAACCTGATTTTGGAGCCAGAGGGATAACCGTTGATATCAGCCGCAATAAAATTCCGAAGCAAGAAACCTTGTACCGAATCATTGACCTTATGGCCGATCTGAAGATGAACCAGCTTCAGCTATATATAGAAGGTACGCCGTTCGCGTATGAATCTTTCCCTCAAGTGTGGGAGCTTGAGACTCCAATCACAGGAGAGGAAATCTTGCTTCTAGATGCCTACTGTAAAGCGCGTTATATTGAGCTTGTTCCAAACCAGAACAGCTTTGGACATATGGAAGGCTGGCTTTCCCGTCCTGAATTCAATGCTTTAGCCGAAATTCCAGAGGGATTTATGCTTCCCAAGGAATTGTACATGGGGGATGTATATCCAGAAGGACTATTTATGCATCCCGGTACGTTTGATACCGAAGATCCTGCTGTGCTCCCTCTGCTAGAAAAAATGTTCGACGATCTGCTTCCATACTTCTCCTCTAATCAATTTAATGTAGGCTGTGATGAGACGTATGAGCTTGGTCTTGGCAAAAGCAAAGCGCTGGCTGAATCACAAGGCAAGGGTCAGATCTATTTATCTTTTCTTCAGAAGATTTATGAGCTTGTTACGAAACGCGGCAAGACGATGCAATTCTGGGGCGATATTATTATCCAACATCCCGAACTAATCCCTCACCTGCCTAAAGATATTATTGCTATGGAATGGGGTTACAGTGCGGAACATCCTTTTGAACCGGATACCCTCAAATTCCGTGAAGCGGGCATTCCTTTCTATGTCTGCCCAGGTACCAGCTCATGGAACTCCATTACAGGGCGTAGCGACAATATGTTTGCCAATCTGCGTAGTGCAGCTATTCATGGCAAAAATAATGGTTCTATCGGCTATCTCATTACCGATTGGGGTGATCATGGGCACTGGCAGCATCTCCCAATCAGCTACACTGGATATGTTTATGGTGCTGCGCTTTCCTGGAATGTAGATAACAATTTAGATGTAGACACTGCAAAATATTTGAATACATTCATCTTCGCGGATCGTTCCGAGGGTATTGGTCAACTACTCCTTGATCTGGGCAATTACTATCAGCTTGAATCCGAGATTATTCGTTCAAATGATACGGAAATGTCCCTGCTCCTTCGTACTAATCTCGACAATTTGTTAATTGTAGAGAAACTTACCGAAGATCATTTCAACAATCTCGAAGAATACATGCTCTCTATCGAGACACGTCTCTCGGGGCTTGATCTTCAATGTGATGATGCTGATCTTGTTCTTAAGGAACTGAGTAACGGAATCCATTTTGTGAAGCACGCTGTGCAGCTTGGAAGAATTAAACTGCAGCTGGCATCCGCGCCAGATACGATTGACCCTAATCTGATTACAGAACAAATCAATGATTTGAATGTTCTTCTTCATCAGTATCGTCTATTGTGGACCGAGCGCAACCGCCCCGGCGGCCTAGATCAAAGTATTTGGAGACTTATACGTCTAAGAGGACAATATGAAGCATTGAAATCGGAGTAATTTCCTCATCAAAGCTGCAATTGGCGAGTCGAACGTTGAACTTAACGTTTCCGACTCGCTAAGCGCAGCTCTTCATATTGATTTTCAAGCATTTCCCGCTCCCGTTCTTCATGCTTTTCTCTGCCAATTCCCTCTTTCATGCTTTCCTCATCCTCATAGATTTGCCACAGATCAGAGAACAAATAATCTTTGATTTCTACTGTTTTTCCATTCAATATCCCACTTGTCCAAATCAGTCCCGCAGAGGTACGCATCACAATGCGGCCGTCTGGTGTTTCAGCCTTTTGCCCCATTCGAATCTTCATAAGCATTTGTCCCAAGGTATAACACTCCATTCGTCCTCAAACCTCCTAAATTTTAGTTGTAATGGAATAAAGAGAAGGATATAATCAGGGCGAAAGAACCAGTTTTTTGCAATTTTATTGTAGGAGGGATGCAATGGATTGGCTAAATGATTATGAAGAAGAACTCCGCTTAGTCTTTCAAGAAAGTAGAAAGATCATCTCCGAATTTCCTGAGCCTCTAAATTCACAAGGCATGTCCTATCTTGAACATTTTAACGTATTCAATGCGGAAAGCCACAAAAATTACATATGTTATCTATTGCCCTTTTGGCTTCAGAAAAGCTGTGGACTCTCAGCAGAAATCACCCGTCAAATGTCGATGGGCAATGTCTTCTTCATGCTATATTTTTTCATACAGGATGACCTGATAGACAGCAAAGAATCCTCTACATACGAAAGACTACCTTTAGCGAACCTACTCTATGTTGAATTTTTGAATATCTACAGACTTTTGTTTCCGAATGACTCCTCTTTCTGGACCTCGTTCAATCGTTATATCGCCCAATGGGCAGACAGTGTTAGTAATGAAACCGCCAGTGATTATTTTCTTAACGATCGGATCAAGATCCCTTATAAAGCCAGTCCACTCAAACTATCCAGCACCGCTGCCCTTCTGCTATCTGGTAAGGATTCTCTTGTACCACAGTCTGAGGAAATGATCGACTCTGTTCTACTTACACTACAAATGCTTGACGACTATGAAGACTGGAACGAAGATTTATCAGAAGGCAGCTATAATTGTCTCCTCTCACTCACACGAAGCTATCTATCCGCTGATAAAGCAACCACACTCACATCAAAAGAGGTCGAATTCTTCCTGTTTACAGCAAACGGACTACGTACCTATGCTGAGCTAGCGCAGGATACGCATCGCAAAGTAATGGCTTCCAGCTTGGATGTACCTCATCTCCTAGCATTCCACTCCATGTTGGTGACGAACTTACAACAGATCTCCGATTCCATCGAAGCAGAAAAGCAGCTTTTACAAGGTGGAGGCTTGTTTTATTATTTGTCAAAAAATATACAATAATTCTATTATTTTGTAATAAAAAGAATAGTATTAGCACAATTGCTATGTTATATTATTAAAGGTAAATATATACATTTTGGGAAGGGTGATTATTATGTCAGAAGCAGTTCTTAGAAATCAAGTCATTCAAAAGGCATGGGAAGATCCAAGTTTTAAGCAAAGACTACTCGCAGATCCAAAAGCAGCTCTCCAAGAAGCGCTAGGCGTAATCATTCCCGACAGCGTTACCTTGAAAGCCGTTGAAGAAGGTTCAAATGAATTCTATCTTGTAATCCCACCAAGTCCATCATCAGATGTATTGAAAGCAACCGCAGCACCACGCGGTTCTTGGTAAGACAGCAGGATTAACCTCATAGGGAGTAGGAATCATCCGGAGCTTCTGCCAGTGGCAGTATGGTAATGGATTCGGTTCCTACTCCTTTTTTGCTTGTGAATCTCACTTCACCTTGCATAGCTTCAATGATGCGGAAGGTGACCATCAATCCTAAACCTGTTCCTTTATTTTTTTTGGTGAAATATGGTTCTCCTAGTCGGTGCAGAACATCAGGGTCCATTCCTTCCCCGTTATCTTTGATGTGAATAATCACTTTATCATCTTCACCATACACCGACATATAAATGAACCCTTCCTCACTGAATGATTCAATGCTGTTCTTGATAATGTTAATGAACGCCTGCTTAAATTTCGAGGAATTTCCTTTTACCCATAATTGACCGGATACATCCAGAATCATTTTCCCTCCATTGATGTGACACAGGGGCTGCATAATACTCTCAATATGCTTGAATTCATCATATAAATTCAGACTAGAGATCGTCTCAAATTCTGGTTTAGCAAAGGTTAAGAAATCAGTAATAATATTGGATGCACGATCTAGTTCACTTAGGGCCATTGACATATAAATTTGCTCTTCGTTAACAGATTTCTCGCTAAGCAGCTGCAGAAAGCCCCGAGTGACTTGTAGTGGGTTTCTTACTTCATGAGCTACAGATGCAGCAAGCTCGCTAATGATCTCCATTTTTTCCGAACGCTCCAATTCATTGTTGAAACGCTCTAGTTCTCTAGAGTAATTAACAACCTGTTGATGGTTAAAGGCTAATCTTCGTTCCAGAATTACGATCAAGGAAATAATGAAAGCAACCAGCCCCCACTTCCACAAGAACAAATCATAATTCCCTTTTTGGATGTAATACCATAATAGCTCTGCAACTACAGTAAACGCAGCGGTTCCAAATCCAATGGCAAACACAATAGCATCTTTATTTCCTTTAAGAGAGAATATAACCACACATGCGATCAGCAGGATGAATTGGAGGATAAGGATAAACCCTATAATGGTGGTAGAAATAAAATAATAGAACTTAATATAGTGATTATTGGATAGGAGATTGATTAAAAGACATAACAAACCAAAAGAAGAGTAAAGCACTTGAAATTGACGAAATTTTCGAATGATACTGAATTTACCACTACCGAATAATTTCTCAAATAAAAAGGTAAGCGCTGGGAGAAGTGAAAAAAGGGCTAAGTCTAAGCATACGTTACTAATTGGCCCCAATTTATTGTAAAAGGTATAGATGAAGGGGGAGTAGGTTATAGAAAGGATTCCAGTAGCCGCTATAACTACTGCTAGTGAAGCAACACTGGAGAAATAATCTTTGTTTATGTATAGAGCACTTATAAATAGAACAATAGCCACCAGAAAAAAAGCGCAGCCCAAAATCACATCACTTAGTCCATTCTCAATATATTCATTAATTAATTGACTATGTTCACCGATCATTACACTTTCTTTAATTCCAATTCTGTCTTGCATGGTTTCTGTCCAGATATATAGTGTTTTCCCGTTATCTTCTTTACTTAAAGGCAACAGCAAAGAATAGTTATCCTTGATATATTTACGATTTTCCTCGAAGATCAAACGATCCTCCACATACACTCTCACATGAAGAGCATATAAAGTATCGATATACACCGAAGGAGACACATAACTTAAAACGGGTAAGGAAATGCGGCTCCAAGAAGAGGATACTCCTGAAGGTAACTCTGGGAGTCCCTTCTTAGAATCTATGTTCATCCAGCCTTGCTGGCCTTCACTCCACGGAATCTCTTTTCCTGCATTTCCTGTTTCATCCCCCCATTTCATTTGCCACTTTGTAATTTCTTGGGGTGGATTTGGGTTCGCCGCCGATACAATAATAGAGCCACAACCTATCAGGAGGAGTGAAAGGGTGATTGTAATGTGGAGTATTCTAACCATCAAGCGCATATAGGCACCTCAGAAGGAAGTTTCAGAAACAATATTCTGTGTGTTACTACTTCGCTCACTATGCTACCCTTTCCTTCTAAAAAACGGAATAATCATTAAATTCTCCTAATTTTTTCTAGCCTTTGGCAATTTAATAATAATCTCCGTCCCTTCCCCCTTCTCACTCCGAAACTCAGTTGACCCTTCCATCGCCTCAATTATTCGGAAGGTTACCATAAGTCCAAGCCCTGTTCCTTTTGTTTTATTAGAGTAATAAGGCTCACCCAGTCGGGCCAGTTCACTACCACTCATCCCTTCTCCATTATCACGTACACTAATCATTATATGGCCTTCGGATTTCCAGGCCGTAATTCTAATAAGTCCATTATCCTGCAAGGCTTCGATGCTATTTTTTATAATATTAATAAACGCTTGTTTAAATTTGGCAGATGATCCAATCACGCAGAGTTCTGACTGCAGGTTGAGTTCAATGACTCCCCCTTGCAAATTTGCAAGCGGAGCGAGAATACCCGACACATGCCGTAACTCCTCGGATACATCAAGCCTCTCAATGGTCTCTAGCCCTGGCTTAGCAAAGGTAAGGAAGTCTGAGATAATCACCGTAGCTCTATCCAGTTCTGCGATAGCCATCTGCATATATTCCCTCTCCTTATAATCTGAACGTTCTCCTAGGATCTGAAGGAAACCACGGGTTACCTGTAAAGGATTCCGTACCTCATGCGCTACAGAAGCCGCCAATTCACTTATAATCTCCATTTTCTCGGAACGCTGCAAATCATTATTAAACGTTTCAAGCTTACGAGAATATTCAACAAGTTGCTCGTGATTTCTCGTAAACCTTCTCCCCAGAATGACGATTAAGGATAATACGAAAACCATCATCCCCCACTTCCACCAATATAATTGATAGGATTCTCTGGATATGTAGTATACGATCAATTCGACAAGAGATATAAATGCAAAGATGGTAAACCCTGTAGTAAAAACAATAGCATCTCCATTGCCGCGATAAGTATGAATTAACGCTAAGCTTACCAATAATATAAATTGCACAATCATAATGATGCCTAGAATATCAGCAGTCATGAATCTATAAAAGTCTTCCAGCTGATACGACAGAAGGATATTAATAACCATTAGTGAAAGACAGAATATAGAATATACCAATTGAAATTTACGGAATCGGGTAACGATTTGTTTTTTCCCTGAACCGAATATTTTCTCGAAATAAAAGGTTACGGATGGCAACAAAGTGTACAACGCTAAATCAAAGAAAACAAGCACGATTTTCCCATAATCCCCGAGGATGATCGGCAAAAACGAAGAATACGTAACCACTATGACTCCAATAGATAAGAGAATTAATACCAACAAAAATCCGTCCGTAAAAAATCCTTTTCTCAAGAATAATGAACAAATAAACAGGACAATAGCTATAAAGATAAATGTCGTCCCAATGATAATATCCATTAAGCCCTGCTTTACATAAATGGACAACAGCTCACTGTAGCGATCTACTCTTATTTCGCCTTCTATTCCTAAATCCTTGCTTCCTCCGTGTGTCCATATGTATAGTTCCTTCCCTCCATCTTCTATGGATAAAGGAATTAGAATTTTGCTGCCGTTGAAATTGTATTTATTCTCAGAATCATATACTAACGCGTTATTCACATAAGCTTTGACGCTATTTCCATATACCTTATTAATGAATAACGCGGATTTCTCGCTCATTTGCGGCAAAGAAAACCGGAGCCACGCTGAGGATGTACCTTTTGGCGTCTCTGGTTTGTTATCATGAGGCGTTACGCGAATCCATTCATCATCTGCAGCTGCTACAGCTTCTTCGACAGTCTCTGCTTCTGTATTTCCAAATCTAATCTCCCAGCTTGGCAGCGCAGAGTCTGATGATCCAGCACTCACTATCGCCGCACCGTAAGACACTATTGCTGTTAGCAATAGAAATAATAGCAAAGAAGCCGCTATCTTTGGTTTTGGCAACTTCATCGTAGCACCTCAGTAATTCATTAGTTGTTTAAATGATCATATATGATTCTTAATTTCGACAACCTTCGCACTATTCCTGCCTATTCTTGTTAATTCCCTCGAAAAAAGACGTTATTTATCAGCGTTATTTCCCTGATTATTTATAAACCGATTCGAACATAGGCAATCGGGTAAAGATACATATGAGAAGTCCAAATCTTAACCTACCGAGGGAGTGAACGGCTATGGAAGATACACCTAATAAAACTGAGGCCGACTTTGCATACGAGCGTTATATACAAGCTGATATTGATGTAGAGGATGTTGTCAATGAAGATGCCGACCCCGTATTGGTTGGCGATAAATATTTGGCGGCGGATATTGGTTTAAACCAACCTGAGGAAACACTCGAAAGAAATGACTTACTGGAATCCGATGCATTCCTGGCTGCTGAAACGGCAGGACTAACAAGCAGCGATACTGATGATGACGAGGAGCTGCTAGAGATGGAAGAGGAGGATCCGCCACTGGAAGATATTCCTGATGCAGATGAGGTGTATCCGGGATCCATCATCGACCCTGCTTCACCACCAGTAGATGGAATGCCTGGAACGGACATCTTAAACGGATCACAGGGAGATTAGACTATATAAAGCCGCCGGAATAGGATCCGGCGGCTTTATTTGTCTTTCAATATGAGCACTGGTTTCAGTAAGGGTTATTCTTGTTGCTGCCGGTTATTCTGCTGAACGCGCTGCTGCAATTTGGGAATCCAGCTTACGGGTCTTAACCAATACCGCTGCTACAAGCAGCATCACCCCATTGATCACAAACACCCAGCGGATCTGGATAAATGCCCCAAGTAAGCCACCTATAATAGGCCCGGCCATTGTCGCGAGTTGAGATGCCGCTTGGTTGAGACCAAAGGCACGTCCACGAAACCCGGGTTCAATCACTTGT
Source organism: Paenibacillus sp. VTT E-133291 (assembly GCF_002264395.1). GTDB lineage: Bacteria > Bacillota > Bacilli > Paenibacillales > Paenibacillaceae > Paenibacillus_AQ > Paenibacillus_AQ nitricinens. The sequence goes on from NZ_NFVA01000005.1 coordinate 29,363, forward strand.
ACAATCATTGCGTTTACAGATGGAAGCACACCTGCATAGAACAAGCCGTAGGCAAAACGAAGAACGGCGAATTCCACATACCCTGTAACAAAGAACTGCAGAATATTACCGATACCTCCACCGATTAATCCAATGAACAAGATCATCCCGAAACCCTTCCGGCTTCCAATTCTACCCCACAGCGGAGCCATTAGCACAGTAGCAATACCCACAGCGGAGAATACAATTCCTGAGCTTAGCGAGGCGCTGCTTTTGGCGATTCCCATGTCTAGCAGATGTATCGGAATAAGCGGCTCCAGAATCATAACAGAAAAGGTACTTATTCCCGCCAGCGATAGCAAAGTCATAAATGCGCGATTGCTACGCGCTTCCTTAATATCATCACTTACATGAGACCTCGGAGCAGATCGGTCAAAATTCTCTTCTTTAGCAAAAAAAGTAGCGATAAGTGCCGAAACGAGTACAATACCTGCTGAGAATAAAAAAGCAACCCGATTGCTTGTGTAAAAACTCACTACACCGCCGATCAATGGACCAATGATACTGCCCGTTGCTCCGGCTGTAGACATAATACTCAGCGCATAACCGGTCTTATCCTCAGGTGTGTTCGTAGCCACCATGGCTATCGCAGCGGGAACAAATCCAGCAAGCAATCCTTGCAGTACGCGTACGATCAGAAAGACGTAAGGATCATGCACGAAGTAATTAATCAGATATAAGGCTGCCAAACTGAAGCCCGAGCGAATAAGCATCGGCTTCCGACCATATTTGTCGGCTAAGGAACCCCAGTAGGGAGAAATTAAAGCGCTGGCCAGAAAGGTTATGCCAAAACTAACCCCAGACCAAATTTCCAAATGATTCGTAACCCCAAGTTCGTCACTCAAAAAAATAGAGAGGAACGGAATAGAGATCGAATACGCTGTACTACAAAAAAAGACACCCACCCAAAGCACGATTAAGTTCCGTTTCCATGAAAAGCGCATGATCTACACATCCTTTCTTGATGTTCTCGCGGAAACATTCCTATTATTGTAAACCTCTTTTGTGAATGTGCCAATCCCACATGTCACAACTGACCTTTGCATGTAAAGGGACAAAGAGGTTATTATGAGAAGTACCTACGAGATTATTCAAGAAAAAGGAGAGATTGATTAGTGAAGTCTACACGAGCAAGATCTGCTATCCTAATGGTCATGTTATGCCTGGTGATGGTTATTGCAGCAGGTTGCGGTAATAAGCCTACCAATAATAATGCCAGCAGTAATAATGGAAGCAGCAGTGGAGCAGCAGGTAATAACGCTAGCAGCGAGACAAATCCTGGAGCTAATGAAGGGCTCCCTTCAGCTACAGCAAGCCACCCCGTTGTGACCATTGAGATGGATAATGGAGGCATCATCAAAGCCGAGCTTTATCCTGAAGTTGCCCCTAACACGGTTAACAACTTCATCTCACTGATTCAAAAAGGATTTTATGACGGCACCATATTCCATAGAGTGATCCCTAATTTCATGATCCAGGGCGGTGACCCTGATGGAACCGGTATGGGTGGTCCAGGGTATAGTATCGCCGGAGAATTCTCTGGAAACGGGTTTACTAATAACCTGTTGCATACGGAAGGTGTTCTGTCCATGGCAAGATCGCAGGCTCCAGATTCTGCCGGCTCCCAGTTCTTTATTATGGATGCAGCTTATCCTAGTCTAGATGGAAGCTATGCCGCTTTTGGCAAAGTTACCGAAGGCATGGACGTGGTTAAATCCATTGTGGGCTTGAAAACAGACAGTTCAGATCGTCCAGAAGAACCGCCAGTGATGAAGAAAGTAACCGTCGACACACTAGGCGTCACTTACCCGGAACCACAAAAAGTACAATAACAAGCAAAAACGCCTTCGGCGTCCTTAATGGACGGTAAGCGTTTATTGAGAGAAATATAAGGATAATATATAGCGTGAAACTTATAAATTCTTATATATTAAAAAACTCGGCAAGCTCCCATCCGGAAAATGATTCGGAGAGACTGCCGAGTTTTTTTAAAAATATAAGCTTACCGTCCTTTAGCGACGCTGATGCGCTTTTGCATGTGAAAGACTAATTTAAGTACCTATGCACCTTATCCCCGGAGTGATCTTCTGCTAAGCGCATGTTGACCATTTCGCAGGAAAGTACTACGAGTATTTCTTAATAAGGAAATCCGTTCCTCTGCAAGCTGATTTGCCGCAACAGAAGTAGGAATTCCATTTAGACGTGAGATTTCCAGCACGCGGGTGATGTTATCGTAAATTTTTGAAACCTGCTTAAACGCACGTTCCTTATTATAACCATTCAGTTCATCGGCAATATTAATAACGCCACCGGCATTAATCACATAATCAGGAGCATACACAATGCCCATTTCGTGCAGCGTATCGCCATGATAGGCCTCTTTTAACTGATTGTTGGCTGCGCCTGCGATCACCTTCGCCTTAATTACCCGGAGGGACTCATCATTGATCGTTGCTCCGAGTGCGCATGGAGCATAGATATCACAATCTGTACTGATAATATCTGCAGGATCGACTGCTTTGGCGCCGTAAGCTTCTACTGCGCGCCCAACAGCTTCTTTATGAATATCGGTTACGATAAGCTGAGCGCCTTCTTCATGAAGATGCTTACACAGCGAAAAAGCCACATTCCCAACACCTTGAACGGCTACAGTCTTCCCTTCGAGCGAATCACTGCCAAACGCTGCTTTGGCCGCTGCCTTCATCCCTTGGTATACGCCGTAAGCCGTCGCTGGTGACGGATTGCCCGATGAACCATAAGTAGGAGATGTACCTGTAACATAATCTGTCTCCTGATAAATAATGTTCATATCTTCTTCTGTAGTGCCAACATCCTCGGCTGTTATGTACCGTCCATTCAAGCCCTGTATGTATCTTCCGAAAGCACGGAACATCGCTTCGTTCTTATCCTTCTTGGGATCACCTATAATCACTGTTTTCCCGCCGCCTAAATTTAGACCCGATACTGCATTTTTGTACGTCATCCCTTTCGCTAAACGAAGCGCGTCAACAATCGCTTCCTCTTCTGTAGCATAGGTCCACATCCGTGTCCCACCCAGTGCGGGCCCTAATGTCGTGTCATGAATGGCGATGATTGCCTTTAATCCTGATGCTTTATCCTGACAAAATAACAGTTCCTCGTAATCGTCCCGCTCGAGTGCTGCAAACAATTCCATTCTTAATATCCCCTGTCTCTTTGTTATATTCCACATGTTGGTTGTTACTCTTACCTCTCAAAGTATTGTAGCAGAATGCGTCGTAAAACAAAAAGAACCACGTCACCCTTAAAACTTTCAATGGATGACGTGGCTCTTATATGAATGCTACTGCACCGAATCGAGTGCAATTGTCAAAATGCGTTACAGCTTAGCAATTGTTTCTGTAAGAACAGGAACGATTTGCGATTTACGGGATACTACACCTCTGAGAAGTGCTTTATTGTCATCAAGCTTAACATTGTACGCCGTTTCTACTGCACCTGCAACACGACCCAGAGCCAGACCCACAGAATCGTTATTGAGGATATCTGTAACTACAAACAGGAACAGATCCAATTCTTTTTCAGCAATAATGGAAGTAAGTGCAGTTTCCAGTTCAGCTTGTTTGGAGAGAACATCATTAACATCCACCGCGTTCACTTGAGCGATTTCAACTTTGTATTCACCCATTTTGAATTCCTTTGCATCCAAGGAAATCAGTTGAGCGATACTCTTGTCGCTAAGGTCAGCTCCAGCTTTCAGCATGTCGAGACCGTAGCTTTCTGCATCTACACCAGCGATTTCAGCAAGTTCACGTGCTGCAGCTACATCTTCCGCAGTGCAAGTTGGTGATTTAAACAGCAAGGAATCAGAAATGATCGCAGACAGCATCAATCCGGCGATTTCTTTAGGGATTACAACTCCGTTTTCTTTATACAACTTGTTAAGAATAGTAGCAGTACAGCCTACTGGCTCAGCACGATAGTATAACGGATGTGCAGTTTCAAAGTTTGCGATCCGGTGATGGTCGATAACTTCAACCACGCGCACTTGATCAATGTCATTTGCACTTTGTTGGCGTTCGTTATGGTCAACAAGAATAACCTGATTTGCTTCACCAGCTACGTTCTCTACCAGTCGAGGAGCAGCGACTCCGAAATGGTCAAGCGCAAATTGCGTTTCACCACTAACCTCACCCAGACGAATTGCCTCAGCATCCCAGCCCAATTCCTTTTTGAGTGCAGCATAAGCAATTGCAGAACAAATCGTATCCGTATCCGGATTTTTGTGTCCAAAAACCAAAGTTTTTTCCATTTCCAATCTCCTTACTATGTTTTAGTGAGATTAATATACCATACATTGATAGCGGCTTCCAGATTGTGTGGTTTGAAAAATGCTTTATCGGCATTCAATTAGCCTCTTCTAGGGTTGCTCACGCCCTAGTCTTTGGAAGTGGTACCGGCTTGTCCTCCCCATGCAGTGGCTCATTATCTGAGAAAAGATCAGGATTTTCTGTCAGCATCTGGCTTAGAATATTCGTTGTTTCTACCGTCCCGCATATCCTAACCAGCGCATCGCCAAAATGCCCCTTACGCATAGCACCGCCTTCTTCAAGCTCGCGTTCCACTTTCCAAAAATGCTCAGACCAAGAGAGGCCACAGTGTCTGCGAGAAGGCACCATGATTTCATCGCCACCTGGCGTCACCGTATATAGCTCCTCATAGGTATCCGTCATTCTGCCTGGAATATCGACCCACTCTTCAATGCCATGGATAAACGTATTCCGCCGAAGATCGACTCCCAGCAGGACAATTTCCGCCTTTCGATCAAGTAGCTTGCCCCATGCTGAACCACGGGCGCACGGCGTATCCCAGCGTTCATCTCCCGTGGTGAAATCCTCAGCATCTGCACCTAAAGCCGCTACAGAATGTGTCGGATGCCAAGAGCGAGTAACATTTGGACGTTTACGGAACAACTCCGGTAATATCCCTACACAAGAAGGGGAATCTTGAACAGAGAACCTTGGATTGTCTGCATTAATATAAGCCCATGTATGGGTTGGCAATACGAGCAGTCCGTCCTTCATATATTCACTGAGTACATCCAATACTGTGTTCGCGCCTCCATCTACTTCCCCAATGCTTTTTAATGAGGAATGGACCAGAATAGTCCCATGTGGATCAAGCTTTAGCTCCTGCAATTGTTTCATCAAGCTAGTTGTTGTGTGCAATGTACGCTCTCCTTATGTATGAACTGGATTTTATGATGCATAAACATCTACTTGCAAAAACCGCTTTTTACTATTAAAATTATAGCTACTTAATAATACTCACTTAATATTTTAAAGATCACAATATAACTTACTCACATTTAGCATTTACACGGAGGTAATTACACATGACATTAACATTAAAAGGACTACACCACGTATCCGCAATTACAGGTAACGCACAGGAAAACTTTAGGTTCTATACCGAAGTACTTGGACTGCGTCTCATTAAAAAGACAGTAAACCAGGATGATATTTCAGTGTATCATTTATTCTATGGTGATGAGAAGGGTAACCCCGGAACCGAATTAACTTTCTTCGAGCTCCCGATGGCGGGCCGCAACCGTGCAGGCAACAACAGCATTTCCGCGCTCTCCCTTCGGGTGCCAAACGATGCCGCACTTCTCTACTGGGAGCAGCGCTTCACCGAGCTTGACGTAGAGCATGGGACGATTCAAACAATCGGCGGCCGCCAGACTTTAGCCTTCCGTGATCATGAAGGGCAACGTTTCATACTAGTATCCGACGAGAATGATAAGGGTGTTGCCGCTGGCATCCCTTGGGCAAAAAGCCCGGTACCTGCTGAGTATGGGATTATTGGTCTAGGTCCCGCACATCTTACAGTAGAAAGTGCAGAGCATACTGCGGCTGTACTGGAGCAATTGCTTGGCTTCCGCCGCAAAAGCACTCATCCTTCCACAGTAGCAGGACAGCCAGATGTGATTGTATTCGAGACTGGAGAAGGCGGGTCAGGTGCAGAGGTTCACCTAGAGGAACGTAATGATCTAGAGCAGGAACATTTAGGTCGAGGCGGGGTACACCATGTCGCATTCCGCGTGGACAACGAGGAGGAATTGAAGCAATGGGTCCAGCATATACGCACTGCTCAGCTTCCTAACTCCGGATTCGTGGATCGTTTTTACTTCCGCTCCCTTTATTTCCGCGAGCCTAACGGCATTCTTTTTGAGCTAGCTACAGACGGACCAGGCTTTGCAACAGATGAGCCGATGGAAAGTTTGGGTGAATCTCTTGCTCTGCCACCATTTCTGGAATCGAAACGCCAGCAAATCGAAGCTTATCTGAAGCCGCTGGATACTCAGCAATAAGATCCTTCAGCTCACTTAATAAAAGGTGTGAGTCGCTATGCGCTCACACCTTATTTTTTATTATTGAAGATCAGCTGTCTTGCCTACAATGTCTAAGAGCTCCGACAGAACTCGAATTTCGTATTTCGGTTGAACACCCGACGAATTCTCTTTACCGAGCGGGTTAAACCAGCAAGTATCGATCCCATAATTGATTCCGCCTTGAATATCAGAGGTTAAGGAGTCCCCTACAATCAGTACTTTTTCCCTATCCGAAATCCCCAATTTGGCAAAAGCATAATCAAAAATCCCTGTCTCCGGCTTCTGACAACCAGCCTCCTCTGAAATAATAATCTGCTCAAAGGTTTCACTAAGCGGTGATCCTTGGATTCTGGAAGTTTGCACTTCTTTAATTCCGTTCGTAATGATTGCTAATCGGCAGCCGGCAAGCTCCTCGCACAGCTCGATCGCTCCCTGGATCAGAAAGGTTCCCTCGCCTAAGAAACGCAGATAGGCTTCACTAAACGCCTCAGGATCTAGCTCCAGCGCATTCGCAGTGAATAACCGATTAAACCGTTCCACGCGTAATGCCGCAGAACTAATCTTCCCCTGCTCCAAATCCCGCCACAGCGCATGATTAATCTCCTGATAACTGGCAGCATAATCCTCAGCACCTGTGGGCATCCCAACATGTAGAAATGCGTTAGATAACGCGTGACTTTCTGCCATTCCGTAATCAAACAGTGTATCGTCAGCATCGAATAAAATAACGTCGTATTTCATCATATCCCCCAAAACTCTTTTCTCAAAAAGGTACTACAGTGATACAATCAAGTCAACTTATCAGTCAGACGACAAAAATTTACTTTTTTAAGGTAGTTTTAAGCGAACTGTGTTATTTTAAAAAGAAAACGGTGGTGAGCGTCATATTATACGTTTTATCGTTTCTAATGTCTTTTTCTATCGTATACTTTCTAATTCCGCCGCTCGGCAGACTAGCTTTCCGACTTGATTTTGTGGACAAGCCTCGTCAAGACGTTGAGCGTAAAATCCATAGAGAACCTATACCGCTTACGGCCAGTTATGCCATATTCATCGGGTTCTTCATCACTTACCTGGTCTTTGCCCGGGAATTTTCCATGGAGACCGTCGCACTGTTTGCAGGGGGTGTGCTGCTACTAACTATTGGTACCATAGATGACTGGTACAAAACAAAGGGTAAGGATTTCCCGGCACTGCCCAAAATGATTGTGCAGGTTAGTGCGGCTGTTCTTGTTTATTTTTCCGGCAACGCATTTACCGGATTCTATAACCCCTTCTCAGGGGATTATATCGTTCTACCCGTTGTATTACAGTTTCTATTGACGATTATCTGGATCTTCGGCGTAACCACTGTCATTAATTTCTCGGATGGTATGGATGGTTTGGCTGGCGCCTTAACTGCTATTTCGGCCATAACACTATTTATTGTCGCATTAACTAAGGGGCAGTCCTCTTCAGCGATTATGGCGATTGCGCTCGTCGGCGTTACCATTGCTTATCTACGTTATAATAAACCGCCTGCCAAAATCTTTATGGGCGACGCCGGGGCTACCTTTCTTGGTTTCATCCTTGCGGTAATCGCACTCGACGGTGCGTTTAAGCAAGCCACGGCCCTGTCGCTGTTCATCCCGATTCTGGCGCTGGGCGTTCCGATCTTCGACAATATTTTTGTCGTCGTCAAACGCTTTATCCAAGGCAAGTCCATTTATCAGGCCGACGCAACCCAGGCTCATTACCGCCTGCTCCGTGCAGGTCTGAGCCAAAAGCAAGTCGTTGCCGTGTTATGCTTGATCAGCGTTTGTCTATCCTTATCCTCTATCATCCTGTTGTTGATCGAGACTTAGCCTATACAACCCTTTGAAGACATAAAACGAGCAAGATTCCAACTGGAATCTTGCTCGTTTTATGTTCAAAGCTTTTCGGGCGTGGCGGATTACAGGGACTTGATGGGAGATAGCCAAGAGTGAGTCAGAGCTGTAGCAAGCTGTGTTATAAGGTACATAAGGGCTTCTAATTCTACTACGCTATATGGCAATCATTGTCGAGTCCGATAGCTCATCCATGAAGTTGCTCCTTCGTGTTACTAGCTGCATTTCTCAGCTTCTCCACAACTACCCCTACACATGCGCCACTACTCAGCATTCCACCCTCTGTTCCCTCCAACTCAGTCTCCCGAGTCAGCCATCGCTCTCTTGTGTAAACTCAGCTAACCTACGGTAGATCCCTACGATCTCCTCCATTGGCATTCGAACCAATCCACTGGAAGAGGGGGCGACAAATTCACGCACACCATCTACCGTTGGAGACACGTTTCCTTGAAATCCCCATTCTGCTTTTTTTCTCCGACTAAACTCTGTATATACACCTTTTCCAACGAAGCAAGCGACTTGTGGGCGATAAAGCGCCAGCTTGGAGCGAAGCAACTCGCGGCCCTCATTATATTCCTCACGAGTGATATCGTCGATCCCGCGTGTTGGCCTGGCAACAATATTCGTAAAACCATAACCCAGCTTAAGCAGCTCTCCGTCCTCAGACGCGTCGTACAACCGAGGAGTAAGTCCTGAATTGTGTAAGATTCTCCAGAAATTATTTCGCGGATTCGCGTAATGATGCCCAACCTCGCCAGAACGGATACTCGGGTTAAATCCAATAAAAACAATTTGTAATCCGTGATCTAAATGATCTGGAATTTCGTCCATGTGACTCTGCCTCCTACCAAAAGACGTTCTTATTCAACTATGAGTGTACACATTAAGACAGGAAGATGGAATAGGTTCTGCCAGCCATAACTCTTACCCGCATAATAAAAGGTTACACCCATTTGACCAGCTCTAATCGTATCAACAGTTAGCAGCGTCAATTTCCCCCGGCGGCTTCCGGCCATACTGGCGAAATGTGACCCTTGGAGTCATCCAGCTTACCAGTTCCATTGCCCCGTTTCACACGCATACAAAATGCGGACTTATTCTTCAGATTCAATGGTCCGAAGCTGCTGAATGATCGATTGATATATTTCTGATTTATGAATCCCTCTCTTTAACCTTCTAAGTATTGCAAAAAAGGCCATGGACTCCATCGTCCATGGCCAGGCTTCACCTAAATAACATATCTCCAAAAGCATACTCCAACTATCCAGTTTATGTAAACCGGTAGTCTTTATCTGCAATCTTCTACCTTATTCTGAGCTTATTTCAGCAAAGCCTTCAATTCAGGCGTCATATCCGATGCTTTTAACATTACGAAATCGCTATAACCCTCTTTGTACATCAACTTCACAATGTAGTTGCCATTTTCAACTCCATAATTGAATTGATTATCCACAATATCCGTTAATAGTGCCTTATCCTTCGTAACAATTGTACGATTCTTTTCACGTGCAAGTATTAGCCTTTGTTCAGGACTAGTAGGATTCTTAGGTGTTTGCTTATCCATATAGTCATCTTTTATTATTTCTGCCGATTGTATATCTTCAGCGGTTGTTCGTACTTTATCCGTATAACCCTTTTCGACCATCCATTTATCTAACTCATGGAAAGAAGACTTCCACGGATAATAATAACCGTAATTTACAGATGGCCGATCACTTACCTCTTTTACCTTTATCTGTGTTTGGATATTAGCCACATCAGGTCTTCCGTCCTTATCTACCTGTACCTCATAGGACATATTCAAAATTTCATGCTTGATAATCTCCTTTAACTCTGAAATTTCCCCGGGATCAGAGATGGCTACTTTTTTATTCCTGTTGGTAATCCACATATAATCCAGGTCTTTGTCTAACAGAGTTAAATTATAGTTTTCATACTTGAAAGCTTCAGTATCCTTAACCGCCTTGATCTCTGATTCAAACCCCTTATTAGGGATCCAGTATTCCCTCACTAGCTTGTGACCATTCTCCAATTGATAAGCCAGAGTAAAGTATTCATAAACGTATTGTTGTGAGGTATGTTCTGGACGTACTGCAACTACCGCTTGATGAAACTTACGGACAGCTTCTATATAATCTTTATCATGCGAAAATGGATCCTGTCCCATATAAGGTGTAGTTGAATAATCATCTATTGGGGTATACCACCGGTAGTTAGATCCCATATATACACCGCTAATCTTATCACCGGAAGGCACTCTGGCTTCATACCCCGTAACACTTGATACCGGAATATACAGAAGTAACCCCAGCATTACTGCATAAACCGAAAAATCTGCTAACACTTTACGCGTCATAATCTGCCATGTTTTTCGAATAATCATTTCTGCGGCAATATAACCAATAATGGCTCCAATGGCATATCCGCCAATCACCCAGCCTATTTGCTGTTGCTTCATTTGTGCAAAATAAGTTCCGGAGATAAGCATGGCACATAACATAACTCCTGCTTTAAAAAGTGGATTGAAATATCCAAAAGCAATAGCCTGGCCGGCTTTTTCAGTATTACGTTTACGGTATAGCAGGTAGGATAATCCAATAAATAAAAGTGACAATACTCCATAGATCCATAATTCGGTATTGGTGTATGGTTTGCCGGTAAAATAATACATAATATGAACAAACGGAGACCACATCTGTGATTTAGAATCTAGGAATCTTACATTTGCATTTGCATATCCATAAAGATACATGGCTAAATGGCTATTGCCTAATGAAATCAGTACAGCAGGAAGAATAAGCAAAATATAAACGATAATTCCCTGAAGAATAGATTGGCCCGTGCATATTCCCACAAAAACACTAAAACAGAAGAGGAACAAAGTCAAAATACTAACGGTGATACACCATTGCCAAATATCTGCGCCTTGAAAAATATAAAAATTGCCACTCCATGGCTTAACAACTGCAACCACTCCAGCAGTTAACCAAACAGGCAACAGCAGTAATATAAGTCCACTTGTCAAATGAGCTGTAAATAAATGCCCTCTGCGTAAAGGCAAGCTATGAAAGAGATCTGAGGGTGATTTTGCTTGAAGGTACCGGAACAAAAAGAGTCCAGCTGCAACAGGGATCGTAATAATAAACAAGGCTTGCACACTACCAGCGATGCGAAATAGATGTTCAATTTCCTGCGGTTTCTCATTCGGATTATTGCTCATGAACAGCTGCAGTGGAAGTGCGAACAATAAGCCAAGTGCATAGATAATCCCTATCCAGCCATGCTGGCGGAAGTTCTGGCGAATAATACTGCTATTAAAGTAGTACCGGCTGCGCGTCATATCCGACATCCCCCATTTCATAAATAAAGATCTCTTCTAACGTCAACGGAAGCAAATCGAATACGTATGGCTCATATACCTGAAAGGCCGCTTTGATTCGCTCACGATCCCCTTTTACTATGTACAGGTTCACGCTCCCCCGGCGTTCTTGATGTAAAATTTGCAGCTTCGCTGATATCGGAATTTCATGCCGCTCATCTCGGAAGGCCACTTGAATCTTATGAGTGTCCGCCTTAAGATCATCCAGATCCTTCTCAATCAACATCTTACCACCATGCATAATCCCTACATGATCGCATAGGTCCTCGATCTCACGAAGATTATGTGAAGAAATGATTACCGTCAGCTCGCGTTCAGCAACCTCCTGAAATAGCAGGTTTTTGATCTGGCGTCGCATTACCGGATCTAACCCGTCAATCGGCTCATCCATAATAAGCACATCTGGCATACAGCTTAAACATAACCAGAATGACGCTTGCCGCTGCATCCCTTTGGAGAACCGACTAAGCTTACGCTTCTTATCAAGCTGAAAGACGGTCCCCAAATCTTCAAAACGCTTCTGATTCCAGCTCGGATAGATCGAGCGATAGAAGGCTGCCATTTGCAGCATGTTGGATTGCGGGAAAAAGTAAGGAGAATCCGGCATAAAAATAACCCGTTGCTTAGTTGTCGGGTGTTCGAATACCGCTTCACCATCCACCTTCACGGTCCCCTTATCCGGAAAGTAAATGCCTGCCAAGGTCTTCAGCAGCGTAGTTTTACCCGCTCCATTAGACCCGAGCAGCCCATAAATTGTCCCTTTATGTACCGTTAAAGAGATATCATCAACGGCCTTCTCCCCTTGAAATAACTTGCTGACTCCTCGAATCTCAATCATTACTCTTCCCCCCTTCTCTCTGCTTTTCCACTTGTCGGTACAATGAACTAATCTCAGCGGCGGTGAACCCAAGATATACCGCTTCCGCCATCAGTCTAAGCAACTCATCACGTACTTCAGCTTTTTTAATCTCATTCTGTTCTTTTTTCATTGGGGCTACAAAACTCCCTTTCCCCTGCAGTGAATAAATATACCCCTCACGTTCCAATTCACGGTAAGCCTTCTGAATCGTATTGGGATTCACGGTTAGCTGCTGGGATAATGTCCTTACCGAAGGCAGTTGTTCATCAGTCTGCAAAATACCATGTAAAATCATCTCCTTGACCTTATCGGTCAGCTGCTCATAAATCGGCTTGCGACTGCGAACGTCCAATTCGAACATAACCATCCTCCTTTCACTGTCTTGCATTAAATCCATCATGACGTGTATTAACTGTACTACTATTATTAATACAGTTCAATCTTTATGTCAACGCAAAAAAAACCCACACAGTGGTTTATAACTGTGTGGGTTTTTCTCATAAATAGACACTTTATTAGCTTGAGCTATTCACACTCTCGACTCTTGATTCAAAAAAATTCGAGTGCGTTCCTGCTGTGGATGATCAAAAATCTGCTCAGGTGTTCCAGACTCCGTGATCTCACCGTTGTCCATGAAAATCACACGGTCGGCCACATCACGGGCAAAATTCATCTCATGAGTGACAACAATCATCGTCATATTCTCCTCAGCAAGTTGACGTATGACGCGTAGTACCTCGCCCGTGAGTTCAGGATCAAGCGCGGAAGTGGGTTCATCGAACAATAGAATATCAGGATTGAGCATTAATGCTCTCGCAATAGCAACCCGTTGCTTCTGTCCACCTGACAGCTTTGCAGGATACACATCCGCTTTTTCAGCAAGTCCTACCTTAGAAAGTAAGTTCTCGCTTCTAGCCGTAATCTCCTTCACGCTTTCTCGCTTCAACATCCTTGGAGCTAGCTCTAGATTGCCTCGCACCGTTAAATGTGGAAATAGGTTAAAGTGTTGAAACACCATTCCCATGGCCGCCGTGATCTCACGAATACTTGCTCCACTAGCGTATTTTCCATTCTCCACGAGCGGCTTGCCTTGGATGAAGATGCTTCCACCCGTAATTTCCTCTAGATGTACTAGACTACGCAGCATCGTACTCTTACCCGAACCTGAAGGCCCTATAACAGCGACGGCTTCACCCGCCTGGATATTGAAACTAACCTTCTTCAACACATCCAATTTGCCGAAGGATTTCTGTAAATCACTTACTTCTATCATGTTACTCATATTCAGACAGTCCCTCTACTCGAATTTAAAACGTTTCTCCAGTCCTTTGAAGAATAAAGTGAGCACCAGCGTCATCAGTAAGTAAATCACTCCCGCCACTACAAAGGGGGTTACAGTAAAGTCTCGATTCACTGCTGTTTTTGCATAGTTCAGTAGCTCAGGCACAGCAACGGCATACAGCAGAGCCGTATCTTTGACCAAGGAAATCGATTCATTTGCCACGGCTGGCAAAGCTACCCTAAACATTTGAGCTAGAATTACCTTGCGCAGCGTTTGCCATTTACTCAGTCCGAGTACTTTAGCTGCTTCATGCTGCCCTTTATCAATGGAGAGCATGCCCCCACGGAAGATCTCCGCGAAATAGGCCCCATAGTTAAGAATAAATCCAAGACTCGCCGCAACGAAGCGGTCCATGACCAGATATTGCCCAATCACCGGAATCTGTGGTAAACCAAAGCAAAAAAATAACAATTGCAGTAAAAGTGGTGTTCCCCGCATGACATAGATATAGGTATGTGCAATCCAAGCCACGGGCTTGATCGCACTCTTCGCCATCAAAGTGACTAGGAACCCGAGCGGAATCGACACCAAAATAACAATAAGAAACAATAAAATAGTTGTACGCGCGCCTTCTAACATCGGCCCGGAAATTTGTATTATATAATCCATTTTCATTTCTCCAATAAACTCTGTATATTGACCTGCTATTTCAATACCTTATTCTCACCAAACCACTTCGTGGAGATCTTCTCAGCCGTTCCGTCATTGTTCATTTCATCCAAAGCCTTTTGAAGTTCTTCCAGTAGTGCCTCATTGCCTTTCTTAATTCCAATACCGTACTGCTCAGGAGCAAGCGATTCATCTAGTAGCTTAAAGGTATCAGGCTCTTTTGACATATAATATCTGGCTACCACTTCATCAATGACTACACCGTCCAGGCGCTTAGTCTTCAAATCTGTGAGCGCTAGCACATTATCCGGAAATTCCGACAGATTAGCAATTTGGTCTTTAATCGGATTAGCATTTAAAGCATCGGCAGCAGAGGATAGACTTTGAAGTCCTACCTCTTTACCAGCCAAATCCTCAAGCTTTGAAATAGTGGAATCCGCTAATACGACTACTACCTGACTATTCTCAAGATAAGGCTTTGTGAATAACACCTTTTCCTTACGTTCATCTGTGATGGTATAACCATTCCAAATCATATCAATGCGCCCACTATTCAGTTCTGACTCCTTAGCTGACCAGTCAATAGGCTGAAAAGTGATTTCTTTGCCCATTTTCTCAGCTGCAGCTCCGGCATAGTCGATATCAAACCCAACAATTTCATTGTTCTCATCTCTAAAGCCCATTGGAGCGAACTTATCATCAATCCCGATTACCAGCTTTCCGTCCTTGCTCCCAGAAGACGAACAGCCTGATAAAGCTGCAATAACCATGATCATAAATAAAACTAAAAATGCATTCTTCTTCATCTCTTTTATCCCCCATCGTTGACACAGCGCCGTGTGCTTTAGTTCGCTAATACGTTATCAGAGTATCATGATAACATGACAAATTAACTACGTCGATAGATTAGGTAAGCCTCATGTGTCAAATCTACAAAGATTTCAGACAACAAAAAAAGACGACAGATCAAATCTGTCGCCATAACAATGAAAATGATTTAATTTTACTATCAGAGTTAGCGCTTATCGTTCCAAAAATTGTTAGGCTCCATATCCGAAGTAATACTACGGAACGCATAGCCTTCTTTCTTCAGTGCCTCTAGGATGCGTGGAAGAACTTTAAGTGTAGCCTTTTGATCATGCATTAGAATCACCGGGCTGCTCTTCTTCAGATTATGAACCTCTCTCATAACTGTATTATAGATAGAATTACTATCATTCTTATATCGCCAATCCTCAGAGTCAACGTTCCAATCCCACAGATGGTACCCTTGCGTTAATATCTTATCTCTATAAGCTTTTGTTAAATAAGGTTTACTGCCATAAGGTGTACGAATCAGTGTTGTACTTTGACCCGTAATCTTCTTCAGAATTGCATTATCGTCATTCATCTCTTTTAACGCAGAGGCTGGAGAAGCATAAAATTTATCTTTCACATGTGTCATGCCGTGTAAAGCAGGTGCATGTCCCTCTTTCACTAAGCGTTTCACTTGAGACGCATGTGCGTTCATGTTATTTCCCAACATAAAGAAAGTTGCTTTCGCATCATACTTCGCCAAAATATCAAGTAGTTGAGAGGTAGTAGCAGATGGACCATCATCAAAGCTAAGATATACGACTTTCCCCTTTGTGCCTGTCGTCCCTGTAGGTACATTTTGTTGTAAATCCTTTTTATATTGGTTCACGAATGCAGCATCGTCTAATTTAGCCCCGGAATTATACACTCTTAATAGAGATTGAGCTGGCTTAAACGAAATTGAAAATCCAAGATGAGAGGTCATCTTCACAGGAACCATCGTTCTACCATTTTCAACAAATGTTATCAGCGGAATAGTCTTTCCATTAGGGAGAAGAGCTGTTGCATGATCATTCAGCAGTTCGATGGAACCGTTGTTCCCTTGAACATGAATTCCAACACCCTGAAGGGTAAGATTCAGATTCAGTTCTAGGGACAAATCACGCAGTGAAACATAATATGTATCCTTTATCGACACTGCATCAATTTTAGTTAATTTATCGTTCACCCCTAATTTCAGGGATCCTGTCGCACCCGCTGCATTCACTGTATCTATCTCTCGTACCAAACCCGTACATACGAATAGTACTATAAATAAAAGCCACACTTTCTTTTTAAACATCTTAAAAAATCTCCCATCTCGTATATTTACCTATAACATTATCATAGATTAATAGATAGAAATTTGAGAGATTGTAACTTAATACAGAATAATTTGTTACCCTTTTCGACGTTCGCAGATATTTCGACAAAATTCATCAAATTCTGATTTCGACCAAATCCTGTCACACCAACAAAAAATGGTTAAATTCCAATCCTTTTGCACAAAATAGATGTGTCCAAATTAGCAACTTTAGTAAATTATTGAACAAATTTTGAACAGAAATAAATAACCATTAAACAGCGTAGCTACAGTGATCTTTATCATATCATTAGGAACTTGTAACAAATTGATCACACATATTTAACTTGATCGCCATTATTAAGGTCTATTATGGCTAAGATGGAAAAATAAGTCTTTTGCTTTCTTTCTCATTAGTTCTTACTATATATGAAGGTAATGATGAGGGTTAATTAATAGAAGTATTGAAGGAAGGAGCTTAAGCATGAACAAAAAGGGACCGTTATACGCTTTATTTCTCAGCCTAATTTTACTCTTGCCAGGATGCAGTTCAATCGCTGTTCTGAATCCGAAGGGGCCGGCTGCGAGAACTCTGTCTGACACGATCATCCTCTCCATTGTTGTGATGCTCGGTGTTCTAGCAGTTGTCTACATCTTATATGTCTTTGTACTTTTGAAGTACCGCGCTAAGAAAAGTAACGAAGATTATATTCCTCCTCACGAGGAAGGAAACAAATGGTTGGAGGCTATCTGGATTACAATCCCGATTATTATCGTGGCATTCCTCTCCGTGGTCACTGTCAAAACGACAGTAGATGTAGAAAACGTTGCAGCGGATTATAAAGATCAGAAACCGCTTGTAATCTACGCTTCCTCCTCCAACTGGAAATGGCATTTCAGCTATCCTGAGGAAGGTATTGAAACCGTGAACTACGTGAACATTCCAGTTCACCGCGCTGTCGAGTTCAGATTGTACTCTTTCGGTACGATCTCAAGTCTCTGGATCCCTCAATTGGGAGGACAGAAATATGCGATGAGTGACATGCTTACCACTTTGCATCTTTCAGCGGATACTGTAGGTTCTTATACCGGAAGAAATGCGAACTTTAATGGTAAGGGTTTTGCCCACATGGAGTTTGAAGCCCTTGCGATGACTGATAAGGACTATCAAGAATGGGTAAAAGACGTTAAAGAAACAGCAGGTCCATTAACCGAAGATGAATTCAAAAATCTTTTGAAAATGGAATATGTCGGACGCAAAACATTCACCAACACTCACTTATCCTTTAGCCCTCCTCCGGGAGATCATGGCGACCATATGAGTAATAATGGTAAAGAAATGGATATGGATAATGGAACTATGGAACATCAGGATAATAAAGAAATTCATCCGTCTCCTGCACCATCTAGCGAGACAGAATTTAACAGCGAACCTAATCCAGAACTGGATGAACAGAGCACTACACATGAAGGACATTAGTCCATGTTAATTGAGCAACTTGAAAGGAGCGATTCCTAATGGATTGGGATAAATTTAAGGTCCACGGCGAACCCCTGATTTACGGGGCTATGGCAAGTATTGTTTTAGCTACAATCGGGATTATCGTCGGACTAACCTATTTTAAAAAATGGGGATATTTATGGCGCGAATGGTTAACTACCGTTGACCACAAACGTATCGGGGTTATGTATATCCTTGCTGCGCTACTAATGCTTTTCCGCGGCGGCGTTGACGCTATTATGATGAAGCTGCAAACGGCAGCCCCAGACATGAAATTTCTTGACGCACAGCATTACAACGAGGTATTTACAACACACGGCTTGATCATGATCCTCTTTATGGCCATGCCGTTTATTATCGGTTTGATGAACGTTATCGTACCGCTACAAATCGGTGCCAGAGACGTTGCCTTCCCGCGTCTTAATGCCGTCAGCTTCTGGCTCTTCTTCTTCGGAGCAATGCTGCTTAACATTTCGTTTGTTATCGGGGGATCACCAGATGCTGGCTGGTCTGCATACTTCCCACTAGCAAGTATAGAGTTCAGCCCAACGGTGGGTAACAACTACTATTCGCTCGCGCTTCAAATATCTGGTATCGGTACACTCCTCACAGGCGTTAACTTTATTGTAACGATTCTGAAGATGCGTGCTCCAGGTATGAAATTGATGAAAATGCCAATGTTTACATGGTCCGTGCTAATCACGAACGTAATTATCGTATTCGCTTTCCCAGTGCTTACGGTTGCGCTCGCTTTGATGATGTTTGACCGGTTATTCGGCTCTCAATTCTTCACGATGGCCAACGGCGGTATGGATATGTTATGGGCCAACCTTTTCTGGGTATGGGGACATCCAGAAGTATATATCGTTGTACTACCTGCCTTCGGTATTTATAGTGAAATTATCGCCACCTTCTCCAAAAAGAACCTGTATGGATATACATCCATGGTCTTTAGTATGTTGATCATCTCCCTATTGTCCTTCTTAGTATGGGCTCACCATTTCTATACAATGGGTCAAGGCGCTATGGTTAACAGTTTCTTCTCGATTACTACTATGGCCATTGCCGTTCCAACAGGTGTGAAAATATTCAACTGGCTATTCACCTTACGAAAAGGGCGAATATCATTTACGACGCCGATGCTATATTCGCTCGCCTTTATCCCGATCTTTACGATTGGTGGGGTAACAGGTGTCATGCTGGCCATGGCCAGTGCCGATTATCAGTACCATAATACAATGTTCCTGGTGGCGCATTTCCACTACGTTCTCATTCCAGGTGCTGTATTCGCCGTTATCGCAGGTTTCCACTACTGGTTCCCTAAAGTATTCGGCTTCCGTTTGAACGAACGCCTTGGTAAACATGCTTTCTGGTGGATTATTATTTCCTTTAACGTATCGTTCTTCCCACTATTCCTTCTCGGACTTAAGGGAATGACACGTCGACAATACACTTATTCTGCGGATACCGGATTTGGTCCGCTCAGTATGGTCTCGTTCATAGGGGCGATAGGTCTTACAGTCGGATTTGTAATTCTGGTGTATAACATCTACTGGAGTACACGTTATGAACCAAGAGATACAAATGGAGATCCATGGGATGCACGTACTCTGGAGTGGGCAACGAAAAGTCCGATTCCGGCTTACAACTTCGCAGTGGTTCCAACCGTAAAAACACGCGATGCCTACTGGTTCTCTAAACAAGACAACGTACCTTTATACGAAGACAAGATTACTAAGATTCATATGCCTAGTAATTCAGGCAAACCATTTATTCTGGGTGTTATCTTCTTCATTGCAGGATTCTCTCTGGTATTCAGTCTCTGGATTCCGGCCATCCTCTCTGGAGTAGGTATCCTCATCGTTCTAGCTGCTATGTCCTTCGATCGGGATCACGGATTCTACATCCCTGCAGAAGAAGTTATTGCTACTGAAAAGAAATTGCGGGGTGAGACAATATGAAAATAGATGCGTCTAAGCCGCTTGAATACTCAACAGAAGAGAATAGTAATAAAATCTTTGGCTTCTGGGTCTTTCTAGGAGCAGAGATTGCACTGTTCGCTACGTTGTTCACTGTTTACTTTGTAATGGTAGACCGTTTTGCCAGCGGCCCTAGCGGGCCGGACCTTTTTGAAATTGGTCCAGTGATGATCGAAACATTACTGCTGTTGACAAGCTCATTTACGATCGGTCTTGCAGTTCATGCTATGCGGCATGGTTACCAAAAAGCTATGATGGTCTTTTTCGGACTAACCCTGTTAATGGGTCTCGGCTTCCTTGGTATTGAAATCACGGAGTTTGTCACTTATGTTCACGAAGGGGCTACACTTCAAACCAGCGGATTCCTATCCAGTCTCTTTGTACTGCTGGGAACACACGGAGCTCACGTATCGTTCGGGTTCCTGTGGGGTGCGGCTATCTTAATCCAGTTGAAGCGTCAAGGTATTACTCCGGCTACGGCCAATAAATCCTTTATCTTCTCGCTGTACTGGCATTTCTTGGACGTTGTCTGGATCTTTATTTTCAGCTTCGTCTATCTGAAAGGACTGATGTAGCATGATGAAGCAACTGTTTCCAATTCGCCATGTGATGGGTTTCTTAGCCTCTCTTGTCCTTTCTGTGGCTGCACTTGCTGTAATCTACCTTGATCTATCTAATAGTGCGAACATGGCTATCCTGCTTATTACAGCGCTCATTCAGGCTTCCCTGCAGCTCTTCCTGTTCATGCATATTGGGGAATCAGCTGATACCAAGAAAGAACTCTACATCAATATCGCCTATGCCTTATTCGTTGGCTTAGTTACGATCTTTGGTACGCTCTTCATCTTCGTATGGGGCTGGTATGCTTAACTCCATTCAATAACACACAAAAGGACGTCTCCAAAGCCTAAATGGCTCTGGGACGTCCTTTTTTTTCATTTCGCGTTATAATCTAAATTGCGCTAAAGTCTTCTGCAGATCTTCCGCCAGCACCGCTAAATACTGAGCTGATGCGGACATTTCCTCCATAGCAGACAGTTGCTGCTGACTAGCTGCGCTGGTGTCCTGAACACCCACTGCCCCTTTATTGGATATAGCATTGACCTGCACCATTGCTGCCGCCACACCTTGTGACTCTAAGGAGACATGCGCAACCGCCTCTCTAATCTCTTCCGTCTGCAGCGTAGCTTCTTTAATAGAACTTTGAATCTCATGAAACGCTTGAGATACGAGCTGACTTTGAGCAACGCCGATAGAGACTAGCTCAGAGCCGAAAGCCATTGATTCTACTGCTCTTTCAGTTTGCTTTTGAATATGCGTAATAATATCTGTTACTTTCAGTGAACTGTTTCTCGTCGCTTCTGCAAGACCCCGAATTTCTCCAGCAACTACAGCAAAGCCGCGTCCATGTTCTCCAGCTCTCGCTGCTTCGATAGAAGCATTAAGCGCCAGCAGGTTCGTCTGTGTTGCAATTCCGTTAATCGTAGTAATAATTGTATTTATATCCTGAGACAGATGCCCGAGGTTACTAATAATCTCTTGGCTCTGAGTTACGCCGGAGTCGATTTCCTTCATCTGTTCAATGATGTTATCTACAGCGATTACCCCACGATCTGTTGAACCAGAAGCGACTCCCATAAGGTCGGACATTTCAAAACTGCTACTTTCTACGGCCGAAATATTATTGGTCATAGCTTGTATAGACTGAGAGGTACGATCAATGCTTTCCGTCTGTTCATCAAACCCCGCTGCAATCTCTCCTGAAGATTCGGCGATCATTTGCGAAGCCAGCGAGGTCTGCTCCGCACTAGCGCTCATCTCTTGCGATGAGGCTGATAACAATTCTGCACTCTCCGCAATGCCTTGCATCATCTTCCGTAAGCTCTCCAGCATATTGTTAAATGAGCTATTAATTTGGCCGATTTCATCCTTAGCGGTATACGTTGCCGTGACGGTTAAATCTCCATTTTCCGCCCGCTTCATTAAACTTTGCAGTTCCTTAAGAGGTTTCGTAATCAGTCGAATGATTGCAACGCTAAGCACGATACAAATGATCCAAGAGAACGTTATCAACACTATACTTTTAGTCTTCATGCTCTTAGCGGTAGCCGTAGACTCTGAATTATGATCTCCAGCTCCCTTTAGCAGCGAATCGCTTATTCCTTTAAGCATATTGATCATTTTCTCACGAGAATTACTAAACTCACCTGTGAATACTTGAAAGGCCTCTTGACTACCTTTGCTATCCGCAATCTGAATAATACTGTCTCTTTGTGCACGATAGTCTGTTAAGGAGGACTCATATTCCTTTATTTTACTCACTACCGTACTATCTTTGTACTGGACGGTCTTCAACTTGTTCAAAAGATTATTATTTTCCTGCACTTTCTCCGTAATGCTCTCTTTCAGTTGTTTGTTCTTATTTACATCAACGCTAATCAAGCGCTCCAAGAGAAAAGCTTCAATTGCCCGATTGTTTGTACGCATTTGTCCCACGTAAGAAACAGGCAACAAGTTTTCATTATACGTCTCTGTTGTTTTTTTGGCCATTTTGTCCAAAGTGATAAAGCCAGTTACCCCCACAATGTTCAACATAACTACAGAAAATACCAATAGAATCCCAATTTTAAATTTCACTTTCATATTCTTCATCTGCATTCCGCCTTCTCATGATCTTACTAACTATCTATTTTTATCGGTAAGAAAGGCGAATAGTGTGATGATTTTTAAATAAAATCATGAATAAAATGTCGAAAAAAAGTTTCTCTTGTCAAATAATGCAACGAATGAAAAGAAAAACGGACACTCGATCCGCTAATACTCCGAATCGTAGTGTCCGTCTAACGAATAATCAATCGTACTTATTCACCCAATGAATAGTACCAATATAATATATCACCGTTCTCTAAAATGTAGCTGTCCGCACTGATACTTGGATCAGCATCTCTATTCGTCTTATACTTCCATCCACTGCTAGGTCCGCCATCAAATTCGGACAAACCATTTATAGATTTCACGTATTTACTTCCAGCGTTTCCGGATGATACTACCTTATCGCCCAATTGACTAATCAATAAGCTATAAGCTGTTTCACCTTCTTTAAGCGATACTGTTGTACTGTTCAGAATCGTACCCTTCTTGTTATCCCCAACGACTGAAATGGTAGCCGTAGCTTTAACAGGAGCAATAACATCTGAAGGAATGTTTAGGGACTGAGTATAACGCGCCACACTAGGCACACTATCCTTAACATATCCGGTAACAATGATCGTATAGGTATTCGCTGGTAGACCTTGGTCAAATACAGCTACCCCCTTAGCATTTGTGATCGCCTTCTGATCACCGATCAAGACCTGCACACCAGCGGCTGGAGAAGTCACTGGATCAGAAGTAAAGGTATCCTTATTCCACACCCATTGTTTCTGAGAAACTGTTACTGTGAAAGCTTCACCCGGCTTCGGCTGTACAGAGGATACAACCGCAGTATCAACAACCTGTGTGGTTTCTCCGGCATAATATACAAGAACACGGTCCGATTCCTGTAATTCAAAAGCATCCATACCCACACTTGGATAGATCCATTCGCCGTTACGCCATACTACGAAGCTCCACCAGCCATCATAAAGGCCTTGAGTAACTCCATGAATGCCCGATACAAAATTACCATACGACGATTTCGTGATATCTACTTTAAAATCATTGGATAACCCCAATTGCTGCAAAGCTTCAAGCGCATTGGAAGTCTTTAAAGTCCCCTCACCGATCAATCCTTGCGGACCCTCCACGGAAAGTGAAGCCGTTACATTCTTAGGAATTACCTTTAGATCTTGCGTATATTTAGCTATCGATGGTGCTTTTCCTTCACGATAGCCTGTTACTGTCAGCTTGTAATCACCTGCCGGAACATTCCCTGAGAATAACGCCTCGCCTTTAGCATTCGTTGTTACGATGCGATTTCCAATTTGGACCTGAACGGCAGAAGCTTTGGCAGTTACCGGGGAGGACGTATTCGTTACAGCGTCCCATTTCCATGTCTTACTAGTCACTAATACAGTAAAAGAATCGCCCTCTTTAGGGCTTGGTTTAGACACCGTTACCGAATCTACAAGTTTAGTATCATCTCCAGCATAATAAACCAGCACCTGATCTGAATCTTTAAGCGCAAAATCACTCATTCCAACATCAGGGTTGATCCATTGAGAGTTACGGGATACGGCATACATCCATCCGTCATAGCCGCCGTAGCTTCCAGCGGAGATGTTTCCAATTCCAGTGACATATGCACCAGAAGGATTCGTGATCGGCAAGTTCGTCTGAAGAGCCAACTTCTCTAGTGCACCAAGCACGTTACTGGCATATCCATATCCCTGTACTAAAGTACTCTTAGGACCCTCTACAGTAACAGGTGCATAGATTAAGGCATTCTGAACGGATGACTTAGAAAAATCGTATAATTTACTGTTACTGCCTTTATAGAGTAGATTGTAAGCTACAAGCGCCTGAAGGCCCTGCTCTGTAGCTAGAATATTACTGCTTCCGTCACGGCTATGCGCGAAGCTTCCGTCAGCTAGACGGTAGCTCAGCAGGTTACCCATCAGATTCACTTTATTCTTGGTATATTCTAATCCACTTGGATCTACACCGAAGGATGTGAGACCTAAAATAGCTTGTGCAGCGCTCTCAGCACTATCTCCGTAACCTCCATGACTATCCTGAGCATTAGATAGCCAAGATACGGCTTGTAGCCCTGCTCTGTAAGCTTCTGGATTACGCTTATGCGCCGCTAGAGCGGTTAAAGCTATCGCTGTCATATCTGGCTCACTCGCGCCTGTCGTTAAGGCAAAGCCACCATCTTGATTTTGCTTGGAGAGAATTTCAGCAATGAGCTTATCCGCAGTCCATTTCGCGTTATATGGAATATTATATTTACCAGAGTCCAGTGCGAGCAAAGCATATACTGGATTATTAAGTGTCTGTCCACTGATTTTGTCATGATTATAGATCTTCTCTATTAAGTTATAGCCAGGTGTTGTTCCGCTTCCAGCAAAGTTGGTAGGATCAGCACCAATTGCTCTTACTGCGAGTACAATTCTCGCATAATCCGTTACGTTCGCGAAATTGCCCTCTGCATCCTTCACCTTTTTCTCAAGGGATAGGCTATAACTCGCAGGCAGTTTGTATCCCGCTTGAGCCAGTCCAATCGCTTGCCAATCCGACTGCACGCCACCCTTTAAAATAAACTCTGCAGCTGTATAGGTCGCATCCGCAACGTTAATTCGCTCCGCCTGAGCAGCTGCATCGTTAGATTCATCTAGTCCGGTGCTAACACCTGCCTCTGCAAAGATGGTTCCTGCCGGAGCAAGGGATGTTCCTAAAATTGAAATGACCATGAATATGGCCAGTCCAAGTACGAAAAACTTGGAGGTGACTACTTTCTTCATTGTTCAACCTCTTTCTATAAAGGAATGGATACTACATAAAATAAGAGCGCACAACATAAAGACCGCCCCTATAAAGGGCGGTATAACCTTATTTTCATAATCATATCTATTAATACATAGCATGTCTATAGAAAAGCTTTGTTTGAGTAACAAAAAAAGAACAGCAGAACCAAACCTTTCGGCATCGTTCTGCTGATCAGAAATTCCTTTATTCAGCTGTTCCTTCCGGACTTGCTGTTGGCGAAGGTTCAGCACTTGGGTTAACACCCAGTGCATCCTTTGGAGCGGGATCTACAATCAATGTAAATCTTCCCGCCTTGATCATACTTTTCTCTACGATGGTCGCTCCCGGTTCTAAGGTAACCTCCACCTGATAGGATGGCTGTACCCCTTCTGTGACAGCTGTCGCGGATGACCCAACTGTGTTATTATCCGCATCGGCTCCCGGGGTAGGAGACGGCGAGGCATCGGCTCCTGCGTTAGTAGCGTCCGCATCTTCAGCCGGTTCAACAGCAGTGCCTGTGGCATCCGCTGACGGAACTGGACACGTTCCATTGCTAGCAGCGACCTTAAAGGTCTTATCCACCACATTGGATGAAGTCATCAGACTAATCTCCGTCGGATTAAATTGCACACAATCATCTGCTTTAGCAAACGTGAACACCAATATGCTGCTTCCCTTATCTCCTTCGACACTCTGCTCCTTCAAGTATACTGAAGCCGGAGGCAGTTCATTGCCTGCACTCTGAACGGCTGTCGGCTCAGGGCTTGTCCCCGGTAGAGCCGTCTTTGGATCTTCCGGACGCAGCATACTGAATACAATAATTGCGACAATCACCAGAATGCCCGTGATGGAACCGGAAATTAGGAGTCGAAATCGACTGCGGCTGATCCAGCGCGCCAGCGGGGAAGCAAGCTGAGCGCGAGCTTCATTGTACACATTTTGAAGAGCAGGCCGTGCTGTAGCGACATAGCTTTTACGGAACTCACGATTCTTGAAGGCTTCGCGGTCACTGCTCTGGAAATACTTCAGAATCGCCCGGCGATAACCCGGATAAAGCTTTTTATTCGATATCGTAAATAAAGAATTTCCTTGAGACCATGCAAAGAATCGATAGATAACATCCTTATCGGTACCGGCTTTATGCTTTACTAATTCCAGGAGTGCGTCATAATCCAGCGGACCACCCTCCCGCTGACTAGTGTAGTAGAAAGCTAGAGGCAGACGTTCAAAAGGCTCTAGCACTCTAGCTTCCTTCAGTAAACGGCGACCGAGCAGCTGTACATCGTCCAATTCCTTTGGAGATAAGCCTGCAAAAATCTCTTCATTCGGCTTCTCTTCACCAAACCAGCGATACGCAGCGCGGAGTGCATTTTCTTTCTGCTTGCTAATTCTATCTAGTGGCGGCTGCCACTCCACAACATTTCCATAACGTAAGAAAACAACCTCAAGTAACTCTTCCTGCGTCATTTCAGTAAGGGATAGGCGGTTCAACAAGAATCTATCAGCAGACGCGGCAAGCTCCAGCATAAGCGAAAGTACTTTAGGAGATACGCCTGTCCCTCTACGTCGATCTTTCTCTGCTTTATCTACAGTGCCATGAATTTCCGCCACCGCAGCAACCGGATCAGTCTCCAGTTGTAGCTTTTCTAGCAAGTAATCCCTTACTGCATCCTGAGCAAAAGGCTGCTCTAACGCAGCTGGTAGAAAACGGCCCCAATGGAGTACAAAATTCAGAATATCCACAGATTTAGATGCAGCAACTAGTCTTGATTCCATATAAGGCTCTAATAGCTGCTTACGGAAATACGATTCTGACATTACCCGTTGGAAAAAAGCAACACTCAGCTCATCATTACTCTCAATGATACCGTAAGCTTCATTAAGAATATCTTTGCGTCCCGCTTCCACGCTATGAAGCATTCCATTAATGAAATAATCAACGATTCTGGCTTTGTAATTATGATCCTTGAGAATAAAATAATCCTTAAAGCACTCCATAATTGCAGGATCCGGGACATTCCTTTGCCGGACTAAATCAAATTCTCTGTCGAACCGCTCCAAGAAAATATCATTCAGTCGGATTCTGGAATGAATCGCACCCTCAGCTTTAAGATAAGAGAGCAAACCACTCAGCACCGCGCTCTTATTCTCTGTATATAAGTGCTCATTCCCCTGCTCAATCTCATAAAATACGGCTAACTCATTATAGAGAGCGAGCGATAGTTTATGCTCAGGACTTTCTCCACGCAGGATCTGATCGGCAAAACTTACGAAATCGTCGAGATCCCCCGGATTCAGAAGTAACAGCTTCCAAACCAGATCAGCATACGGCTGACGGGACTCGCCAAAATCTACATTTCCCATCCGGCCTGTAACCAAATCGAAGGTGAAGTCCTTCTCGATGCTGCGATCACCGGGACGGAGCGAACCTTTTTCCACAAAACTAAGATGAATATATTTACGGCTTTGCGGTTCATTAGCATAAGTAATGATGCCTAATCTGCGGCGGAATTCATATGGCAGCACGCTATATAAAATTTCTGTAAGCTCCACCGCACGTGCAGACAGCTCCGTGATAGGTACATTTAGAGCGATATAGATTTTTTTCTTACCTGCCACAGAGAGCATCACCGCTTGCAGCAATGCCTTAAATATCCCTTCATCAATCCCTAACAAGCGTAATCCCGCTATAGGATCAGGGCGACGATCTGTACGTATAACTGGAATAGCTGACAGCTCCGGCAAGGTGCCGCCCAGCTCTCCTTCATAGCTTTTTGCGAAATCCGCATGCAGAAAGTCTCCGTAGCTCTGAACAATCTCCTCTGAACGTGAGGCCGGAACTACAAAGTTATGTGCAAAAAAGGCGCTCCGCTGGCCCGTAAAATCCGTCGCTTGATAATGACTTTTTCCAATAACCGTGTCGCCATTTTCCGCATGGAACAAATGCAGCGCACTAGGATATGCAGATTCATCCTTCTCTCCACGTGCGGTAAGCTCTGCTGGTGCATCGTAGAGGCAGAAGGGATGTAATGTTTTTTTGATAAAATTATTGTCCAGGCTGTCCGATTTCGCTACTGTATCAAAACCTTCAGTGGAACGAAACAATCCGCGTCGTTCGCGGGTATACATTTGTTGGGCGATCTTAGACCCTGAGAAAACATTCACGGGCCGTCGCTCCCCTCAATATACTTCAGCTTATGCAGCAGCCAAATAAACGGCTCGTCTACGCGAATCGGGCTTACTACACCCTCAATCTTCTGATTCACAGGATTACTGCCCAACGCAGAAACCGCAAAATAGCCCGTATTCGAGAAGTACACATCCATCGTATCTTTAAAAGGTCTGTCCACCTTACCAATAAATCTGCGAATTTCTCCGTCGATGTTATGGAATTCATCCATATTCAATGTTTTGCGATGGACATAGTTATTGAACACATTACTGTTGGACTTGATGTAATCACCATCCTCATCCTTTAGCGAATGCAGCATATCACTTTTCGCAAGAACGACTGCTGTTGGAATGTCAGTTTTGCTCTTTTCCTGATAAGCGATAAAATCACCGAACATCGTCAGCACAACATCACGCGGCTCGTCATATTGCGAGACCCATTCGCCCGGACGATCACCGATGTTAATATGAATCTTCTCACGGATTGAACGGATTTGCAGCGGATCGACCATAAACAGAATACCGGCAGAGTTCTTAATATGCTGACCGTGTAGTCCGAGATAATCCTGATCCACCATGCCCTCACCCGCTACATCAAAGAACACAAGTGTCAGCGGCGGCTTTTCTTCATCCTTAAAAACAAATTGAAAGATAAACGGCTCCTGCATTTTCTCCTTCTGTGTGGAAGCTAGCAGATCCCCGCGTTCAAACAGCGGTTCTTCATAGAGCGTACGGAACTTACGGCTAATCTCCGCGTTGAGCGGCATACAAGCGGCATCGAAATGACCAGCTGTCGTATGCTGCAAGGTATGAATCAGCGCGGTCATGTATACCGACTTCCCGACTTGGGAAGCTCCGATAATCGAGATAATGTTACTCGGAACCTTACCTGCAGTCACAGGCAGCTCGTTATGACAGGTTGGACATAGCCGTCTGCGTGTGAGCACGCCATAACGATCCGTAAGCCCTGTTAACACATGATCGGTATAATGATGGTATTCTTCCGGAATATCCGCCGGATTAATGATTGCTTCTATGTCATCCACCGTATCAAGCCCAAAGCGCTCACGGTATTTATTCAAGGCATCATCTTCGCCCAGCGCGTAATTCTCATCGTCCTCTCGGCTATGCATAGCCCGGAAGACTACATCCTCCGGAGAGAACTTAGTGAAGCAATACGGACACACAATATCATAAAAAAGCGGCCTTGGCTCCGGCTGATTCTTTTTCATAAAACGGCTAAAAAAAGACATCTACTCATCCTCCCAAAAGTTGTATCTGCGTATCTTGCTATGGACAGGCAATGTCCAACTCTCGCTTGAACGCATAGACTGGTTTTACTCCGGCACCAAATCGTAATAAAGCCCATACTTAGGACCGTCGGTGAAAAAGATGCGTACAAAATCATCCTTACCGATCTCAATCGGCGGGAGTACATTGCGTCCAGGGGCG
Source organism: Paenibacillus sp. VTT E-133291 (assembly GCF_002264395.1). GTDB lineage: Bacteria > Bacillota > Bacilli > Paenibacillales > Paenibacillaceae > Paenibacillus_AQ > Paenibacillus_AQ nitricinens. Next base: position 59,517 of record NZ_NFVA01000005.1, read on the forward strand.
AAATCCTGTACAAAGGGAAAGAGAATACCATCCTCTTTCCCTGCCGGATGTCCTCCCCGTTTCTTAACATAACAGAGGACATCTCGAGCCACTGGAACTTCTGCCGTAATCGCCATATGTACGGTCTTTTGTTTGCCGAATAATCCTCTTTTTTGTTGAATGGAATAATAGATTCTGGCTTTGCCTGCACTGACCACCATACGGTTCGCACCATCACTTTGCCTCACCAGCAGCGTCTCTCCGTTATCAGCAAGGCGAGCGTATATGGTATAGGAGATTAGGCCGATCTCATCCAATCGATCACGATATCCATTATTTGATTTGTATTCCTCACGAGTATAGAGCTTCATTCCGGCCGGAGGAATATCCCCGGTGCCAATAGAAGCCTCTTCTGCGGAGGTCTTATGGATGTACACCGCCTGCACACCGTCCGGCCAGCGCCATCTCAGCGTACAGAACCGGTCATCCACTTGAGAGGTCACATCCGTTATAACCAGAGCGGAAGTATTATCCTCGGCGTACCTCATTACTGTAAGCCCCCTTCAACTACTAGAATCCTTTGCTGTTCCGATTTCTCCGTCGATCAGGAAAGCTTTCTGACGGTGGAGTAGGCGCTGCATTGTTTCTTCTATTACGGTAAATACGTCCTTCTCCTACCGGAATGACGCCTGTAAATAACGAGATGATTGCAGCCAATATAAGAACAGCTAGAAGGCGAATAAGTCCGTCCGTGAAATGATGTCCGCTAAGTCCAAATTCCAGAATAAGCCCTGCGAACAACCCTGAAATTACGCCGCCAATCCCGAAGCTTTTTGCTAGATGACGGTTATCAAACATAATACCAAGACCGAGTCCAAGTGCAGCACCGATTAGCATCAGCGACAAAATACGAACTGCAGCATAGTATGGACTATCTGCTGTAGCATCACTGCGCACCGTAAGCAATGTTCGATCTCCCAACCGATCATAGATTTGCTGGAATACATCACCCAAAAGAGCCGTATCTGTCACATCATAATAGTGACCGCCCGTTAGTTTCGCAATATCCTGCAGCAACTGGGTACCGGCAGGATCCTGCATCCCCAGGCCAATGGTATTTACGGCAATGCCACGATCTATATAGGTCTGTAATTCTCGTGAGGTGTCGAAATTACTGACTCCGTCCGACAGCAAAATGACCATAGCCCCTTGATTTTTTCTGCCGTCACTGTCTATCTCCTTAAGTGCTTCCGAGATCGCACCACTAATGTTCGTGCCGCCCTCAGTTGGCTTCAGATTATCAATGGACGTTAGCACCTTCTCACGATTCTGCGAATTCGAGAGTGGTGTTAACGGCTGGACGACTACTGCTTCGTGGTTAAAGGTCACCACCGCTACCTGATTATCATTGTCCATTCTCGCAATTAACGCCTTAGCGGCTGAATAACGGCTGTTATCAGGATCACTCTGCGCCATACTGCCAGAGTCATCAATAGCCATTACAACATTCTTAACCGGTTTAGCACCGCCAAAATTCAGTTCATAAACGAATTCTGTTAATGCTCCAACTCCAAGTGCAAGGACAATCATCAGTGGCAGGAGCTTCCAGGAAAGTCCTAGGTAGCGCTGCTTCCATGAGGCTCCGTTCAGCCGTGGCGAGATCATTTCTGCTAGCAGGCAGCCGATGCCGATACCGAGTGCTACTATGGCAAAATAAATGCCTACGAGTAAGATGGAAGGCAGATCGTTGTACCAGCTTAGCAGCCACTCGCCAAAAAGAAAGGCGACCCCGCCGCCGATCAGACTGAAGAAGAGCAGGAGCAGATTGATTTTTCTCTGCATCATTATACTTCCTTTCCGGGAGAAACCTGAATTGTACTCTTATGGTCTTAACATTGTTCGGGGGTTATGTAGCCCAAATTAACGGGCTGCCCGGATGTGTAATTATCCCCCAGATTGCACTTTGTGCAATAGAATGGAATAAAAGAAACATCTATTTCTATTCTATTGCATAATGTGCATTGGAAATAAGGAGAAATGTCCCTCTTCCAGAAATCCGCTTAAATCTAATGTATCAAATACAACAGAACCCTAGTTTAGGGTTATTTCCGTTGATTCTATTGCACAAAGTGCAATAAAGAGGCTCAAAGTGAGGGTACCCGCCTATTACGCCATCAGCGCATCTCGGGAAGCTGTTCTTCACTCACCCCATGAAGCTGATAGCCATTCTGAGCATAGGTTTCATAATAAACCTTCCCATTACGGTAATAGAGCAAGTCCTCTAAATGGAAACCACCCATCAGATTTAATTTTTCCACTCCGCTCCTGCGCTGTTCATGCACGAAGCCTAAGCGATAAATGCGAGTCGTCTCATCCACACCAAATGCATAGCGCAGGAATTCAGATGCGCTGTCTCCGAAGAAATATTTTTCCTCATGACGATGCTCTTGCGTGTATTCGAACAGACGAACATTGATCGTCGCGCTATCCTCCAGGTTATGGTACAGACGCTTGAACAGCTCTTCCTTGGATAGAACCTGACGGTTCTCATAAGCAGCCGCAACATTTGCACGTCGCAAAAGCTCTTCTTCGAAAGATAGAGCAAACGGATCTGCCGTTAATATTTCCCGCTGACAAATGGCAATCAAACGCTCCGTTACCGCTACTTTGCCTTGCTCTAACAGCTTAGAAATGCTACCCATGTACTTGTCACTAAAGAATATCCCTGGCCCACGCCGGGTCTCGATCTCTTTCATTACTTCTTCTGTGACAACTCGGTAGTATTCCATCACGTTCTGGCCAGTGGTTTCATTCGTTCGCCCAATGCTGTCCATCACAGTAATACGCAGGTCTTCTTGGAGCGTCTCCATAGCTTTCACACGAGCCACACATTCCACGTGAAGCTGCTCAAGCGCAGATTCCAAACGACTGCATAGCGCAAGCTCACTTTCCATACATAATAGCTCATATTTTTTGCCATATACCGCAGAGAATAAGTAAAGAATGAAGTTGCGTACCGTTCGTTTGTCAAAAAGCGGCACACGCTGGAACGGTTGGCGCTCCACACTTTCCGCATAAAGATCCTCAAGCTCATCCTGCGCGGAGACAAGTGCTGAACGCAATCCAGTCATATGCTGACGCAAAGCATGCAGCACACTGCCACCCTCATCGCGATCAGCTGTCCACTCCGCAAGCTGATAGAATGTTACTGCTGGTGTAGCTGTTTCCTGTGCCGCCAATAGGGTGCGCCATCCACGAAGTGGATGAATACCTTCTACTCTCCGGTTAGACTCTGCCACAAAATTATTACGGAAATAAGCTTCGCCCCCATCACCGAACAGCTGCTGTTCAGCTTCACGAAGTGACAGCTGCTTCAGCTCATTGTAGGACGGACGTCCATGGCTCATTAGCCCTGTCATTTCACTAAGGCCGTCTTTCTCCGGGACTAACTGCGCCCTATGCTCCCGTAAACGATCAGGATCCAGCCCTAATAGAGATTGACGCTCGCGCATAGTCCATGGACTACCCTCACGCATATCCGCTGCAAGACGCCGGAAGGCGTGATACAGCACGGCCAAGGCAATTTGGACATTAGGCCTTCTTACGCCAGAAAAGCCTGCAGAGGCGTAGCCTTGTCTTCCTGTGCTGCCTCTAATCCCGCTTTTGAAGGTCATATTGTTATACCCGCCGTGTCCGGTTGCCTGATCAGAAGTCGGGCGAACACGATTCTTGAGTAAACTGATATGGGAAATAATCTCGTAGTTATCATCCATGCCGTGAGCAGACATCATTCCGCGCTCATTCTTATCAGAGAGCAGGTACACAAGGTCAAATAATGCAGAAGGACCATGGCCAACTGGAATTGACAGTCCGTCTTCGGTTACAAGCAGCGGCGCATTAAAGGTATAGTCCGTAGCTTGCATTCTGTCCAATTCACGCAGAAAAGCCAGCCCTACCGAGCTGGAATATCCAAAATTATCCCCTTGCTCCCGCTCATTAATTAGAGCGTAGAGATCCGTCTGTACCGACTTAAAAGACTGACTGAGTATTGCACGAGCCAGCAGTGTAATTTCTGGCAACAACACATTAAGCGGGTCATCGACCCGCGTAATGATAGAGAGATGAATCACGTCAAATGATGAATATAGACGTCCATAATCCGCTATACTGTTGCTCAGCCGCCGGATAACTTTATTCATTTCAGCAAGATAACGTGTATCCTCATGAAACTTGCGGTAAAGCTCATGACGCACCGTGCGCGGATCTGACCCTGCCATATCCGGCAAGGCCATGGCCAGTACCCGGTCTTTTCCTCCTGCATCAGCGCCCCTCTTACTTCTGTCTGTGTCCTCACTCTTCGTGCCTGACACAGCATGTAATGCCATAACACCGCCGGCGTTATCCCATTTCCGTTCGCAGCTATCCAGCACCGGACCGATGGCCGGAGCAACCTTGTCGCCTACGAACAGAAACAGGGCTGGGTAATGGATGCTGCTGCGTCCATCCCCTTTACTGCGCTGTGCCTCTTCCTGTACCGCATATTGTTCACCATAGGATATTGCCAGTGTTTTGATCATAGGCCTATTTCAACTTTCTGCGGATGCTGCCGAGTTTGCTAGTCATACTCTTGTAGAAACTATACATCTCATCGCCGCTCTCATACTCTACCCGTTCATACTCCAAGCTGTCGCGTGCTTCAAGGAAGGATACATAAAGACCTTCCAGCTTATAGAGCAATGGGGTTACGTCTTCAGCGGCAGTCATTTCACTCGCACGGCGAGCTGCCTTACGCAGCAGAACGCTGCGGCTCTTCTCATCCAGCTCCCGGAAATGACGGTACACGGCATATTCCACGTAGCTACGTTCTTTCATCAAGTTGGCAAACGGCTCCCAAGCTTCCTCTTCTTCATCACGGTCATAAACGTAGAGTGCGCCTTTCTTGATAATGCTGTCCGTGTACAACGCTTCGATGAATTGGTCCATCCACTTGTCTTCGTCCAGATATTGATGGAGCAGCCCTTCAAGCTCCGTTGCTTTTGCAGTCAGCTCAGCATATTTAGCTAGCTCAATACGAACACGAGAAATCAGCTGTGGTGAACGAATTAGATTCTCCTGTGCCATTTCTTTATTGATGCTGCCAAAAATATCTTTAATGCCTTCGCGCTCCAAGCCCTTCTCGCGCAGATTCTTTAGTTCATCAGCCGCCTTCTTCACTTCTCCGAGATTCGGACGCGAAGAATTTAACTGCATATCAAATCCACTCAATAGAGCATCCATATCAAATGGTTTCGTAAACACAACAGAGTATCTGTTGCTTGTGTTCTCGTCTACACCTTTTTCGATGATCACTCCGCTTGCCAACGCCTTTGCAAAGTCTGCACGCACACGTGCGTTATAATCACGTACACGAGAATTGACGTAAGTGTCACCCCATGATTTTTCCGGAATCGGAGAAGGGAGATACGTCCAGTTGTTCTTATCCGTCATCACCAGATGGCGGCCGATCCCTTCCTTATCGAGAATGGTCCGCTCATAGTTCTCTTCAAACACCCGCAGCGGCGTGTAGACGAAGAGTGGCACACCGTTACGTGTGTTAAGCCAGAAAATACGGTTTTTCACTTGGCTTTCTTTGATTGTAAATTGTGATTTGCCAAGCGCATTATTCTGATAATTACGAATCCCTTTCAGGATGCCAGGCGCTTTAACAGGTACGGAAACGAAACCCCATGATGGGAAATGCAAGCTGCCCGAGCTGTTGCTAAGGTGGAAGGTAGGCACAGCCTCTTCGTCCAATTTACCGGCAATAATCCGCTCTACGAACTTATCCAGCGGCTCTTCATGGCCGAATTTCATCACTAGGAAATCTTCCATCGAACGGGTGATCAGATCCCCGAACTTATCGCTAAGGAAATCCGAAATCGAGCGAACGATATCAATCTCCTGTTCCTTAACCCAGCGTCCGGAATGTTTCAGCATTTCACGGGTGAAGTCGCGAATCAGGTCGTCGCCGTCCTTCTGATCCATGATTTTGGAGATCGTCGCCGAAATATCCGGCACGTTAACAATGTTCCAATAATAAGTTTTGTTGCCTTTATAATCTGCTTGCTCTTCACCATTGATAAGGATGTCCCCATTCTTGGCAAAAATCGAGCTAAGCGCACTAAGAATCTCCGTAAACACACCGTAAATCCGGCTATTCTCTTCATTTAAGAGTTCATATAAGTCCTCGTAAAATTGAATCATTTGTTCCGTGCGTTCTACATCGGCATGGAGCCAATATTCATTGATTTTAGCCTCAATATAGGCATTTTTCTTCTTCTCTTTGGATACAAAAGCACTGCGAGCATCGCTCAGCTTCTCATCCGCACTGTCCTGTGCCGTCTCAATATCCCGTGGCAGACGCAGCAAGCTTTCACGTAAAGCCTCAATATAAGACTGAATCAGCTTCAAAATACAGAAGCCCTTCTCGGTGTACAGCAGGCGGGAAACGTAGAACGGACCTTGCTCTGGGTGCAGGAAGATGCGCTCCAGCTCTTCACTGAAACGTCCGACAATTTCGCCAGGCAGCTGCTTTTTCGATTTGATATATTCTTCTCGGGCACGAGCCAGGAAGTTCTGCTCCAGCTCTGTATCCATGCTTACCACTTGATTCTTAACTACATTGGCATGATTCAGGCGTTCGCTATTTTCGAAACCTGGTAATGGCTCAGGTACACGGGATTCAAAGGTTTTAATCATGCTGTCGAGATCTATCCCCAGCTTGCGTGCGAATTTCTCAACATCCTCTTGGCCAGGCGCCTGCTGGAACATTTTTTCCATTTTATCAAACAAGCGGAAGGCCAGATAAGTCGTCATTTCCTCAATCGGAAGCACGGCAGACGAGGCACCGATAATGTTGTATTCATAGTTAGCTGGATAAGTCTTGTTCATCTGCGCAATATTAGTGCGGATATTACTGATATAGTCATGGATGGCGAATTCTTCACCCGATTGCTTTTCTTCACTTGCCATAAAGTTCGTGATGTTCTCAGCCGTTACGTTCATACAGTAATCATACGCATTCTCAAGCAGCTTACCTTCGGTATTCGTTGCAGAGATTAAATGGCATAGATTAAACGGAGGCAGCGGTGAATTCACCGTCAAAATATTACCGTATTGCTGCTGGAATCGCTCCCCGCGACTGTCCACATTCATCCAGTAATCCAGCTCTTTTAGCGCCGCATAACCGTTCTTGCGAATATATTCACGCGTATGCTCACTTAGACTTTTATTAGACAGGTTCACGTCCGGTGTAAAGAGATAACCCAGTGTGTTCACACGGTCAATACCGGCTGATCCATAATCACGTTCAATAATACCGCGTACGATATAGGCAATATCAAGGAACGCTCCACTACCTGTACCCCCTGACAAACCTGTCAAAAGGAAGACCATCAGCTTTTTGTTCGTGCCAACAGATAAGGTCTTGATCTTCTTATCAATCGCCCCTACCACCTGATTAATCTTGGTGAACAAGAGCAGGCGTCCAGCCTGCCGCACACCAGCGGCACCGTTCATACCATCTGTGATGCTCAGCTCCGGTGACAGCCAATCCGTGATGTACGAATCAAGGATACTGCGGTTCTGCAGCAATCCGCCGATTTCAGCATTCGCCAGCAATACAAATTCATTCTGTGGATCAAGTCCAATCCCTTTGTATTTCTTCCCGCGATCCTGTTCATTCGTCTCAAAGGCTAGAAACTCCACATTATCCGGCTTGTCCCGCTTCTTCTTGGATATCGGATCTTCCGGCAGCTTAAAGCGGCGGTTAATCTGATATTTAAGTCGCAGCAGGGCATCAATGCCCGTGCCGCCTAGTCCAATAATCAGGATCGGATTATCAATCGTATCCACCCTGATCTTATCACTGACAATCCCGCCGCCTAGTGATACATCCAATTGCTGTATATGCTCTCTTACTACTGGTTTCATATGCTTTATCCTCCTAAAAGTTTTGCGGAAGCTGTACTTCAGATTTCTTGCAAAACCACTTCTATACTAAATATTCGAGATAAATCGTCTTATCTACCGTGTGCAGGGACACTGAAACGCGGTCACCACTCTTCAGCTCAAGACCACGCGAGGCATCCGCAGCACGTCCGGATCTCTCTACAGTAACACCTTCTCCACTGCGTAACAGCAATCGGTCATTCTTAGCTGGTGTGAAAATAATGCTCTCGCTTTCCTTCAGCTCAGGCGCTAATTGCAGCAGCTGATGAAGGGTGAACTTGCCTCTGAAGCCAGCAAGTTTCTTATATTGTGGGTAGGTCTTCTCACCCGTGTTGCCGTCTTTAACCTCAATTACCAGCTGTCCAACAAAACCACGTGCCGATTTCTTATTCAGCACATACCATGCCGCAGCGGCTGCCAACACCAGAAGAATACCACCAATAATGTAATACAAGGTATTAGACGATGCTTCTTTCAGAGGTTCTTCTTTGCCAGTCCCTGTTGATGGACTAGTAGTAGCTGCGCCACCTGACTTCGCGCTGATCTTCACAGGAGCACTTTCACGATAGAAACTACTTTCCTCTGCACGAACCTTCAGCTCATAGTCATGGCTCTCTTTTACCTCAAATGTACCCTTAAAAACATCCCCGGAGTTATCCAGTTCGATTTCCTGTACATCACCTGTATCGATATCTGTAGCAAGCAGTACCGCCTTCATATCTTGATACAAATTACTGAGCGTTACCTGAGTACCATTGCTGAACAGGTGAGAGGTAATATCAATTTTATCACCTTTTTTATAGGTTGCTGATGGCAACGCATCGATCTTAAGCTCCAAATCGTAGTTAAAAACTAGATTAATATCAATTTTATCCTTTGGCACACCTTTGACCTGAAGCTTCCAATCTCCTTCTTGCGGTGACAACAGCTTGATCAAGCTATAAGTAGAAGACTTCGACAGCACAACATCCTTGGACGGGATCGCGACAGCATTTCCTGCAGGATCAGTTAGCTTCGCGGTCACAGGCTGTGACGACATAATTGAGATATTGGCTTCCAAAACACTGCCGTTAGGCACGTTGACGGTCACATCCTGATAATCCCCATTTGCAGTGATCGACTGCACAGGTACTACCTTTAGCTTCAGATGGCTAGCAAAAATTTCACTAAGTATTTGCGGAAGATCATCTGCGGAGTCCGTCGAAAATGCTTTACCACCTGTCTCAGTGGACAGATCAGCGAGTTTCTGTTTATTCAGCTTGCCGTCGGCATTAAGCCCAATCGTATAAATGGGATAGCCATTCTTCTTGGCGACCTCCACAGCGGCGTTCAGTTCTTTATCCGATTCGCTTTGCGTCCGGCCTGTTGTTTTGTTGAAATCATTATTGCCATCAGCTAGCATTACAATGATTGGCTCATGATTCGGATCGCTACCATTCTGGAGCACCTTCACAGCTTCTTCTACACCGACAGCAATGTCGGTATAAGCTCCACGGTCCAGTCCATCAATAAAATCCTTCAAATCCTGTTTATCTGCCTCTGAATTAATTTCCAGCAGGGCCTTCTCCCGCTGCACTTTGTCGGTATAGGCAACAATACCTACTTTATCACCTTTAGTAGATAGCATATCTATGAACATTTTCATCGCTTCGCTCGCGACTTTGTTCTTGTCACTAGTCTTCATGGAGTTACTTACATCGATAAGAAGCACTGCATCAATGTGAGATTGCGCCGATGTTGCCGCATAGGCCTGAACAGCTGCAAATGGTGAGGCAGCAAGACATAGCGCCAGCAGTAATGCCGGGAAGATACGTTGAATAAGTGTCTTAGTTGTTCTGTTACTTTGATATTTACGAAGCATAAATAGGGCTCCTCTTGTGTTATATTAGGCACATATGACAGGTTCAGCACTATCGCTAAAATCTGTAAATAGTATGCCATTATGATATAATTAAACCTTGTAAACTTCAACTTTAGGACCGCCGGACCAAAGTAGCAATGATGCATAGAGTGATCATTCTATGAGCCATCCAGACTGCGAGGCGTCTATGAGAAAGGACTGTTCCATGATTTCATACGTCATTCTTGGGATTACGTTCCTAATTGTCGTAATTCAAATTTCCATCTATGCTGCACGCCAACGTAAACCACTAACTCGAGATGATATTAACGACCGCCTACTGGCCGCATTGAACGGAGGCGATAAAGGCCGTGAATAAGAAAAGACCTGTTACCTTTCGCCCTTTCAAGGCTCCTCGTTACGCTTATGACAAGCTTCGTATTTGTCGCCACTGCGGACAATACACCGCTCTCGGTGAAGATCGATGCACCAAATGCGGTAAAGATTCACTTATTACGGTAGAGAAGCAAGCCGCATCCATTGCAGGAAGAAAAATGCATACGCGCCTCCTATTCATCTTACTGCTTACACTAGCCTCCGTCTATTTTGGAAATAGCATAGAGCAGATGATGTTATGTGGTGCCGGAGGAATTCTCCTCGCTGGACTATTGTACTATACGCAGCGAAAAGTACGGCAGAACGAGAATCTTCGTTCTCTTAACGAGCTGCTCGGCCGAGGAATTGGCATCATCAAAGAGGGACTGGAGATCAACCGCCAGGAGGCTGTCTCCGTACTCCGTGAGGACGATGTTCTTGCCTACGAGAAGCTGCGCGAACTCTCCATCCTGCTTCGTGGTGACCGGATCGCACGGCAACGTATCGCCTTGCTGCATGGTTTTTTGCTTCGCAAGGATATGGATTTAGAACTGGAGCAGCTTCTTCTTAAGGATTTCGAGCCGCTACTAGCCGAATATATCGGCGAGATCGCTAAAGTCCGTCCTGATCTGATCAAAGATCGTACACTACGATACGTAAAGAACTATGAAGTAGAAATTCGTCATATGAATAATGGTATGACCATCCTTACGGGAGTTGCCGGAGCTGCAGTAAGAATGAAGCGTTATGCCCTGCTCTACTCCAGTATGATCGGCCGATACGTGCAAGATCTGCCTAAAGACCGCTTTATGCGGTTATCCAAACTCATCGCTGCGAATCCCCATGAACCGTGGAATGGCTTGGACCAAAGAGTAGCGGACATTCGTGAAGCCAAATACCGCTGGGACCCGGAAGTTCAATAGGGCTTTCTTATATTTCAAGAAGAAACGGGATTGGCATCCGTTATAGTTGGTAATTGTTTCTCGGTGAAATATAAGGATAAAGAATGATGTGAAACTATGCTTTCTTATATTTCAAGAAGAAACGGGATTGGCATCTTATTGATGGCAATCGTTTCTCGTAGAAATATAAGGATAAAGAATAATGTGAAACTATGCTTTCTTATATTTTGAAAAAAGAGGCTACTCTATATGACGTTCAAACCATTAATAACCCTGCGAAACTTTATGATCATTTTGTGTATAAGCATGTTTGTGATGCTTGGACAGAAGGTTTTTCTCATCGCCGACAAAATACAAATAACCAAGGAAGCAGACCGTCTCTATGCTGCTGGCGATCTGATAAGTGCAGAGAATCAGTATCGCCTAGCGGCGGCAAACCATTCCATATTTTATATGGAAGAAAAGGTTGCGAAGCGACTTGATGAGCTGTCACCAATCACGGCCATCCGCCAAGGTTTGAATGCCTTGGTATCATCCGCTAAAGCACAAGCTGCGACGAAAGATTTCACCGGATTTATGAAAAGTTATGATACCCTCCTCAGCTTAAAAGCTACATATATGAAGCCCGGTGGTCCTTATGAATCCTATTATCGCCAGTTATCGACCGATTCAGGCATTTCTGACCAGTTCACAACCTACTTCCGAGAATTTAAGGAGCAGTTTCTTACTGAACTTGCTCAGAGCCAAGATGGAAACAAGAGTGAAGAAGACACTTTTAAATGGAATCTGTTGCAGATTCCCGATGCTTATTACGGAAGCGCTGCTTCCAAGGAGGAGTTGCTAGCCTCCAAGTTCAAAAGTCATGATACAGCTAAACTAAAAGCCTTAGCAGGCACAGGAAACTTTACAGGCATGCTGGAGAGCACCCTCTCCATGAGGAATGCTTACAGCCAGCATAGTTACGAAGCGCCATGGGTACTTGGGCAGGCAGAAAGTAGCGGAAAAATCATCCTGAACAAAGACCTAGAGAGCGATAACATCACCGCTTTTGCTGGGCATGCTGTTGCCTATCGTCATTTTGCAGGATCAGCAGGGATCACCTCATCCAAAGTACTAACCTTAGTAGATACTAGTAAAGCTAAACTACTTAAAAATGCCAAGCGCATGGCCAGCAAAGGCCAATATGCTGAAGCTATTCAGCTATACAGTGATCTTGCTCCGCTAGAGGATACTTCTTCAATCCTTGCCGCTACAAGATTGGCTTGGAATATTGCTGAACCTGTGCGCCTTCTCCCGGGCGGTGAGGAACAAGGCAGATATGGGAACGTCATCTCCAGCAAGGGACTACACGATAAGAAGGTCATTGTGGCTGGAACGGATAGCAATGGTGTCCTCTATTATGCAGCAATGAATAGCGACGAAAGTGTCATTACTTTAACTGGAAATAGTTTACCAAAATTCGAGAGTCTGCGCAGTCTAACTTTTAATGACCAGCTTGCTGCCTCTTCAGGTTCTAGTGCACCCGTGATTCTGGCTGAATCTGAGATCGAAGGTGGACGTACCCTTTTTACAGCATATGAAATGAAAAAAGATGGTATTTCACAGTTGTTTTCTATGTCTGGAGATAGCTACGAACTGCAGTCCGATGATTCCATACTCGTATCTAACGCGGATCTCGGAGACGGTGTCATTGGACAGACAGCGCGTTATCGCAAAGTAGATGCCAGCTATCAATTTGCTGAGATTGTTCAGGAGTATGCGGTAATTTCAGCTTCCGATGTAGCGCTTCATCCTTTTGAAAAGGTCTCTTTTCACTGTGAAATCGTCGCTGATAACTTCGGCAATATGCTTGCATACTCCAATGGAATTTATATTTTTCTTCAAGGAGACTTGGGTTCCGTTACAGGTAACGCGTTAGTTAGTGGTCAATATCAGAACGGTTATCAGCTTGTTGGAACGGACATGGGAGAGCAGTATGTGCCTGTGTTTGTGGTGGAATCCGTGGGTAGTATGAGTTTTGCACAGTAGAATATATGGGTTAACTGCTTAGTTGAATTGTGGGAACGCTCGTCGTGACGAATGAGAAATTTTATATATACATGAATCTAGGATCACCATATCCGCTCAGTTTTTTTGTCCAAGGGGTGTCGGTAGCCCGTCTATACTTGTAGTATTCTTCTCTTGTCTATATTCTTTCAGACCTGCTTCGCCCTTTTGGATAGACCAACGTTGTAACGTGTCCCGCTCACCATCATAACTCATAAATGGGACCGAAAATCCGCAGGAAGTCTGTACTTTATGAACATCAATTAAAATGATCTGTCTAGCTCCAGGCAGAGATGTAAACATAGGGTACAGCGTTTCCCATTCTGATGAACCAGGCAGGATTACTGCCCCTGTTCCATACAGTCTCAGAATGTTCGGCGGTCCTTCAAAGGCACAAAACATAACCGTCACTCTTCCGTTTTCCAGCAGATGAGCGCTTGTCTCATTGCCACTACCGGTCATATCGAGATAAGCCACCTGATTAGGAGACAAAATCCGCAAGCAATCATGACCCTTAGGTGAAAGGTTAACATGCCCCTCTTCAGAAAGTGGCGCTGACCCTACGAAAAAAAGATGCTGCTGCTGAATAAACTCCTGATGTGCAGGTAATATAGCCGTGAATTGTTTTCCCATTTGATGTTCTCCGTTTCTTTTGGTTTGTGTGTGATTCGTTTGATGGGACTGTCACGCTCCATCGAACCTATTAACTCAACCAGCTACTTCGTTCGAAACCAGCCAATGTACGGGATTTTTACCGTTCTTTTTCTCATTCGTTACGCATTCCTTCTATTGATATATATTCGTTTCTACCGTTGAGTAACCCTTCACCCTCACCCAAGGTATTAAACTCATCACCGAAAAAAGGAACTGCCTCTCGGCAGCCCCCAAATCCCCACGAAACATTTCTTTTAGCTAAAGTATCTTTCACCCGATCTACTCAATCGCAATATAAATCTCAACCTGCGTGTTGGCAGGATCAAAATTCCGCGAATCGTAAATTTCAAAATCACCCGTATAGGTTCTTACCTCTGTAGACGCCTTAAAATACGCCCAAATCTCCCCCCATGCTTGCGAGACTACTTCAAATACCGGACCTTTTTTCGTCGTAAAAACCATATACTTGCTCTCCGGAACAGCCGCACTCACGATCCCGCTATCCGCTAAATGTCTCTCCCCAGCGACTTCATGCCCGATCACAACGGTATATGCACCCGACGCATCACTCTCATAATCTGTATACAAGGCATAGATGTACTCAGGCTTAACCGTATCCATCTGCCCCGCAATATTACTCTGAAAATACGTTTCCCAGAGCCGCGATAAGCCCCCGTCGGGACCCATTTCCACTTCATTTGTCGTACGTATGCTAACCCCAGCCAATGTCATTTTCGGTTTTTGTACAAAATAAGTATTCATTATTCTCCCTCATTTCCTGTAATTGAGTTCAGTATACACAAGGGAAGTGGACATCTGTCTGTCCAGTTAGAGCAGAATTATCGATTTGGGTTATAAAAGTATCAATGGGGTAATTAATAGTATGGAACTACACTCGAAGGGAATGACCTAGCATGTCAAAAATTAAATTAGCTGTCATCTATTACAGTGCCACAGGAACTAACTACCAGCTAGCACAATGGGCCGCGGAAAGCGCCGAGAAAGCGGGAGCTGAGGTAAAACTGCTGAAGGTGCAGGAGCTGGTTCCCGAGGATAAAATTGCGGCCAATCCGGCCATGAAGGCCTTGGCTGAGAAGACAAAAGATATCCCCGTTGCAACACCTGATGATATTGTGGAGGCCGATGCGATTATTTTCAGTTCTCCAACCCGTTACGGTAACATCGCTTCTCAAATGAAGCAGTTCATTGATACAACCGGAGGGATTTGGGGCAAAGGACTCACGGTAAACAAAGTCGTCAGCGCCATGAGCTCAGCACAGAATCCGCACGGCGGACAGGAAGCTACGATCTTGGCACTCTACACATCGATGTATCACTGGGGAGCGATTGTCGCTGCACCTGGTTACACAGATCCTGTCACATTCGGTGCAGGAGGCAACCCATACGGAACAAGCGTCAGTGTAGATGGGGACGGTAAAATGATCGAAGAGCAGGATCGGATCCGTGATGCTGTTTTTCATCAAGCCAAGCGCACGGTTGAAGTGGCCGGCTGGGTCCAAGCAGGCAAAAATAAAAACGACAATAGTCAGAATTAGACTTCCACCTATCGTTCGATATAGCAAACCCCCCTCGGAGCTACCTTAGTAGCTCCGAGGGGTGTTGTTTATTTTATTTACTCCCCAGGATACTTAAGACCCCACTGCGCACGTATTTGATCCAGCAGTTTCAGAATCGCTAACGATTCATCCAATGACATGACTGGACTTTCAGTTAGCCCTGCTTGTAAACAACGTCCTACTTCCTCTGCTTCAAAACAATATCCAATAGAAGCTCGATCATCCACAAAGCTCTCTACCTTCTCATCCCCTATATAGAGCGAAGCCGATTTCGGGTTCACTAACGTCCCTTCAACAATTATACGGCCCTCTGTTCCAAACACATGTGCTTCCTCCAGCGTATTAAGACGAATACCACCGTTCAACGAAGCGGTTTTTCCATTGCCATAATTCAGTAGCATGGAGAAATGCTCGTCCACTCCAGTCTCGCCAATATGCACCGTACTGGACATAGATTCAGGATGAGGTCCAAACACCATCGAGGCAAAAGAAACCGGATAAATCCCAACATCCAGCAGCGCGCCTCCCCCCAGCTTCGGATTCAGCAATCTGCTTTCCGGATTCCAGTCGGTGCGAAATCCTAAGTCTGCCTTCACCAAACGAACATCACCGATTCTGCCCTCGGCGATCCATTCTCTAACCTTCACCATCGCCGGGATGTAACGACTCCACATGGCCTCCATCAGGAACAGCTTATGATCTCTAGCATAGGCCACCACTTCTTCCAATTCTCCGCTATTCACGGTAAAAGGCTTCTCACATAGAACAGCTTTACCTGCACGTAGCGCCAATAATGCATTTTCTTTATGAAAAGGATGTGGCGTTCCAATATATACAGCGTCTACATTCGGGTCATTTACCAATTCCTCATAGGTAGCATAAGCATGTGGTACTCCATGATCCCTCGCGAATTTATCTGCACTTTCCTGTGAACGCGAACCCACGGCATATGCCACGCCATTGCTGGCATGAGATAAATCAGTAACAAACTGATGGGCAATCCAGCCTGTACTGAGAATTCCCCATCTTATCTTGTAAGCGTTATCCATTTTCATTTGCATGTTCCTCCTAATCCTTCTGCTAAGTCTCTTTAATTCTATCAGACCATTCTAATAAATGTATAGGAACTGATGCCGGCGAACACCACCGTCACTACCAAAATAGCAATATTCCAGCTCCTGCTCAGAGCCGCTGAATGCTCGTTAGAGCTCTGAATAAACGCTTTTTGCAAAAGGAACTGCAGGAGTTTCATGATTATAAACCCCAAACATCCAAGCCCGCTTTGCAAAATAACCTCCAGACTAGACTTGCTTACAAATCTATCAGCCATATTCCCATCGTAATGGATCGGAACCCTATCAGGCATTTTGGAATATAGGAATAAATAAATAGCAATAGGAATCAAGGCTACCACACCGCTTAAGATCATCATCAGTTTGGTTTTGGACAACTTTAATAACCTCCTTATACGGAACAATAATCTCTAGTTATTCTCTTTCCACATCAATCAAAAATATCTGCTCCTTAAATCCGCCACGACGTTCAGCTTTCTCAGCACGAAGCTCCGCCAGCGCTTGAATTACTTCCAGCATGTCAGCAAGCTCCTCTAGCGCTTCTTCATTACTCACTGCCCGAAAATACTCCTCCGACTCTTCTTTCAATTTCTTACGTAGTTCAGTTATGTATTCTTTGGAATCTAATATCCTTGTTTTAAAGTCTTTACCTTGAGAAGCTATCAGGTTGGGGATTCCGTCACGCACTAGCTTTTCATATACGGGCACTTATGTTCTTCCTTTCTACTTGATGTTCAGACTGACTTCACACTTGATCTGACCCCACCATTAGCCGTTCTACAAAAGGAATATCTGCAGGAGCAAACGTGAACGGACCGAGTGCAGTTGGAAACACCCACCTATATTCATCGTGATCGACAAGTTCAATTACACCTCCCAGATATCGGGCTTTCCAAGCAAACAGTCTGATCTCGACACTTCCATAGTTGTGCTCGTTCACGCCAAAGCTTTCATAGGGAAGGATTATTATCCCCATCTCCTCCTGAAGCTCTCTTTGCAGACAATCTGCGATGCTTTCATCCTGCTCTATTTTGCCGCCAGGAAATTCCCAAAGACCTGCCTGAGATTTACCTTGCCTGCGCCGAGCAATAAGAATCTGTCCTTCTTCATTATGTATAATCGCTGCCGCCACCTGGATCACAAGGAACACCTCCTTTATTGCTATTTATTAGACAGATACTTCTATTAAAACATACATTTCATTCCAAACCAAAGAGACTCTCCCAAAAGCTATTAGGCCCGGGAAAGTCTCTTCCGTACAGTTGCTCTATAAATTCACTGCAACATCTTCCTTAAGGAAAGACTGCTGCTATTTCTTCAGCACAAGCTCTAGTCGAACCTCAAGATTGTTCTCCGTATCCAGCACAACGGTGTGCGGATTGCTTAAGCCAAAATCAGAAAAGGCCACTGTCGCTGTACCCGACAGCATCAGCTGTCCACCACTGTACGCTGCTTGAGACTGGAAAGTAACGTCCTTATCCACACCCTTCACTGTAAGCGTTCCTTGCATTTCAACCGGTACAGTTGCTCCTTCGGTCCATTCCGTTGGCAGCTCCGAGAATGATTTCACGACAAACGTAGATTGTGGAAATTCCGTAACGGCTAGAAAGTCTTCCCCTTTTACATGCTCATCTCTTTGACCATTGCCAGAGTCCAGAGCGCTCATATCTACTGTCCCTTCTCCAACCATCGAAGTAGTATCTTCTATATTAACTTTCCAGGTACCTTGAACTTTGTTATCCACGAAGTTTACTGTTTCTTTAGAGGTGGTTACTGACCAATATACCTTAGAAGCATCCGTAACCGTCCAATCACCGTTTAATTGATCGGCTGTGACTGCCATACCTACTGGTGCTCCAGTGTTAGCCGTGCTTTCTCCATTACCGGCTGTTGTGGCTTGCCCTGGAATCACGGACTCGATCTGTACATTATTGCCCAGCGATTTATCCAGCAATGTATAGCCTGTGACTACTCCTACGATGATGACTCCGGCCGCGATCAAGGCTATTCTTTTTCTCTTCATCCTGTTCCCTCCAATATTCAAAATATTCTGTATATTTTCAAGCTCGTCCCTCATTCTAACAAAGCAATATGTCGGGAAGAAGTCAGAGCAGAGCGAGCAATGATGTGTTAAACTTGTCGTAATTTTATAGATTGGAGGACCACCACAGGATGAGATCCATTCTAATTGTTGAAGATGAGGAAGCTATCTCCAGGGTCCTCAGTGCCTATCTGAAAAAAGCAGGCTTCCATGTCACCCGTGTAGCCGACGGACACGCTGCACTGGAGTCTTTTGCTATAACACCTCCCTCATTAGTATTACTCGACATCATGCTGCCAAACATGGACGGCTTTGAACTGCTAAAGCTGATTCGTGAAAAAAGCAGCTGTCCCGTAATCATGCTCACCGCAAGGGACGGGATCCATGACCGACTAGCCGGACTCGACGGTGGTGCGGATGATTATATGTCTAAGCCCTTTATTCCTGAGGAAGTGGTGGCACGCGTGAATGCTGTGTTACGCCGTCCTTCGCAGTGGTCCGATGGCAGCCGCAAACGGCATTATGGCAGTTTGTTTATCGACTTTACTGCACGAGCTGTATTTTTAAACGGAGTTGAGCTGAGTCTTAGTCCACGTGATATGTCGGTCATGTTATTTCTGGCTGAAAGACCTAATCAAATCTGTACCCGCGAGCAATTAATAGAACATGTCTGGGAGATGGATTACGAAGGAAGTGACAGAGCCGTGGACTTGTCTATCAAAAGACTTCGCCAAGCGCTGTCGCATTGGCCAGTAGATGAGGGGGAAATCCGTACCCTGAGAGGGACAGGATATCAATTATGGACAACCTAAAGAAGAGCAGCCCCAAACGTACTTCGATTCTCTCCTATTGGACGATTCGTTACCTGCTCATCATTAGTGTTGGTCTCCTGCTAACTGCACTAACGACGTTCTGGTGGATCCAACAAGAAGCTATGAGTAACCGGATGCAGACTACTGGATTATTAGCACAGGAGATTGCCGACCGGAGCGTAAATCGTGAGGGTTCAATAGAGATCAGCCAAAATCTTGGAAGGCTCATTGAAGACCGAAAACGATTCTTCAAGTTAACCGTAGAAATGTGTGTAATCATTACAGATCAGCAAGATCAGATGCTGTTCTCAATGCCGCCTCTAACTGAAGATGAGATGAGGCATAAACTTAATGATAGCCTTGACGACTCTCGCAGTCCGGAGTTCAAAGCTGCAGTAGCGCCCATAAAATCGGATGGGGAAACGCTGGGACAGGTGATTGTGCTTCAATCCAAGAAATCGCTGAGGCATATTCCGCAGGAGGAGATCATTTTTTTCTCCATTCTGTTGCTATTTCTAATTATATTAAGTTGGCTAACCATTTACCTCTTGTCTCGTAAACTGGCAAAACCGATCCAGAAGGTAGCCAAAGCAGCCGCTCAAATCAGCCATGGCCGTTATGATATCGTTCTGGATAAGGACGCCAAAGAACGGGAAATCCATGAACTGATGTTGTCTTTTGAAGAGATGGCAGGCAAGTTACAACAATTTGAGCAGTCCCGTGCGGTTATGTTAGCCGGTGTATCCCATGAACTAAAGACACCAGTAACCTCTATTAAAGGCCTAATCCATGCCGTTCGTGAAGGGGTTGTCGAAGACGATGAAGCTGTGGAATTTCTAGATATTGCTTTGCAGGAAGCTGGACGATTGCAACGGATGGTTGCCGATCTTCTGGATTACAACGCACTGACTGCAGGAATCGTTTCAGTCCGTCACGATCGACTGGATGCCGTACCACTGTTATCCGAAATCGTGTATCAATGGAAGCTGACACAAGCGTATGAAGTTGCGGAGCCTGTGCTCCATATGCCAAGAACTCCCTTATTTTTGTGTGGGGACCCGCTACGTATCCAACAAATCATCGTCAATTTACTTAATAACAGTGTACAAGCCAAGGCCCCAGACCGAATGGTACAGCTTACAGTAGAGGTGCTTGAACAGCAAGGTCATGACATGGCGGAGATTCGTATTCAGGATAACGGGCTGGGCATCTCATCAAATCATAGTGAGTATGTCTTCGAGGCTTTTTTCCGAGGTAGCGACAAACAAAGCACACTACGTGGTCTGGGACTCGGCTTAACCTTCAGCCGTCTGCTGGCAGAAGCCATGAACGGGAGCCTTGTGCTTGAGGAGCACTCCGAGGAAGGCTGTACCTTCGTGCTGACTCTGCCGCTTGATCACTAAAAAATAGTCTGCGGGCCATCGTCATGGTATAATCATGTGCACAATCACACCGAAAACCGGAGGCTGTATATGCTTACTTTTGAACAAAAATTAGCGATTCTCGACTCTTACCCCCAATTGGAACGTAAAAACGTATCCCTTGGGCGCGTGAACTATCACTACGAGGAAAGCCAGCATGATAAGAAAACCGTTGCTTACCATCTGCATCCTAATGGGAATGGTTATGTGTTCGCAGGCTTATTGCGGGGCTATGAGGCAGATGATAAGGGCCTTGTGAACATTCGCGACTACTCGGAATCCGAGCTGCGGAGTCTGCTGGATGCCACCATCACCTCACTGTCTATTTACATTCCGGATGCCCCTGTAGCCAGCAAAAGAAAGAAAAAGGCTGCGGCAGCAGCCGACTCATTCTGGACTAATGATGAGGGCCATACGCTGACTCTAAAACTTGAGGATGATTTATGGTATGTCTATGCCGACCTTAATCTAGAAATGGCCTTTGAGACCCTTGAGGAAGCTAAAGAATATTTAGCGGAAGAGGGATTTACAGCACAGGGGTAATAATGACTCTTATCAAAAAATAAAAAGAGGTGTCCAAAGGCCATTTTATCTGGCGATTCGGGCACCTCTTTTCAATTGGGAGCATGAAAGCTCTTTGAATAAAAATCTATTTATCTCACGCCTCAATATAACACTACCCATCAAACCCAAATTATGGTTAGATGAAGGAGAAGCTATATCCTATAGGGAAAGAAGCGTGAACGCACATGAGTTTCGAACTCGTAGAAGCCACTGTACCCGAGATCCAAGCTGCATTAGAATCCGGAGAAATCACGTCAAAACAACTAGTTCTCATGTATTATGAACGCATAGCTGATCATGACAAAAATGGCTTAACGATTAACTCTGTGCTAGAGATCAATCCGGATGCATTGTTTATCGCAGAATCTCTGGATGTGGAACGTGCGATCAAAGGCTCCCGAGGTCCTCTGCATGGCATCCCTGTGTTATTGAAGGATAACATCAATACTGGGGACAAAATGCATACTAGTGCGGGTTCGCTGGCTTTGGCGAATTCTTTTGCCGGGAAAGATGCGTTCATCGTTACCAAACTGCGTGAAGCCGGAGCGATTATTATGGGTAAAGCCAATATGACCGAATTCGCCAATTTTATGACCACCGGCATGCCCTCCGGTTACAGCTCCCGTGGCGGGCAAGTCCTTAACCCCTACAATATATCTACACCAACTGGCGGCTCCAGTAGTGGATCAGCGGTTGCTGTAGCCTGTAACTTCTGTACAGTCTCTGTCGGTACAGAAACCTCCGGATCGATCCTTAACCCCGGCAATTTGGGCTCTATTATTGGCATTAAGCCAACCGTTGGACTGCTCAGTCGTTCGGGAATTCTTCCGCTCTCCAACACGCAGGACACTGCTGGCCCTATGGCCAGAACGGTTCGTGATGCGGTCCTGCTGCTAAATGCCATGCTGGGCAACGATAATCATGATGCCGCCATGGGAACGAATATAGGTAAAATCCATGAGGATTACACTGTATTCCTCGACGAGAACGGCTTGCAAGGTGCCCGAATAGGTATCCCGCGTGATTATTATTTCGAGGAGCTAACAGAAGAACAACTTGCACTATTCAACGCTTCCGTAGACAGGATGAGAGAGCTCGGAGCGACCATCATTGATCCTGCGGATATAAAGACCGCTCGGGAAATTAGTTATTCTTCGGTAGTCTTGAACGAATTCAAAACAGCACTGAACGCTTATTTATCTCAATTGGGACCTGGCGCACCAATGCGAACCTTAAAGGATATTATCGATTTTAACCATGCGCATCCTGTGGAGACTTTGAGATATGGTCAAGCTACATT
This sequence comes from Paenibacillus sp. VTT E-133291, assembly GCF_002264395.1. GTDB lineage: Bacteria > Bacillota > Bacilli > Paenibacillales > Paenibacillaceae > Paenibacillus_AQ > Paenibacillus_AQ nitricinens. The sequence continues at coordinate 82,090 of NZ_NFVA01000005.1, forward strand.
AATAGATGCGGAATATACCTCTTCCGGCACACAAACCGAATCCAAGTATTTACGACACCGCGTGACTGACCTGAAGCTGTGCAAGGAAGATGGAATCGACGCTACTATGAAGGAATACAATCTGGATGCCCTGCTGTTCCCCGCCGATTTCGGCGCCAGAATTACCTCCAGAGCGGGATATCCGTCTATCGTTGTGCCTTCCGGTTATACATCAGCCGGCGCCCCTTTCGGTGTGACTTTCTCTGCGAAAGCTTATCAAGAGCCCACACTCATCAAGCTCGCCTATGCTTATGAACAAAATTACAAGGTGCGAAAAGCACCCTCGCTAAAGAGTTTTATCTAATCTCTTCTTATATTAAAAGGCCCATAAACGGTGATGTTGCATTCACTGTTTACGGGCCTTTACTTTTCCAAAATCTACATATACTTACTCGTAGTCACGTTGATTCTCTTCATCGGCAATATTCTGAATTTCATCGGAGTGAATTAGAAACAACTCATATTCCCCTTCAGCATGCAGCTTCAACGCCCGCTCTTTAAAAAACTTCGGACTCCCCTCCGCCGCATCCTCATCATAAAAGAGCAGTATTCCGTCACTTTTGCGGAACAGCAGATCATCTCTGGCCCGAAACTGCCAACTACCGTCATAAGGGGCATTACTGACCGCCCCGAAGAAATCCGCACCCGCAATAATACGCCGATACTCGTTCTGCTTCTCTTCTTTCCACTTCTCTTCCTGTCCGGTATGCGCTGTAATGATCCCAAGCTTTAAGTCCGGATATTGCAGCTTAAGTTCGCTTACCACTTCGCATGCCCACAGATCCACACCATACTGGCCGGGCGTAATCACCCATTCCACGCCTTCTTCGATCAAAGGTTTTAATCGGTTAGCTAGTGCCTTTTTGATATAAGGAATCCCTAGATGCTTATTGTCAAAAATACCGAGCTCGTGCGCACGATACCCCGTTACTAGTAAAGTCTTCATGTGCTGCCTCTTTCCTGGTCGTCTCATTGCAGATTGTGCAACAGAATGCTACCTTTGGCTCCTATAAAATCATTCCATTGTACTTCGTGCAATAGATTTCGGAGAAATCCGTTAAAATAGGTGCTTTTCTCTTCTTTAAGTGTACAAAGTGCAATAGAATTCTTATCCCCCCTCATTTCAGGAGAATCTATTGTACAAAGTGCAACCTAGTGGGCTATAAAGCTCCACATATTTGTTCATTATATAACATTTGCATATTTCATTTCTTTAGGCAAACTCTCACCGGAAATTAAGCAAACTTTCAGAACTGTTTGTTATATTTCTCCTAATCTATCTTTAACCTACTAAGGAGGAATAAAAAATGAGAAAGTTCGTCCCTATTCTAATATCTGGAGGCCTACTCGCTTCTCTATTATTGGCTGGCTGCAGCGCGAATTCGGAGGCCGAAGGAACAGCTGCTGCAAATAACCAAGCAGACAGGGGTTCAGCAGCCAAACAACCACAAGCAAACGGCAATCAACAAAATGGCAGACCCAATATGTCCATGAATTTCGGTAAGATTAAGAGTGTAAGCGATACTACCCTTACCCTCTATAAATCGGACATGTCTATGCCCCGACAAGGTGCTGGAGAAGGGGACGGGCAGAACAGTCAAGGCGGTACCCCACCGGAAAAACCTGATGGCGATCAAAATACAGGAAACGGCGCTGCGCCCGAGGGTGGGAAGCCACAAGGGGAAATGCCGGAAGGTGGCGGACAAGGCGGCGGGCCACAGGGAGGTAGAATGCAGCAAAGCTTCTCCGATGAAACCACAGACATTACGATTGATGCGGATACTAAAATCGTAGCGGTTACCTTCGACAATGGCACGCGTCAAGAAAATGCGATCACCTTAGCAGAACTGAAGGCGGATGATATTATCCAATACACATTTAAATCAGATTCCACCGTGGCGGAGAGCATTACATTAAGTAATGGCAATCCGGGTGGAGCTACTCCAGATGACAGCACGAGCAGCAGCAGCTAATGAAATGCTGCATAACAAAAAAAGATCTCCGGGGACAAGCTGGTTCCCCGAGATCTTTTTATATATACTACGAATTAGTTCTTATCCGACAAAATCAATACTCCACGGGCTGGCACAACAGCAGAACCGCTAACCTTATTGCCAGTCAGAAGATCCGTACGCTCAGTAGCACCAATATCCGCACTCAAATCACCAGTGGTGTGGTTCAGCAAGAATAGGTAGGATGCGCCTTCCTTCACACGTTGCACAGATTCGATACCTTCCGGTGCAGTTACTAGCGGCTGAATGTTCTTGTCAGCACATAGATTGGCTAAGAATCCTTTCAAGAATCCCGCTTCTGGGCTGGTAGCCACGTAATACGCTTTACCTTCACCAAAGTTATTCACCGTCAAGGCTGGCATTCCTTTATAGAAATCAGATCCGTACTCTGCCAAAACCTCAGCACCTTCGGCATGAATCAGATCGCAGAGCAGATCACATTTGTAAGAACCACTCAAATTGCCCCATGCCTTGTCCATCACAATCTCATTGCTCATCCCTGGCAGCAGTGCATCAATTTCCTCAGCCCAGATCCCTAGTACGTTGCGCAGTTCCCCAGGGTAGCCACCAACGGTTACGAGGTCGTTCTCATTAACAATCCCGCTGAAATAAGTCGTAATGAATGTTCCGCCTGCTTTTACAAAAGCTTCAACCTTCTCAGCAAAACCCGGCTTAACCATATACATCACAGGTGCGATAACAATCTCATATTTGAACAGATTCTCTTCTACACCGATCATATCGGCTTCGATATTTTGTTGGTAGAGTGCATCATAATATTTATGAATCTCATTCACATAATCCAAAGCTACGGACGGTCCGCTTGAAAGGTTGATAGCCCAGCGGTTTTCCCAGTCATAGATAATCCCTACTTTAGCTGCACTACGCGCATCCAATAGCTGATCTCCAAGTTGGCCAAGCTCTTTTCCTAGCTCAGCACATTCACGGAATACACGCGTGTGTTCATGTCCTACATGCTCAATAACAGCTCCATGATACTTCTCACATGCACCAATTGAACGACGCAGTTGGAAGAACAGAACAGTGTCTGCACCACGCGCAACAGCCTGATAACTCCATAAGCGCATAACCCCTGGACGTTTCAGAGAGTTATAGGGTTGCCAGTTCTGCTGGCTTGGCGTTTGCTCCATCAGCATGAAAGGTTGTCCATTCTTCAATCCACGCATGAGATCATGCGCCATGGCCGTGAAGCTGACTGGTGTATCGAGTGAAGGATAGTTGTCCCAAGAAATGACGTCCATATGTTTAGCCCACTCAAAATAGTCCAGTTCATCATAAAAGCCCATCAAGTTAGTGGTAACAGGTACGTTAGGACTGTGCTCCTTAATCGCATCACTCTCAATTTTGTAGCATTCCAGCAAGCTATGCGACATAAATCTACGGAAGTCTAAGGAAATGCCTTGGAAGTTGGTACGGTTACCATCCCATTCTTCACTTAGCTCACTAGGCAGTACAATTTCTTCCCAATCATAAAACGTATGTCCCCAAAAACGTGTATTCCACGCTTTGTTTAATGCATCCAGAGAGCCGTAACGATCCTTTAACCAGACACGGAACGCCGCTTCAGATAAATCAGAATAATCGTAGTTACTGAACTCATTCGAAACGTGCCAAGCTACCAGCGCCGGATGATCCTTATAACGTTCAGCCAGCTTTCCTGCCAGCTTCGCTGCAAACTTGCGGTAAACCGGACTGTTTGGATTCGAGTTATGACGTCCACCGAACTTGCGTTTTCTACCCTTCACATCAACACGAGTAACTTCAGGATAACGATGAGCCATCCAAGCTGGGTGCGCTCCTGTACCTGTTGCCAGACATACGTAAGTACCATTTTTATATAGTCTATCCATTAATTCATCTAGTGATGAGAAATCATAAGTGTCTTCGGAAGGTTGAATCAGCGCCCAGGAAAATACATTAATTGTGGCAACATCAATTCCTGCCAGCTTAAACATACGCTCATCCTCTGCCCATACAGGCGCATCCCATTGCTCTGGATTGTAATCTCCACCGTACCAAATCTTAGGTAATTTATCGTTAATCACACTTCGCACATCCTTTATTGTATAATTATATATATATTGTAATCGGTTAATTTGACGCTATAAATATAAAATAATCTTCCCGTCATATAAGAATATGGAACTAAGAGGAGATGGATTCATTGAAGGGAATCGTGCATCGTAGAATTGTGTTCCCCCATGAGGGTGGACAGCATCTACCTATCACATTAGACAGCATCGGTCACAATCATCAACAGGAAAAAGTATCTCGCTTAGATGGCTACGAAACCTATCATTGGCTCCAAACGGCGTCTGGTGAAGGGGTGATTCATTTGGAGAATGAAAGCTTCTCCCTCCCCGCAGGCAGTGGTGTATTACTTCTCCCCTATACTCCACATCGCTATGAAGCTTCTGCTGCTAACTGGAGCACCTCTTATCTAACGTTCGGAGGCAGCTCTGCAGGTTCTATTTTGGAGACGCTGGGGATGAATATGAATTCTTTTTACCGCTGGGAAAAAGAGGCGCCTCTCTCCAAGCTGCTAAGAGAAATACTTGATCAGTATGATGCCTCACAGGACATGTTTGGTCTGACTGCCTCCACAGATGCTTATCGCTTTCTGCTTACTTTAAGCAAATATGGGCAACTACATAACAACACAACAATATCCCGCAATGTAGATAAGCTGCAGCCGCTACTGAAATGGATGGACAGCCATTATGGTGATCCTGATCTCGGACTTAACGATCTAGCCGATCAGCTCGGCGTCTCAGGGCGATATCTCAACAATCTATTCATACAGACCTTTGGGCTATCTCCTTATGCCTATTTCGTACGGCTACGTATCCGTAAAAGCAAAGAAATGCTCGTAAGCCAGCCGGATCTTACTGTAAAAATCATCTCGCAGAGAGTAGGCTTCCGTGATGTTAGCCATTATGTTGCCACCTTTCGCAAACAGTCAGGGACTACACCGGAGCAGTTTAGACGACTTCACTAATACTCTAAGGTGTACAGCTTAATCGCCTCCTGCGTAGTGAAATGCTACATAAGGTTGCTTATGACAGAGCTCATCGCTGTGTGGATCTCATTAGTATGGCATGTGTGTCTCAGTAACTGCATTTTGTACACTTAAATCAGCCTGTTCAGCACAAAATATCCATATAAGTGTATTCTGTGCAGTTATATTCTCAGCATTTGGCTGAGAACCGCGATACTTCGCATTATAGCTGCACTAAATACAACTAAATCCATTTCATAGCCCGAGAACTTTAAATAAGTGTAGAAAGTGCAGCTATTCCGCACCGCACCAACTCGCCATTTGCCCCAGCGTAACATTCTGCACCATTCCACTCGCCTACCACTCCAGCGTAACATGCTGCACCGCACCAACTAACTTGCCTCGACAGCTCCTCCGACCCAAGGAGCACATTCAATTGCACTTCATACATTAGAATGCACTTTTCCATCTCATTTCGAGCGTTCTGTTGTACTTCGTGCATTAGAATCTTGTGAAATCCATTAAAATGGAGGCTTTCCACCAATCTGATTGCACAATGTGCAACAGATCTCAAATTCCCCCACCCAAAAAGGAATTCTATTGCACAGAGTGCAATAGAATTCACAATCCCAAAGGATTCAATCATAGGTCGAAGGAGATAAGAACGCCCTCCCCATCAACGGTTACTAAGAATCCTTTCACATCTCCAGAATTTCTACACCATATGGCTCAAGCTGCAGCTCTCCTGAACAAATCGAGTGATCGAGCAGACTGCTATACTCTTGTGGCAAGGTGACTGTCACAGACTCCCGGCTCAAGTTAAGCAAGAATAAGAAGCTGCCTTGATCTCCCGAACGCACAGAGGCCTGTACTCCATCCGGCAGTCCCTCAAATCTAAACAGCCCCTGCTGTTTAGAAAGGCGCTCCAACAACACTGACCAGAAGCGCTCTTCCATATGCGTTCCAAAATAATAAACCTGACCCTTCCCAAAAGCATTAACGGTTACAGCCGGTGTTCCACTATAGAAATCATCGCTATACCAAGCAATCGGCCACGCCACAACTGGTCTCAGGATGTCGCACCACTGCGTGCATTCATATTGGTTCCCCTCAGCATCAACAACCTTATGGGTTTCAGCACCAATCGGATCATACTCCAGTACTTCAATCCCTGTGCAATAGCTCAGTAGTCCCGGCAGTGGCTGCATGACTGCGATGTTATTTGTAGTTTTCACGCCACTTCGGTTGGTAATGAGCAAGGTGCCGCCAGCTAGTGCAAAATCCTCCAAACTACGTACGATCTCCTCATCCAGCAAGTATAAATTTGGTGCGATCACTACTTTATATCCATCCAGTGGTTGTCTGAGGTCAATCACATCGCAGCCCAAGCCAAGCTTTGTCACTGCACGATGGATCTGCTTAATATTCTCATAATAATCAAATCCCTCAGCTTGAGGCTGAATATCCAGTGCGGCTTTCTCTTCATGAGAATGTAGAATCGCCACTTCATGCTTTAATGTCGTTCCAGTCAGCCTTTCCCCAAGTGTATTCACTTCATGGCATAGCTGAGTGAACTCTGCAAATCTGCGTCCTGGGACATTACTGTGATCAATCAGTCCATGCCAGAATTGCTCTGCACCTGCGGCTGCACTACGCCAACGGAAATGAACGACAGTATCCGCACCTCTGGCTATCGTCTGCCACGCATAAGCACGAAGCATCCCAGGATACGGCGTTCTCCACATCGGCATCCAACAACCTGGTGAGCCGCTTAGCTGCTCCATGATCCAGAAGTTTTGACGTTTAATCCCTCGGGTTACGTCTAACGAAAGTGCTCCGCTATATGGTGTTGTCGCTTGCTTGGCCCGAGAAGTATTCGGATAATAGTCAAATGCAGCGATATCCAGATCAGCACCGACTGCGTACATATCCAGACGCTGCGGATAGCTGTGAAAGTTATGAGTGATAAAATGATGCGGACAAACAGACCGCAAAATATCAATCTGCGTCTTCTGGAATGCTACCACCGAATCCCACTGAAACCGCTGATAATCTAGCAGAAACGATGGATTCTGATGTGGCGATCCGCCCAGTGGAACCGTAAGCTCATTCCAATCGCTGTATTCTCCACTCCACACAACCGTTCCCCACTCTACATTCACCCGATCAAGGCTGCCATATTTGGCTTTTACCCAAGTGCGAAACGCTATATTGCAAGCGTCACAATGACAATCTAACATACCAAATTCATTGTCAGTCTGCCAGCCTATAACGGCCGGGTGTTCACTATAGTGCTCAGCAAGACGCTGGGTAATACGGCTTCCGTATTCACGTAAAGATGCACTGTTATAACAGCGATGTCCGCGTACCCCTGGGTGGAATATATCTCCGTTCGCAAACACTGGCAGCACGTCCGGAAATTTCGTAGTTAACCATCTAGGAGGTGTAGCAGTCGGCGTACCGATCACAACTTGCAGTTCATATTTATGAAAAAGATCCAGCGCGCGATCCAGCCACCCGAACTGGTAATTCCCCTCCGTAGGCTCTAACCGGCTCCATGCAAACTCGGCGACTCGAACTACCTTAACACCTGTTTCCTTCATTAAACTGATATCCGGTTCCCACATGGATTCTTCCCAATGTTCCGGGTAATAGTCCACACCCATCTGAATAGGATCAAATCGTTTCATCGGCGCCCTCTCCCCTAGCTAAGATAAAAGGCGCTCCCCGTCTCATATTGATGAGGTATACGGAGAACGCCTTTGTGAACTACTTGTCCATTTTAATCTTTTTTATGAACGAGCTTTCCTTATTTCTTAAGCTTGTCCCAAGCTGCTTGCATGCCAGTCATCCAGCCGTTCACATCCACTTTGCCAGCAATCATCTGTTGAATAACACTAGCAAATTCTTGGGTTACACCATCAGGGAATTTAGAAGATTGCAAACCATACACCTTGTCTTCTTTTACATAATTCCATACGTCAGATCCAAGCTTACCGATATCTTCAGGAGTAGCTTCGATTGTGGATAAAGCAGGAATGAATTTCCATTTTTTAACGATATACTCTTTACCCATATCAGAAGTTACCAACCAGTTCAAGAAGGTTTTAGCTTCTTCTTTAGATCCGGAATCTTTGTTTACAACAAGGTTAGCAGGAATACCTACAGTCATTTTATCGTTTTTCTCAGCATCTTCATTGATTGGCATTGGGAACATCCCGATGTTCATATCAGGTGTGATGTTATCTACAAGTGTTTGTGCCCAGTTCCCTTCTTGCATCATTGCGATTTCACCTTTAGCAAACATAGCCAAGTGAGTGTTAGCATCTGTGGTCAAAGGATTTTTTTGTCCGTATTTCAAAGTCAGGTTGAGCAAGTTGCTCCAATCTTCAAACACTTTGTTACCTACGATTGTACCCGTACCCTCATTCAAGCTCTTAATGAAGCCATTTACATCGTCTTGTTGTGCAAATGCTACGCTAATGCCTTGGTTACCAAGGAGCCACCATTCTTGATATGCATTACCAAAAGGAGTTACGTCAATGGCTTGTAGTTTCTTAGCCGCTTCTTCTAGTTGTGACAATGTTTTTGGAGTTTCAGTGATGCCTGCTTTTTCAAACAGGTCTTTGTTATATACAAATCCAATACCTTCAAGGTTCATTGGCATACCGTATACTTTACCGTCTTTAGTCATTGGCTCTGCAGCCATAGGAATCAGATCTTTCACCCAAGGTTGGTCGGACATATCCTCCATCTTATCTCCCCAAAGCTCCATTTCAGCATATCCACCATTGGAGAAAATGTCAGGTGCGTCGCCGGAAGCAAACTTCGTCTTCAGTGCTGCTGCGTAATCGGCACCACCACCAACGGTTTGGATATCCAGCTTGATGTTAGGGTATTCTTTTTCAAATTCAACCTTGAGCTCATTCAGACCTTCAACGATTTCAGTTTTGAACTGAAAGATTTTAACCGTTTTTACTTGGCCTTTATCCGTGCCAGCGCTTCCATTTTGTGAGTTACTAGATGCGTTATTGCCTCCACCACATGCTGTTAATGCTAAACTCATAGCCATTACTGCCGAAAGTGCAACTGCCGAGCGTTTCTTATTCATTATGTTTTCCCCCTTAAGATAGTGGATCAAGTCTACAATATTTGGAACGGAGGGCTCGGTGTTAACCTTTCACCGAGCCAGCCGCTATTCCCTCAACAATGTAACGCTGCATAAACAGATAGAAGATGATAATTGGAGCAATCCCGATTACGAGAGCCGGAAGCGCCATATCCCATTGCTTGGTGTATTGACCAAAGAAGGAGAAGGTCGCCAGCGGAATGGTACGAAGTTCTGGTGCCTGAAGAATCAAGGAAGGCAGCAGATAATCATTCCATATTCCAAGTGCATTCAGCACGATCGTTGTCATTACCATTGGCTTCAGCAAGGGAAGTACTATGCGGAAGAATACGGTAATTGGATTACATCCGTCAACTGTTGCCGCCTCTTCGATTTCAAGCGGAACGGACTTGATAAAACCGTGGAACAGGAAGATTGCCATTGGAACACTGATCCCTAGATTCGTAATGATCAATCCTAGGAAGGAGTTGTTTACTCCAATTACATTTACGACTTTCAAGATTGGAATCATGATCGTTTGAAACGGAACAACCATTGCAGCTACGAACAACAGCAGCAAAAATTGATTGAATTTCGTATTCGCCCGAACCATACGATAAGAAGCCATCGCACTAAACAGAGAGATCAGAATAACACTGATAACCGTTATGATAACCGAATTTCGGAAAGCTTCACCAAACCGTGCCAATTTCCAAGCATTTGTATAGTTCGACCACATAAATGTCTGTGGCCAGCTTGCGGCATCACTCAGAATTTCACCGAAGGATTTCACTGAGTTCGCAAGTAAGAAATAAAATGGAGAGAGGAAGAGAAGGGCAAGAAGAATCATCAACACCTCTACGCCGATATTCCATCTGCCTTTTGACTTAGCGTTCATTAAGCTTCTACCTCCTTGCTCTTCGTAATACGGACCTGAATCAGAGTGATAATCGCTACGATAACAAAGAACAGCAGCGCTTTAGCAGTACCCAGACCGTAACGATTGTTCAGGAAGGCTTCATTGTAAATATTCATGGCAACCGACTCTGTAGATTTGAACGGTCCACCTTTCGTCAAGGAAAGGTTAAGGTCGAACATTTTGAAGGACCAAGAAATCGCTAGGAACAAACCGATAGTTACAGCAGGCATGATCAATGGAACTACAATGCTGCGCAGGACCTGCCAACGGGAGGCACCATCAATATCAGCCGCTTCCAATACTTCTTTCGATACGTTACTTAGAGAAGCGATGTAGATAACCATCAGATAACCAGATGACTGCCAAACAAAAACCATCACAATCGCCCAGAAGCCGGTTGTTGCATCACCCAGCCAAGGAAGATTAAAGAACGACCAGCCGGTGAGTTCTCCCATCGTTGCGAACCCTTTGATGAAGATAAATTGCCAGATGAACCCAAGCAACAATCCCCCAATAACGTTCGGCATAAAGAAAATAGTCCGAAGCATGTTCCGTGTCTTTAAAGGTTTCGTTAACAGATAAGCTAGGAAGAATCCTACCACGTTAGTCAAAACAACACCTAACACAGTAAATCTTACTGTAAACCAAAAGGAAGACCAGAAGTCGGGGTCATTCGTAAATATAGTGGAGAAGTTTTGAAATCCGACCCAACTTACATGACCAGATACACCGTTCCAGTCTGTGAAAGAGTAATACATCCCCATGATGAATGGGATAATCGTTATTAAGGTAAAAAACAAGACTGCAGGACCAACGAAAAATGCTTGTTGACCTAACTGGGACAACTTAGTGCCGCGCATTTATTGTCCCCCCCTTTCTTTTGCTCACTTACTTGTTTATGCTTTATACACATATTATCTGTTTTTTTGAGGCTACCTCACACCTACGGAAGTGATCTTTCAGGTGTAAAATATTGATCGGATGTGACAAATTTCGATGAAATGGAACACGATTCGCACAAAAATGATCGTTTTCATCCTACTCCCAACTTTAATCTGCATTATGGCCACAATGTTTATAAGTTACCACTTTAGTACTCAATCCTTAAGAACAAGAGCAGTAGATGAGAATACGAATCTTCTCTTTCAAGGCACTAAAAATATCCAAAGTCTGATTCAGGAGCTGAATCGACTCTCCCTTATCGTTTATTCAGATTCAGAATTCTACAGGTCACTGGAAGCCGGATACGAGGATATGCTAGCCAATGCACGAATCTACTCTTCTCTGAATTATATTTCATCCTCTATGCCTGACATCTCTCAGGTCTATTTATACGGTGTCAAAGAAAACACAGCTACTCTGCTTACCCAGAGTACACCGAAACGTTGGCAGGGTATCCCACCTTATCCTGACTCCAAAATCACTACCGAGTCTACGGTATCCATACAGAGCACACATATAAGTCATAGCTACGGCCTAACGGCACCGATCCCGCAGTTCGTACCGGAACCAGTGTTTACCTTGCATAGAAGAATTGAAAAGGTCCCTACCACAAAGGCACTTGGCTACCTGTCGATTGATGTCAAGCTAACAGCGCTAACCGACATCATCAGTCAGTTATATGACCAGAAGCAAGAGAACATCTGGCTGCTGGATGGCAGCGGAAACATTGTCTATGGGGACAATAGCGAAGAATACGGTAAGAAACTGAAAGGTAATTGGTACAATGCACACATCGCGGGAAATCCTAGCCCACAGGGCTACTTTGAAGAGGATAAAGCCATGTTTATTTACCAGAATATCGAAGGTCCAGGATTGAAATGGACACTGGTAAAGCAGATTCCTGTTTCCTATCTTTTCCGAGAAGCCAATGAAGCGGCAAAGATTAATATAGCACTGATGGTCCTGCTGTTGATTACCATTACTACACTAACAATCCTAATCTCTTTTCGAATCACAGCCCCGATTAAGCAGTTGACCCGCTATATGAATCAGGTCCAGACCGGGAAGCTTGATATCGATATCCGCCCCATGGGCAAAGACGAGATCGGTGTCGTTACAGAGCGGTTCCGCAGTATGATGGATACGATCAACAATCTGATCCTGAGAGAGTATAAGCTTGAATTAACGAATAAAACGAATGAGCTGCGGGCTTTGCAAGCGCAGATCAATCCGCATTTTCTCAACAACACCTTGCAAATCATCGGTACGCTTGCCTTGGAGCTTAAGGTACCCCAAATCTATTCTCTTCTTTCGGCGCTTGCGAAAATGATGCGTTACAGCATGTACAATGAGGAGAAGATTGTCACCGTTAAAGACGAGCTGGATCATGTCAAAGCTTATATTGAATTGCAAAAGGAACGTTTTGAAAATAAATTCAGTTTCCGTTACGATATGGAGGAATCTCTTTTAGAGACATTTATGCCTAAAATGATTCTGCAGCCTATTGTAGAAAATTATTTCAAACATGGGTTTAATCATTCCCGTACGGATGGATTCATTGAGATCACCTCAGCAAGAGCAGGTGACAAGCGGATGGAAATTCGTATCCAAAACAACGGAAATGCCATTCCTTCTGCGAAACTGGATCTTCTACGGCAGAAACTTCAACATTCCACTAGAACAGATATTGATTTATTAAGAAATTCTGAGCAAGACAAGGAAGCTGCTGGATCTGGTATTGGTCTGCCGAACGTTCTGGCACGGCTCAAGCTAGTATGCGGAGACAGTGCCCTCTTGACTGTGGACAACCTCAGAGCGGGTGGAGTGGTTGTAAGACTGGAAATAGACATTATAGCGGAGCGTGAGACGATATGAAGGCGTTAATTGTTGATGACGAAGCCAGAGTTAGAAAAGCAGTTAGACTTCTTGTTGACTGGGACGCGCATCAAATCGATGGGATTCTGGAAGCCGGAAACGGAAATGAGGCCATAGAGATTATTCGGCAAGCAAAACCCGCCTTAGTCATTATGGACATGATGATGGATTCCGGCAATGGCATAGAGTTAATGACATGGGTTAACGAATTTGCCGGCAACACCAAGTTTATTGTGGTCAGCGGACATAATGACTTCGAGTTCGTCCGCCAGACCGTACGCCATGGAGGGATTGATTACATCCTTAAACCCATTGAAGCAGAGGCCATCAATGTTGCAGTCGCTAAGGCAGTGACTGCCTGGCGTTCAGAGGAAGCTGATCGGAGCGAGCGACAGAAGCAGAGTATTCAGCTCAATGAGTTCAAGCCCATCTACGGAGAAAAGCTTCTATCCGCGTTAATCGATGATCCGATCAACTCGGAATTATCCTTCCGAAGATTATGTAACGATGACATTATCCCGGACAATGTCCTCACTTCGCGCTTAATCCTGGTGCAGACAGACACAGGAAATAATCTCCTGCTCAAACGTTTTGGAGGAGACACTGGGCTCATGAATTACGCAATCGTCAATATATGCAATGAATTTCTACAAGGTCAGCATAAGGGTGTGGCCTTTCGTTACTGGGGAGGTCCTTCGGAGATTGCCATTATTCTATGGGATATTCAAACGTCAGTTGTCGAGCTTATAGGTAAAATTAATCAGGGTATCTACGCTACCCTACAGGTCCGAATGCATTTCGGAATTAGCTGTATCGGTAGCCTGCCTAAGCAATTACCTTCTCAGCGTGCAGAAGTGGCCGAGGCCCTGCAGCGTCGAAATTTATTAGTTCATGAGGATTACTGCCATTTCTCCAGTTCTTCTGAAGAGTTTAAAGAGCGAAATGAAATCTCAAAGCCAAAAATTCAAGGAAATGCATCTCCGACGATCTTTGCTCGTGTGAAGGAGGATTGGAAAATGGCAGTCATCAGCGGAAGCCCTGAAGTTATATCCTCAGCAGCGCAGCACTGGGTAGACGAGCTTGGCCGAGGTGGTATTGTTACACCAGAGATCCTAAACTCATGGAAGAATGATGCTCTTTTATTCCGTTCCCAGTTAGTACGTGAAATGTTAGGCCCTGATGCCGATAGCGCACTAGCCGAGCTAGAACAGGCCGACCATCTTCATCCGGCCCCTTATACGAACGGATACTCGTTCTCCTTATTTGCCTGGCGTGACTGGTCATTTGACCTGATGGAGCGACTGTCAGAAGTATTCTCGGCTAAACAAGCTAAAGAACGTAATCCTATGCATGACATCGTGAAATATATTGAACTCAATTACGCCTCCGATCTTTCCCTACAGGAGGTTGCCAGTAAGTTCTATGTTAGCCGCGAATATATATCACGCCGATTTAAACAGGAATACGGCATTAATTTCTCTGATTATATCGTTAACATCCGGATAGATAAAGCTAAGCTGCTTATGCAGAACCCTCGGCTTAGGCTGTCGCAAATTTCTGAAATGGTCGGGTTTCATGATGTGAAATACTTTAGCAAGGTCTTCAAGAAACAGATTGGGGCATCACCTAAGGACTACCGAAACCAGACTAAAATTTAATTCATACCTCGCTACGAGAAAACGATTGTCTCCTTATATGGAAGACAACCGTTTCTCGCAGAAATATAAGGATAATGTATAGCGTGAAACTTAAATTCTTATATTTTTAAAAAGGCGTCCGCAACCGTCTTGCCGGCTTCGCCATTCGGATGCGGGTCGTCTGTTCCACTCATATACTCCGGTCTGATAAGATGATCATCTGGTGCAGGTAATGATAATAGGCTTGCTATATCAAACACCCGGCTCACACCTATAGGCGGATTGGACAAAATCTCACGATTCACCTTGCGCCAAGTCTCTTCTCTCTCGCCCTGGAAATTGAATGGCGGTACCGTACCTAGAATAATACTAGCTTCAGCATTTGCCCCCTTGATCTTAGAAATAAGGGTCTGCAAATCATCAAGAAGCTCGTCCGCCGAACGGCAGCCAATATCAATGTCATTTACTCCGAGTACGATCATCACTTCATCACTCTGCTTAGCTTTGTTTAGCCATGGGCCATCCGCGGCCACATCATAAGCTCTAGCCCAGCCAGAGCCGAGATTCCATACCCCAATATCCGTGCTAAGGCCATCCGCAATTCTCGCAACCCAATATTCGTACGCATCCTTTAAGGTCCGCACACCTTGAGTAATCGAATCCCCCAGAAATACTAGTCTCTTGGTAACAGATTTCTTATACCCAATAAAGCTTGGCAGTACCAAAAGATTATCAGACACAGTAAAACCATCCGCTGATTGCTGTGCAGCAAGATTTCCAGGCCCGTCATAAGCTGTAGCCAGCATCCCTTCTACATTGAAAGGAATCGATTTGCCTGCAGTGAGCGTCTTAATCGTCCACGTAAACGCCAAGTAATGACCCTCCGGTAGAACAATGCTTGTCTCATCACTCCAGAAACATTCACCAGCCGCAACGGTTTTTGAGGCTTTGCCCTCAAAGGTAAGCGCATGCTGTGTATTTTCAGTTATCGTTCCGTCTGGTTCTGTTCCTCCGTCAGCGATATAAGCTGTCTCGATAACCCAGTCGCCTCCAGGTTCACTGCCTACAGCTTCTTGCCCTTGATCCCATGTAGAATCCACCGCATTGCTATGCCAGAACTTTAACTTTAACGTACCATTTTCCCTTAAACGAATATAAGTCCGGAACGTATGCGTAAACGGTTCTTGCCTATTCATTATAAAATTCGCTGCAGTTGAAAGAACCGTTGCTGAGGTATAATCCGTCTGGTTCAATACTCCACTTCCCTTGGTTAAATTAGTATCCATAACGTTTCCCCCGTTATTCAGTAAGATTGTAACACTAAAACCTCTCCAATAAACTAAGGGAACAGATCGTCCACCCTGTTTACAAGAGAGGTTATGGCTATATCAATATGCTTTAAGAAACAATCTTATTTCAATGTGATCGTAAACGATACGGTTTTTGCACCTGCGTTTACTTTTACTGTATTTTCATCTACTTGCTCTGCACCTTCTACAGAAGCGATAGCTCCCAGATCTTTAAGGGAAAGCGAGAATTCTTTACCGCTGCCTTCCGCAGTAACTGTTAACGTACCGCCTTTACGGTCAGCCTTCACAGTCAATTCAGGAGCACCTTTAAGATCACGAACGGTTGCAGAAGTCGTGGTGCCATCTTCAAGTGAATACAAGCCAAATTTCACGCCATTCGCATAGTCGTAATCTGGTTTGTTATCCACACTGCCAATTGCCAGCAAGGAATTCTGGCGAACGAATAGTGGCAGGCTAAAGAAATCATATTTCTCTTTGCGCCATGATCCGCCCTGTACGGTTTCACCAGTAAGCAGGTGAGTCCAGCGACCAGCCGGCAAGTAGTACTTCGCTTCACCGTTTTCTTGGAAGATAGGGGCTACAAGCAAGGATTCACCTAGCATGTATTGACGATCCAACACCTCGCAGGTAGGATCTTCCGGAAATTCCATAACCATAGCCCGCATAGAAGCCCAGCCATGTTCATGAGCCTGTCCTGCTACATCATACAGATATGGCATCAAGCTACATTTAAGTTTGGTGAAGAAACGGGTAACATCACAAGCTTCATCATCATAAGCCCAAGGCACACGGTACGAAGTGCTACCATGCAGACGGCTGTGACTGGACAATAGTCCAAACGCCAACCAGCGTTTGAATACATGTGCCGGAGCCGTGTTCTCGAATCCGCCGATATCATGACTCCAGAAACCGAAACCTGACAAGCCCAGAGACAATCCACCACGAAGGCTCTCCGCCATGGATTCATAATCTGCGTAGCAGTCACCGCCCCAGTGAACCGGGAACTGTTGGCCACCGGCAGTTGCAGAACGTGCGAACAATGCTGCTTCATTCTTACCAAGCTTCTCTTCAAGCACTTCAAATACAACCTTGTTGTACAGTTGCGTGTAATAGTTGTGCATTTTCATCGGATCAGATCCATCGAAGTAAACTACATCTGTAGGAATACGCTCGCCGAAGTCTGTCTTGAAGCTATCTACACCCATATCTACCAAATCACGCAGGTAGCCGGCATACCATTCACAAGCCGCAGGGTTGGTGAAGTCCACCAGCGCCATTCCCGCTTGCCAAAGATCACATTGATAAACGTCACCGTTAGGTTTTTTGAGCAGGTAACCATTTTTCTTGCCTTCTTCAAACAAGCGGGAACGTTGCCCGATATAAGAGTTGATCCATACGCAGATCTTCAGCCCTTTTTCTTTCAGGCGTTTCAGCATGCCTACTGGATCAGGGAATACGCGCTCATCCCACTGGAAATCGGTCCATTGATATTCACGCATCCAGAAACAATCGAAGTGGAATACACTCAGTGGCAAATCGCGCTCTGCCATACCATCTACGAAAGAGTTTACGGTTGCTTCATCGTAGTCGGTAGTGAAAGAAGTCGTCAGCCACAGGCCGAATGTCCAAGCTGGCGGAAGTGCAGGTTTGCCAGTAAGTGAGGTATAGTTACTGATCACTTCCTTAATGGTAGGACCATCAATCACGAAGTATTCCAGGCTTTCTCCAGCTACACTGAATTGCGCTTTTTTCACTTTTTCCGAAGCGATCTCATAAGAAACCAACTCAGGATGGTTAACAAATACACCATAGCCTTTGCTGCTTACATAGAAAGGAACGTTCTTATAAGCTTGCTCGGAGCTAGTACCACCGTCTTTGTTCCAAAGATCTACGGTCTGTCCATTCTTTACAAAAGCGGTAAAACGCTCGCCCAAACCATATACGAATTCACCTACACCGAGATCCAGCTCTTCACGCATATACGTGTTGCCGTCTTGATCTGTGATATAAGCCATGGACTTGAAACCGCTGCCTGTAATTCTCTCGTCTCCACGATAGAAATCCACAGCCCATTGTTGGCCTTTGCGAATCACTAGACGAAGTCCGCCGCTGATCAGTACAGTCTCGGAATCGGTTTCTTCAATCTTAACATGATCTCCAGTACCTTTTGTGAGTTCGAAGACTGGACCGCGTTCTTGTACGCCATCATGATGAATAATCTTAACCCCTACCACACCTGGAAGCGGGGAATGAAATTTTACAGTAAGCAGGGTTGAGTTCAGCGTCGCTGAACGCCCTGTGATTGGAGTGGTTTGAGTAATTGCTGTTAATCCTTCTGGAGTCTTTTCTACAACATAATTTTGAACTGCACCGTTAATCGTGATACCATCACGCACCAGCCAGAGACCATCAGTGAATTTCATTGTGTACTTGCCACCTTTCAATTTGGTGTTTATAGTTGCATTATACCGATAAAAAATAAACAAAACTAATACTATATAGCTCATTTATAACACTATTTTGATGTTTTTTCCGAAAGAGGTGGCATTTATGGACCGTACAACCCAGAGTTTGCTAAAAGAAGACAGAGTGCATGGCGATAGCATGTTTCCGCTTGCAGCTTATTGGATAGAATTACCGGCTGGAACACATGTCCTCGATACCCATTGGCATGAAGAAGCGGAGTTTTTTATGCTGCTCGAAGGTGAGATTCTGTTTCAGGTGGATACCGAATATTTCCCACTTAAAGCCGGTGAGGCTGTATTTATCGAGTCCGGTGATATTCACGCTGCCTATGTACTTAACGAAGACACACCCTGCAAATTTTGTGCGCTCGTGTTTCTTCCTGATCTTCTGGCTAGTGCCCAATATGATACGATCCAGCAGAACACCATCTTACCCCTTCAGGAGAAAAGACAAAGCTTTCCTCGCCACCTAACACCAGCTGTGAAATGGCAACATGAACTTCTCGGGCACTTAGAACGCATGATGGACGCCTACGCTGCGCAATCTCCCGGGTTTGAAGCTTTTATTAAAGGCACGTTGCTCATCATGCTCTCGCTGATTGCCCCAGAGGATCGTTTTGTAAACCGCAGCCAGCTGGATGACGCTGATACTACTAAAATCAATCGACTTAAGAAGATTATTCTCTATATTCAGGATAACTATCAGGAGCCGATTCGAACTCGTGATCTCTCTGAGCTGATTCCCATGAGCGAGGGACAGTTCTGCCGTTTTTTCAAAGAAATGACCCGAAAGACTCCTGTGGATTACATTAACTCTTACCGGATTCGCCAAGCCGCCGATCTACTGCAACAAAGCGACAGAAAAATATCCGACATCGCATTCGAAGTCGGATTTGATAATGTAAGCTATTTTATTAAAGTATTTCGCAGAGCGATGAAATGCTCGCCTTCGGAGTTTAGGAAGGAGTCCCGTTGACATCTTGCTGTTCGACTTAGCTAACGGCTCTCTTTATTAATTCTTCTTGTTCATCTACCGATATATTATAAATAGATCTTACCGTCGTAGGAGGAGAATGAGCCATGCATATAACGAATATGACCACTGCTATGGGAACGAGACTAAATGTAGCTGGTAGTCATCAAACTAACGATAAAACCATAAATTCAAACAGTAAGACAAGCGGTAGCGGAGACCACTTATCGATAAGCAAATCTGCAAAAGCAGCTTTTCAAAATCAATCTAAAATGAGCGGAATGGTTGATTCTCTACTTAAACAAAAACAGAGTATCATCGATAGCAAGAACAGCCTAATTGAAAGAACCACCAAAAACTCACATAACCTTGATTCTATTCAAGATCAACTTAAGGAATTCGATAAACAGCTCCAAACGATTGACCAACAAATTGCAAAACACGCCTTCGAAGAGCAACAAAAGAGCTTAGAAAATGCTCAGAAAGCAGATCCATCGGATGAACCTAAAACCGAGCAAGAGGTACAAAACGAAAGATTGAATACGATTGTTGCTATAAGCCAAAATGTTTCTCAAATGGAGGTTGTTTCTTCTACCCACACTAAGATGCATGGCGAGGCAAGAGTTCTGACCAAGGAAATCGAATTGGATGAAGCTCGTTCTACTCATTCCGCAACAGCCAAACGTGAGCAGTTATCCAAAATCGAAGATAGAATATCGGAAATGAATGAAACGTTAGGCGATACCATACAAGAAACCGGAGATAAAATTAAAGATCAGGAACGGTCTGAGAAATTAGCCACCTATCAAGAAATTCAGCGTTTAGCCGAAGATTCTGATAAATCGCAGCTAGAAATACTAATCTAACAAAAACAAAATTCTATATATAGAAAAAGCAATCGGACCTCTACCACATCAAAGGGTTTGCCGATTGCTTTTTTATATGCAGATGACTTTATATTGTTCAACTATTCCTTCCGAATCACAATAAAGCAGGTGCTGTCCGGTAGCGCCACTTCCTGTCCGCTCTCATCCATGAACCTTACTCTGTCATGCAGCGCTTCGGTATAACCTTCTTGCAAGTAATGCCGGAAGACTTCAATCTTTGCCTGCTTTCCTAAAGTCTGATCAATAAATGAGGCGAATTTCGCAGGCGTAAAATAACCAAACTGTTCTTGTACCTCATGAATATAAGCCTCCTCGCCCCAAGTATACGTATATAAAAATTCCATAGCATCATTAACAGGCATGAGTACTTCTTGCTCTCCTAATCTTTGATACTGAATCTGACGTCCGGCAAAATCCTTCGCATAACGCTCCAGCCACGCCATACCGTCCTCCTCCAGAAAGCGAACTCTCCGCAGCAATGCTGTGGGCTCGGTCATTATCCCATCGCGGATAATGATAACCCCGCCCACTGACAATACATCAAAAGCACTTCGCAGAGCGGCCGAAACGGTATCATGATTGAACTTTTTACCGTTAAGCGGCACATAAGAATATAGTTCATGCAAAATCGAAGAAAAAATCACCGTGTCCACCGTTCCAGCCTCCACGAAATCTTTAAGCTTCAACGCATCTCCCTGCTGGACCTCCCAATGCCGCCCTTCCCGTTGCTTGCGCTGCCGCAGAGCTTCCACTACATTGCTCGATATATCAATACCGATAGGAGTAACCTCTGGCATACGCTCTTCCAGTAAATCCAGCAGCACACCGCCGCCCGGACCGATATCCAGCACTTTTTGTCCAGTGACATGCTCCAGAATCACAGCCTTATAATCTCCTGAATGATTCATTTGGCTTAAGTAGGTATCTTCATTATGAAAACGGTCGAAGGCATCCCTCCGCAGCTCGAACAGATCGAATAACAGCAGTACTGCACGTTCATATAAAGGTGATTTTTCAGCTTCCATACAGAATTCGATCAGCTTCTCTGCCGCTGCCGAAAATTGGAACTGAAAAAATACCGTGTCTGGCAGATACTCCTTAGCATAAGGACGAAGCATTAGATGAGGGTTCTCATCACGTAAGGTCCCTTTTTCAATATCTTCCCATGTAAGCTCCGCTAAATATTTTTCTATAATCCGCTTCTTATAAACATTGATCTTCTTAACACCCTTGTAGTCATAGTAAATGCTGTTCATTACCTGCTCGAAACTGATATGGCGTAGGGGTTCATGCTGAGCCCTTTGGGCTGCAAGCAACATCACCTTCAGAAATTGCTCCAACGAGAAGGTCTGCATTGCAGATTCCACATACCAGAAGATAGTTTTACTTAAAGACTCTAACCGTTCCGCATGGAAGCCTTCCTGTGTCAGCTTTGCCCATTCCGTAGTGAAATCCTCTCCTCTAGAGATCGGACCTAACCGCATTCTGCGCAGTCTTTCTTTCATCGGCATTGGACTAGCAAGTTCACCGGATGAAATCAGAGCGATAAGCTGCTTCACTTCATGCTCTACATTCAGCCAGAGCTCGGGGGATACAGCACCGATGATGCAATGATTGAGTGCGGTTAGCAAGCGTTCAAGTTCCTCGGCAGTCAGTAACTGTTCTTCCACAAGATCACGGAGCGGCTTATTTACTTCTGGAGGCACCTCCCCACGGATTTGCTGACCTATCAGTCCATGGGTTTCAATAAGCCGATGAACCAGTGCACTTGTTTCAGAGACCTTACCGCTCAAATGTTTCCCGTATAACTGTGCGGAACCCATATTATGTACAAAACAATTAATGCCTTCCTCCTGCCAAAGTAACCTTTCCTTCAATGTGCCACCCTTAGCCGTTTCTGACCAAATTAACGTTTCTTCCACAAGCTCTTTGATCCAAATAGAGCGGGGAAGTTGGTCCAGAATCAGCAGACTGCGTTCCACATAATCCAGTACAGGATTCCTGCGATCTAGCTCCTCCAGAGATTCCACACGCTCCAAATTGACAATTTGCTCCTCCGCTTGAACGATAAGCTTCAGCCAGAGGTTATCCTCCAAATGATCTTGTATTCCTTCACGGTATAAGGTGATGGCTTCCAGCGATTTCAGCATATACTCCTCCTTCGCTCCAAGTGGAGACTATATAGACTTATTATTATATATACACTCCCATTCATTAAAAAACAGAACCAGGACTCATGAAATAGCCATGTCCCAGTTCTGTTTACATTCAAATCTTTAATTTCCGAACCGTTGCCGGTATCCGCATTTACGGCACAGCTCTTCCACTGCCTCTCTACGAGAGAATCCATAGAATAGATTATTCGCTCGCTCGCCCTCTACGATTTCTGAGAATGGAGTCTCATGAATGTTGCCGAGGTTGATTACCCCTTCACCATCTAGACAGCACGGCACAACGGTACCATCCACGAGGATTGCCGCTTGGCTGCGCAGCGCATGACAGAACCCTTTTCCGTCGTCCTCCGGTTCGTTCAGCGCAGGCCAACGGAACTCATGGTCCTGATTGAGATACACCCGAGGAGCAATCTTGACGCCGCTGCCAGGTACAACCTTTTCTTCAATTTTAAAATCAAGATTAAAGGCTTCCTCTAGCATAGCAAGAGTCTCACGATTACGATTCTTCTCTAGATTAGTCAGGTTATCCTCCGTCAAATTCCACAACCGGAAGGAAATAATCACGCCTTGCGCAGAGGCTTCCCGTACAAAAGAAATAATCTCCGCCAAATACCCTTCGCGGTTCTCAGATCCCTCATGCCCATCAAAGCTATGCAGAGAGAAGTTCATCTGTCGTAGTGCAGGTTTGCCGAGAATCTTAGGGCCTGCCTTATGAATTAACGTACCGTTGGTAGTAATATTGACCTTAAACCCTTTGGCATGTGCGGCATCCAGCAGTTCACCAATCTTTGGATGCAGCAATGGCTCACCTTTTACGTGAAGGTAAATATGATTACTATGCGGTTTAATTTCATCTAATATCGTATTAAAAGTATCGAGCTTCATAAAGTTCTTCGTTCGGGCGGTTGGTGGACAAAAGCTGCAGGCTAGGTTGCAGACGCTTGTTATCTCAATGTATACCTTTTTAAAAGTCTTCAAGTGCTGCTCCCCATTCTATTTATAGATCTGCGGCATAGCGGAGGCCGATCTGTGCTCTGGCTTCCTCCATAACTTCTGCTACTGCCAAGGAATTCGCATGTGTATTAACCCTGCTTTCCCGTTCACCATTCTTAATTAAGTTGATAAATTCCTCAACCTCATAATACATAGACTCGAACACCTGAGGCTGTGTAAGCTCCTCGACGGTCCCGTCACGATAATGAATCTTCACTTGATAGGGTTGGTTGATCTTATCGATCACCATTGTACCACTTTCCCCTTGAATCTCGGCTGGCAAATAGGAATCAGCGATCTTGGAATGCATCACAACTGCATCCATATCATCATATTGCATGACAAGACTTCCTTCACCATCCACTCCGGAAGACAGCATAAGACCCACGGCCTTTACAGACTTCGGTTTCCCAAACAACACTACCATAGGATATAAGCAGTAAACGCCAAGATCCATCAACGAGCCATTAGAGAATGCCGGATTAAAAGCATTTAACACCGTTCCCTGCCGATAAGCATCATATCTCGATGAGTATTGACAATAGCTCGCAAAATAACGACGTACTTGGCCAATCTTATACAAATTGTCTCTGATCACTCCGAAATTCGGCATAAATGTCGATTTCATTGCTTCTACCAACAACACATCATTGTTCTGAGCGGCTTCAATCATGGCTCTAAGCTCCGCACTGTTTGAGGCAGCCGGTTTCTCACAGAGCACATGTTTGCCATGGTTTAAGCACATAATCGCCTGCTCAGCATGCATGGAGTTCGGGCTTGCAATGTAAATAGCATCGACATCTTTACTGGAAACCATATCTTCCAAATTCGTATAAATTGTAGCTCCAGCATATTTTGCAGCAAAGGCCTGACCTTTCTCCATTGTGCGGGAGTACACGGCTGTCAGGATAAACTCCTCATTCTCCAAGCCGGCTTGCACGAAGCGGTCTGTAATAAAGTTTGTTCCAATGACCCCGAAACGAATTGTCATGATAATCCCGTCCTTTTTAGTTCTTACTAAAACTCTATATGCTATTTTCTCACTCTCTGGGTAGTCATGTCTACTTTTCAGGACAAATTTCCGACAAATTCCGATAGATCCACCTTGTGAAAAAAAGCACCGCTGCATCATCTTTTGTCGATATCAAACTATTCATAGTAAACAGCGACATTATTTGTCGAAGGATGCAGTAAAAAGGCTCCCATTCTTAACTTAAGAACAGGAGCCTGCTGAGCCATACGGATTTACAACTTATTTATAAAAAGCCTGCAATTGACGCACAATTTCATCCTTGTCATGATCCACTACGGTTTGGTGTTGTGGCATCTCGAACAACGCTTTAATTTGTGCCGGGAATTCCTGCTTAATGTCGATCAGAGTAATCGCCTCATCAAACTTAGCTGGATGTGCGGTCGCAAAGGTAATCCCAATCTCATCCGAACCATTAAAAGCTTCGTAAGCTGCGATTCCACATGCAGTATGCGGATCAAGCAGGTAACTATATTCTTTTTGATACTTAGCAATTGTATTCAAGCATTGGTCATTCTTCACGCCAAGCGCTGCAAAATCCTGCTGCACCTGCTGAAGCGCCTCGCCTTCAACCGTAATCTTGCCCTCGGTTTGCAGCTTGGACATATACGCAGACAGCTTCTCGGAATCTTCGCCAACCAAATAATACAGATACCGCTCAAAATTGCTCGCTACTTGGATATCCATCGAAGGGCTGTACGTACTTGTGAAGCCGCCTGGTTTGTATTCCCCAGTGTTCACAAAACGCTCCAAGATGTTATTTTCATTCGTAGCAATAATGAGTTTGTTAATCGGTAAGCCCATTTGCTTAGCCAAATATCCTGAGAAAATATTACCGAAGTTGCCGGAAGGCACGCTGATGTTAATCTTCTTCTCGTTGCTGCCATCAACATGCAAATACGCATAGAAATAATAGACGGTCTGCGCCAGAATACGCACAAAATTAATGGAGTTGATCGCACGCAGATGATAGCGACTCTTAAAGTCGAGATCCGCGAACAGATCCTTAATCACCTTTTGGCAATCATCAAAGTTACCATGAACAGACAGGTTCAGTACATTACTGTCATCAACCGTAGTCATCTGCAGCTCCTGCACTTTACTAACCTTACCATGGGGATGAAGAATACAGATCTTGATTCCTTCTTTTCCGCGAACGCCCTGAATGGCAGCCGCCCCAGTATCCCCCGAGGTTGCTCCGAGGATGTGGATGATCTTGTTCTGCTTTTTAGAAATATACGAGTACAGCTCACCCATAAACTGCAGTGCTACATCTTTGAAGGCAAAAGTAGGGCCATGGAACAATTCCAAGACATATAAAGAATCGTTCAATTGTTGAATAGGCGTTACTTCTGGCGTGCGGAAATTACCATAACTAGTATTGACCATTTCCTGCAAATCTTCTAAAGGAATCTCATCATTAGTGTAATAGGCGAAAATCTTCAGAAACAATTCCTGGTAACTAAGACTTCTCCACTCTTCTAAAGTAGCTGCTGAAACTACAGGAATCTCGGAAGGAACCATCAAACCGCCGTCATCGGCAAGTCCCATCAACACCGTATCGATAAAGCCTTTAGGTTCCACATTGCCTCTTGTGCTTATATACTTCATGCTCATCCTCCTGAACCCCTCTATATACTATATATAAATATAAGCTTCACTTAATAGTTGCCTGTTTTCCCTATATACTACCACGTTTACGCGCTAAAGTCCGTTAATTCTTTGTCTTATTTTGTAGCTCTTTCCAAACGGTTTTGTTGCTGTAATGCCGTTCTGTGCTGACATCCTTGCCGAACCATTGCGGCGCCTTGAAGCTTTCCGCTTCCTCCAAAGATTCAAATTCAACCTCCAGAACGGACAATTTAAGCTGAGAATAGACGTCGATCTCAACCGTTGTGTCATTCCACACTGCCGTAATCCGCTCTTTGACCAAGGCTACCGCATTTACTGCCTCAATCATCTGATTATATAAACCCTCCGAGATAAAATATTCGATCTCTTCACGTTTGATCCCTTTGCCGTCCTTAAACGTATGTGTGTATGTTACCTCACCTGAGTCCAGATCCGTAATTTTACGCACCCGCAGCTCTTGTCCGCCGTCTATCGCCAGATACGTCTGATCGATATTATGCCGGGTCACAATCTTCAATTCGCCTGCTTGAATAAGCTGCTCCGGAAATTCCGGCAGCAGAAACTTGCGTTCGATCTCCAAAGCCATGATGTTTCGCTCCTCAATGTGCCATTTATTTTATATTAATAATCATCATAGGGGTGAGACAAACCCAAGTCAATGTAGATTATGGGGAAATAGGTCATGTTCTTAAATATTCATATTTGAATCGTATTCAACATTGTTGGTAAAATCCCAAAGCTAGTATTTGTAAAGTTTTTGTAAAATGATTGTATCCAATTCAGCTGTAGGCTTAAAATGTAATCAGTAATTCATGTCATTCTTCGAAGTTATTGAATTTTATTTCAATACGAGTGAAAAAAAGATAAAAGGAGCAAGCAATCGGTATGGAAGCGAATCAAGAAATGGTGATACAGACCGAGAAGAAAGGAAAGATTGCTGCTCTAATTGAGGTTTATAGTGTATCCACAAAACTCGGATTCACCTCTTTTGGAGGACCAATCGCACATTTGGGCTATTTCCATAATGAGTACATCCGTCGTCGAAAATGGATGGATGAACGAAGTTATGCTGACCTAGTTGCGCTTTGTCAGTTTCTTCCCGGGCCAGCTAGCAGTCAAGTCGGTATTGGTGTAGGAATTATACGAGCTGGATTACTAGGCGGTTTAGTGGCTTGGTTAGGCTTCACCCTACCATCAATCATTGCACTGGTGGCCTTCGCCTATTTGCTACAGGGCTACGGCATAGAAAGTACCGGTTGGATTCATGGATTGAAGATTGTCGCTGTAGCGATCGTTGCACATGCTATCCTAGGGATGGGTCAAAAGCTTACACCTGACCGTGACAGAGTTACGATAGCGGTAATAGCTACAGTTATTACACTTTATTGGCAAACGACATATAGTCAAGTTCTCATCATTGTTGCAGCTGGACTTCTCGGGTTATGGTTATACCGTAAGAAAGAAGAGACAACTGCTCCTCATTTACATATTACAGTAAGCCGGCCCCTTGGAATCCTCTGCCTCTCTTTATTTTTCATTCTCCTTATTTCACTCCCTTTTTTAAGACAATGGGGTGAAATAGAAGGGTTAACGATGTTTGATAGCTTTTACCGTACGGGTTCTTTGGTGTTTGGCGGAGGTCACGTTGTACTGCCTCTTCTAGAACGAGAAGTTGTCTCTACTGGCTTGGTAAGTGAAGCTGATTTTCTTGCAGGGTATGGTGCCGTGCAGGCGGTACCAGGGCCACTGTTTACATTTGCTAGTTACCTTGGTGCCATGGCAGGAGGCTTATCTGGAGCAATCATTGCTACATCTGCAATATTTTTACCGGCATTTCTTCTCGTTGCTGGCGCACTACCGTTTTGGAACAGTCTACGGAATAGTCCGAAAATCAAGGGAGCTTTGGTAGGGATTAATGCAGCTGTAGTTGGTATATTACTGGCCGCACTATATGATCCCTTATGGACTACGGCTATCTTGGAACCGGGTGATTTTGCTCTAGCCGTCATTTTGTTTATTATGCTTGTATATTGGAAGCTTCCCCCATGGATTATTGTTCTTATAGGAGCTGCAGGAGGAATGGTACTTGGTCTAATATAACAAATCAGAATTTTTTTAATCAATTAAGGTTCAAAAACAAAATCAGTGGTTGCCTATGTGAAAAAGAACCCTACGGGCTCCGTAGGGTTCTTCCGATTCATGAATGCTCCAGCGTCTCCGAGCCATGTATAGTTCTAAAGATTTCCTAACAAAGCGGACATATTTTTTTGATTTTCTGCAAGCCAAATCATTTCCTTCGCAAAGCGGGCTGGCGGTACACTATGTTGATCCATGTTAGCATTAATCCACCAGGTGCTTTCCATATACCACAACAACTGTAATGAATGTGTTAAATAGCCCTCTACCACGTCGCGTTCCTCACTGTACCCTTCCATAAACGCCGAAGCCAGGGAGACATCTAAATTTTCATCTAAGGCACATGACATCACAGCACGAGCTACATCAAGCTGCGGATAGTCATATTTTAGTCGATCAAAATCTAGAATTGCAGATAATCCGTTATCATTAAATAAAAGATTATCTACCCAAAGGTCACGATGTGCCCATCCTAGTTGGAGTAATTCGAGTAGTTCTAAATTCATTTCTTCAGTAGCTTTAAATTGAGTTTCTATATTAGCAAGCAGCTGAGGTTTACCAAGTCCCTTAATCTTTTCCCAAACGGAATTCCAATGTGCTAAACGCTCCTCACGGCTTGGAGGAATAAATTGCGGACTATTTTTAATGCCAAGTGTCCCGTCATTTAACAATCGATGCATTTTTCCTGTTGCTCGACCTAAATCGTATATTTGATGGACGTTGATTTCACCCGGTGAAAGTAGTTTTCCTTGGCAATATTCCATTACCAGAAAGCGTTCTCCTTGATCAGATTCAATCAAAATACTTTCATTTTGTGATAGCACTTTGGGGCACGCTATTCCTTGGTCATACAATCTAATCTGCTGAGAGAGTGCTAACAATATCTCCTCTGATTTATATAATTTATATCTTTCTTTGTTGTATTGTTTAAGTAACAATTCCCCTGCATCCGTCGTAACTTTCCACTTTAAGTTTAACCAGCCCCGTTTTATCGGAGTAGTTTCAATAACATTCAAACCGAATAAACGATGAAATGCTTTTAGCAGGTCATCCAAGATCAATTCCTCTGTTAATATGGCCTCCATCTGGTCAACTCCCATATTTATAGTGTATAAGTTCTTATTCCTTATGGAGACCTAGATAACCTCTGGGATAAATCTAAGTTTTTGCGTTAAACTGCCTTATTAATCAATCTGTTATTAATTTTGAATACATATTGATATTTATAAACTTTCCGTTTACTCTTTCATACCTTCTTAAGGTTCCCTCAAACATAAAGTTCAGCTTTTGTAAGACTTTTACTGAATGCGTAATCTAACAAAGCACTTATAGCTTCTGAAGCGTATCCTCTTCCCCAAAATTCGCTTTTTCATTTTCAAAGCCTAGGGGATTAAAGCTACAAGAACCTATGATTTCATTGGATTCCTTTTCAATTTATAGAGAAACGAATTGCTTTGTTATCAAGGGAAAATTCATCAAGAAATCTTATCATATCTTTTGTCTGGCTTTCATCAGTAAAAAAATCAATATTCATGAATTCGGTAGCCTCTAAATCAGACCAAATTTTAAACAAACTTGGCGAATCTGATACCTTCATTTTCCATTTCCCATTAGAGTATCACATCATCGTTAAAACGAATAATATACCTCTTTCGACTCAAGAAAAACCAGACATAACGTGCTACATATTTTGGAGGCCTACTCTTTTATCCAGCCGTTTTGCCTTTTTTATTCATAGATTAATGTAATACCCATACCCCAAAGCCTTCCAAGGTAACCTCACCCGATAATGTTGTTCCGCTCAGTAAATCTGTTTTGGTCTCATGCAAATGTATGGAGGCAGGCACTTCACTATAATTAAGTAAAAAAGTGTAACTGGAAGAAGTCCCGTTTCGAACTTGCAGCTCTACATCTTCAGGTAGCACCAGCCAATCTGCTGGCGACTTCAGGCCGACTTGATCTATGATTATGGACGCTGCTTGTTCATTAAAGACTGCTCCGTAATACCAAACCTCGCCTTTGCCGCGACGATTTCTTGTAACCGCCGGCTTTCCCGCATAATAGTCCGAGGCATAGACCGCCATGACTTCGACCGAATCATCCTCAATCCGGAGAATATCATTAAAATCATCTGCCCCGGTAACCCCTTCGGTCGCACCCGACCAGCTAATCGCCGTTGGCTGACGACTACCTTTAACCATGGTGAATTCTTCGACTGTGATCCCGCATAGATCCCTAGCAGCACCTGGGAATGGTCGCATGTAACATTGACCACGTTCATCCTTATAACCGGTTCTACATCCGAAGATCAGTTTTCCACCTTGCTGAACATATTCATCCAGAAGCGACGCTGTCTCATCTGTCATGATCGCTGGGTGAGGATAGATAAGCACATCGTACCGTGCGAGCTCTTCCAGCGTCGTCTTTTGGCGTAAATAGAGTACGTCATTCGGGATATGCTTCCGCTGGAGTGCCTTGTACCACTCCTTATTGCTCTTCCACATAAATGGACCATGCCATACATCGTACTCTCCATCCCACTCATTAGCATAATCACGAACAATAGCAACGTTAGCCTGATTACGGGTGCCGATAAGTACTTGCCCTGCCGCCGCCAGCTCTTGTCCGATCTGTCCCGCTTCCCGTACTCTTCGGTTCGGCTGGTTATGGTAGTCGTTAATGCCATGCCAATAAATTTCATTGCCCATCGTAGCTGTCCGCCAGCGGAAATACAGTACCATATCTGCGCCATGAGCGATCGATTGATAGGTCCATAAACGCATCTGTCCCGGCTTCGGAGAAGGCATATCCATCCGGTTCACCCAGCCACCTGGTCCCGACTGCTGCTCCATAATACAGAAGTTAGGGGAAATAGAACGGACAACAGATAATGAAAGTCCCCAGCCTCTGTCATTCAGCGGATTCCGTTCATTCGGATCATAAAAAATAGTCGAGAACTGCGGATAGGAATCATAGCTGAAGAAATCCAGTAATTCATCCGTCAATTCATGGCTGTCGAGATGCCCGAACAGACCGTTCGTTGTTACCCACTGCTTAGGGGCAAGTTTACGGATGATGTCCGCTTGGTTTTTGGCAAAAGAAATCGTATTGTCCGATATAAACCGCTTTTCATCCAAAGCCTGATGGGGATTGGGCTGCTTGGGTGACGGGGTAGGACGCGGAAGATACACTTGAGACCAATCACTATAACTCTGATTCCAAAAAACAGCCCCCCAAGCCTCGTTTAGCCGCTCAAGCGTGACATATTTCTGCTGCAGCCATTTCCGGAAAGCCTTATGGTCACTCTCTGAATAAAATTCACTGATCTCGCAGTTGAGCTCATTATCAATTTGCCAGCCGACCACACCTGGATGATTGCCATAATGTTCAGCCATCTGTTCTGTAATCCGAGCACATAGCTCACGGTATTTGGGACTACTGTAATTATAATGACGGCGCATGCCATGCTGAAGGGTAACACCTTCATACGTCACGTTTAATACTTCTGGATACTTATGGGTCAGCCAAGCTGGAGGTGTTGCCGTCGGCGTACCGAGCACAACCTGAAGCCCATGTTTATGAGCTAAATCAATCGCCCGATCAAATAGCCCGAACTGAAATTCACCCTGGGCAGGTTCAAAAATTGACCAAGCAAATTCCCCCATCCGAATGATCGTGAAGCCCAGTTCTCGCATCCGGCGATAATCGTCCTCCCACATGCTTTCCGGCCAGTGTTCCGGATAATAACAGACGCCAAGCTCGAATTTTTCTGTTGCGACAGGTTTCTTCATGATTACCTCCAAAGTATTAAAAATATGCTTTCATTATTTTATAATTCTATTGTAGTATCAGTGTTAATAAGGCTTATATAACAAAATATTGCGATCGTATAACGATCTTGCGTTAATTACCTTAATCCAACTAGCGCCCTGATGCGCGACAGAAATGAGTGCCATATAACATGAAGAAACAATGGTATTTGCCAACCCCAGCTTTTTCAAAATATGTCTGCTATCCTGAATTTTTAGGACATTACAGTCACTTTCCACAGCATACCGAGAGAAGAAGTGAAGGATTCCTGGAAAGCTATAACCTGCATTTAATCTTTGGTGGGGAGGGTTATGTATTCCATGAGGGCGAACGTATTCCGATGAGCAGAGGACGAGGGTTTCTTTACCCTAAAGGCGCCTATCAGCAGTACGGCTCAGATCCTGGGGAGCCTTGGGATGTTCGTTGGGTTCATTTTAGCACTCAAATTGTACTCCCCTTATTAGAAGAAGTGGACCAGTCTAGTGCATACCTGTTCACTTTTGATTTGGACGCTAAGCTGGATGAGCTATTCGAGGAAATGTATTTACTGAGCGCTTCCTATGTAACACGTAATGAGCCAAGACTATCCGCGCTTCTGTACGAGCTTCTAGTGAAATTGCTGCAGAACTCCGAACCGCTTCACGGCTCAGTACCACACGAGGTCAGGCAGTCTATCCGCAGTGCCGCAGATATCATTCATGTCGAATGTGCCCGCCCTTGGTCACTGGAGTCGATGGCAAGACTAACCGGGTACAGCAGCTATTATTTTCTACGGCTGTTCCGAATGGTTATGGGCAAAACACCAAACCGTTATTTAACGGATTGCCGACTGGCCAGAGCCAAGCTTCTACTGGTTTCTACTGGACTCTCCATTGCTCAGGTTGCAACTCAGTCCGGTTTTGCCCAGTCCAGCTATTTCATTAAAGTGTTCAGAACGTTCGAGGGGATGTCCCCCGTAAAGTACCGTCAGGCTTTTGGATCATAATTCCTTAAACGTTAAACGAGAAAAAACCGAACAACAATCAGAGAAAACCCTGAAGTTCGTTCGGCTCAAACAGAGGAAAAACATCATTTATACCAGCACAAAAAACAAGCCAAGAGCCGGGCTCATGGCTTGTTTCCTTTTGAAATAAATTATCTATTCCTGCACCTTCAATTTAAAGCATCCGCTAACATAATCCTGCTGAATATCCGGCAGTGCCAGTCCGACCTGCATTAGACGGTCGCCGCCGTAGACCTCACCGCTTGCCTCCAGAGTATAATTCAGCTCCGGATTCAAGCCATTCAGCTTCAAGCTGCGGCGTGGCGGGTGCGGCACAGCCATTACCCGGAAGTAATAGATGAGAGCTTCATGCTGATCGTCTGAGACGAACATCCATGCCGTCTCGTTACCCTCGAACGGGCTTTGCAGACGATACAGATTGCCCTGCTGAACAAGACTGCGGATCTGTTTATAGTTCGCAACCTGTTCCTTCACAAGCTCCTTCTCTTCGTCTGTAAACTTCGTAAGATCCAGCTCGTAACCAAAATTACCGGACATAGCTACATCTCCACGAAAGGACAGCGGGGTGATCCGTCCTACCTGATGATTCGGCACAGCGGACACATGCGCGCCTATGGAACTAACCGGATACACCAGACTTGTTCCGTACTGAATCTTAAGCCGTTCTACAGCATCAGTATCGTCACTGGTCCATGTCTGCGGCATATAATGTAGCATGCCTGGGTCGAAACGGCCACCACCACTACAGCAGCTCTCGAACAAAATATGTGGAAACTCTGAAGTTATTCGCTCCAATAGTTCATACAAACCTAGCACATAACGATGTGCAGTTTCCTCTTGGCGTTCAGGGGGTAATTCTGCAGAGCCGATCTCCGTTAAACAACGGTTCATATCCCATTTCACATAGCTAATCGGCACGGTAGTGAAAATTCGGCTTAACGATTCATAGATATACTGCCGTACATCTTCTCGCGTATAATCGAGCACAAGCTGCCAGCGGGCTTCACTACGGCGGCGTCCCGGCACATGCAGACACCAGTCGGGATGCATCCGGTAGAGCTCACTGTCTGGCGAGATCATTTCCGGTTCGAACCAGAGTCCGAACTGCAAGCCAAGATGGTTCACGCGCTTGGCGACATCAGACAACCCGCCTGGAAGCTTGCGCAGATCCTCCACCCAGTCTCCGAGAGAGGAGTTGTCAGCGTCTCTTTTGCCAAACCAGCCATCATCCAGCACGAATAATTCGATCCCAAGCTTCGCGCCTTCGGCCGCAATGGACTCCAGTTTGTCCGCATTGAAGTTGAAATAGGTGGCTTCCCAGTTATTGACCAAGATCGGTCGTTCCTTATCTCTATATATTCCTCTACACAAACGAGTCCGGTACAAGCGGTGATAGGTTCTCGACATTTCCCCGATCCCCTCGGATGAATACACCATAACTACCTCTGGGGTCTGGAAGTGCTCCCCAGGTTCCAGCAGCCAAGAGAAATCAAAAGCGTTCAGCCCCAT
Source organism: Paenibacillus sp. VTT E-133291 (assembly GCF_002264395.1). Classification (GTDB taxonomy): domain Bacteria; phylum Bacillota; class Bacilli; order Paenibacillales; family Paenibacillaceae; genus Paenibacillus_AQ; species Paenibacillus_AQ nitricinens. The sequence goes on from NZ_NFVA01000005.1 coordinate 116,563, forward strand.
CGTAAACCGTGTCATCCCAAAGGAATCGACCTCTGCCTCAGCTTCAAAGCCTCCACTGTATACAAGACTGAAGCCGTAGGCCTCTCCATGATTCTCATCCGTTTCAGGTTTCACCAGCGCAGCAAATGGATTTAACTGGTGGCTGCTCATCCCTCTGCGGCTACCAATGGTTGTACCACCTTGCACCAGACGTCTGCGAGTCAGATTACCTTCTCTTGACCAAGCCCCTGCCAAATAGATCATATCCATTTCTCCAGACGAGAAATCCACACTCGCACTCCATGCACGCTGTAATTGCAGTTGTGTTTCTCCATCATTTGCAAACTCGACCGAGCGGGTAATTACGTTGGAATGCTCATATATGGTATATCGTAAAATAACAGTTAGCTTGGCATAATCATCCCTAAGCGTAAGCTCTAGCGTCTGTGCTTCTTGGCCAGACTCTACATATACTGAAGGCAGCCCGGTAAGTGCTGGTTTCCCCTCCATTACGCGATACCCACTGTATTTCAATTCCGTGATACGAGTGCCGTCTTCAAGCCGAACCTGATAAGCAGGTGTTCTGAAATCTCCCGTGCCGTATTGTGGATATTCCTGCGGCAGTCGGTCAAGTCCCGTATTTCCTCCCAGATTCAATAGGTCGTCCAAATTGCTGTCGCTACGCAGCTTTTTGCCCCAATACACATGTGCCGGATAATCATTGACCAGCTGAAGAATATAACTCATCCCCGCACTTTGTAAATGGAATAATCCCTTATCTTCCTGAATTGAAATCCCCATGCGATAGTCCTTCTCTCCTTAAGATTTACAGTAAATCTTCGCTCACAAAATCAACCATCGATTGAACCTTTAATCCCTTAGGAATAGCTGGAGTCCAGTCCCTTCCATCGCCCCCACGCTGAGAGAATGCTATCGTCTTGGACTGCCCTGGAAGAAGATCAAAGTAATTGTCAGAGAATATTCCTTCATCTTCTGAGGTCAGATATACGCCTCTAGCTAATACATCACTTGTCACAGTGAAGCTTAGACCTCCGCTATCTGGAGTTTCCATTATGTTAATTACTGACCGCTGCAACCGAATTTCTTTTTCCGGGACAAAATAGTGCACCTTTCGATCTATCATCTCGCCATCAGCCTGCAAGCTGATCTCAAGCAACACATCGTTCGATCCATGACCTTCTAGTAGTTCCGCCACTGGAGACGAGAATACGATAGCCGCAGAATCAGCTCCCAACTCAACTGAATGTGTCCACTCTTGTACTAGGGAACCGTTAAACTGATACAATTTAAGCACCAAATCAGCGATAACCGCTGTTCTTAAATCAGATACGACATGAACGTCAATCCGCTCACGGTCTGTACCGTCAATAGACAACAGAACATCTTGAAAGCTTGAGCGCACGGTATATTGCAATGCCTTCCAGCGTCCGTTGTAATCCATCCCCGCCCATGAAGCGACTGGCCAGCAATCATTCATCTGCCAGTATAAAGTACCCATACAATAAGGTTTATTTCTTCTGTGACTTTCAATCGCGATTCGAATCGCTTCAGCCTGCAGGATTTGACTCATATACAGAAATGATTTAAAATCCTTCGGCTGCGGCAGATACATATCCATGTATTCCTTGATCAGCAGATTCCCGCGTCCATTCTTCTGATGAGCCAGCATCACCTCTGAAGTAAGCTCCAAATCCTGCTCTTCAGCATAGCTCATTACGGTCTTCAGTTCCGGGAACGATTGGAATCCGTATTCACTCATAAAGCGGCCAACCTTGGTATTATAATTCTCAAAAGGCTCAATCCCGTGCCACACGCCCCAGTAATGCACATCCCCATCGCCCACAATCCGTGTCGTATGTTGATTCATATCTCCAGTCAAATTCCGCATTGGCGAAGACGGCCAATAGTCCACACCTGGATGGAATGCGGCTACAGCCTTCGGTAGAATCCGGTGGAATATTTCCTCATAATCAGCCCACATGGTAGCTCTTTGCTCAGCACTGAGTTTTTCTTTCCAGCCCCAGCCCATATTTTCCTCGAACTGTGACCAGGCCGAATCAATCTCGTTATTACCACACCATAAGGCGATGCAAGGATGATTGCGCAATCTTTTAATGTTATACTCCGCTTCTTTCTTCACATTCGCAAGGAACGCTTCATCCCCCGGATACATGCTGCAAGCGAACATGAAGTCCTGCCAGACCAACAGCCCGTATTCATCACAGAGCCTGTAAAATATCTCCTCTTCATAAAAACCGCCACCCCACACTCGCAGCATATTCATGTTTGATTCTGCAGCCGTGGCAATTTCATGCCGATAACGCTCTTCGGTTACTTCTGTGATGAAGCTGTCATTCGGAATATGATTGGCACCTTTAGCGAAGACCGGCACCCCATTCAGTACAAAAGAAAATGAAGTCCCTTTCGCATCATGCTCCCGAATCAATTGAATGCTACGAAGCCCGGTTCTTACGCTTTTGCTAACTTCAACTTCCGTATCTTGCAGCAACTCCGCTTGGAATGTATATAAATTAGGCTCGCCTAGTCCTCTACACCACCAGAGCTGCGGCTGATCTACCACGATATCCATCTCTATTAGCTGCTTTCCACTTTTTAAGGAAACCGCTTTCATTGACTCTAATCCATCAGCACTCATTCGCAGCATTCCCTGCCATGCCGCAGGAGCATCCACTTCAATCATTGCGGTTAAATGAGCCTCTTCCTTTGTGATCACATTTTGGCGGATATGGAGATCTGTGATTTGAACTGTGTTACGCCCCTCAAGAGAGGCCCCACGCCAAATTCCACTGGTCAAAAAACGCGGACCCCAATCCCAACCGTAATGATAAGGCGCTTTGCGGGCAAAAACGCTAATCCGCTGTTCCTCTAGTCCCCCAAGCTCGGATTGATCATTCGGTGCAGGTAACGCATATCCCAGTTTCGCTAGCTTAGGCAGATCCTCTTTAACTACAGAGCGGAATCTCACTCGTATATGGTTTTCACCAATCTTCAACTGATCTTTAACATCCACTCTCCACGCCAAAAACATATTGTCTGCTGCGAGCACATGTACATTATTCACATACACGTCAGCATAGGTATCAAGACCTTCAAAAATCAGTTCTGTGCAAGTAAGCTCCAACCACTCTTCACCCAGCTGCAAAGTGGTTTGATATTCCCAATCCTTCTTATCAATCCACTGTAGGTTATGTTCATTTGTTCCATAGAAGGGATCCTCAATCTTTCCGTTCTTCAATAAATCCGTATGGACCGTGCCTGGCACAGTAGCCGGAAGCCACTCCTCGTCACCACAGCTTCTAAATTCCCACTTCGCAAGCTTCATCTCAAGATGTTTCATGGTACCCTCCTAAAAGTGTTGTAGAGCATATGCATCTTTCAAAATAGCATACCTTTTCTAGTATTTCATTGAATTCGATTGGCATTCTTAGTATTTTGTTATCCATTAGTTAGGAATACATTAATTATAATCGTTCAAACAAAACAAATAAAGACAATAAATAATAATACAATACATTTCTAAACGCTTTATTTAAAGCTATAATGTTCATGTAAACGCTAACAAAATAATGAAAAGGGGATTATGTTATGAGAAATAAGTTATTTTCGTTATCTTTTGTTATGATTATGGTTTTATCATCAACGCTGGCTGGCTGCGGCTCGAACAATGGAAACAGCACCAATAACGGGGCTTCTGCAACCGATAAGCCTGCAGCAACGAATACAGAGAATACAAGCGGAGATTCAACAAACAACGCAACAGCCGAGCCTGCAGCAGGAGCTGATATTAGCGGAAAAATCACCTTCCTGACTAACAGAACAGACATGATTGGCAAAGAATACGATGAATATTTAAAGCGCTTTAATGAAAAATACCCGAATATCAAAGTCGAATTCGAAGCTTCCCAGACCGACTATAATCAACAGGCTAAAGTCAGAATGGCCAGCGGCGAGCTTCCAGATGTTATGTTCATTCCTACCATTCCTAACTCCGACCTGCCGAAATACTTCGCTTCACTGGATGACCTCGGTCTGAACGATCAAATCACCTTTAAAGACTTCAAATCCTTTGATGGCAAGCTGTACGGAATTACCACAGGGAACTCGACATCCGGAATTGTTTATAACAAAAAAGCATTTACAGATGCTGGCATCACAGAAACACCTAAAACTTGGGATGAATTCCTGGCTGCCTGCGAAAAGCTGAAAGCAAAAGGTGTCATTCCACTGTCCTCTAACTTCAAAGATAAATGGCCACTCGGTACTTGGGCTTATGACACTCCACGCCTAATTGCAGGCAACCCTGACTTCCCTAATGAGAAGCTGAACTCTGAGACACCATTCACTTTAGACAATGGTTACGGGAAAGCTTTTAGTCTGCTGAGAGAACTGAACGAAAAAGGCTATCTGGAAAAAGACATCAACTCCACCAACTGGGAGCAATCGAAAAAAGACATCGCTTCTGGTAAGTTCGCCATGTACTATCTCGGCAACTGGGTCATTAACCAAGTTATTGGAGTAGGAGCTCCTTCAGACGATGTTGGCTTCTTCCCATTCCCTTATGACAATTCAGGTAAACCTTCCGCTACTCTTAGCCCAGACTTCTTCTATGCTGTTGCTAAAAACAGTAAAAATTTAGAAGCTGCCAAAGCTTTTGTAAAATGGATGATTGAGGATTCCGGCTATGAGGACTTTGCGGGCTTTATCTCCCCACTAAAAGGAAAAGAATCTAATCTGGCTCAGCTAAAAGAATTCCAAGCTACCGGAGTAGAGCTAGTAGAGGGAACTGTTGACGATGCGAAGGTTACAGAAATCGGCAACAAAGCACAACTGGATCTCCCTGCTGTTGTCCAGGAATTTGTGCTTGCCAAAGATCCACAAACTGTATTAGACAAATGGAATAAAGCCTGGGCTAAAGCTAAAAAAGATCTCGGCTATTAATACAAGCTTTTGACCAGAAGTACACCACGGCGCAAAATGGATTATCGCCCTTACGGATAGTCCATTTTGCCTTTCCATACCAAGCTTTTATGAAAGAAGGGCTAGCGATGTTCGGAACACTTTCCTATAACAAACAAAAAACGATAATCATCGTATCATTCCTTACGATCCCATTGTTGCTCCTTGCGACGTTTACGTATTATCCAGCGCTTAAGCTGATCTATTACAGCTTCACCAACTGGGATGGCTATAGCCCTGAGAAACCATGGGTCGGACTTGCTAATTACCGTGAGGTCTTCTCTAATCCTGATATTTTCAAAGTATTTACACATAACTTTGCATACTTCGCTATGGGAATTGTTCAGAACATAGTCGCCATTTATTTTGCAGTTGTTCTGAATAGTAAGCTCAAAGGGAAAAATGCATTCCGAATCTTACTTTTCCTTCCTTACATTATGAACGGAGTTGCCGTTGCTTTTATGTTTGGTTATGTCTTTGACACTACTAACGGCTCTCTGAACATGTTCTTGAACAGCATCGGTCTAACCGGATTAGGGCAGACCAGCTGGCTTGGAACAGAAGGACTGGTCAACTACTCTCTGGCATCCACAGGGTTTTGGCGTTTCATGGGTTATAACATGGTCATCTACATCGCCTCCTTGCAGGCTATACCAAACGATATCTATGAGGCTTCAAAGATTGATGGTGCCGGGTCCTTCCAAACCCTTTGGAGAATTACTTTACCGAATATGAAGCCAGTCATTCAGCTTAACTTATTTCTTACCGTCACAGGAGCACTGGAAGTATTTGATCTCCCGTTCGTATTGACCAAGGGTGGTCCTGCGGGCGCCAGCGAAACTTACGTACAAAAAGTAGTAGACACTGCATTTGCTTACAACAACTATGGTCTCGCTTCTGCCATGAGTATCATCTTGCTCTTCTTTGTCGTCATCGTACTATTAGTACAGCAACTAGTTCTTAGCCGGGGAGGAGACAAATAGACATGACAAACTCCAAATTCCGCTTTACAGATGTTATTAAATACTTCTCGCTAATCATCGGCATATTTGTCGTGCTCTTTCCTCCTTATGTAGTTATCGTAAACGCCTTCAAATCAACTGATGAATTTAACAGTAGTAGCTCCATGGCGTTGCCAACAAGCTTTTTAAACTTTGATAATTTCATTGCAGTCTTCCAGCGTGGAGGTTTACTTAACGGCTTTGGTAACGTGTTAATTATTATTGCTGTTACTTTAATTCTGAACATTCTATTTGGAACTATGGTAGCATTTGTACTGGGACGCTTCTCTTTTAAATTAAAACCTGTTGTCTTCGGTGCCTATCTAATAGCTACTATCATTCCTAGCATCACGACACAAGTAGCGACTTTTGGAATCATCAAAAGCATGGGGCTTTATAATACACTCGGCGCCCCTATCGTGCTATACATCGGAGCAGATGTGATTCAAATTATTCTTTATTTGCAATTCATCCGTAACATTCCCGTGGATCTCGATGAGAACGCGATGGTAGAAGGTGCCTCTCTTTTTAAAATCTATCGCTCGATTATTTTTCCATTATTGACGCCGGCTACGGCTACTTTGATTATTTTGAAGACGATTAGTATCTATAATGACATGTACATCCCTTATCTATATATGCCAAAACAAAGCCTGGGTGTAGTTACGACGATCCTGATGCGTTTTCAAGGGGTCAATTCGGGAGAATGGAATTTGATCTGTGCGGCCATTCTGCTCATCCTGCTCCCAACAATAATTCTATATTTCTTCCTACAACGTTACATCTTTGAAGGCGTAACCAGTGGCGCAGTTAAATAAGGAAGTTGACTTTAAGAAAGGACAACGCAAATGGTATCATTCATCCGGCTAGCCTTACGAAAAATGTGGTTGTTCCTTGCCAATCTTCCGATGGAGCGAAAACTGATCGTCGTATTTGTCTTTCTGATCTCGCTTCCAATCACTTATGTTAGTTATTTGTCCTCCCGCTCCATGTTCAATTCTGTTCTTGTGAATGCAACGGAAAGCGCGAACCAAATGACATCGAATGCCTCTGATACCATTGACCGTTATGTCGCCGATCTAAAAAGATACACAGCGCTACCGCTGTATAACACCGATGTACAATTCTACCTCACTCAGCAAAATACCGACTGGGATAAAAGTACTGGCATGGCGATGTTCCTGAGCTACTTGAAGCATACGAAGGAAGAGATCATCGCCGTGTACATGGTGGATCAGTACGGTTCTGTTTTTTATGATAGAGTCCCCGGAATCCACGAGCTGTACCCTGAAGAACGACTAGCCGAATGGAGAACCTTAAGTGATGAAGCTGGAGCCGCTCCTGTCATTCAAGGCAGACATACGATTCGTATAAACTCCAATGCCCATAGAGAGGTTTTCAGTGTACTTCGCACCATTAATTCTGTAAGCACGCTAGATCATATAGGAATTCTCGTATTTGATGTAGACATCAACTTGTTTAACGGGATTATTGATCCCGTAAACGCAGTTACACAAGGCAACACATTAATTGTAGATAATAACGGAGAACTGATCTATGACAGTGAAGACGCCTCAGACTCGATGCAAACCGGCGGGGAACAAAGACTGAACACGCAGCTTTTGCTGCAGCATGTGAATCAGCAACAGGATCATTTTCAAATAGAAATGAATGGACAATCTTATCTTGCAGTGTATAGCGTCTCGAAACAGACAGGTTGGACGACTATGGTTACGATTCCTTTGGCCCGTATCCTGTCACCTGTACAGAAGAATCGCAATGCTCTTATATTAACTACACTGATCATTATTGCTTTTGCACTTTGCGTTGCCACGTTCATCTCACATGCGCTGACTAAACCCCTTAAATCTTTGGTCCGTCTAATGAAACGGGTACAGCACGGTAATCTGGATGTCTGGCAGCACTCCAAATATAATGATGAGATTGGAATGCTTGGCAGTCATTTTAATCGAATGATCATTAGGGTCAAGGATCTGCTACAGGAAGTATCCCTCACCGAGAAGCGTAAGCAGAAGGCTGATATGAGGGCACTTCAGAATCAGATCAATCCCCATTTTATTTATAATACGCTAGAGTCTATCCGTATGCTGGCAGAGAGCAATGATGACCCCCGTGTAGCGAAGCTCACCTATTTACTTGGACTTCAGATGCGTTACAGTATTGTCCGAAGCGAAGAAGCCGTTACGATCAGACAAGAGCTGGATCATGTTCGAAATTATTATCATCTGCTACAAATCCGGTTTCCAGATAAGTTCAATCTACACATTGATGTGCCAGAGAAATTTCTACATCTTCCTGTAATCAAGCTTGTCTTCCAACCCATTGTGGAGAACGCAGTTTTTCATGGCTTAGATCAAAAAGTAGGTCTCGGCACCTTAACCATCACCGCATGGAGTGAGCAAGGAAATGTCGTATTCTGTGTAGAAGATGATGGCATCGGTATGGATGCTGCCACCCTTCGTTCCTTAAATCATAGTCTGCAAAGTGGGAATGAAAGTGAAATGTTTGGAATTGGTCTACGAAATGTGAATGAGAGAATCCGTCTGCATTACGGCAGCTCATTCGGGCTCCTTGTAGAGAGTAAGCTCGGAGTAGGTACTCGTGTTACACTGCGCATTGAGGACATTCCCTTCACTACTCATAGTGAAGATGATATGAATTACGGAGAGGAGATGCTCTGATTGCTGCGTATTGCAATTGTTGACGATGAAATCCTGATCCGCGAAGGTCTGGCCCGAATGATCAGCAAAGAAAGTACTGAATTTCTGGTCATCGGCACCTACTCCGATGGGAAACATCTACTTGACGAGTTACCTTCGCTTCAGCTTGATGTTGTGATTACTGACATTCGTATGCCGCAAATTAACGGCTTGGAATTAATTAAACAATTAAAAGCCAGTCACCCGCAAATCCGCTCCATTCTAATGAGTGGATTTGTTGAATTTAATTATGCCAGAGAAGCCATACGCAGCTCTGCAGTAGACTACTTATTAAAGCCCATCGATAAGGAGCAATTATTCGACCTGCTTTATCAATTGGAGAAAGAGCAGCAGTTCTCTCGTGACAAGGAGGTACGTCACCGTACCGGTCTCCTACTGACCCTTCTTCAAGTCGACGAGCCCCCATCCCCCTTGCTTTTGTCGAGCCTTACTTTGCCCCAGCCTTATTTCTCAGTCTTTGTGTTCAAAGGAAGATCAAGAGAACCCGTCTGTTTCTGTGTAGACAGTCTGCGGCAAGAGATGGCATTTAGTATCGACAGCTTAGAGATCCAAAATGGACTGCATGTCTGTATCCTGTATTCTACAAAACAACTCTCGGACAGCGATAGGAATGAAATCGGCGACAGGATTCGTATCTCTGCCAATGGTATGATACTGCATGTAGGTACTAGCAGTTCCTATAATGATACCGCCAAGCTCAGACAAGCGTATCAAGAGGCTAGGTTAGCCTGCAGTGTCGGAATCTATAACACTGACCGATTGCACTATGCTAATATTCAGAACATTCAGCAGCCTGAGATAAATATTCTCGAGCCTTTTAATGCGATCAAGGAACCATTAATCCATGATCTGCAGATCCTGAATATGGAGGGTGCTTTAGAACGCGTGCGTAACTTATTCTCAATGTTGAAATCACAACAAGCTGTGCCCGATCAAATTCTCCGTGTCTGTCGATGGGTTATTGAATCTGCGCAGAAAGAATTGCAAGAATTTGAGACCCTCTACAGAGGTGCACCCTATCTTGGACTGGATGAAAGCATTACTTCCAGTATGAGATTCAGTGAAGTTGAGCGTGTATTCACCGACCATTTTTCAAGCATTTTATTTGAAATCAGAGCCCATCGCCTAGAGATGTCCGGTACAGCTGTAGAAACCATAAAGCGCTGGATATCAGCCAACTATAATCAACATGCGGATCTGAACACCTTAGCGAATATGGTTTTTTTGACACCAAGCTATCTAAGCAAGCTGTTCAAACAAGAAACTGGACTTACATTAACGGACTACATCACGGAAATCCGGCTACGTAAAGCCAAGCATCTGCTCAAGAATGCTCCTGATCTAAAGATTCACGAGATTGGAGCAGAAGTTGGATATGGCGATCCTGCCTATTTCAATAAGCTTTTTAAACGTGTAGTCGGCGTTACACCCAATGAATATAAACGAATTTCTATCGTATAAGGAGCTTGATCACTTGCAATCACAGATTCACACGAGCAGCGATAATCATGAAATCACCGTCTATGACACCACAGAACTATACGGTGAACAAGGTGCGTTCCGCGTCATGCAGTTTTCCAATCAGGCCATTCAAGGTGCGATGGATCTCAATCACCCAGAACGAGTTGTGTTTGAATATCCGCGAGCCATCATTCACTTGATGAAATGCAATGCTCCCTCTTTCGAGGACGCCTTTCTTATTGGTCATGGGATTGGAACGATTGCCGGGTATTTTCTAGACAAGAGATTTAAAGTAGCTGAGCTAGACAGCGAAGTAGTCGAATTAAGCCGCCGCTATTTTGGATACATCCAAGATAACGTAGTGATCGGTGACGGACGTCAGATCCTTGAAGGTGAAGAAACACAGAAATATGATTACATCGTCTTGGATGCTTTCACCGCTGCGGGCACGCCGAGGCACTTAATCTCCAGTGAATTTTTCAACATCGCGCATTCAAAACTGAATACCGAAGGGTATCTCCTGATGAATCTGATGGGAAAAGGTGAAAATGATCCGCTCATTAATGCTATTTACACCACGCTCGCCGAACAATTTACCTATATTAAATCCTTTTCACTGCCTTCAGATGGGACTGCGGATATCAAAAACATCATTATTATAGGTGGATTTAAGCCTATCCGCTTTCAAGCTCGCCACATGGCAGGCTTTAATGAAATCCAGCTTGGGCAAGGCTATCTTATACGGGATTAAGCTAAGCATATAAAAATGACCTCATCCTCCACTTTACTGTGGGTTTTGAGGTCATTTTTGAGTTGTTACTATCTGATATCCTTTACACCGGATTTGGGACAAAACTGCCACCTCGGCAATACTTCAAATAATTTAGCGCATGTACCTGTCCAGTCATTTCTAGTTCACCCTGGTAGACAGGATCATGCCAGCCTTCAATATCAATTGTTCCCTTATAACCAGCTTGGCGCAGAATCGAGATGATATCCACCCAGTTCGTATCCCCGAAGCCAGGCGTCCGGTCCCAGACATAAGGCTTAGGTCCATGAATTCCGTATTCCTTGACGATATCCCAGGCAATAGTGGCATCCTTGCCATGTACATGGAACACCTTATTCACCCATTTGCGTAGCTGCGGAATCGGATCAATGAGACCTATCAGCTGGTGGCACGGTTCCCATTCCAGACCCAGATTGTCTGCTGGCACAGCATTGAACATTTTCTCCCAGGCTGAAGGATTGTGAGCGATATTCCACTCTCCCGCCTGCCAATTTCCACCCATAGCGCAATTTTCAAAAGCAATTCTTAAGCCACGATCGGCTGCCCTTTTGGACAATTCACTAAACACCTCTGCAAATCTCGGAATCGACTCGTCAATCGAAGAACCTGGAAGACGTCCGGTGAATCCTCCGATAATATCTGTGCCGAATAAATGGGCATGATCAATCAATCGCTCCCAACTGGCGAGTGTGTCAGCATTGTCGCCTGTTCCTGAAAGTGGATTGCCATAAATCCCAACAGAAGAGATGACAAAATCATGTTCAGCAGCCAGTTCCCTAAGTCGTGCAGCTGTTTCTACAAGATTGGTTTCACCTGTGGTCTGCCAAAAGTTCAGGTTAAAGGATTCAAAACCATGCTGAACGATTTGCGGAATCACGGTGACGGCCTCCCCGCCACGAACCAGAGTACCTATTCTCAATGTGTCTTGCATTTGGGTTACCACTCCAATGATAGCTTTTATAGTCAGTATTAAACCTTAAGTGTTTTGAGCATCTTGCAAGAGCCTCGCTTGAGCAATACCGCATCGTAGACAATATGCTGATGAACTGACCGTCCAGAAATTAGATCAAACAGAACGCCCACACTGGATAAAGCCATTTCTGTACCCGGTTGGCTGATCGTATCAAGTGAAGGATGAAAATATTCAGCCATTTCGATCCCGTCAAAGCCAATGATTGAAATATCATCCGGAATAGACAACCCCGCGGTAAGCACCGCTTTGGCAGCACCGATAGCAATCGTGTCGGAGGCTGCAAATATTGCGGTTACTCCCTTATTCCGTTTAAGCAATCTCCGCGCTGCATCAAATCCCGAGCTAGGACTATATTCACAATCCTCCACCAACTGTGGATCATAAGGCAGATTATGTTCTTCCAGTGCTTGTTTGTAGCCCAAATATCTCCGGTTTCCTGTTGTTTCATCCAATAAAGGGGACTTGGCTAGAAAACCGATATTCTCATGCCCAAGTGATATCAAGTAATTGGTGGCCTTATAAGCTTCCTTCAATTCATTAATGGTGACACTAGAAAAGATATCAGGGTCCACCTCTTGTGTAGAGGTGATCGTCGTCAGTACAAACGGAACCGTCAGCTGCTTGAACTTCTCTTCGGAATGATTGTAGGTTCCGCCCATGAAGATGATCCCGCATAGATTTTTTTCTTTGGTGAGCTGAATGGCAGCATTGATTTCATCCGTACCATCCTCTACCTGATGAATGAGAAAGGGATAACCACGCAGATTAGCCTGCCGCTCGATTTCTTTAATCATATTGGAGAAAAACGGATTGGTAATCCCCTTAACCATAAGTGCAATGTTCTTTGACTCTGTAGTTTTTAAATTTCTTGCATTGGAATTGGGAATGTAATTGTATTCCTTAACAACATTCAGAACCTTTTCCCGAGTAGCCTTACTCACCAGCCCCTTATTGTTGATGACCCTGGAGACCGTCGAGATGCCCACACCGGAAATCCGCGCGATATCCTTGATATTTACGTCCACTATACTCCCCCACTTATAAGTAAGGGAGCTATATGCTACTATAGCTCCCCCACACCTTTTAACGTTCTTTAGTTCACTGGAACAAACGCAGCCAATTGCTTTTCTACTTCGGCAATAACCTTGTCAATTCCTGCTTTTTTCAGTTGCTCACGGTAATCCGCTACAGCAGCTTTAGGATCTTTGCTTGTTTTACCAAGCATCAATTGAATACCAAGCTGGGAATTCACGTTGGAGATGGAAGCAATTTCTGTAGTTACATTCGATGGATCAAAGCTAAAGCCATTGTATGGATCATCGATAGCGACTTTATCCCACTCTGCAAATAAAGAGTTACGAATTGGGTTTTCTGTATCCGTAGGAACTACGAATTTGTCATTACGAAGTGACCAAGCCGCGAAACCTCCGCCGTCCGTTTTTTCGTTGAAGCCTGGAGGCTGCTTTTTAACACCATTTTCCATAACATATTGTTTGCCTTCAATACCGTTTTGGATGAGGTTGTAGTAGCTTTCGTCAGTCATGAACTTCTCGATCACCATCAGAGAACGCTCTGGATTCTCGGAGCTCGTGCTAATTACAGTCGAGTTATCAACACCCATCTTACGTTTGATCTTCTTGTTGGCTTCCGCAAAAGTAAAGAATGCAGTTTCTGCCTCTGGTTGTGCCTTCAAATCTGCACCGTATTGGCCAATCCAGTCCTGAGCATGAGTCAAATAACCAGCGGAGTTTGCTGCTCTGAAGTTATCTTTGCTGCCAAGAGTTGCAGACAGCACATCCTTGCCCCAGTATCCTTTATCTGCCCATTCACGCATTTTCACAGCCCAATCTTCGAATTCCTGAGTGTATGCTGGATGGAAGACGGTCTTGTAGTCCTCTGGACTTTTAGTCACAAGATTTAGTTCATTCAAAGATATACCAGGTGCGTTAAGCCACATTCCTGTAGTATCTACGAGCATTCTGAACATATTGGCCGCATCTTCTGACTTACCGTTAATTGGTGGGAAGGACTCATTGGCAACAACATTATCCATGTATTTAACCATGTCATCGAGAGTTGTAATTTTTTCCATTCCGTATTTCTTCAACAGGTCTACACGATAGGCATAACCATTTGGTGTATATTCACTATAAAGACTCGGTACGCCATAGATTTTACCTTTGTACTTAGTATTTTCCCATACACTAGCAGGGATTTCTGCCTTCAGCTTAGGAGCAACTTTATCGAGCATATCGGTAAGGTCCACTAGAGCACCTTCACTAGCCAATGTGAAATAGGATACAGGTGCTCCTGGAGATGCATGAGACATATCAAACTGCTCGCCTGAAGCAAATAGCAACGGGTATTTCGTATTGATATCTGGCCAGTCAATATACTTCACTTCAATTGTAGCGTTGAGATCAGCCTTGAGCTTTTTGTTAATCTCAGCTAGAATCGCCTTATTTTGAACACCTTCACTACCCCACAGATAATACACCAACTTAGCTTCTTTGGAAGTGTCTACTCCTCCTGCATTCGTTGAAGCATCTGGTGCCTTCGTAGCTGCCGGATCATTACTCGCCTCGTTGTTCTTCGATGAACAGGCTGTCAATGCCCCAGTAAGCATGAGTACAGCAATTAAAGAAGACGCAATTTTTTTACCTTTCATTAGGTAAGCCTCCCTTTTCTTTTCTATTTATGAATTGCATTTATAATAAACGCGCCTTCGAAAAGGAGACGTCCATTAACCCTTTACAGCCCCAACGGTGAGGCCTGTTACGAAATAACGCTGTACAAATGGATAGAGGAGAATAATTGGCCCGGTGGCCAGCACAGCTGTAGCCATCTTGATGGATTGCGTTGGAAGATCAGCTGTATTGATAACTGCCCCCGAATTGATTAGTGTACCGAGATTCGTCTGATTGACCATTCGCTGCAAGAAGTATTGGAGTGGATATTTCGTCGGGGAGTCCATATATAACATCCCGTTGTACCACTCATTCCAAAAGCCTATCGCCGAGAAAAGCCCGATGGTAGCTAAGGAAGGAACCGCCAGCGGAATAAATATCCGCCAATAGATACGGAAGTCGCCAGCACCGTCAATGGTAGCAGATTCATATAAGGAATCCGGAATGGCCTTCATGAAATTACGCATCAGGAAGATCGACCATGCGCCAACTACAGCCGGTAGAATCATGGCAAATAAGTTGTCTTTCATATGCAGGTGCTTGACCATCAAGATGTACGTTGGAATCAAGCCACCGCTGAAGAGTGTCGTAAAGTAAATTAGAAAGGAAAAGAAGTTGCGATACTTGAAATCCTTGCGGTTAAGCACGAAGCCAGCCATCGACATCATGAACAGTCCAAGGACCGTACCCACTACGGTTATAAAAATAGTTATCTTATAAGCATTTACTAGTTGCGTAGAGTTGTTAAACAACAATTCGTAAGCCTTAAAGGAAAATTCCTTAGGCAGCAGCTTGTAGCCTTCGCGGACAATTTCCTGCTCGTTCATAAACGATGAGGAGATCATTAGTGCAAAGGGAAATACACAGAACAGTGCAAAGATACTAATGCAGATATAGCTAATCACTTTTATGATAATACTTCCGGAATCCTGTTTGATTTTTTGAGTTTCCATATTCATCACCCCTGTTTCGTGTCTGGTTTTAGAACAATGCGCTGTCCGGCTCGACCTTACGTACAATAAAGTTAACTACTAGCACCAGAATCAGGCCAAACATGGATTGGTAGAAGCCCACCGCGGCGCCCATAGAGAAGTTGAATTGTCCCACCAGTGAACGGAAGACATAGGTATCGATAATATCCGTCTGCGGATACAGCACCGAGTTCGTACCGATCAGATTATAGAAAAGGTCAAAAGAGCCCTTGAGAATTCCACCCATACCAAACAGTAAAAGCAGAATAAAGGTTGGCTTCAGAATCGGTAAGGTCATATAACGGATCCGCTGCCAGGTAGTAGCTCCGTCCATATAAGCAGCCTCGTACAGATCATGATTAATCCCTGTGATCGTTGCCAGGTAGACAATCATTCCATATCCGGTAGCGGCCCAGATCTTGAAGGCTACTATGATATATTTCCATATGCCCGGATCAGAATAGAACTCGTAACGGTCTAGCCCCATTCCAGTTAGCATCGTATTGATGAACCCGGAATTAAAATTGAATATATTGTAGGCAAACACACCGACGATAACCATAGAGATAAAGTAAGGTAGGAGAATAACGGATTGAGACACTTTCTTGAACCACTTGCCCGAGATCTCCGATAGCATAATCGCAAACACAATTTGAATAATGTTACCCAGTGCTAGGAAGACGATGTTGTAAAGAAGCGTATTCTTGGTAATATTCCACAAATCTCCATTTTGAACCAGAAATTCGAAGTTTTTCAGACCGATAAAATCACTTCCGAAAATACCCTTGTTGAGCTTGTAATCTACAAATGCGACATAAGCGCCAGGCATTACGGCATAGTGAAAAATAATGAAGTATACGATTACAGGCAGCAACATTAGAAAAAGCACTTTGTTCTTAATGACTTCCCGGACAATATTTCCACCCGCAAGCTTAATTCTTGCCAATGAGCCCACCTCCAATTTGAAAGATGCATTTCATCACATGCATAACTTAGCTTCCTTTCTTGTCCCGCAACCAGCATGAAACTGCTTGCTCATCCTTTATAATAAGCGTATCGGATGATATAGAAACGTTTCCATAATTTCTTTGAAACTCCCTGTACGAAAATCATACTCCCTAGTTGTATGCGCTGTCAATTGATTTTATTTTTGATTTTCTAGTAATAAAAATCACATTTTATAACCTAAATATAATGATTCGGCCGATTTCACGAAGATAATTGACTTTTTATGGCCTTCGGACTAAGATCGATATGTATCGTTAATGGAAACGTTTCTATCTGTTCTTTCACAGACATGTCAGTCTCTATTATATGATGTCTGACAATGAACTCCCCGTTCTTATCTATCTCATGTCTCATCCAATTATATTTATCTGCGTGTGCATAGCGGCGAACTCAAATCGCAAGCGCTTTCTTATTGGTATAGCACATCTATTTGTCACAATAACTTTCAATGCGCTCACGAGGAAGGTGTTAACCATGACTAAACTGTTTATCCAAGATCTTGTGAACGATATGACGCTAGAAGAAAAGTTGGCCCAATTGACCCAGCTAGGCCCTCACTATTGGGGTTTGGATGATACCGTAGATTTAACCGGTCCATTCAAAGAGCTGAACATTAATCCGCAGCTAATGGAGAACATCGGAAGCGTTCTGAACGGCATTGGAGCCAGGAATGTGATTGATCTACAGACCCGGCATTTGCAAGCCAGCCGTCAGAAAATCCCCTTGCTCTTCATGGCGGATGTCATTCATGGCTACAGAACAATTCTTCCGATCCCGCTTGCGATAGGTTGTAGCTTTGATATGGAAGCTTGCGAGCGATTTGCTGAAGTTGCAGCCAAAGAGAGCGCAGCTGCCGGCATCCATCTCACTTTCTCACCTATGACAGATCTCGTACGCGATCCGCGCTGGGGACGGGTGATGGAGACATCCGGTGAGGATCCTTATCTGAATGCCCGTGTAACTGAGAGCATGGTACGGGGCTATCAGGGCAAAGACCTAAAAGAAAAAGGTCGTATCGCTGCCTGTGTGAAACACTTCGCCGGTTACGGCGCTCCCGAAGGCGGTCGAGAATATAATACGGTCGATATGTCCCTCGGCGTATTACGTGAGTTCTATCTACCAGCCTATAAAGCTGCTGTAGATGCTGGTGTAGCCATGGTGATGGCCGCATTCAATACGATTGACCGCATACCAGCAAGCGGTAATTCCAAACTTCTCCGGGGAATTTTGCGTGAGGAATGGGGCTTCAACGGCGTTACCATTGCCGACTTCAATTCCGTCAATGAGCTAATCCCTCATGGTGCAGCTGAGGATGGCCGTGAAGCAGCGGAGAAAAGTATAGCTGCAGGACTTGATATTGAAATGATGTCCACCCATTATCTAAACCACGGCGCTGCTCTAGTCGAAGAAGGCAAGCTTGATATCTCCTTGATTGATGAAGCCGTTATCCGGGTGCTAGAACTCAAGGACGCTCTCGGCTTGTTTGACAATCCATTCAAGGATGCAGATCCAATAGTAGATGAGGCACCTACGCCGAGCGTAGAGAATTTACAAGCTGCGAGAGAGCTGGGTGCCAGCTCAGTGGTGCTGTTGAAAAATGACAATAACGCTCTGCCCCTTAAACACGGTATGAAGATTGGATTGGCTGGTCCCTTCGCCACCTCTATTCAAGTGCTGGGCGGCTGGTCTGGAACGGAAAAAGACCCAGCCGTATCACTCTACAATGGCATTTCTCAAAAAACATCTGCCGCGGATATTATTACGGCCATGACTGGTGAGCTGGGAAGCATGCTGGAGGGTGTTTTTGATGTGGAGGATGAAATCGAAGAAGCATTCCAGCGCCTGAAAGATTGCGACGTCATTCTCACTGCTGTCGGTGAGAATCAGCAGGATACCGGGGAAGGCGGAAGCAAAACCAATCTGCGCTTGTCGACCAATCAGGAGAAGCTGATTTGGCGTCTGAAAGATACCGGCAAAAAGATTGTTACCATTGTATTTAGCGGCCGACCGCTGGAACTAAAGCCTGTTCTTGAGGCTAGCGACGCTTTGCTGCAAGCCTGGTTTCTGGGTACAGAATCCGGAAACTCACTAGCTGATGTGCTGTTCGGAGATTATAATCCGTCCGCTCGTTTATCAATGAGCTTTCCTTACTCGGTTGGGCAAATCCCTGTTTATTACAATGCCTATCAGACGGGACGCCCTTATGATCCTCTATATCCCAATGTACGTTATGTAACCCGATATTTGGATTGCCCTAATGATCCGCTGTTCTGCTTTGGCTATGGTCTGAGCTACTCCAGTTTTGATTACAGCAACTTCAATGTTGATGCTACCGATCGGATTGTTGCCTCCATTGAAGTGGAGAATACTTCAGACATCACCGGCAAGGAAACCGTTCAACTCTATATCCATGACGTTAGCGCAAGTGTTGTACGCCCGGTCAAGGAGCTGAAAGCCTTCCGACAAATTACACTCGCAGCGCATGAGAAACAAGTGGTTTCTTTCGAGATTACTAGAGAAATGCTGATGTTCTATGGAAAAGACGATCAAATGGTCTTCGAACCCGGAGAATTTGATATTATGATTGGTAGGAACTCCGGAGATCATTTCACCCAGCGGATCTGGATCGGCTAACGTCTATGGCTACATAGCTGATAGTGTCAGCCCTCACCCGGCTTGTGTCGCATAAGCGGCTCACGCTTCCGGAGCTTAGAATTCAATATCAGACAGTAAGGGAGATACCCCAATGAGACACAGCTTATCATTTCAGCAAGATGGAACTTTGAAAATTGTACAGTTCACTGATCTTCACTGGATGGATGGAAGAGCCGAAGATCAGCGTACCCGGGAACTGATGGAACGCGTTCTGGAAGCGGAACAACCTGATCTTGTAGTTTTCACGGGCGATCTAATTTACACCGGCCCTGTATCACCTGGTGAAAAGGCCTGTGAAGACCCCGCCCAAGCTTTTCGGGATGCTGTTGCTGCTGTGGAGAAAACGGGAACCCCTTGGGCCTTCGTATTTGGCAACCATGATACAGAAACCCTGATTTCCCGCAATGAACTGATGCAGATTGCCTTGGAGCATCCCCACTGCCTGGCCAAAGCCGGCCCAGAGGATCTCGAGGGTTCAGGGAATTACTCACTTGAAATTAAAGATCAGGATGGCCAAGCGGCTGCAGTCCTTTATTTTATTGACTCGGGCAGCTACTCTGAGATGGAGCATATCCCTGGCTACAATTGGGTTAGCCGGAGTCAGATCAATTGGCTGACAGCTGAATCAGATCGGCTAAATCCAAAGACTGCGGAAGACAGACTACCAGCATTAGCTTTCTTTCATATCCCAATTCCTGAATACCGGGAAGTATGGTTCACACAAGTTTGTCATGGACATAAGAACGAGCGTGTATGCTCACCACATGTTAACTCGGGATTGTTCACCGCTTTACTTGAAATGGGTGATGTGCTGGGCACTTTTTGCGGGCATGACCATGTTAACGATTTTACGGGAAGCCTGTATGGCATACGTCTTTCCTATGGCCGTGCTACCGGCTACAATACTTATGGAAAAGAAGGCTTTATGCGGGGCGCACGCGTCATCAAACTGACCCAAGGCACCCAAGACTTTAATACCTGGATTCGACTTGAAGACGGATCCGTTCTACTGGAACAACCCGTTCATCAACCTGAACCTGATGCCACTCCAGAGTATTAATCGCCTTCCTTCATTTTCTACACTCTTATTTGCTCATTATAGTGATAAAAAGAACCCGCATTGTGCAGGTTCTTTTTTTATGTTCTAATATTAGCTTGTTCCCATACTCCCCATTACATCGCTTTTTTTGTTAAAATAGAGTAGTCGACGTATTAAGCACTACAGCGTCAGTCATGGAACGGAGGCAAGTACCTGTGGATTATATTATTCTGGACATCGAATTCAACGGCCGTAAGTTTGCCAGCGAGCACCCTATGGAGGTCATTGAGATTGGAGCCGTCCGGTTAGACTCTTCATTGCAGTATAAGGATGAATTTTCTTCCTTGATCAAACCCATATATTTCTCCACCCTTAATTCTTTTATTAAGAAAAAAACCGGTATTCCCCAAGAGGAAATCGACATCGCACCCCGATTCCCGAAAGTCATCACTGCTTTTAGAGAGTGGCTTGATCTAAGTACAGATGGAGTGCTGCTGCTTACTTGGGGTGGCGAAGACATGAAACGAATCATTCAGGATGTACGTATGCACAAGATGGACGACTCCTACTGGATGTCCGCAACGTATTTCGATTTACTGAAGGGTGTGCTTCGGGCTCGAGGACTAAGTAATGATGTCAGCGTGGAAAGCGCAATGGCTTTATTTGAACTTGAACCTTCCGGATCTGCTCACCGGGCGCTGGATGATGCAAAGATGACTTCAGAGATTTTCCGCGCTGTGTTTAAGGATCTGGATTTTGAGCGCTCACAGCATTACGTAGATACCTTTTCTAATGCCAAAGAACGTAAGACGGTCAAAGTTGCCATTAAAGCGATGAACTCACAAAAAATAGTACCTACCTGGGACCTTGTTCTCGAACACTACTTCTCAGACAAAACAACCCTAGCTGATCCTCGGAAATTAGAGGAATTACAGAATTATTTTGCGGCGCAGATGGGTCAAAAATAACTTCAAACATCAGCAAATCATAGCAGCGGCAGTCTTCCCAATGATCTTCAGCGGGTAACTGCCGCTGTTTGGGATACCCTAAAAAAACATTTGACCTTCACGCTACGTAAAGGTGTACATTGAATTTGTGGGAGGTGATACTACGGAATACACAGTACAGAAGCTCGCTGAGCTAGCTGGAATCAGTACGCGAACCCTGCGATACTACGACGAGTTTGGCATTCTTAAGCCGGCGAGAATCAACTCCTCGGGGTATCGTATCTATGGCCGCACCGAAGTAGATCAACTGCAGCAAATTTTATTTTATCGAGAGCTTGGCTTGAGTCTGGAACGTATCAAAGCTATTATGACCGAACCGTCTTTCGACGGAGCCAAGGCACTACGGGAGCATCATGACAAGCTGCTTGAAAAGAGACATCAATTAGATCTACTCATTGCTAACGTCGAACAGACGCTAGCTCACCAAGAAGGGAGAATGACTATGAGTGACGCAGAGAAATTTGAAGGCTTTAAACAAAAGCTGGTAGAAGACAACGAGAAGAAATACGGTCAAGAAATTAGAGAGAAATACGGGGACAGCACTGTAGATCAATCCAACAAGAAGCTTAAAGGTATGACAGAAGAACAATATGCGGCTATACAGCAGCTTGAGGAGGAAATGTTTGAGTCCCTTGTTCAAGCGATGGAGCATGGAGATCCTGCCAGTGTATTGGCGCAAAAAAGTGCTGATCTGCACCGCCAGTGGCTCTCCTTCTACTGGGATTCCTATTCCAAAGAGGCACATGCCGGTGTTGCACAAATGTATGTTGATGATGAGCGTTTTAGCAAGTACTACGACAAGCATCGCCCTGGACTTGCAGCGTTCTTAAGAGATGCCGTTCACGTATACACGGGTGCAAAATAATAAAAAAGAGCGGCACCGGAAATCCGGTCGCCGCTCTATTTCTTTTATCTGGAACCTTGCTGATCCCTCTTATAGACTGCTATGCAGCAGTGACAGTACTTTTCGCAGCTCAACTACAGCTACCTGCCCAGGTGCAGATGGTTTATGTGCCGCTCCAAAGGTAAGCGCTGAACCGAATATTTCACCGGCTAGACGGCTAATTACCCCAGCTCCAGCCATAGACATCGTTATAATTGGGCGATCTGCATATTGTTCTTTCATCATATGGGTAGCTTCTAGTAAAGTCAGTACATCCCCCGCATCCTTAGGCATCACGGCAATTTTGGGCAGGTCCCCCCCAAGCTCCTGTGCTTTACATAGTCGTGAGATGATTTCCTCTTGAGAAGGGGTTCCATGAAAATCATGATTGGATATAATGACAGACACATTATGGGTATGAGCAGTCTCGACTAGCAGCTTTACATCCTGTTCCTCATTAAATAATTCAATATCTATTATGTCTACCAGCCCGCTTTCGGCTGCAGCAGTATTCAATGCAATGTAGTACTCCTTGCTAACCTGCTTTTCGCCACCTTCTTTGGCACTCCGAAAAGTAAAAATCAGCGGTAACTCCGGAATTACAGAATGGATTTCTTTTAGTGCTGAATTGACCGCCTCTACGTCTTCAACTTCATCAAAAAAATCCGTCCGCCACTCTACTAAATCGGGACTAAGCTCTTTTAATGATTCGGCTTCCTGTTTCAGTTCAGACAAGGTAGCTCCAATCAACGGAACACATATTTTAGGGATTCCTTCGCCAATGATCACATTTTTTACGATTACTGTCCTGCTCATTATTTCAGCCCCTATCCAGTCGTCTGTTATAGATTCTGTATTGTTTATTTTACTGCCGATACATATTTTAGAAACTGTTCGACCTCTGATAATTGCGGAAGCGATGGGATCGCGCCTTCTTTCCCTACAGCCAGTGCTCCAACAGCATTAGCGAAGCTCACTGCCTCCTCCAACGTTTTGCCTAAGACCAATTGCTGGGCTAATGCCCCATTGAATGAGTCTCCGGCAGCAACCGTGTCTATCGCCTTAACCGGGAATCCAGGAACTGACTTAGCGCCTTCAGCATTAACGATCAGTGCACCTTTAGATCCCAAGGTTACGATCACATTTTTAACACCTTTTTGCAGCAAAATACGGGCTGCCTGCTCAGCAGTCTCTAAACTATCTACAGTCATTCCAGTCAAAATTCCCGCTTCCGTCTCATTAGGTGTCAGATACGATACTTGACCCAGCATCTCGTCTTTAAGTACTCTAGCTGGTGCCGGATTCAGAATGACCGGAATTCCATGACGATGTGCAATGGCAATAGCATGCTCACTCATCGCCAGTTCCATTTCAAGCTGCATCACTATCATCTCAGCCTGGCTAATTACAGCCTCTAACGCCTGTATATCCTCTGCAAATAGATCAATATTCGCTCCGGGTACAACGATAATCCGATTCTCTCCATCTTCTTCAATAACGATTGAAGCTACACCTGTTGCCTCAGTTTCACTCATTGAGATATGTTCTATATGAATACCTTCTTGCTTAATAATCTCCAGCATTTCGCTTCCAAAGGTATCTTTTCCGATGCTGCCGATCATACTAACCTCAGCACCCAGACGTGCTGCGGCAACGGCTTGATTCGCTCCCTTTCCACCGGGAGATAGAGCAAATACTTGTCCCATAAGCGTTTCTCCTGCATTCGGTGCCCGGCTCGTACGTACTACCATATCCATATTTATGCTTCCAATCACAACTATACCCAACTTAAACACCACCAGTAATTATTTCTTCAATCTCTTTATCTTAGGGTCTTCCCTTCACTTTATCAATCACTTCCGTTGATTTTACCCCTAATTGGCTATTTTCACCAAATCGACGTTATGCTTTTATAGATAAAGTGTGCTAGAATGATGGTGCAATCGCTTCCACAACGATTGTTGGCTGTTTTTTGAGCAAACGTTTGCATCGTAGATAATGCCAGCAGCTTTACTGCAATTCAATCTAATCCGCGATTAGGAGGCTTATCAAGTGAACGAACAAAAATTACCAACAGTAGCTTATTTCAGTATGGAGTACGGGTTACATTCCGATTTTAAAATGTATGCCGGAGGGCTTGGAATTCTCGCCGGTGACTACATTAAGGGAGCTAAGGACATCAATGCTCCTATTATCCCTATCGGGCTGAAGTGGAAACAAGGGTATACGGATCAAAAAATTGATGCGAATGGTAATCCGTACGACTCCTATCACAATTATGTTTATGATTTTCTTGAAGATACAGGGGTGAAAGTAACCGTTAAAGTCAGAAAGACCGATGTGGTGTGCAAAGTATGGAAGACTGATTATTTTGGCAACAGCACGTTGTATTTACTGGATACGGATATCCCCGAGAATAATGATGCCTGGATTACTGGACAACTGTACGGCTGGTTCGGCGAGGAACGGATCGCACAAGAGATCGTACTTGGAATCGGTGGAGTAAAAGCTATGCGTGCGCTAGGCATACCGATTGATGTGTATCATTTCAATGAAGGCCATGCAGCCCTTGCAGCTATCGAGCTAATCCGAGAGAAAATGTCCGGAGGCAACACCTTTGAGGAAGCTTGGAAAGCTACTCGGGAAGAGGTTGTGTTCACTACACATACCCCAATCAAAGAAGGCAACGAAACCCATCCCCTCGACCGCTTAGAGTATATGAGTGCATTTAATGGTTTAACCCGTGATCAGATGGAGCGAATCGGTGGTGAGCCTTTCAACATGACAGTTGCCGGTCTGCGCCTCTCCCGAATATCCAATGCCGTGGCTCAGCTTCATGCGGATACAGCCAATAAGATGTGGAAAGAGGTTGCCGGAAGATCGGATATCATCGGCATTACTAATGCGATTCATACGCCTACCTGGGTTGATGAAAGAATGACCCAAGCCTACGAAGAAAATGGCGATTTATGGGCAGTGCATCAGGAAATTAAAGGTGAACTGATTGATTTTATTAAAGAACGCTCTGGCATTAGCCTCAATGCTGATAATCTACTTATTGGCTTCTCACGCAGAGCTGCTCCGTATAAACGCAGTGACCTGATCTTCTCGCAGCCGGACATTATTGAGCCTTATCTGGAGTCCGGCAAAATACAAATCGTCTTCTCTGGCAAAGCTCATCCACTCGATGATAACGGCAAAAAAATCGTCAGCAATTTAGTGGCGATGATGAAAAAATATCCGAAGAGTGTTGTCTTCTTAGAAAACTACGATATGACTATCGGCGCACAGCTGACACGCGGTTCTGATATTTGGCTCAATAATCCTCGTAGACCACTGGAAGCAAGTGGTACCTCCGGGATGAAGGCAGCCATGAACGGGGTATTGAACTGCTCTATTCTAGATGGCTGGTGGCCGGAAGCCTGTATAGATGGCAAGAATGGCTGGCAGATTGGAGATGGCTTCGAGACAACTGACTTCGAGGTTCTGGATAAGCATGATAGTGATGCGCTATACGACACCCTATTGAATCGAGTACTCCCAACCTATTATGAGAATCGTGAACAGTGGGTACAAATGATGAAGAAGAGTATCGAAACCACTCGCACCGAATTTGCCACCAAAAGAATGCTGGATGAATACTATAACAGAATGTACATTAAAAACTAAGTACAGAAAACGGATATTCCTATATCAAAATAGAACAGCGTACCCTCCAGTGATGGTAGAGGTGCGCTGTTTCTTTTTTAACTCTGCTTAGTAATTAATCACTCTATCTATCATATATATCTGAATGGGACGACGATTACCACATACTGTAATGTGTCAATTAATCAAAAAGTGTTGCATTTTCCCCAAAAAACATTAATATAGAACTTATACTAAATCTAAAATCAAATCTTACGAGGTGATTCTATTAATGAGCTCCAATAATAATAATCTTACGACCAGCTGGGGTGCTCCAGTAGGCGACAATCAGAATTCAATGACAGCCGGTGATCGTGGTCCTACTTTGCTGCAAGATGTCCATCTGCTTGAAAAATTAGCCCACTTTAACAGAGAACGTGTTCCTGAACGTGTCGTTCATGCTAAGGGTGCTGGCGCTCATGGGTATTTTGAGGTCACTCAGGATTTAACTCAATATACAAAAGCTAATTTTTTATCTGAGGTAGGCAAACGCACACCCATGTTCATCCGTTTCTCTACGGTTGCTGGGGAGCTAGGTTCTGCTGATACTGTACGGGACCCTCGTGGTTTTGCTGTGAAATTTTATACGGAAGAAGGAAACTATGATCTCGTAGGTAACAATACACCTGTATTCTTCGTTCGTGATGCAATCAAGTTCCCTGATTTTATTCATACACAGAAACGTGATCCACAGACTCACTTAAAGAACCCTAATGCGGTTTGGGACTTCTGGTCTTTATCTCCGGAATCTCTACATCAGGTGACTATTTTGATGTCAGATCGCGGGATTCCAGCTACGCTGAGACATATGCATGGGTTCGGAAGCCACACCTTCAAGTGGGTAAATGACGAAGGAAATGCAGTCTGGGTGAAATATCATTTCAAAACAGAACAAGGCATTAAGAACCTTGCTCCAGATCTTGCCGCAAAAATAGCTGGGGAGAACCCAGATTATCATACAGAAGACTTGTTCAATGCTATTGATAAAGGAGATTTCCCTGCGTGGAAACTCTACGTGCAAATAATGCCGATCGAAGATGCGAAGACGTACCGCTTTGATCCATTCGATGTAACAAAAGTATGGTCGCAAAAAGATTATCCATTAATTGAGGTTGGCCGCATGGTACTGGATCGCAATCCAGAGAACTACTTCGCGGAAGTAGAGCAAGTTACGTTCTCGCCTGGCTCTTTCGTCCCTGGTATTGAAGCTTCTCCTGATAAATTACTACAGGGTCGACTGTTTGCTTACGGCGATGCTCATCGTCACCGTGTAGGTCCTAACCATAACAGCCTGCCTATCAACCGTCCAAAAGTAGAAGTGAAGAACTATCAACGTGACGGTGGCATGGCACTCGGCAACAATGGCGGATCCGGTGCTTATTACGAGCCTAACAGCCTAGGTGGACCTAAAGAAGCACCACAATACAAAACCTCACCCTTCGAAGTATCTGGAAATGCCGACAGTGTCTCCTATAATAGTGACGATCACTATACACAACCTGGTGACTTGTATCGCCTGTTGAGTGAAGAAGAGCGTATCCGTCTTGTTCAAAATATCGTAGGTGCTATGACCCCCGTTGAAAGTAACGATATTAAACTTCGCCAAATTGTTCATTTCTATAAAGCTGATCCGGAATTGGGACAGCGTATCGCTTCCGGTTTAGGATTATCCGTTCCAGACGGTATATAAGACTGTAAATGCACTTATATAATCAAAGAGGACCTTTACCTGTAGATGGGAAAGGTCCTCTTTTTAATAAGAAAAGCTAAAACATATAATATATTAGAACAATCACGATGCATAGTGTGGAGACAACAGATAAGCACGAAAAAAAAGTATTCCAGTTATTGCCCTTCATTTGTCTTATACACGACCAGTATACTGCTTCTTTGATGCTCTGCCCCATCACGTGAAGATTTAACTACCGAACCGTAACAGATATTCACAACCTGTTCCTCACGCAGCCCTGCCAAGAACTCATTAGCTTTATTCTCAGCATACGAATTATCAGCATCTACAAACTCTTTTACTTGAATCATCCTGATCTCTCCTTTAATAAATTTTAGTTACTTTTTATGTCTAGATTCTATAGGTAAACTCAACGAAATGTACATGGCGTATCACTCCCCTGGTAACATTTAATGTAAATTTATCTTCGAAATATAGTATAGGCATTCCGCAGTTTTCTACGAAATGCCCATAACATCAGCCTATCATAGCACCCAACTATACAATAGTCAAACGTTTTAAATACAATATTTAGTAAGAATTAATTGCCTTTGCAAAATGGATTGGATTTACATATAGAAGCTGTTATACTGATCAGAAGGTTCCCTCTGGGGGACCTCTATTTGTATAGGAGGGATTGTACTATGGCAACGCGTCATAACAAATTTGCAAAGAATGTGCTACTTAGAGGGGGTGAAATCTACTATGAACCATAGTCTAATTTATGAAGGCTCAAGGACACAATTGGTCCAGCAGCTTATTTATTTTGATGAGGAAAAAATCGCATTTCTAAATCAGTATTTCCCGGAACGAAGCAAACAAAGAAGTAATGCTGAAACGCTGTTGTCCCGTTATTGCTCCGAGCTGGAACAATTACTTTCCCGTTTTAATGGTGAAGAATTGAATTCACTCGTATTGATTGGAAGTCAGCTTCAGCTACGCTACTTAGACGACAATACTACAGATACCTACACCATCGTATTTCCAAACCAGGCAGAACCCAATGATAACAAGATTTCAATGTTCTCGCCTATTGGCATGCAGTTGCTGTTAGCTCAGATCGGCAGTACATGTCAGCTTGCTATACCTTCAGGTGAGTTATCAGTAAAAATCGAAAGTATTAAGTTTGTGAATTGTGGTGAGGTAGCCGTTCTTATTTAAGCCAACTCGCACATATCACCAACATTAACAGCGTCCCTTTCCAATCTTATGGAAGAGGACGCTGTTCATCTATTCAGCCTGCTAAGCACTTCTTTATACTCTTATTTAAGCCTTAAGCCTTCACCCAGTTTACTGACTGATTTATCGATACGAGATGCTCTGGTTTCAGGTTTTTTCGCTGCTTCGATCCAAGACACATATTCCTTCTGATAAGAATAAGCTAGAACGTTAAAATAAGCTTCTGCCTGCTCATGGCTACTCAGCGCATCAAGGAAATCCTCTGGGGCTTCTACCTCCCGTAATTGATGATCTTGCTCCATCGTCATACGCACAATATCACCAGGTTGAGCTTTGGCTAGATCCCTTAGTTCTTTCTTTACCACCATAAAATGCTTTCCGTTTCCATGGGGCATAAGCGTTCCTCTATAGGGGATTCCATTTACACTTCCTTTTACCTGTATTCTGGACTTTGTTTCAAATATTTGTTCGGCATCAAAAGGGACGTTAAGAAAAGTCCAGCTCCCGCTTGCATCAGGCCGCACTAATTTAGCTTCGAATTCAAACATAGCTACATCCCCCTCAACTAAAATCCTATGTTCTATTGTATCCATTCGAATGTAACGATACAAAAAAACACCTATCTATAATAGACAGGTGTTTCTTAATTATAAGCGGGTGATGGGAATCGAACCCACGCTAT
>NZ_NFVA01000122.1 GCF_002264395.1 Paenibacillus sp. VTT E-133291
GGTGCGTGGGTTCGAATCCCACTCTCTCCGTTCTGAACTACATAAGAAGAGCTTCCATTTTGGGGGCTCTTTTTTGTTGTGTGAAATTATTTTGCGGTGGCTAAATACGAATTATCTGGAATTGAGGAAGTACCTGGGGCAGATCACTTTAAGTAGTGATTTGTCTTTTTTAATCTGAATTATCAATGATCATATTCTATATTTTGGAAGGTGAATAGAGTGAGAAAGGCGAATGTTTACTGAATCAGTCTCAAGAAGTCAGATACATCGGCTAACTCAGCATTCATAATGGTGGGAACATGAAAACTATAAATCAATTATAAACTAAACCTTCAAGTAGATATGATAGTTTTGATCCGGATCAAGCAGGAAATAAAAACACCAAATTTGCTGACATAATAATTGATGGCAGGTCTCTTTATCAAATGCTGAAAAGGCATGATTTGGTTCCGTCCCTCGGGTGGGGCAGTGAAGAGCATCAAAGAAAAATAATTAACTATTTTTTATTAAACCAAACGCATGAATATTTATATTATAGATACCCCATATTAGTCTGCCCTTGGTGTGGAGATGAAGAGTGTAGCTGTATATCGGTATTTATTGAGAAAGAAGAGGATCTTATCATATGGAGAGATTTCAAACTGGAACCCAGCAATAAAGCTATGGGATTGCGGAGATTCAATGAAGTGATTTTGTGTTTTTCAGCGAATTCTTCTAATAACACAGCATTCACGCTGTGGAAGCTAACGGCTATTCGGTTTGCAATACCTGAAGCAAGGGACCGAAATATTATTTGCAATTGGAGATAATCATTAAACAGCTTTGATAATTTTTTATTCTACAATTACTAAATGACTACTCAAAAAATAAGTTGGATTATTTAGCCGATCATATAGAAGAAATAGAATTTGAACTTCTTGCAGATGCATTATATGCATTGAGTAATACTTTTAATAAAGAATATATCCCGGTTTTTATTTTGTTTGAAAATCACCAAAATTAAAATGTAAGTGATACTGCAAAAAATGCACTAATAGAGCTCTCAAAAAAACAATTGTGAGAGTGTCGCTTGCAACTGTTGCAATGAGAATAGAGAAGAAATACCGGAGGCCAAATGATACAAGAAATTTTTGAATATATTGATAATAATTTTCCTGATTTTGAGAGTGATATACATATTAGATTTGAGTTAGGTGAACCATTCCGAAATGGATCAAAACGAAGAATTAAACAAGTAAACAAAAGAGTGGTAAAAATATTTGAAGAAACATTTAATCAAAATGATTTTATTTATGTCCTGATCAAAGATTGGGGTGACCAAAATGATCCTATGTTTGGAAATACAACATCTAAATATATTTACAAGCTTATGAATGGACAGATAATTGAAGAGAGAACATTATTCGAAGTAGATGAAGATGAGGATGATGAGGGGAAAAGATTAGAAATTAAACATGAATATCAGGTTAAAGTATCTGCGGGGTTAGTCTCTACTTTTCCATACATAGAAATACTTGAAGGTATTAGTCACTATGAGCAAGGGAGAGAACCTTCAATAGGTCAAAGTGTATATTTTATTAGTAAAGATAAGGATATTATTTTTTATATGTATGATGATAGAGGATGTATCATTCATACCAGTTCTAAAGATCAATTAAGACCTCTTTATTTTAAATATAATGATTGGATAGTGAATTATCATAGAGAGTATTTTGATAATTTATTCAAGGAAGTATAATCATTTGGTTAACACCATATGTTCAGTGTGTTGAGGAATATCTGGACGGATCAATTACCTATAAGGTCTAATAAGACCTATGAGTCACCTTGAATTACAATTAAATAGTTTGGAAAATAGAATAGAGTTTAATTACTCAGAAACGTTAGACGAAATTAATACAATGTATAGAGTTAAACCAAGGAGAAACTTATGTCGATTAATCCTAAGTTACTTTATAGCACAAATGAAGAAACAGATTACGTCAGAAAAAAACTTATTGAATTTAACTCTAAACAAGTACCGAATCGCATTTATTGAGGAGATAAATTTATGCTTGAAGGATGATAACGGAGATATTGTTGCCGGTATCAATAGAGCGATATGTTGGAATTGGATGGAAATTAGTATTTTGTGGGTGGTTGATAACTATCGTAGTCAAGGTTATGGGAAAAGATTATTGGAAGAAGCAGAGAAAGTTCCCAGAGCAAAGAAATGTACTCTTATCAAATTAGATACATTCAGTTTTCAAGCGCCCGAATTTTATAAGAAGTATGGATACGAATTAATTGCAACTATCGAAGATGCTCCGCTTGGAAGTAAACACTTTTACTATAAGAAGGATCTAAATTAAGACATTCTGGCATCCTCGCTTACGCTCCATTTCAAATTGATTTAGACTGACGATCCAGTACTGAACAATTTAAAGTGTCTTTGACGTTAGGAATGTACAAACGATATAGGTAGATTAAGAAAAGAGAGATAATATGAACAAATCACATAAACAAAAAGCAGAAGAAACATTGAAATACCTTTGTCTGGGTTCTCAAATAGAAGGACTAAAGTTCTATGGTACGCAAATTTTAATATCTGAATCTGAAACCAACACTAATAGAATTGACGGTCAAATATATTTGAATATTGAAAACCGATTTGAAATTTATAGATCTTTCCCGGAAAAGATACCATGTCATGAAGATGAACTACCTAAATTGGATTGGATTGAAGGAGCAAAAAGACTTTGTGAATTAAGATTAAAACGGATTACAGATGTCAGATTAGGGGAGGACATTCCACACCTAATCATTCAATTTGAATCCGGAGAAGTGCTTTTTGTGTATGGACACCATGATCGTTATGAGAGCTGGCAGTTAGGAGTCTGGAGTAATTCAAATACTTCAGAGCATTGGGATGTGATCGCTGTACCAGGTGATAATATTGCGATTTGGTGTCCGGAATTTTGAATTTTTTTTAATGAAGTACCTTAAATATCAATATTCAAAGGAGCAGAAAGACATGGAGCTTTTTAAACAAATACCCTTGTACAGATTTTTGGCATTATGTAATGAAAGTGGCATGAAAAAGACTATATTAGATTGTGGGGCAGGAGGGGAAACTCCTCCACTAAGTTTGTTTGTAAATTATGGATACGCTACATATGGAATAGAGATGAATGTCGGACAACTCAAAAGAGCGAATCAGTTCGCAGCAGAAAGAGGACAGACTTTAAACATACAACAAGGAGATATGAGAGAGTTGGCAATAAACGATGAGTCAATAAGTTTTGTATATTCTTATAACTCTATTTTTCATATGAGAAAAACAGATGTAAAAGAAGCGATAAATGAAATGAAACGGGTGCTAAAACCAGGGGGATTATTATTTGTTAATTTTCTTACCCTTAAAGATTTTCGAGTGGGTGATGGCGTTGATTTAGGAGAACATCAGTATGAACAAATGGAAGATGATGAATTAGTAATACACTCTTATTATGATTATCATGAGGCAGATTCTATGTTTGATGACATGCAATTAATATACAAGGAAGATCGAGTGCTGGAAAGAAAGTTCGGAGGTGAATGGATACGCCAAGGATTTATTGATTACATATATAAAAAATAGCTGGTTGGTAATAAATGAAGAGTAGAGCAAGTCCAGAGTATCATCCTGGGCTTGCTCTTTTTTATGTCTAAATGATTACAATTCTTAACGTCCCGCTTACACTGCCATGACCCTTGCTACTTGGCGTCAAGTTAGAATGGGCTCAAGAAGTAAATTGAAGGAGGAAGCTATGAAAGTTGAGCTGCACTGTCACACGAGAATGTCGGATGGTTCACTTCATTTTGCAGAGCTGCTGGAGCTTGCTGTTCAAGAGGGAATTGGACATCTGGCTGTTACCAACCATGATACAACACAGGGACTAGCTGAGATGGACGAGATGTGCAGAGCACATGGCATCGAATTTATCCCAGGTATTGAAATATCAGGCTATGATGCTGAACGTCAACGTCGAGTTCATATTCTTGGCTATTTTATTGAACAGGATCACGAAGCTATTGATGTTCTATGTAGACCTTTACTTTTACGGCGTCATGAAGGCTGTCGTTTGGCAACTGAACGGTTAATCGAAGCAGGGTATAACATCTGCTGGGAGGATGTGCTGAGCTATGCCGCGGGTGGAACGGGAGTGTATAAGCAGCATATTATGCATGCGCTGATTGATCAAGGATATACGGATCGGATTTATGGCGACTTATATAAAAAGCTTTTCTCACGAGGGCAGCGAGGGGAGCAGCCTGGCATTGCCTATATTCCAACAGAATATGTCGATGCGAGAGATGCAGTTCGAACCATTATTCAGGCAGGTGGTGTTCCTGTACTAGCGCATCCGGGTCAATATCAGAGCTTTGAAGCTGTAGATGAGCTTGTGCAGGCTGGTTTACAAGGGATTGAGGTATGGCATCCACTGCATGGAGAGGAAGATGAGCTTCAGGCACAGGCACTGGCATTGAAATATAACCTGATCATGACCGGAGGGACAGATTTTCATGGCTTCTATGGTGAAAATCCTATCACACTTGGCAGTAAAAGTCCTGACGCTGCAGTTGTGATTGCACTGAAGGAACGCAAGTCCTTACTGCTGTGGGGGTGATCAGAATGTCTGAGGAAATGGATATTGTTGATTATTTGGTAGCTTCAATTCAATCAGACGAGTATGTGTCTGGCGATAAATTGCCATCTGAGCATGAACTTGCAGAACAGTTCAAGGTTCCACGTATGACTGCTCGGAAAGCGTACGAACGATTGCAGGAGCTGGGGCTTATTTATTCCATGCAGGGGAAGGGAAGTTTTGTTCGGGATAGAAAACTGCGCATTCCCCTCGCTCTCTCAGGTGGCAAAAGCTTCAGTAAGAAGATGATCGAGCTCGGATTCAATTATGAATCCATGAACATATTCTGTGAACCTATGGAGTCGAATCATAAGATCGAAGCAACACTTGGCATTGGTGATGGAGATCGTGTATTCAAAATAGGGCGATTGCGCAAGATCGATGGTTGCCCCGTCGCGCTTCATATCTCTTATGTGGCGGAATCGCTATTTCCGAACATTGAACATGTAGGTCGGGAGATATCTTCCATGTTCGAATTTTATGAACGACATGGATATACAGATTTCCAATTATCAGAATCCATATTAAGTATCACATATCCGATCAAGTATGAACGTGAGCTTCTAGCCTGCTCTAGCTTGATTCCCTTGCTAGTCCTGAATTCAGAGTGCAGGGATAAGGAAACGGGCCGGATGATTGAATGCAGCAGAATTATGTATCGCGGAGATATGTTCACGTATGAGCTGTAGCAAAGAAGGAGGTACGTAAATGAACCGTAGACAACGAACTGAAACATTAATTAATAGCTCATCTAATCTAGCAACTGTTCTGGCTGATGAGATCAAAGGCCGTTACGAAATTGACCTAATAGAGGAACCTAATCATGGTCTAGTAATGGTAAAGGTCAGAGAAACAGCTAAGAAAAGCCTGTTTTATTTGGGTGAGGTGCTAGTTACGGAGTGTAAGGTCCAGATTGCCGGGAAAATGGGCGTAGGACTTATTAAGGGTGACGAGCCTGAAAAATCGTATGACCTTGCTGTAATTGACGCGGCTTATGCGGCTGAATTAGTGGAGACAGCGGCATGGTCTGCCAAGCTATATATGGAACATGCCCTTCTTGAACAAGCCTATCTAGCAGAACACGCTAAAGTAATGCGAACGAAAGTAGATTTTGAGACGATGGACACCGACTCAGAATGAGATCCGAAGGGAGAACATATATGATGCTCGATATGGTTCATGATATTCAATCAGTATACCGCAAATTAGTTCACAGCATGTCAAGACCAGGTACGATCACAGATCTCTCGGAAGAGGCTGAGAAGCTGGATAATCAAGGCGTGTTTCCCAGTACTCAATTGATCGCCCGCACCTTGCTAGATACAGAAGTTACCTTCAGCATTGTTTCTTCGCGAGCAGCAGAGATAACTAGCTTATTTAGCCAAATGACCTATGCAAGGGAAGCGGCCATTGAAGCGGCAGATTATATTTTTGTGCTGGAGGATGCTGTTTCTGGTGCCTGGCTTGAAACGATACAAGCGGCGAAAGTCGGTGAGTTGATTGATCCTCATGCGGCAGCCACGATCATTGTTGAAGTAGAGGATTTATTCGGTGGTACAACATTGCGTCTATCAGGTCCTGGAATCCTGACTACAGCTTCCATAGCTATGAATATGAGAGAAGATTGGGTTGAACTTCGTGCTGATCGTAACAGTGAGTTTCCGTTAGGTGTAGATCTTCTGTTTACAGATGTAGACCATAGAGTTCTTGCCTTACCAAGAACGACACAGGTCGTGAAAGAGGAGGTATAGCCATATGGGTTACGTAGCAGTGAAAGGTGGTACGGAGGCCATTGAACAATCGTTACTACGACTGCAGTATGAGCGATTACGTAGTGGCAAGGTACTAAAGGTTGAAGCCATAAAAGCAGGCATGCGTGGTCTTGTTGACCAAGTGATGTCGGAGAGTAGCTTATATAGCGAGGAGCTTGCAGCGCTTGCCATTAAGCAAGCGGAAGGTAGCCCGGAGGAAGCTGTTTTCCTACTGCGAGCCTATCGCTCGACCTTGCCTCGTAAGCATTATTCAAAAGACGTAAGTTCAGATGAGATGCGTGTCGAAAGACGAATTTCGGCTTCGTTTAAGGATATCCCTGGCGGGCAGATTTTAGGCGCATCTACAGATTACTCTCATCGCTTATTGGATTTTGACCTGATGGATGAGACGGAGATAACGGTTGAACATTGGCTCCAGGAATTCAACCAAGATCAGGTGATTGGCGACGAGCAGGAAATCACTTCACAAGCCGGTTCTGTCCCGAAAGTGCTGGATTACCTGCGCCAAGAAGGTCTGATTGCTGACTGTCCCACCGACTTCAGTGAACCAGACGATGTTACCCGAACGAGCTTAACATTTCCTGCAAGCCGCAGTGAGAAGCTCCAAATCTTGACCCGTGGGCAGACAGGGGCTCTTACGTCACTTGCTTATGCTGTCATTCGAGGCTACGGTATGGTGCATCCCACTGTCGGAGAGCTCCGCGTTGGGTTGCTTCCGGTATACATCGATAGCCCGCTGTATCCTTCAGATAATGAGGGTGATAGTTATTTTATCGGGGATATCAAGGTGACAGAAGTGGAGATGCTTGTTCCTGCCATGGTCGAACGGGAAAACGGGAAGAAGGAATTAAACTTAGAGTTCGGCTATGGATTGTGTTATGGACAGAATGAAACGAAAGCGATCGCGATGAGCATCTTGGACAAAAGTCTTGAGCAAGGTGATAAAACCATACCAACGCAGAACGAGGAGTTCGTTCTATTTCATATCGATTCTGTAGAATCAACGGGCTTTATCTCGCATTTGAAAATGCCGCACTATGTTACATTCCAGGCAAAGCTGAACGATGTGCGCAAGACGCGTAGGGAGGGATAGGCCATGCGAATCCAATATAACTTTGCATTTCTTGATGAAGGGTCAAAGCGCGAAATTCGTAGAGCGACATTAAAAGCTATAGCGATTCCTGGATACCAGGTGCCGTTTGCTTCGCGGGAGCTGCCTGTCGGTCGGGGTTGGGGAACGGGAGGATTGCAGCTCACACTGTCGTTAATTGGAAAAAACGATGTTCTGAAGGTTATTGACCAAGGCTCGGATGAATCTGTGAATGCCGTTAGTATCAAGAAGCTGATCGACCGAACGACAGGAGTCCCATCCGTAGAGGATACAGAAGCAGCTACACTCATTCAATCTCGCCATCGTATTCCAGAGATTCCCCTCAAATCAAATCAAATTCTGGTGCTTCAGGTTCCGATGCCGGAGCCGCTGCGGATGTATGAATCCAGTGAGCTAAAGACGAAGCGTCTGCATGGGGAGAATGACTACAGCGGTGCTTGGTTAATGTTGTTCGAGCAAATTATGAAGTACCGGTCCGTTTCTACAGGTGCAGATCATCCCGTTAGCGTGCAAGATCGTTATGTCATGGCACCAAGTCCCATTCCTAAATTCGATAATTCGAAGCTGCATTATTCGGATGCGCTGATCCTGCTTGGAGCAGGTCGTGAGAAGAAGATTTATGCAGTCCCACCCTATACAAAGGTGGTTTCGATGGCTTTTGACGATGTTCCGTTTGAGCCTGAGACGTTCAATGGGCATAGCTGCAAAATATGCGGAGCCGAGGATACATTCATGGATGAGCTGTATGACCAGGAAGCGGACGAAACCTACTATCAATGCAATGATACGAGCTACTGCCTAGATCGCTTGAATCAGCAGGTTGAGAACAAAGTGTTAAAAGAGGTGATCTCATGATTGCTCAGCGTCAGCAAGATAAACCTATCATGACCGTGAAGCATCTCAATAAGCAATTTGGCCCAGGCTGTAAGCAGTGCAGTCAACCGGAGCATCGTCAATTGGAAAAAAACTTCTGCCGCACTTGTGGCACGGTGTATGGCTGTCAGGATATTTCCTTCGATTTATACCCTGGAGAAGTGTTAGGGATTGTAGGGGAGAGTGGAAGTGGAAAGTCGACATTGATGCGTTGTTTATACTTCGATGAAGAGGTTACATCAGGCGAAGGGCAGATTCAACAATATAAGGAGGGGCTGCGAAATATTTTCATGGAGTCCTCTCAGCAGAAGAAATTTATACGTAATCATCTGATGGGAAAAGTCTATCAGAATCCCGTACTAGGGCTTCGGATGAAGTTCTCGTCTATCGGCAATATTGCCGAGAAGATGATTGCAGCGGGCAATCGCAACGTTGCGATGATGGAGAATCGTGGTGGCGAGCTGCTGGAACGTGTTCATATTCCCCTTGCAAGGATGAAGGAAGCACCCAAGAATTTCTCCGGAGGTATGCAGCAGCGGGTACAAATCGCCAAGGCACTATCCAATAATCCTCCCATTCTGCTGTTAGATGAAGTAACAACGGGACTGGATTTATCTGTCCAAGCGAATGTGCTGGACTTGATAAAGCATCTGCAGCGTGAACTGAAGATCAGCATACTTCTCGTATCGCATGATCTTGGTGTTATCCGTATGCTAGCAGATCGAACGATGGTGATGTTAGATGGCAGAATCGTGGAACAAGGCTTAACGGATCAAATACTTGAAGATCCGCAGCACGCCTATACGCAACAGCTTGTCCATTCATTATTATAGAGATTTCTCAGGAGGAGGTCATCTGATGTTATTAATAACAAACGGAACAATTATTACGGATGAAGCCCTACTAGTTGATTATGATTTGCTCATCCATGAAGATCGGATTGCTCAGATTATCCCTCGCGGAGAGGTGACACCAGATGTGGATATGGAAGTTGTCGATGCAAACGGAGGTTATATAACACCTGGCATGATCGACATTCATTCCGATTATATCGAACATATGACAGCACCTAGACCTACTTCACTGATAGATTTCCAGATTGGGCTACGGGAGACAGAAAAAGAACTCATCGGCCATGGGATTACGACAATGTACCATTCCTTGTCGATATTTAAATCTGCCGATTACAAATATCGCCCAATTCGAGAGCCGGAAAATGTACGCAAGCTGATTGATTTAATTGATAGCACACATACCCGTAAGCACTTGGTTCGTCATCGGTTCCATGCTCGTTTTGAGATTGATAATATCGACCAAGTTGATAATTTGAAAAGCTACATTGAAGAAGAAAAAGTGCATCTTGTTTCCTTCATGGATCATACTCCTGGTCAAGGTCAATATCGTGATCTGGAAGTGTACAAGACAACGGTTCTTGGCTACGATACGTTATCAGATGATCGGATTGCGGTACTGATCGAGAATCATCAGACGAAGGAGAAAATGACTGTTGATGTGATTCGGGAAATTGCAGAGCTCGCAAGTGCGAGAAACATAGCAATCGCCTCGCATGATGATGATTCACTGGAAAAGTTAGATCTTGTGAAGAGCTTCGGGACGGCGATCAGTGAGTTTCCCATCACGTTGGAGATTGCTCGCAAGGCTAAAGAAATGGGGTTATTCACGGTAGCAGGTGCGCCGAACGTCATCCTTGGCGGCTCACATACCGGTAATTTATCTGCAACGGAAGCCGTGCAGGATGGTTGCATCGATATTCTATGTAGTGACTATTATCCAGCTTCTATGCTCCATGCTGTGTTCCAACTCGCAGGCTCTTTTCCACTGGATTTAGTAGAGATGTTTAAGCTCGTAACCTTGCATCCAGCTCAAGCGGTGAATATCGCAGAGGATTACGGCTCCATAACGATAGGCAAAAAAGCCGATTTACTGATTATCGAACGACTGGAGCCAGATCACTTCCCAGTAGTTACAGGTGTAATTGTAGATGGCAGGCTGATTCAGAAAACGAATTACAGAATTTAATCCAAGGTGGTGATGACGTGGATCATCTGTTATCGATCAAACATCTTTCCAAATCATTTACATTGCATAATCTGAATAAACATATTCCGGCTGCACAGGATGTGAACTTGCATTTACAAGCAGGAGAGTTTGTTGGGATTACTGGCAAGAGCGGAAGCGGCAAGTCGACGATTCTGAAATGTATCTACCGTACATATCTGCCTCATACGGGCAACATATGGTACCATTCGTCGAAATATGGCGTCATTGATCTGACAACGGCTTCTGAGCGAATGATCATTGAATTGCGAAAATTTGAGATAGGTTATGTCTCGCAATTTTTGAATGTGATGCCGCGGACAACAGCAAGAGAGCTTGTTCGTGAAGCGATCATGGAAATGGGACTTGAGCAGGAGATCGCTGAAGCAGAAACCGTACGTATGCTGGAGCACTTTGAACTGGATCGCAGCTTATGGGACAGCTATCCAGCTACATTTTCTGGTGGTGAAAAGCTTCGTTTGAATATTGCTAGAGCGATGGTGAAGCGGCCAAGACTTCTCTTATTGGATGAGCCTACAGCAAGCCTTGATCAAGCTTCTAAACTTAAGGTGAAGATATTGATTGAACAGCTAATGAAGGAAGGTACGACCATGCTGGGGATTTTTCATGATCTTGAATTTATGCATGATCTCTGTAATCGAGAGTATCACATCGAGGGTGGGCATATGAGTCTCTCAAGTAATAACGAAAAATTACAAATTAATTAAATAAAGTAAACATTAAGAATATATCACGAAAATATTCCAGATATACAATGGAATTAAGAAAGATAATTTAGGATTTGAGAGGGGTAAATTCAAGTGAAAAAGATGTTACTATCAACAATTCTTACAGTATCACTCATCACGGTAGCAGGTTGCAGTTCAAATGATAGTGAGGCATCTGGAGCAGCAGATTCAACAACGAAATCAAAGGATACAATCACCATGGTATGGTATCCAAATGAATCAGGGGCGGATCTGCAAGCTACTCGCGATGAATTTTCCAAACTTATTGGCGATGCTACAGGGAAAAAAGTAATTAATCAAACAACAACCGACTATATAATCGCGATCGAAGCTATCGCAAATGGCAATGCGGATATGTCTTTTATGGGACCACAAGGATACGTTGAAGCACATGCCAAGAACGATAAAGTACTTCCGCTGGTGGTACCTAGTGGGGAGTCTGGGACGCTCGATGATGCTTTGTATTACAGCTGGCTAAGCGTGAAAAAAGGGGAGGAAGAAGCTTACAAGACTGGTGACAAATTTGCTATCGATAATATTGTGGGTAAGAAATTCTCATTTGTCTCGAACTCTTCTACTTCAGGATTTAAAGTTCCAGTAGCGGGTATCTTGGGTTATTTTGGTACACAGGATAAGTACAAAAGCCTTACTAGCGATGATCTTTTACAAGGCGGCAAGGATGAATTTTTTAGTGAGGTACTTTATGGGGGCTCTCACCAAGGTTCCGCGGTTAACCTGCTGACTGGTAAAGCTGACGTTGCGGCATTTTGTGATACATGTGTAGCCAATTATGTGGATCTGGAGTCCGGAACAGACAGTAAGCCAGGTGCAGTTTATAAAGTGAAGGAAGGCGCTGCAGAGCCATTCAATACCTTGATTGGTAAGGAATTCTCGTTAATTTCTACAACAGCGGTATTGAACTCACCGATTACAATTAATACGGAAACGGTAAGCGCAGAAGATCAAAAGAAGCTTGAGGCGTTATTTATCTCTGATGCTGTGACTAAGAATACGAAGATTTTCCTTCCAAAAGACTCGAAAGAAACAGGCATTTTCAAGCAAAAATCAGGAAATGAAAAATTCTTAACTGTCGATGATGCATGGTTCAATCCGATCAGAGAATTGACGCAATAATTGGGCAGCAAGAAGACATTGATCTAACGAGGGAGTTAACTATGACAACGTTATTGGAATTCAAGCACGTATCAAAACAATACAGCAAGGATACAAGAGCGTTATCTGATGTCAACTTCGCTGTGAAAGAAGGAGAGTTCCTGTCCATTATTGGACCTTCGGGAGCAGGTAAATCCACTCTCCTTCGTTGTATTAACCGTATGATCGATGCTAGCAGCGGAGAAATCATGTTTGAAACCGATAATATTATGAATTATAAAAAAAGTGAGTTAAAGAAGCTTCGAACTCAAATCGGAATGATCTTTCAACATTATAATCTCGTAAATCGTTTAAGTGTCATTGAGAATGTCTTGCATGGCCGACTGGGTTACAAGTCGACCATGGCAGGCATACTTGGTCTCTATTCAAAGGAAGAGAAGAAGCAGGCCTATCATATCTTGAACCTTCTTGGTCTGCAGGAGCAAGTTCATAAGCGCTGTGATCAATTGAGCGGAGGACAAAAGCAACGTGTCGGCATTGCACGGGCACTAGTGCAGAATCCTAAGCTGCTTCTCTGTGATGAGCCGATCGCATCGCTGGATCCAAATGCTTCCAAGACAATTATGGAGTATTTGCGGAGGATTTGTTCTGATATGGGGATTACTGTAATTATTAATTTGCATCAGGTAGATGTAGCTATGAAGTTTTCTGACCGCATTATTGGTGTGAACGAGGGATCGATTGTTTACGATGGCCCTCCATCTGAAATCACAAATGAACTGCTGAGAACCATTTATGGAGCAGAGCTGGATGAATATATGACGGAAGAAAGGGATACGTATGCAGGATAGGTTCTTTCTTCGTAAACGTTTAAACACGTCACTCTATTGTGCATTGCTTTTTCTTATCACGATGGCTGCAATCATCATTACACAATATGATATGGTTAAGGGCTTTACGTCTATACCGAAGGCGGCGGAGTGGGCCGTTAGCAACTTTTATCCGAATGCAAAAGCAATGACGCGGCTACCTAATATTCTGGATTCCTTAATGGAGACCTTGCTGGTGTCGATCGCTGCAACAACGGTAGCGGCTATATTCGCTTTCTTTTTTGCTATACTTGGCTCCACTACGACTGGTGTAGGCGGCGTGTTTAGTTTATTAAGCCGCTGGATCGCCTCCTTGTTTCGGAATATTGATGTCGCTGCATGGTCGATGATCCTACTGATTTCTTTTGGACAGAGCGTGATGACAGGGTATTTCGCCCTTTTCTTTGGCTCCTTTGGATTTCTAACCCGTGCTTTTATGGAATCTATTGATGAGGTTAGTAATAGCTCTGTGGAAGCTTTAAGAGCGACAGGTGCCAGCTATTTCTCGATTATCGTACATTCGGTGATTCCATCGAGTATTCCGCAGCTCATTAGTTGGATTCTATTTATGATAGAAACAAATATTCGACAGGCTACACTCATCGGGATATTAACAGGGACAGGTGTTGGCTTTTTATTCAGCTTATATTATAAAAGCTTAAACTACAGCTCTGCTTCTCTAGTCGTGATCGCAATTATAGCCGTAATATTTATTATTGAAGCAGTCTCCAACTATGTCAGGAGGGTGATTTTGTAGTATGGAACTTCAAGAAGCTGTTCGAGCCCCCTATGAACGAGAGCACTACAATGATCGCTCCCCAGATGAGTTGATCCCGAGAAAGCCGTTCAACAAAGGCTCGTTTGCGATTGTAATGACATTGCTCGTGCTCGCTTTTCTAACCGTGTATGGATTTTTCTCCTTTGATTATAAAGATTTGGACTTCGGAGCAGCTATTGATTCGACACTGCAGACACTTCGAACCATGTTCTTTTCACCTTCTATTAATCATTTCAATTTCATTCATGCGTTATACCAGGTGCTAATCACGTTAGGACTTGCATTTCTAACAACATTATTTGGCGCTGTGATCGCTTTGTTTCTGGGACTATTAGCATCACGTAATTTATCCTCCCCACTGTTGTCGACCATCGTAAGAAGTGTCGTTGCTTTTATCCGCGCAGTTCCTACCGTACTATGGGTACTTATCTTCGCTGTTGCCGCTGGTCTGGGCAGTGTTGCAGCTGTCATCGGTATGACCTTTCATTCCATTAGCTATCTAGTAAAAGCGTACTCAGAATCATTTGAAGAGCTGGATAACGGAGTGATTGAGGCATTGAAAGCAAGTGGAGCGGGCTGGTGGCAGATTGTCTTTCAAGCCGTGATTCCTTCGTCCATAACATACTTAATTTCTTGGACCTTTATGCGACTGGAGATTAACTTCGCTGTAGCAGTAGCCATGGGAGCCGCGGCAGGAGCGGGTGGTATTGG
This sequence comes from Paenibacillus sp. VTT E-133291, assembly GCF_002264395.1. GTDB lineage: Bacteria > Bacillota > Bacilli > Paenibacillales > Paenibacillaceae > Paenibacillus_AQ > Paenibacillus_AQ nitricinens. Next base: position 14,702 of record NZ_NFVA01000122.1, read on the forward strand.
ATATGATATGTTTATGGCGAGTGCATTTTACTATGATGTGAGAGAGATTGGAGCTATAACGTATTTCATTTTAGTCCTAGCCGTTCTGATGGAGCTGCTCGCAACCCGTTTAAAGAAGACATTGAAGGTTAAAGTGTAAAGCTTTCTTTTAATCTAGTTGTAAGAAAAAGCATTTGTTTTGGTTCAAAATAGTATGTTAAGTTATAAATCTGTTTGACAGAACACACAAGTTAGAGCCTATAAGGGCTCTTTTTTTGTTAGTTAGCGGGAGTGAGGAACATGGATATTAGGAAAATAGAACGTTTAATCACCTATGCAAAAGTCACATCAAGGGGATATGTCTTATTATAACGGTCTTGCGGGACTGATCTTTGGTGGGCTTGCTGCGTGAATCATACTATTGAACTTGTTCGTTACGAGGATCATGGTCCTAGAAGGAAGCTTCTTTATGTTCATGAGATACACAGCGACTCCAGGGAACATTATGAGGAGATCAAGGCAAGGATTAGACGTGATTGGGCTATAGAGAGGATTGAAGCATCGAAGAATGCAACAGGCTGAAGTGGTATGAAAAAAATGCTTGCCATGTCTTTATATTTCTGGTATCATAATTTTTGTTGTCACGTTAAGACAACCTTGCTAAGGCCCGTTGGTCAAGGGGTTAAGACAC
>NZ_NFVA01000092.1 GCF_002264395.1 Paenibacillus sp. VTT E-133291
AGTTTCACGTTATACATTATCCTTATATTTTTACGAGAAACGGTTATCGTCTTCAAAAGACGACAACATCGTTTCTTCTTATGAGAAGAGGGTTATGATGAGCCTAAAACCAGTGGAACTGCAAATTGCACTACCTCGGACTACGGAAGCGGGTAAGATTCAGAATGAATCTCAGCAGCGCCCCGCTATTGATCAGCATCAACTGGCAGGACAAAATGTGAAACAAAGCCAGGAAATGACCATGCGAAGCGCTGAAGTGGATGAATCTTCTGAATCTGCTTTACGCGATGGCGGAGATAAAGGCAATCATCATTCCGGAGGGAATCCTTCTTCGGAGAAACGTTCGAAGTCAGGTACTCGTGATGCGGAACATCCTTACAAAGGACAGCGCATTGATCTGAGTCTTTAATAAGTAGTTATATTTGATATGTTAAAGGAGATAAGGCACTTGCAACCATGGGTGTATATTGTGCTAGTAGGTGTCGCCGCTATTCTTTATGCCCTTTTACTTCCAGCGCGTATGAAGGAAGGAAAAGCAAAGCAGCAAAGCCTCAAAGAAACAGAGGCTGCGCTTGAGCTATATATGGCTGACATAGAGCGCGAAAATGAAGAGCTAGTACAGTTAGTCAGCAGCATTAAACAGCAATCACAAACTAATCATGTAGCAATGCAAGGGCAGATTAGTGATTTGCAGCATCAATTAACAGAATTACAGCAAAGCTCTTTATTACTAGAGGGCCGAGTAACTAATGAAGAAAAACGGTTAAGAGAGTTGGAAGTTTCGGTTGAGAAGGGTTCGTATGCTAAGGTTTCGGCGATCGGAGACCCATCTGCCGGTGCCGAAATACGTTCAATACAACCAGAAGTGAAAGCGAAACCTATTAGTTCTATTAAATTGCGATATCCACGATTATTTGAACTACATGAGCAGGGGAAATCGATAGACTCCATTGCCAAGACGGCTGGACTTCAGCGGGGAGAAGTGCAACTGATTCTGCAACTCGCCAAACAGGAGGAATCGGTATGATGAAGAACCGTTCTTTTTTGTTCGGACTTGGCACAGGGCTAATTGCAGGCGCCCTATTACTTCAATTAATGATATCCGGTGGAGCGGCTCCACTCACCAAGGAACAGGTAATACAAGGTGCTGAGAAATTGAACTTGAAGGTTATCGACGAAGCTACTGAACCTCCTTCGGATGAGTCTGCTTTGGAGGACGCTGTTCAAGGTCAGAAGTCAGCTGGCGTTAATGAGGGAATTACGGAGAACGTGGCACCTTCTGAGCCTTCAGTAGCGGCTTCTCCCGCTCCTGTAGTATCTCCTACAGTATCTGATAACCCTAGTAAGGTTATCCCTCCTAAAGAGCCCTCAACGCCTAAAGAAGGCACTATTGAGGAGCCAGAGGTCACTACTGCACCAACTGCTGTTGCACCTGATAAGCCTAAAGCCACTGCGAATGCAGGGGTAGTTGTTCGTATACCTTCAGGTAGCACACTGACAAAAACAGCAGATATTTTGGAGAAGGCTGAAGTCATTAAGGATAAGGCTAGTTTTCTTAAAGCCGCCAATCAACGTCAGATCAATACGAAGATTCAATCGGGTTCTTACACCTTTAATAAAGACGAGAGTCTAGATTCTATACTAGAAAAATTAATAAGTTTTCAATGATCGTTGCATACACTAATAAAATATGATATAGTAATTGACGGTGTTAAAACACACGCCGGTTGATTTCGACAAGGGGTGCTTTCTTCTGAAGAAAGTCTTGCTGAAAGATGACGCACGGCGGAGGAGACACACAATAAACCAAACTTAGGAGGTGTGTGAAGATGGCAGTAATCTCCATGAAACAGCTTCTAGAAGCTGGGGTACACTTCGGTCACCAGACTCGTCGTTGGAACCCAAAGATGGATCGTTATATCTTCACTGAAAGAAACGGAATTTACATTATTGACTTGCAAAAAACAGTCAAGAAGGTAGAAGAAGCTTACAACTTTGTAAAAAGCGTCGCTGGTGACAACGGCACAATCCTATTCGTAGGAACAAAGAAACAAGCACAAGATTCCGTAAAAGAAGAAGCAGAACGTTCCGGTATGTTCTTTATTAACCAACGCTGGTTGGGCGGAACTCTTACTAACTTCCAAACTATCCAAAAACGTATTGATCGTTTGAAGAAATTGGAAGCTTGGGAAGAAGACGGCACTTTTGAAGTTCTACCTAAGAAAGAAGTTATCCTTCTTCGCAAAGAGAAAGATCGTCTTGAGAAATTCTTGGGCGGTATCAAGAACATGAAAGGTCTACCAAGCGCGTTGTTCATCATTGACCCGCGTAAAGAGCGTATTGCAGTTGCAGAAGCTCGCAAATTGGGTATTCCAATCGTAGCTATCGTTGATACTAACTGTGATCCAGACGAAATCGACTACGTAATTCCAGGTAACGACGACGCTATCCGCGCCGTGAAATTGTTGACTGGTAAAATGGCAGACGCTGTTGTTGAAGCTCACCAAGGCGAAGACACAACTACTGCTTAAGTAGCGACTAACACATACAAGAACTTAAATGAAAAGGGTGGTTGGCAGGTGGATAACCTCTCACTGCCCTTTTTTTAGGATAAAAGCCTTGAATAATGTAAGAAAACGACAATTACCTGGAGGGAATAAACAATGGCAGTTGATGCAAAAGCAGTAAAAGAACTTCGTGAAAGAACAGGCGCTGGTATGCTTGATTGTAAAAAAGCGCTTGAAGAAGCTAATAACGATATCACTAAAGCAGCTGAATTGCTTCGTGAAAAAGGTCTGTCCGCAGCAGCAAACAAAGCAGGTCGTATTGCTACTGAGGGTGTTGTAGAATCTTACATCCACGCTGGCGGCCGTATTGGTGTACTTGTAGAAATCAACTGCGAAACTGACTTTGTAGGTAAAACAGATTCCTTCAAGGATTTTGCTCGCGATATCGCTATGCAAATCGCTGCAGCAAACCCGCGTTATGTTCGTCGTGAAGAAGTTCCACAAGAAGATGTAGAAAAAGAAAAAGAAATCCTGAAAGCTCAAGCTTTGAACGAAGGTAAGCCTGAGAAAATCATTGAAAAAATGGTTGAAGGACGTATTGGTAAATATTACGAAGAATATTGCTTGCTTGAGCAAACCTTCGTTAAAGACCCGGACAAAACGATCTCTCAATTGCTGAACGAAAAAATCAGCACAATCGGAGAAAACATCTCGATCCGTCGTTTTGCTCGTTTTGAACTAGGCGAAGGCTTGGAAAAGAAAGTGGATAACTTTGTTGAAGAAGTTATGGCACAAGTAAATAATTAATTTCAGCTTTATCATAAATGCGAAGAATTGAATAAGGGCAAGCATCAGAAGAGCGGAACACGTACACGTAGTGTTCCGTCTTTTGCAGAAAGTGAGGGTATACATTTGGAACAGCCGGTATTTAAGAGAGTAGTCCTTAAGGTAAGTGGGGAGTCTTTGGCAGGACAAAACGGATATGGTATTGATGCCGACATGATTATTTCCATCGCTGAACAGATCAAGGAAGTTGTAGAACTTGGAGTTCAGGTTGCAATTGTTTGTGGTGGAGGTAACATTTGGCGCGGGATCGCTGGTAGTGCAAGTGGCATTGATCGCGCTACTGCAGATTATATGGGCATGCTGGCAACAGTAATGAATTCACTTGCTCTGCAGGATGCATTAGAACAAATCGATGTGCCAACAAGAGTGCAGACTTCGATCTCGATGCAGCAAATTGCTGAACCGTACATTCGTCGTCGTGCGATTCGCCACCTGGAGAAGGGCCGTGTTGTTATTTTTGCAGCAGGCACAGGTAATCCTTTCTTCTCTACTGATACTACTGCAGCACTTAGAGCAGCAGAAATCGAAGCAGAAGTGATTCTGATGGCGAAGAACAAGGTTGATGGTGTATATTCAGCTGATCCGTTTAAAGACAGCACAGCCGAGAAGTTTGAACAGCTCACTTACATGGATGTTCTGAACAAAAACCTTGGTGTTATGGATTCCACAGCTTCATCTCTATGCATGGATAATAATATACCGCTCATTGTATTTGCCATTACTGAACAAGGCAATATCAAACGTGTCGTTCTCGGTGAGAAGATCGGAACGATTGTTAAAGGGAGTGTAGATTAATGCCACAATCGGTCAAAAAAAATGCCGAAGAGCGTATGGAAAAAGCGATTTCATCGCTGAAACGTGACTTGGCAACATTGCGTGCAGGACGTGCAACAACATCACTGCTAGATCGCATTCAAGTTGAATATTACGGTTCCCCTACTCCAATCAATCAGCTGGCGAACATCAGTACTCCGGATTCCCGGACACTGTTAATCCAGCCGTGGGACAAAACATCGATGTCTGACATTGAACGGGCGATCATGAAATCGGATATCGGTTTAACGCCTGCTAATGACGGAACAATCATTCGTCTTTCTATCCCTCCGCTTACTGAAGAACGTCGGACGGATTTGGTGAAATTGACGAAGAAATTTGGTGAAGAAGCGAAAGTAGCGATCCGCAACATTCGCCGTGATGCCAACGATGATATTAAGAAGATGGAGAAAAACGGTATCTCGGAAGATGAGTCCCGTGGCCATCAGGAAGACATTCAAAAGACAACGGATAAGTTCATAGCCGAGGTCGACAAAGTGCTTGTATCCAAAGAAAAAGAGATTATGGAAGTATAAAGATATTCTAGAGACTTGAGGCCCCTCCGTTAATGGTGGGGTTTGTCTCTTTCTGATAAGAGCTTGGAGGAAACGGAAATGATCAAACGGGTTCAAGCGTGGCTGAGCCGTAAAGACAGGCAACAGCCAGTCGAGATTTCACCGGATAACATTCCCCGGCATGTGGCTGTTATTATGGACGGCAATGGGCGTTGGGCTAAACGTCGCGGGTTGCCGCGCGTTGTGGGTCATCAGAATGGCATGAAGGCTGTTAAACGTGCTACAATCGCTGCAGACGAACTGGGTGTTGAGTTTTTGACGATGTATGCGTTCTCGACAGAAAATTGGAAACGACCAAAGGAAGAAGTCGATTATCTGATGCGCTTGCCAGTGGAGTTTCTAGCCATTGAGCTTGATGAGCTGATTGAGAAGAATGTCCAAGTACGTATGATGGGTGATACTGATGCATTGCCTTCATTTACACGCAAAGCTATGGAAGAAGCTATTTCCCGGACACAGGGCAATACTGGACTTATATTGAATTTTGCTCTTAATTATGGGGGGCGCAAAGAAATTGAGGACTGCATGCGCAGCATTGGTAAGGACATCCAATCAGGGGCTTTGACACCGGAAGATATTACGACTGATCTAATCGATAGCCGAATGTTATCTGGTGGGTTACCAGATCCGGATTTGCTTATACGTACAAGTGGAGAAATGCGACTTAGCAATTTCATGCTATGGCAGCTTGCTTATAGTGAGCTGTGGTTTACTGATGTGTATTGGCCTGAATTTGATAAGGAGCATTTGCATCAGGCAGTTGCTGAATATCAACGCCGTACACGCCGTTATGGTGGACTGAAGTAGCTTGATAGGAGATGGAAACCTTTGAAGCAGCGATTGATTACCGGAATTGTTGCCGGAGCACTATTTTTAGGCTTATGCGTGTTGGGAAACTGGCCATACCAGTTGTTACTTACTGCCATGGCTTTTATCGGGTTTTATGAATTTGTGAAAATGATAGGGATACCTGCGCTTTCCGGTTCTACCGTTCTTGGTTATGCAGCCATTCTAAGTTTCATGATCCCTTGGAATTTACTTGGGATCTCTGCACCCTTATCATGGGAACAAGGAATTTGGATTTTGCTGCTTTTGTTCCTTTTAGTTACAGTTTTTACTAAAAATAAATTAGATATTCGAGTAACAGCCTTGCTGTTTACTGGTATAGTATACATTGGAATGGGTTTTTCTTATATGGCCATGGCTCGTGCATCGGATGACGGACATGGTTTGTTCTGGACTTTTTTACTCCTTTTCTGCATTTGGGGTAGTGATGCCGGGGCATACTTTGTTGGAAGAAGCATGGGGAAGAACAAACTTTGGCCTGCCATCAGTCCGAACAAAACGGTGGAAGGTGCCGTAGGTGGAGTACTGATCTCGATGCTGATCGCTATCGTTTTTGCAATATTTGCTCCTGAACAACTTGCGATTGGACGAGCACTCCTTATAGGGCTTTCTTGTGCGGTGCTGGGTCAGCTTGGTGATCTTGTACAATCTGCCTATAAACGTGCGTATGGTATCAAAGATTCAGGCACGCTACTGCCAGGTCACGGTGGTATTCTTGATCGATGTGACAGCTGGATTATCGTATTTCCATTCGTACATATCGTAATGCTTATGCCTTACTATTAACGGAAGGAGAGGGTATAACTATGAAAAAAATAAGTGTTCTTGGTTCCACAGGTTCGATCGGCACTCAGACTCTAGATGTCATCGCTATGCACCCAGACTCTTTTCAAGTAGATGGCTTGGCAGCTGGAACGAATACAGCGTTATTGCTGGAACAAGTTCGTCGGTTTAATCCTCGTCGTGTTTCTGTTGCGACAAAGGAGCTGGCAGATGAGATTAGATCCAGTCTGCCTTCAGGCATACAGCTATACAGCGGGAATGAAGGTCTTGTTGAGGTGGCAGCAGGTGGAGATGCCGAAATGGTCGTAACGGCTGTTATGGGTAGTGTAGGCCTCCAATCCACGTTAGCTGCGATCGAAGCAGGCAAACATATTGGACTAGCTAATAAAGAGACTTTGGTAACGGCAGGACACCTCGTCACTGATCTAGCTAATCGTAAAGGTGTTAAGTTGTTACCTATCGATAGCGAGCATTCTGCTATTTTTCAGTGCTTAAATGGTGAGAATCTCGCGGATATTGCTTGCATCACTTTAACAGCTTCTGGTGGATCCTTCCGGGATTTCACTCGTGATCAACTCAAGAATGTAACGGTAGAAGATGCACTTCGTCATCCGAATTGGAGCATGGGCGCGAAAATCACGATTGATTCTGCTACAATGGTGAATAAAGGGCTTGAGGTGATTGAAGCGCATTGGCTATTTGGTCTACCTTATGAACAAGTAAATGTACTTTTGCATCCAGAGAGTATCATTCACTCTTATGTGGAGTTCCGTGACAGCAGCATTATTGCTCAGCTTGGTAATCCCGATATGCGTGTCCCCATTCAATATGCGCTCACTTATCCCGAACGCTGGGAGTCACCGGCACAGCGTTTGTCGTTGGCTGAAGTTGGACGTTTGACTTTCCGAGAAATGGACTATGAACGATTCCCTGCGCTTAAGCTAGCCATGGATTGTGGAAAAGCTGGAGGGACAGCTACTACTGCTTTTAATGCAGCAAATGAAATTGCTGTTGCTCGTTTCTTGAGTCATGAGATCCCATTCCTGCGCATTGAGGAGATCATCGGAGAAGTGCTTCATCGTCATATTAACGAGGATAATCCGAATTTAGAACAAATTGAATCCTGTGATAAGCGTGTTCGTGAGCTGGCAGCAACGTTGTAGAATGTAGATTGATCTCTTTTTGGCTGGAAATACTTACTTTGCCCTAAAAATAGGTTGGGACAGTTGATTCTCTTGTGCCTGATCGGAGAATAATGATAAATTAAGAGGACATACTTCGGTCTTACAGCTAAAGGGGGATGATACGTTTGGAAATGGTTCAAGTCGTTTTATTAACGGTGCTCATGTTTTTTGTTCTGGTGACTGTACATGAATGGGGTCACTATTATTTTGCCAAACGCGCCGGTATTCTCGTGAGGGAATTTGCTATCGGTTTCGGTCCGAAACTGTTTTCTTATAAACGGAATGAGACACAGTTCACTTTGCGTTTACTGCCTTTTGGCGGTTATGCTCGGATGGCTGGTGAAGATCCAGAGATTATTGAGATTGGCTCTGGACAAACCATTGCAGTAAGACTTGGTCAGGATAACAAAGTGAAAAATATTTATCTGGACGCATTGGATACACGTAAAAATGTTATCCGTGGTGAGGCTTTGCATACTGATCTTGAAAATGATCTGCAAATCCGCTTGGATGTGGATGGCGAAGTTACTACTTATGATGTTCATCCGCAAGCGATGATGATTAAAGGAACGCAGCAGACTCAAATTGCGCCTAAAGACCGCCAATTCGGTAGTAAAACCGTGGGTCAGCGGGCATTGGCTATTGTTGCGGGTCCTGTGATGAACTTCCTGTTAGCCTTTGTTCTGTTTGCCATCCATTTGCAAATGGTTGGGATTCCGGTGGAGAATCCTACTTATGTTAAGATCGGTGATGTCTCTGAAGGAATGCCTGCACAAGAGGCGGGATTGCAAAAGGGTGACATCATTGTATCCATCAACGGTGAGAAGATTGGTGCCGATTACCAAAAAATGATTGACTTAACCTCGGAGTCCAAAGGGAAAGAAATGAAATGGATGCTGCAACGTGGTGATGAGACCCTTAATGTGACTCTCGTTCCTCGTAGCATGGAGGGACAAGAAGGCGGTAAAATAGGGATTACACCTGAGCTTCCTACCCGCAAAGCAGGGGTTGGAGAGACGTTGACAGGTTCAGGTAAAGCTATGGTCGATACGACGGAAGCTATCTTTCTGGGCTTTAAGCAATTGATCAATAAATTCAATATGGATGATATTGGAGGTCCGGTTCGTACCTTTGAAGTAACCGGTCAAATTGCCCAACAAGGCATTCAGTATCTTACCTATTGGGCTGCTATCCTAAGCTTGTATCTGGGGATTTTCAACCTATTACCGATTCCAGCACTCGATGGAAGCCGTCTGGCGTTCCTAGGTGTGGAGGCATTACGCGGTAAACCTGTAGACCCGAGCCGTGAAGGTATGGTTCACTTTGTCGGATTTGCACTGTTATTTTTATTAATGATTGCTGTTACGTATAATGATATTTTACGTTTGATCAGCGGCTAATTTTCTTCGGGAGGCATTCCATTACATGGCAAAAGATAAGCAATTCGTTACGGAAATCACGCCGCAAAGCGAGGATTTCTCACGCTGGTATATTGATGTTATAAAAAAAGGGGACTTGATGGACTACTCGCCTGTTCGTGGCTGTATCGTATTTAAGCCAGAGGGCTATGAAATATGGGAGCATATTCAGGCGGAAATGAACCGTCGCCTTAAAGAAACTGGGCATCGTAATGCTTATTTTCCAGTGTTCATTCCAGAGAGTTTCTTTCAAAAGGAAAAGGATCATATTGAAGGCTTTAATCCCGAACTGCCATGGGTAACTGAAGCTGGTGGAGACGTGCTTGAAGAACGTCTGGCTGTCCGTCCTACTTCTGAGACCATGTTCGGGCATATGTATTCCAAATGGATTCAGTCCTATCGTGACCTTCCTGTACTTATCAATCAATGGGCGAACGTGGTTCGTTGGGAGAAGCGTACGTTACCATTTATCCGCACTACTGAGTTTCTTTGGCAAGAAGGGCATACTGCACATGAGAATGAAGCTGAAGCTCGTGAAGAAACCATGAAGATGCTGGATAACTACCGTGATTTTGCCGAGACTTTCCTTGCTATTCCAGTGATTACTGGACAAAAGACACCTTCCGAGCGTTTTGCTGGTGCTGTAGATACGTATTCTATTGAAGCGATGATGAAAGATGGACGTGCTGTTCAGGCTGCTACCTCACATTACTTGGGTACCAAGTTTGCAACAGCATTTGAGATCCAGTATTTGAGCCGCGACAATAATTTAGAATATGTGCATACGACCTCATGGGGATCCACTACACGCTTGATTGGTTCGCTGATTATGGTGCATGGCGATGACCGTGGGCTTGTTCTACCGCCTAAGGTATCGCCAACTCAAGTAATTATGATTCCGATCGGACCTCCTAAAACTCGCGAAGCCGTGATTGGACGGACGGACGAGCTGTTCAAGGAACTGAAGAACGCAGGCGTTCGTGTACGTGTGGATGATCGTTCGGATGTAACGCCAGGTTGGAAGTTCAATGAATATGAAATGCGCGGTATACCTGTGCGCTTGGAGCTTGGACCACGCGACATGGAGAATGGCGTCTGCGTAATCGTCTCCCGTGTCACAGGGGAGAAGAAGGTTATTCAGCAAGAGAACCTCGTAGAAGAAGTTCAAGCAATGCTCGAACAGGTTCATAATGAAATGTTCGAACGTGCCTTGAAATTCCGCGAGGACCATTTCTATTCTGTGGATTCCTTGGAAGAAATGAAAGCTTCAATGGAAGAAAAACGCGGCTTTGCACTAGCTGGCTGGTGTGGTTCCGAAGCATGCGAGTCCAAAGTTAAGGAAGAGACAGGTGCGGGAAGCCGCAACATTCCTTTCGATCCGGCGGAGAAGAAGCAAGTCTGCATTTGCTGTGGCAAACCAGCTGAGCATACTGTGGTTTTTGCAAAGGCCTATTAATCTTTTGGCACCGATCAACAGTCTTGTAGTATTTTAATCTAGCTTCTGGAGAGAGGAGTCAGCGGGCCGAAAGTACCCAATGCTTTTTGAATCCAGAAGCTTTTTAAAATATAAGAATTTATAGGTTTGCACTATAAATTATCCCTTTTATTTTTACGAGAAACAGATATTGTCTTTAAAAGCCGACAACGTCGTTTTTTTTATCATATTGTACTTTCACTGAATATCATTGATTGTGTTTTACGGAGTTATCAAAGGTGGGAGGAAAGCATGGAACAAAACCAGGAGAGAAGAAAAAGATTCGAGCTCTTGATGAAGCAAGGTGAAATTCCACCTGCAATTATGGATCCCTACTTTTTAGATGGATATATAGAGCGTGTAGAGATCAGCCGTGGTAACCGAGACTGGCAAATTGTGATTGCGAAAGAAAGTCTGGTTCCAGCCCAGGTATACCGGACATTTTGCCTCAGAATGCGGGAGAAGCTACAGCATATAGCCAAAGTAAGCTTTTTATTCGTATATGATCAAAAAGTTAGTAGAGCAGAGATAGTCCAAGAATATTGGGGATTGTTTCTGGAGTGGGTGACTCGCGAGGTCCCTTCGGTTAATGGCTGGCTGACACGTTCTACCCAAGAGCTTAAAGAGGACACTTTAATGTTGACGATGAGTGACTCCACTTCTATGGAGCTGGCTCGTAAAAAAGGCATCGATGGGGCGATTATTAAATTTTATGATACGTATTTCGGTCTGACCTTAAAAGTTAAAGTGCTAATGGCAGAGAATGAAAATAATAATGTTGAGGCATATGAAGAATTTCAGCAAAAGCTTCAGCAAGAACAACGCGAGATCGTTGAGCAGATGATGACTGCAGTAGAAACAGAAGCTCCTGCTGATGATAGCGATCCTAGTGAAGTCATTAAGCTTCAAGTGGGGTATGAAATTAAGGAACAGGCCGTACCGATTCTTGAAATTCAAGATGAAGAGAAGAAAATTACTATTCAGGGTACCATTTTTGGTCTGGATCGTAAGGAACTTCGCAATGGCAGTACCTTGTTTACTTTCAGTCTCACCGATTTTACGGATTCTCTACAAATGAAGATGTTCGCGAAGACTAAAGATGATCTGAAGGTTATGAGTCAGTTAGCTAACGGTAAATGGGTAAGAGCACGCGGAAAAGTGGAATATGACCGGTTTATGCAGATTCCTGAGCTAGTGATGATTCCTTCGGACTTAACAGAAGTTAAGGCACCGCCTGCGCGTAAAGATACAGCTCCTAAGAAACGGGTGGAGTTTCACCTTCACACTACGATGAGTACGATGGATGCGGTCACTCCGATCACTACCTATGTCAAAACAGCTGCCCAGTGGGGTCATCCTGCGATTGCTATTTCTGATCATGGCGGAGTTCAGGCTTTTCCGGATGCGAACCATGCAGCTCATAAGCATAAGATAAAAATGATTTATGGCGTGGAAGCCAATGTTGTGAATGACTCTGTGAATATTGTCGAGAATGCTCAGCCTTTGGACTTGAAGACAGCTACCTATGTAGTGTTTGATATAGAGACCACGGGGTTATCGATTACCCGCAATAATATTACAGAGCTGGCGGCCATTAAAATGTGCGAAGGCAAAGAAGTAGACCGTTATTCTACTTTTGTTAATCCGCATGAGAAGATCCCTTATCATATTCAGCAATTGACCAATATTACGGATGAAATGGTGAAGGATGCTCCTGATCTTGAACCAGTACTGCGTAAGTTTGTTGAATTTGTGGGTGACAGTATCCTTGTTGCACATAACGCCAGATTTGATATGGGTTTTATTCAGGCCTCGTTACGTAAAATAGGTGAACCTGATCTTCCGAATCCATCTCTTGATACGCTTGAGCTCGCCCGGTTACTATATCCAAACATGAAGAATCACAGGCTGAACACATTAGCCGATAAATATAAAGTTCTTCTGGAAAGCCATCACCGAGCGATTGATGATACTATAGCACTCGGTGGAATATTAACAGGATTGCTCGCAGATGCTGAAAAGATGAAGGGCATGACCCGCCTTGATCGACTAAACGATTATGTGGGTAATGATCTTTCGAACACAAGACCGTTCCACTGTAATATCTATGCACTTAATCAAGTAGGCAAAAAAAATCTCTATAAGCTCATTTCCATGTCACATACGGAATATTTCAAGCGTGTTCCTTGTATTCCGAAATCCAAGCTGGAAGAGCATAGAGATGGACTGCTCGTGATTTCCGGTTGTGAACGTGGAGAGTTTTTTGAAGCAGTACTCAACAAAACGACTGAGGAAGCCATGGAGGTTGCTCATTTTTATGATGTGCTAGAGATACAGCCATTGACCATGTACATGCATTTGGTAGACAAGGGCTTTGTAGCAGGCCCTGATGAGCTTCGTGATGTAGTCCGCAAGGTTTGTGAAATAGGGGAACAGTTGAATAAACCTGTTATCGCAACGGGGAATGTGCATTATCTTGAACCCCGGGACAAGCTGTATCGTGATATTACCATTAATGGAATCACAGGCTTTAGTCCGCTTAAAGACCAACGTAAACCAGATGCACACTTCCGCACAACCGATGAAATGCTGTCTGAATTCGAATTTCTCGGTGCTGAAAAAGCAATGGAAGTCGTAGTTACGAATACAGTTGAGCTGGCGGAACGTTTTGAAGAGCTGGAGCTGTTTCCGGATAAGCTATTTACACCCATTCTTGAAGGGGCGGACGAAGAAATTCGCGAGACCTGTTATAACACTGCGAAATCCATTTATGGCGAAGAATTGCCTGAGGTAGTCATTGCCCGTTTGGAGAAAGAGCTTGCACCAATTATCAAATTTGGGTTCTCTGCCAACTATTTGATTTCTGAACGTCTCGTTAAAAAATCAAATAAGGACGGATATCTCGTAGGTTCGCGGGGTTCCGTAGGCTCCTCTGTAGTAGCGACATTTCTTGGGATTTCAGAAGTTAATCCTTTGCCCGCGCATTATATTTGCCTAAACCCCGAGTGTCGCCATAGTGAATGGTTCCTGGACGGCAGTGTACGGAGCGGATTCGACTTACCGGACAAAGTATGTCCGGATTGCGGTGAGAAGCTCAAAGGCGAAGGGCAGGATATTCCGTTTGAGACCTTCCTCGGATTTAAGGGCGACAAAGTTCCCGATATCGATTTGAACTTCTCAGGGGAATATCAGCCGAATGCCCATAACTTTACCAAAGAAATGTTTGGTGAGAAAAATGTATTCCGTGCCGGAACGATCGGTACCGTCGCTGAGAAGACTGCCTTCGGTTTCACGAAGAAATACGAAGAACTGCACCAGAAACGTTGGCGTGGAGCTGAAGTTGGCCGGCTGGCAGCTGGATGCACAGGCGTTAAACGCAGTACGGGACAACATCCCGGCGGTATAGTTGTTGTTCCAGATTACATGGAGGTTGAAGATATTACACCCGTGCAATTTCCAGCGGATGATGTCAATGCCGAGTGGAAGACCACGCACTTTGATTATCATGCTTTTGACGCGAATCTGTTGAAACTTGATATTCTGGGTCATGATGATCCGACAATGATGCGGATGCTGCAGGATTTGACAGGTGTTGATCCAACTACTATCCCGATGAATGATCCGAAAGTCATGAGCATGTTTAACTCTACAGATGCACTTGGAGTGAGACCTGACGAAATCAGATCACCAGTTGCGACATATGGTGTGCCCGAAATGGGTACCAAGTTCGTACGTCAAATGCTTATTGAGTCGAAACCATCCAGCTTTGCTGACTTACTGCAAATATCAGGTTTGTCTCATGGTACTGGGGTTTGGCTTGGTAACGCGCAAGAGCTTATAAAGAATAACACTTGTAACATTAAGACTGTTATCGGTTGTCGTGATGACATCATGCTCTTCTTAATTTATAAAGCGGGAATGGATGCGAGCTTGGCCTTTAAAATTACCGAGAGTGTTCGTAAAGGTAAAGGTTTATCTGACGAATGGATCGAGGAAATGAAAAAGTGCAAGGTTCCACAATGGTATATTGATTCTTGTCTGAAGATTCAATACATGTTCCCGAAGGCGCATGCTGCTGCATACGTTATTTCTGCAGTACGTACCGCTTACTTCAAGCTGTATCATCCTATTGAATATTATGCGACTTATTTCTCTGTACGTGCAGCAGATTTTGATATTGAATTGTGCTGTAAGGGATATGAAGCGATCAACCGTCAGATCGTAGACATTGAGCAAAAAGGATTTCAAGCTTTGCCTAAGGAAAAGGCTATGTTGCCTGTCC
This sequence comes from Paenibacillus sp. VTT E-133291, assembly GCF_002264395.1. Lineage (GTDB taxonomy): Bacteria > Bacillota > Bacilli > Paenibacillales > Paenibacillaceae > Paenibacillus_AQ > Paenibacillus_AQ nitricinens. Next base: position 14,729 of record NZ_NFVA01000092.1, read on the forward strand.
TTGAAATGGCTTTGGAGATGACGGCACGTGGGTTTACATTCAAAAACATTGATCTTTACCGCTCAGAAGCGAATAAGTTTATTGTTGATGACAAGAGTTTGATTCCTCCGTTTTCCGCATTAGCGGGAATTGGTGAGAATGCTGCTATCAACATAGCTGCTGCGAAAGATGCCGGGGAGTTCCTTTCTATTGAGGATTTCCAGCAGAAATCCAAGGCGAGTAAGACAGTTATTGAGCTGCTAACCAATATGGGCTGCTTCCGCGGCTTACCGGAGAGCAATCAACTTTCCCTATTTTAAAGGCTTTAACAACACTTATTTCATGGTAAGCAGAAACGTCTTTACCGTCCTTTTTGGGACGGTACCCGTTTCTGCGAAAAATACAAAACGTATAGGATGACGTGAAACTTATACTTTCTTGTATTTCTAGAAAAGAGAGCTCCAAAGGGGGAGTCAAGGGCTAGCACTTGTCAGTCCAGACTCACTATGGTATAATTTCTTTGGTAATAATGAGATAAGTCCGTTGTGTAAAGAGTGGGGAAACCCACTCTTTATCTTTGGTATATAGCAAAAGACAAGTTCGTGGAGGTAATTTTCTTTTGAGCACACCCAAATCTAAAATTAAACAAACGGTAGAGCAGATGCTCGGGCCCTATCTCGACGACAATGGTTTCGAACTGGTGGACGTTGAATACGTGAAGGAAGGCTCCAATTGGTTTCTGCGTATATTCGTAGATAAAGAAGGCGGCATTGATATTGATGACTGCGGAAGCATTAGCGAATATTTCAGTCAGCAGTTGGATGAGAATGATCCTATCCCTGAGGCATATTTCCTTGAGGTTTCCTCACCGGGAGCAGAGCGTCCTCTCAAAAAAGCTGCGGATGTAGCTAAAGCGGTAGGTAAGGACGTGTATGTGACTGTTTATGAGCCGATTCAAGGACTCAAAGAATTTGAAGGTCGTTTGCTCTCGTTCGAGAACGAGGAACTGCTCATCTCCGCGGGCAAAAAAGAACATGTAATACCGTATGCCAAAGTCGCAAGCGCGAGATTGGCCATTATTTTTTAACGTCTTGAAAGGGGGGCCGGAAATTCATGAGTATGGAGTTTATTGAAGCAATGAATGAGCTGGAAAGGGAGAGAGGCATCAGTAAAGATGTGCTGTTCGAAGCGATCGAAGCGGCGCTGATCTCTAGTTATAAACGTAATTTCAATGCAGCACAGAACGTGCGTGTTGATATGAACCGCAACACAGGTGTCATTAAAGTGTTTGCCCGCAAGCTAATTGTTGAAGAGGTCCTGGATACAAGGACTGAAATCTCATTGCCGGCAGCCAGAGAAATTAACCCGCATTTCCAGCTTGAAGACATTGCTGAGCTTGAAGTAACACCACGTGATTTCGGGCGCATTGCTGCACAGACTGCAAAGCAGGTTGTAACACAACGGATTCGCGAAGCAGAGCGTGGACTCATCTATAATGCCTTTATTGACAAAGAAGATGATATTGTAACAGGACTTGTACAACGTCAAGATATGCGGAACATCTACATTGATCTTGGTAAAATCGAAGCGGTCTTGCCGCTTAGTGAATTGATGCCAGGTGAGAAGTTTAAGCAAAGTGAGCGTATCAAGGCTTATATCACTAAAGTTGAGAATACCACTAAAGGACCGCAAATTATGCTGTCCCGCAGTCATCCCGGATTGCTGAAGCGTCTGTTCGAACTAGAAGTTCCGGAAATTTTTGATGGTGTAGTTGAAATTCGTTCCGTAGCTCGTGAAGCTGGCTTCCGTTCGAAGATTGCTGTGTATTCCCGCAATCCGGAAGTGGATCCAGTTGGTTCTTGTGTAGGCCCAAGAGGAACACGCGTTCAAACCATCGTTACTGAGCTTCGTGGCGAGAAGATCGATATCGTCCGTTACTCTGATCTGGTGCAAGAGTATGTTGCTAATGCACTCAGCCCTTCCAAGGTGCTTGAAGTTCAAGTCTTTGAAGCAGAGAAAATGGCACGGGTGATCGTTCCTGATTATCAATTATCACTGGCTATCGGTATTAAAGGGCAAAATGCACGCCTTGCCGCTAAGCTTACCGGCTGGAAAATTGATATCAAGAGTGAGAGTCAAGCGGAGCAGGAATACGGTAGACCGAGAACTTCTATTGATGAAATGCATCAGGATTCCGTCTCCATTGATTAATTAACCTGCTTGACGGGAGGCGTATGTATGAAACAAAGAAAGGTGCCGCTGCGCAAATGCGTTGCTACCCAAGAGATGATGCCGAAGAAAGAGCTGATTCGAGTGGTTAGAACGCCCGAGGGCGAAGTACTGATTGATCTGACAGGTAAGAAGTCAGGCCGTGGTGCTTACATATGCGGCAAGCTTGAATGCTTTAAGCTGGCACAGAAGAATAAAGCACTTGACCGCGCTTTGAAATGTCAAGTGAGTCCTGAAATCTATGACCAGCTTGCTCGGGAGTTTACTTCCGTGGAAGAGCAGTTTCTAGCAGCAAAGGATAGTGAGGATAATGAGTAAGGCGCTTTCTTATTTAGGGCTTGCCATGAGAGCAGGCAAGATAGTCACCGGCGATGAGGCTGTACTCAAAGCTGTACGGTCTTCAGAGGCGAAGCTGGTCGTTCTGGCAGGTGACGCTTCAGATAATACCCAAAAAAAGTTCCGTGATAAATGCGGAACCTACGATATTCCACTAGTAATCGCATTTCACCGAGACAGCCTCGGTGCAAGTATTGGTAAAGACCAGCGCGTAGTACTGGCCATTACGGATAAAGGATTCGCGGAAATGATCTCCAAGCAACTCGGAGATACTGTCGGAGGTGGATTTATTGACTAAAGAAGAGAACAAAGATAAATTGCGTGTGTACGAATATGCCAAGTCACTAAACATGAGCAGTAAAGAAATTATTACTATTCTGAAGCGTTTGAATGTCCCTGTGAATAATCATATGAGTGTCATGGAGAACGGTTCCGTGAACAAAGTAGAGCAATTCTTCAAGGATATCAAGTCGAACGCTGCAGCCAAGCGGGATACCGGCTCCAGCAGCCGCCCGGTGTCAACCGGTGCAGTAACTGCCGAACCCCAGAGTGCTCAGAATGCCAACAAAAATCAACAGGAAAAGCAGGTAGGTATGAACAGTAACCAAAACAACAACCAATCGACGACGTCCCCAAGGCCCCAAAGCGGACAAGATTCCCGCAGAACAACAACAGGTTCAACGCAAAATGCACGTCCGCAACAAAGCGGAGCTCCACGTACAAATAGTACTACCGGAAGCCGTCCGCAAGGAAGTAGCACAGGCGGCAATCGCCCACAAGGTAGCAATACCGGTGGCAGCCGTCCGCAAGGAAGTAGTACAGGCGGCAATCGCCCACAAGGTAGTAATACTGGTGGCAGCCGTCCGCAAGGAAGTAACACAGGTGGCAGCCGTCCGCAAGGTAGTACTACCGGCGGTAGCCGTCCACAAGGAAGTAATACTGGCAGCCGTCCGCAAGGACAAAGCAGTGCACCTCGCACGGACAGCCGCCCACAAGGTCAATCTGGCACAGGTGGTGGTTTCACACGCGGTGACGACAGAGGTCCTAAGAAGAACACAACCGGTGGTAGACCAAATACGAACAATAGACGGTTTGATGATGGTAAAGGCGGTAACTACCGCGGTCGTGGTGGTAAGAATGGCCGTGGCAAGAATCAACCTATGGTTCACCGCGAGAAGATTGATAATACACCTAAGAAAATTATCGTTCGTGGCAGCATGACCGTAGGTGAAACTGCGAAATTGCTTCACAAAGACGCTTCTGAAGTAATTAAGAAGCTGATTTCTATGGGGGTAATGGCAACCATTAACCAAGAATTGGATATCGACACCATTCTTCTGCTCGCTGCTGAATTTGGCGTAGAAGTAGAAGTGAAGATTCCTGTTGATGAGGATAGCTTCGAAACTGTGGAAGAGAATGATACTGAAGATGAGCTTCAGACCCGTCCTCCAGTAGTTACAATCATGGGTCACGTTGACCACGGTAAAACTACTTTGCTGGATGCCATTCGTTCGACAAGTGTGTCACTAGGCGAAGCTGGCGGAATCACACAGCATATTGGTGCTTATCAAGTTGAAATCAACCAGAAGAAAATCACGTTCCTTGATACACCTGGTCACGAAGCATTTACGGCTATGCGTGCTCGTGGTGCACAGGTTACGGATATGACAATTATCGTAGTTGCAGCGGATGACGGTGTTATGCCTCAGACTGTTGAAGCTATTGCACACGCTAAAGCTGCTGGACTTCCGATCATTGTTGCTGTCAACAAAATCGATAAGCCAGGTGCTGATCCTGATAAGGTGAAGCAAGAGCTTACAAGCTATGAACTCGTTCCTGAAGAGTGGGGCGGAGATACCATCTTCGTTAACCTTTCTGCAAAACAACGTATTAACTTGGAAGAACTGCTGGAAATGATTCTGCTCGTTGCTGAAGTAAACGAGTACAAAGCGAACCCTGACAAACGGGCACGCGGTACAGTTATAGAAGCTGAGCTTGATAAGAATCGTGGACCCGTTGCACGTATTCTGGTACAGAACGGTACATTGAAAGTCGGCGATGCTTTTGTAGCAGGTAACTGCTTCGGACGTGTACGTGCGATGGTTAATGACAAAGGACGTAAGATCAAGGAAGCTGGACCATCCACTCCAGTAGAAATTACTGGTTTGACTGAAGTACCACAGGCTGGTGATCCGTTTATGGCCTTCGAAGACGAGCGTAAAGCCCGTGCGATTGCTGATAGACGTTCCACTTCCCAACGCCAATCTGAGCTGAATACGAACACTCGTGTAACATTGGATGATTTGTTCCAGCACATTAAAGACGGCGAGATCAAAGACCTTAACGTTATTATTAAAGCTGACGTACAAGGTTCAGTCGAGGCACTTAAAGGTTCCCTGGCTAAGATCGAAGTGGAAGGTGTCCGCGTGAAGATCATTCACAGCGGTGCTGGTGCCATTACGGAATCCGATATTACACTTGCAGCAGCATCTAATGCTATTGTTATTGGCTTTAACGTTCGTCCGGACGCTCAGACCAAGGCAGCTGCTGAACAAGAAAAAGTAGATGTTCGTCTCCATAACATCATCTACAATGTAATCGAGGAAATTGAAAGTGCAATGAAGGGTATGCTTGATCCTATCTATAAAGAGAACGTTATCGGTCACGCTGAAGTGCGTAGCGTATTCAAAATCAGTAAAGTGGGTACCATTGCAGGTTGTATGGTTATTGATGGTAAAATTACCCGTAATGCTGAAATGCGCTTGATCCGTAGCGGAATCGTTGTATTTACAGGTAAAGTTGATACCTTGAAACGCTTTAAAGATGATGCCAAAGAAGTGGCGCAAGGTTATGAATGCGGCATAACTTTGGAACGCTATAATGACGTCCAAGAGGGCGACATTATCGAAGCGTTTCTTATGGAAACTGTAGAGCGCTAAGCGAAGAGGTGAATATAGATGTCTAAAATTAGAGCAGGACGAGTAGGCGAGCAGATCAAGAAAGAGCTTAGTCAACTTATCCAAAGCGGACTGAAAGATCCTCGAATCGGTTTTGTAACTGTAACTGGCGTAGACGTGACTAACGATCTGTCGCAAGCGAAAGTATACCTAAGCGTGTTCGGGGATGAAGAGCAGAAGTCAGGCTCCCTTAAAGCGATTGAGAAAGCAAATGGTTTTCTTCGCTCCGAGCTTGGCAAGGCGATTCGCCTCCGGCATACACCGGAACTGATCTTCAAGATCGATGAATCTGTCGCTTATGGCAGTCACATTGAGAAACTTCTTGGAGAGCTTCATAAGAACGATTAGAAATAGGTACAAAAGGAGTTCAAAATAGCTCAAGGCTATTTTGAACAACCTTTATAAAGGAGACGGCGAATGCAGAGCTATGAACAAAGTCTCCAGCAGACCCGTGAGTTTCTGCTGGAACACGACGATTACCTTGTAGTGTCGCATGTTCAGCCGGACGGAGATGCAGTCAGCTCCACCCTAGCGGTGGGCTGGCTTCTCTCATGTCTGGGCAAAAAATACACTATGCTAAATGAAGGACCGATACCGAAGCGGATGGAATACTTATGGCATTCGGAGGAAATCATCAATATGGCCTCTAGTGAGCCGCCCCGTCAATACAGCAATGTGATCTGTGTGGATTGTGCTGATTTTCAGCGAGTAGGACTAACTCATCGCTATTTTGCGAAGGATGCTCTAATCCTGAACATTGACCATCATCCCACTAACAACGGTTATGGTCTTGTGAATTTAATCAAACCGGATGCTGCTGCGACTGCGGAAATTTTGTTCGATCTGTTGAAGACGTTCGAGATTGAATGGGACATTGATATCGCCACAGCTTTATACACAGGTCTTTTGACAGATACTGGCGGATTTCGATATACCAACACATCACCAAAAGTAATGGCAGCCGTATCTGAACTGCTATCATATGGCGTTAACGGTCCTGAACTGGCTGAGACATTACTTGAAGAAATGACATTGCCGCAGATTAAAATTTTAAATAAAGCGTTAAATACTCTTCAATTATCACCCGAAGGGGATATTGCCTGGCTCTATGTTACACCGGAGGATATGATTGAATGTGCTGCTGCTAATGAAGATTTAGAAGGTCTCGTGAACTACCCTCGCAATATTCGAGGTGTGGAAGTAGGGATTCTGTTCAAAGTCATTCATGAACATGCGGTTAAAGTTAGCTTACGTTCTGCGGGTAAGGTCGATGTGGCTGATCTAGCGCAAACGTTTGGAGGTGGCGGTCATACCCGTGCTGCAGGTGCGCGTATAGAAGCTACACTCGAAACGGCAATAGCGCAAGTGCTTGAGGAGGTAAGACGTCATTTATGAGTGAATTAGAAGGTGTACTGGCGGTTTACAAGCCAGCCGGGTTCACTTCACATGATGTTGTGGCCAAGGCGCGTCGTATTCTCGGCATGAAACGGATCGGACATACAGGAACACTTGATCCACAGGTAACAGGTGTGCTGCCGCTTTGTTTAGGCCGCGCTACTCGTGTCGTGGAGTATATTCAGGAGTTGCCCAAAGAATATGTGGCAACATTGAGACTGGGGATGTCCAGTGATACTGAGGACTTAACCGGGACCATTATAGAAACTGTAGATGAGGTGCATGTAACTGAAGAAGAGATTCTGTCAGTGCTTGCTTCATTTAAAGGGGTTATTTCTCAGGTTCCACCGATGTATTCTGCGGTTAAAGTTGACGGCAAACGTCTTTATGAGTTGGCAAGAGAAGGTAAAACCGTTGAACGTAAAAGCCGTGAAGTAGAGATTTACGAAATTGAAATGATGGATATGACTTGGGAAGGCAATCATCCCGATATCACATTCCGGGTGCTTTGCTCTAAGGGGACGTACATTCGTACACTCTGTGTCGACATCGGACGAGCCCTTGGACTGCCGGGTGTGATGGTGAAACTAGAGAGAACGATGTCGGCAGGGATTTCTGCCAGTCATTGTCTTACGCTAGAGGATATTGCGACTCACAAAGAAGCCGGAACATTGGAAGATCATTTAATCGCTGCAGACGAAGCCATTTCTCATATGCCAAAGCACACGGTAATGGATGAGAAAAAGAAGGCAGCTTTGCAGGGGCAGCGTTTGTCCTCACGATTTATCGCTCCAGAGGTGAAGTCGAACAGTCAATTTCGGCTATACGATCTTCAAGGTGGATTTCTTGGCATTTATGAATTGGAAGATACAGGTGCAATTGCTCCAGTGAAGGTGTTTGCACAAGCTTAAATCAATTTTACCAAGTGAATTGTAGGTGAGAAACAGCGTGAGAACCGTAACGTTAACCTATCCGATGTCTCCGGAGACTGCTGCAGAGTGGGCTCAGCCTCAAGTGGCTGCTCTAGGGCAGTTTGACGGATTGCATCGTGGACATGCTAGCGTCATTACATCCGCTGTGGCCCTCGCACGTAAACAAGGTGTGCCGGCTGCAGTTCTTACATTTCATCCCCATCCTAAAGATGTTATGGGTAAGGGTGATTATGAAGGGTATTTGACGCCACCCGTAGAAAAGCAGGAGATTCTTGCTAGTTTGGGTGTCGATATCTTATATGTTATTGAATTTAACGAGCAGCTTTCCCGTGTAAGTCCTCAGAATTTTGTCTCTGTTATGCTTTTGCCGCTACATATTGTAACTGCAGTTGTCGGCTTTGACTTTCGTTTTGGTTATCAAGGTGAAGGCGATGTTGAGATGCTTCGCAAGCTGGGTGAAGGTATTATGAATGTAGAGGTTGCTCCCCCTTTTCTGCTGGATGGAGAGAAGGTAAGCAGCTCCGGCATTCGTAAAAGTCTCCAAAACGGGGATTTAGAGCTGGCAAACTCCTGGTTCGGACGTTGCTATTATCTGCGTGGTGAAGTGGGTCATGGTGAGAAGAGAGGTCGCACTATTGGTTTTCCAACAGCGAACTTGAAGCTTAGTGCACATTTTGTCATCCCGACTAAAGGTGTATATGCGGTCCGAGTCTTTTATAAGGATAAAGTTTTGTATGGGGTTATGAATGTGGGCGTTAAACCTACCTTCCATGAGGGTGTATTGACTCCAAGCTTTGAGGTCCATCTGTTTGACTTTGAAGGTGATTTGTATGATCAAGAGCTCAAGGTGGAGTTAGTATCTTATATTCGTCCTGAACGAAAATTCGAATCCATTGGTGCATTGATTACTCAAATCGGTGAGGATGCAGAAACCGCGAAGAAGATTATGGGGTATGATCTATAGTCATCCCGGACAAGCCGTTTACTTTTGTTAATGGAGATGCTATACTAATAAACGTTGCTGGCTTACAGCACCATAACCTTAGCTTGGTTGCACGTTCTCACCGACGGTGACGAGGCTAGTGGCGATTATATTGAAGGAGGTGAACAGGATGGCATTAACTCAAGAACGTAAACATCAATTGATCGACGAGCACAAAACTCACGAATCCGATACTGGATCCCCTGAGGTGCAAGTTGCTATCCTAACGGAGAACATCGTTAATTTGACTGACCACTTGCGTACGCACAAGAAAGATCATCACTCCCGTCGCGGATTGTTGAAAATGGTTGGACAACGTCGTAAACTTCTGGCGTATTTGAAAAACAAAGACATCAGACGTTACAGCGCCCTGATCGAAAGACTGGGATTGCGTCGTTAATTTTCCATAAGATAACCCTTAAAGCAGCCTGGTTGTATACCGTATGTCCTTCTCGGAGCGACAGCGGGACAGCTGGGTTGCTTTTTGAAAATTTAGGGAAAACTTTATAGCAAGACTGATGAGATTATTCGTAAAAACGGCCACTTTACATCATCTGTGAGACTTAGCCGTTTCTTCTTATATGTATACAGAACAGGCTACATACCTTAAATTATAAGAAAGTATAAGTTTCACGTTAT
>NZ_NFVA01000206.1 GCF_002264395.1 Paenibacillus sp. VTT E-133291
GGAAGATGTCACAGATGTTGTATTTCGTCACGTCATTAGTGAAGCTGCCAAACCCGACGTGTTTTTCACAGAATTCACTAATACAGAAAGCTATTGTCACCCTGTAGGAAAAGACAGTGTTCGTGGTCGATTAACGTTCACAGAAGATGAGCAACCGATTGTTGCTCATATTTGGGGTGATAAACCTGTATTTTTTGAACAGATGAGTATTGATATGAAAAAACTTGGTTTTCGCGGTATCGATTTAAACATGGGTTGCCCCGCACAAAACGTCGCATCCAATGGAAAAGGTGCTGGATTAATACTACATCCTGAGGTTGCAGCAGAAATTATTCAAGCAGCAAAAGCCGGTGGATTGCCGGTTAGTGTAAAAACAAGATTGGGTTACTCTGAGATTGATGAGTGGCGGGATTGGTTAACACATATATTGAAGCAAGATATTGCGAATCTTTCCATTCACCTTCGTACAAAAGAAGAAATGAGTAAAGTAAATGCACACTGGGAGCTAATCCCTGAAATAAAAAAATTACGCGATGAAATTGCTCCAAATACGTTATTAACTATAAATGGAGATATCCCGGACCGCGCAACAGGATTAAAGCTAGTTGAACAATACGGCGTTGATGGTGTCATGATTGGCCGCGGCATCTTCACCAATCCATTTGCTTTTGAAAAAGAACCTAAAGAACATAGTCCAAAGGATTTTCTCAATTTACTTCTATTACAGTTGGATCTTCACGATAAATATTCAAATGAACTCGAGCCACGTTCATTTAAACCACTTCTTCGCTTTTTCAAAATCTATGTTCGTGGATTTAGAGGCGCAGGCGAACTAAGAAACCAATTAATGGATACAAGATCAACAGATGAAGTACGTCGTTTAGTAAAACCTATTTTAGAGCAAGAATTAGAGTGAGGCATTTTCACCTGTGAATTGCCCCCCGTCAATTAGACAGTTTAAAACTATCTAATGCTTAACAGAATGAAAGGCCTCTCGTATTCCTACGAGAGGCCTTTCATTTTTACCCTATACGGTCAGAACGTAGTAATTCCAACCTATGCATAAATTCAATTGCAGACGAGCTCTCGATGTCTCCAATTTATTTGAGCCGGCTATATAAGCTGTTAACAACAAACGCACTATCAGATAAAATTAACGAACTGCGGTTGGATAAAGCTAAAGAGCTGCTGAAGACCTCTGAATACACCATTGTTGATATCGCCGAAAAAACTGGATTTACTAGTAGTTCATATTTTTATCGCTTATTTAAGAATAGCACTGGTATAACCCCGAGCGATTATAGAAAAAAGATAAAGGTCCTCCTATAATTCTGTGCATTAAACGAAAAGAAATGATACTATGTATGATGGGCAAAATGTTGCAAAAGAAGGAGAACTTAATGAGTAACGAACAAAATTTTTGGCTTGATTTACCGAAGCCGTTTTTTATA
>NZ_NFVA01000262.1 GCF_002264395.1 Paenibacillus sp. VTT E-133291
GGCTCGGTTCATAGGTTCCTTCTTCTATCGATTGCCGCAAGGTTTGCCAGTTTTGTACGATGTGTTCTCGTAAGGATTTTACGGACATCCCATCTACGCCATGACTTCCTTTATTCGCTTCAGCACGCTTTAAGGCTTGCAGAAGATTTTCCCGTGACAGCAGCTGTTCCAACATTTTTTTACCTCTCTTTACGTGATTTGTATCTTCCTCTTGTGCCAGAGATGAATTCTGCCCTGCCGAAGCTCCTCACGGGATTCACCGCTTTCTTCTTCAGTCAGGTCCTTTCGGATTTTTTTCTGCTTTCATTACTCATCTTGAA
>NZ_NFVA01000169.1 GCF_002264395.1 Paenibacillus sp. VTT E-133291
ACCTATACTTTATGTCTTATATTTCTCGCTAAAATGCTTACCGTCCTTACAAGGACGCCGAAGGCGTTTATGCTTATAGGAATGCAAGTGATATCAAGTCCAAAATAAGAAAATGGAGAAGGGGAGCTGCAAAGTGACGAACAAAGTAAAAGTAAGTAATCTTGGCTATCCAAGAATCGGAAAAAACCGCGAGTGGAAGAAAACGTTGGAAGCCTTCTGGGCGGGGAAAATAAATGAGGAAGAATTCCGTACTGAAATGACAGGCATTCAACTTCAGCATTTGAAGACTCAGCAGGAGGCAGGAATTGATTTCATTCCGGTAAATGATTTTACATTCTACGATCATGTGCTGGATACAGCTGTTATGTTCGGGATCGTACCTCCACGTTATGCGTATGACGGTGGCGACATTGGACTTGATCTTTATTTTGCGATGGCTAGAGGAAATGCTGAGGCTACCGCTTGTGAGATGACTAAATGGTTCAATACGAACTATCATTACATCGTTCCAGAGATTGGTGCACAAACGCCGCGTCTGACCGAGAACAAACCACTGGAAGCTTATCGTTTTGCCAAGTCCCAAGCGGGAATTGAGGGTAAACCTGTAGTTTTAGGCCTTTATACATTCCTTAAGTTGTCAAAAGGTTTTGCATCTGCGGATATTGCGAAGATTGCTGCTCGGTTTCTTCCGGTTTACATTCAGCTGTTGCAGGAACTGAAGCAAGAAGGAGTAAGCTGGGTACAAATGGATGAACCAGCAATTGTTACAGGAATAGATGAGTCAGAATTATCCTTACTTCACTCGATTTACACAGAAATTGCTGAATCTGTGCCTGGTTTAAATATTATTCTGCAGACTTACTTTGAAGCTGCTGAACCGCTGGAGGCATTGTTCAAACTTCCGGTACAAGGTTTAGGTCTTGATTTTGTCCATGATGGCGGGACGAACCTGGCATCGATTGAACGTCTTGGCTGGCCTGAGGATAAGTGGCTGGGAGCGGGTATTATTGACGGACGCAACATCTGGCGCTCGGATCTGGATGCTAAGCTGCAGCTAATCGAGAAGCTGAGTGTACATGTACCGCTTGATCGTCTTATTCTACAGCCTTCTTGCAGTTTGCTGCATGTTCCGGTTACTGTTCAGGGTGAGGCGAAGCTGAAGACAACCGTCAAGGCTGCATTAGCCTTTGCTGATGAGAAGCTTAGTGAGCTTGGCCTGCTTGCTGCAGCCTTAGAGGGTACAGGAGAAGCTGCTGCTGCGTTGACAGCCAGTCGCGAAGCCCTTACTGCCTTCCGTTCGCTTCCTGAACGCGGCCGTAAGGATGTTGCGGAGCAAGTTCTTGGACTTGCAGATTTACCGGACCAACGCAGTCTACCGTTTGCTGAGCGCCTGAAGGTGCAGCAGGAGAAATGGCAGCTACCACTTCTGCCAACGACAACGATCGGAAGCTTTCCACAGACCGTAGAAGTACGTCAGGCAAGGTTGAAATGGCGTAAAGGGGTATGGAATCAAGAGCGCTATGATGGGTTCGTACGTGAGCAGATCGCGGATGCAATTACCTTCCAAGAAAAACTAGGTCTGGATGTACTCGTGCACGGTGAGTTCGAAAGAACGGATATGGTGGAGTTTTTCGGGGAGAAGCTAGATGGTTACTTATTTACTAGTAATGGCTGGGTTCAATCCTATGGATCTCGCTGCGTGAAGCCACCGGTTATTTATGCGGATATAGCTTTTATTCAGCCTATGACTGTGAAAGAGAGCGTTTATGCTCAGTCGTTAACTGCCCTTCCTGTTAAAGGTATGTTGACTGGTCCTGTTACAATCCTCAATTGGTCTTTCGTACGTGATGACCTTAGTCGGGAAGCAGTAGCCAATCAAATTGCCTTAGCGCTCCGTCATGAAGTTAAAGCTTTGGAGGATGCAGGCATAGAGATGATTCAAGTAGATGAACCGGCTATCCGTGAAGGGCTTCCTTTGAAGGCTGAAGATCATGAGGCATACTTGAATTGGGCGGTGAAGTCGTTCCGTATCGCAACGAATCATGTGAAGGCTACAACACAAATTCATACCCACATGTGCTATAGCGAATTCAATGACATGATCGACTCCATTTCCGCGATGGATGCGGATGTCATCTCTATAGAAACTTCCCGTAGCCATGGGGAATTGATCGTTAGCTTTGAAGAACAGGAATATGATAAGGGAATCGGTCTTGGTGTATATGACATCCATAGTCCACGGGTTCCTGCTGTAGAAGAAATGACAGCTGCTATTGATCGTGCGCTGCGGGTGCTCGACCCTGAACAGTTCTGGATTAATCCGGATTGCGGCCTTAAGACACGTGGCTGGCAGGAGACGGAAGATGCACTTCGTAACATGGTAAAGGCTGCCGCTATTGCAAGAGAAAAGGCAGGAGTTAGTGCCTCCAAATAGCATTAGAGATATACAATAAATCATAGCCGGGGGAATTTCTCCCTGGTTTTTTATTTCAGCCACTTGATAATAATTCTCATTCTTGATAGAATGAGAAAAGAAAAGAAGGAACCGTGGAGGGTCCCTTCAAATTATCACCTTATTTGCTTTCGAAAGTCTTGCAATCTGTTTCTTCTGCACGTGTGGGTTCTTGGGAGCTGTGGAAAGCTACAAAGATAGAATCAGCACTGCATTTGTTCTCTTCTGCCCAGTGGGTGCAGGAGTTAACTTCGCAAATTACGTCTTTTGCCATGAGGGTTCACCTCCCCTTCTTAGTAATAGACAGCATTATTAACAAAGAACTACTCTGTTCAACAAGGTGGAGCTTGTCCGAACAGAACCGCGCCCTACCCTCATTCATTATGAATTGAGGGTATTTGGTATTTTCTGTGTAGCTAGACGAGGTTATTGTACCAAATAAAGCGTTTGTAAGCAAATGGGTTATTCAATCACAGAAATATGACAAAGTTATACAAATAAATATAAAAAATTACAAAATACATTTCTCATTAACATACCAAAAAATACAAAATAATCCTAATTATCTATATAATTTTAAAAAATATCTGGTAATATTTTCGATAGGGAACGGCCGATCCTAATCTGAAATATTGGAGGATGAAATTGATGAAAAAGTTCTTACTATTCCCTTTTGCCTTAATGCTAATCTTGTGTTTACCTATTTATGCAGGTGCAGAAGGTGTACATAATGACGAAGCCCCTCAAAATAGTGAACCCGAAATCATAAAAGTCTACAAAACCTCACCTACGGGATTGTCAGAAATCTCAATAGAAGAGTACAATGATATTCTTGCGCAAGGACAAGCTTTAGAGGCTGCTAAAGAGGGATTGTTGCCAAGTGTGCCCCTGTTTAATACAGATTCTTCTTTTGAGAAAGCCTCTGTTATAGCTCCTAGAGATGCTTTCCAAACAACGATCTACTCTTACCAACAAAATGGTTATGTCTCCTATGTTACTAGAAGTGGCTTGACTAGAAAAATCTCTCAGGCTGTTTATAACAGTGCTTCTGGAAATTCGTTGTTAAACATCAGCTATTCGGTTTCTCAAGGTTATATTGCGAACACTAGCTTTGGTGTAACCGCAAAACAAACAGCTGTTAGTGCTGGCATTACAGGTGGCTCGTCGTGGTCCAATACTTATGGTGGCAGTAACACGACAACTGCATTAGTGAATCCTTACAATTATGCTTGGATGGAATATACGCCTATTATGAATAACTCATTTGGTGTGATCACAGAGAAGACTTATGCCAATGTTCAAGGGAATTCAGTTCTTGTAGGCACCACTAGTTATGATGTTGATATTTACATGGCAAGATTATTAAGCGGTTCGCTACCAGATGGCATTTATGTCATTAAACAAAGTTCTTCTAACCCAGGTTAGTGTTTGCACAAAAAATGATAGTTCGAGACCTCAAAGCCGCAGAAATGCGGCTTTTTTTCTTTTGAGTATGCATGATTTAAAAGAAACTATTCATCATTCCATTTTTAAGTGCAACCTTCCAAGTTTTGGAACGTCATAGTAAAGAGTGACGGAAGAGATCTGCTTAGAACAAGACATTCCGTTACGATATGATGATCCGTGCAAGCGGTATCTACTACATTTTTGGAGGAATGAGAATGCGTAAATGGGGTCTGCATTACTTATGTTTATTAATTCTTGCGGTAGTCTTGGCGGGTTGTGGTTCAGCGGATAGGAATTCAGCGGCAGATAGCTCGGCAAAAGAAAATGGTAGTACGAGTAACAACGCAGCAGTAGAGGTACAATCGCAGAGCTCGCTGGCCTCAACAGCGGATAAAAGCACTTCGGCAGCCCCTGAGGCAGAAGCAACAGGCAGCGAGAACTTGGCTATAAAGGGCTCCACATCAGAAAATACTGTTCAAGCAAGTGCAGGGTTTACTGGTAGCGATGTAGTAGCGGGCTTGAACAAGAAGCTGATCTATAAAGCGAACCTTAACATGGAAGTAGAAGACTATGGAAAAGCACAGACTGAAATACGTAATTTAGTAACCATAGCCAATGGATATATTATTGAGTTTAATGAAAATATGTCGCAGTACGAGCAAGGTGGGACGTTTATCCTTAAGGTACCTGCCTCCGGATTCTCACCTTTTCTGAATAAATTAGAACAAGTAAAACACGAATCTCTACAGCGCAGCATTCAAGGTCAGGATGTCTCTGAAGAGTACGTTGATCTGGAGTCACGTTTGAAGGCAAAGCAGCTAATGGAAGCACAATATACAGAGTTTATGAAAAAAGCGACGAAATCCACGGATCTGGTCGCCTTCGCGAACGAGCTTGGCTCGATTCAAGAAAGCATTGAACAGATTAAAGGTAGAATGCGTTATATCAATCAGAATGTATCCTTCTCTACGGTAGAATTGAGAGTGTATCAGACGGATGAAAGCATTGCTGTCAAAGAGAAGAAGGAGCAAGGGCCGTTACTGGAACGCGCTTCAGATGCTCTAAATGGCAGCTTAAATGCGCTATCTGTGATGTTTCAGTGGCTTGTAGTTATCCTTGCAGGAGCGTTACCGATACTTATCGGGGCTGCCATTATATTAGCTATTGTATTAGTTTCCCGTAAAAATATCCGCGAGCGTCGGGAGCAGCAGACCGAGAGGATCCGTCAGCGCAATAAGGAGCTGAAGAGAGAGCAAATCATCCCTGCGGCAACAGAACCTAAGGAGGCAGGTTCAGAGGATGAGCCGAAGGCTAATAAGGACTCAGAGGACTCAAAGAAAGAATAGCCCCTCTAAGCATAAACGACCTCGGCGTCCTTATAAAGACGGTAAGCGTTAAAGCGAGAAATATAAGGATAATGTATAACGTG
>NZ_NFVA01000028.1 GCF_002264395.1 Paenibacillus sp. VTT E-133291
ATATTTCTCGCTTAAACGCTTACCGTCCTTGTAGGGACGCCGAGGGCGTTTATGCTTGATGGGTCAATAACAGATTTACATTAAATGTTGTAATAGAAAGCGGTGTACTAGTGTCTTCCTATGGGAAATTTGCTTATGTATACGATGAGCTCATGGCAGATATGCCGTATCCTGATTGGATCTCCTTTGCTGAAACCGCATGGAGTAAATACGGTAAGCCTGTAACCGTGGCTGAGCTTGGCTGCGGCACCGGGAGTATCACTATTCCTTTGGCGGGTTCAGGGTATCATATGACCGGAATCGATCTATCTTCAGATATGCTCTCAGTGGCACAGCGCAAAATGGAAGAGCATCCCCAGGGACGGCGCTTCTTGCGCGAAGGTAGTGTTCGTTGGATTAGACAAAATATGAAGGAATGGGAGCTTCCAGAGCTTGTGGATTCTGTGATTTCTTTCTGTGATTGTCTGAATTATGTGCTGGAAGAAGACGATATCAGAGCTGTCTTTGCTAGTACCTTCGCAGGACTGAAGCAAGGCGGCACCTTTCTGTTCGATGTGCATCATCCAAATACACTGATCCGTTATGAAGAAGAACAGCCTTTTATTCTGGATGAACCATCGGTGTCTTATATTTGGACTTGTGAGATGGATGTTCCACGCCGCGAAATAGAACATCATCTGTCTATTTTCGCCCGCGAAGAGGGACGGAGTGATGTATATCGCCGTTTCGAAGAGACGCATATTCAGCGTGCCTACGATCCCCAGTGGATGAAGGATGAACTGCTTAAGGCTGGATTTAGTGATGTGAAGACTTACGCCGATTTCGAGTGGATAGAGGCGGATGATGATGCGGAACGTTTATTTTATATTGCTATAAAATAAATATTTCCATAATAATAAGAGGGGTGTCTCATTAGCTATGAAAATAGCTGATGGGACACCCTTTTTTTGACTTCGTACTTATGTAAAACAAAAAACCGGGCAGTGTTTATGCCACCCGGCATCTTCCAATCCTTACCGATGCTCAAACAGATCAATGGCACCCAATACGACATGAGCCAGACCAAATCCAAGTACGCCTGTTGCTGCCATCTTATACTTGCTTCCAAGAAAAGCGGCGCTTGAAGCGGTTACGACGGTTCCAAGAACAGCGGGAATTAGACCTTCACGCATTCGAAACACTCCTTCTCGGTGGTTTGGGAGACAAGGTTATTATGAGTCAAACCCAAAAAAATATACGAAGGTAAAAAAGACCGGAGAACAGAAATTTCTGCTTCTGCGGTCTTTTTGTTTAAATGGTTTACTCTGATAAGGTAACAGCAGTACGAGAAGCGCCAATTTCAACTTCATGAACATCATATAGTACACGCGCCAGCAAGTCCTGGCTATAGTTGCCGAAATGTTTGCCGTAAATGGTGAGTCCGCGTTTGTTTACAGGCTTGTCCGTTACAGCTATCCGGAAAGTAAGCTCGCTCTTGTAATCAAGCTGGATATCATCCAGGGTCACGTCAGAAATCCGGCAGCCGTCAATAAAGCTGCCTTCATTATTAATACGGATCAGTTTGAGCATACCATATTGGTTTAAATGTGGAGGCCACCAGTCTGGATTAAACGTTCCACGGGTGTCTCCGAAATCTCCAGGACTAGTCCAGTAGCCGATTTCAATTCCATTTAAGTAAAAATAAAGATCGGAAGGGTAGTTATCGTTAGATCCTGGGGCCTCCGAGCCAATCTCCATCGAGAATTGGATTTCACGGAACGTTTGATTAGCTTTAAGATAGTTCGGAACTCTATATTCGAGAAAGCCTTCGCCCATCCATATGATCTCGGCTTCAATCCGTTGGGGGTCTGCAAAATAACGCGGCTCATCAAAATCCCCGATTATGCTGTCTTTGGTAGCAAGTCCGCAGGTCGGAACAGCCTGATAGTTGCTATAATGTCCTACTTGGATTTCTACTTCGTAGAGATTATCAACATCCTTGCTGCGAAGATCAACAATAAGCTTATCCTTATTTAAATAGCAGACCTTCTGAATACCGTGTTTACCCACGGATGTGTTTATCTCGATGAGACCGCTTTCTTCTAGCTTTTTAATATGCATCGTGATTGCGCCATTGCTGAGATTCAGCTTCTTGGCAATTTCATTCAGATTCAGTGCTTGATTGGTAGCTAAAAGTTCGAGTATGAGGATTCTGATTTCAGAACTAAGCGCCTTGAATATTTCAAGACCACTCATTAAATCTTTAATATAGATCATTTTATCAATACCTTCTTCCAAATGGTCATAAATGAATACTGTTTTATGAAATTATAAACTAATATAGCATATAAATAAAGCATCCTTCCTTATTTTGTAGAATGATAAAAATAAGGGCGTTTTTTTCATGTTTTTACATCTAATCTAATTTAATTTAAAAATTAATGAAACTAATTTACAAAAAGAGATGATTTTACACCGTAATCCTGTTACTTTAACTATTTATTTTATAAAAGTATTAAAAGGTTTAAATAAATATATTTACAAGTCTTTTTGTCTATGCTATTTTTAAACTGAAAGTCTTAGAAAAGGACGTGAAAATCATTATGTTAGCTGCAACGCCCCCGATGGGCTGGAATAGCTGGGACTGTTACGGAGCTAGTGTTAATGAAGAAGAGGTAAGAGGCAACGCTGAATATATGGCTGCTTATTTGAAGGAATTCGGCTGGGAATATGTTGTTGTGGATATTCAGTGGTATGAGCCTGGAGCGAACTCTTCGCAATATCGTAACTTTGTACCGCTGGTCATGGACGAGTATTCCAGACTTCAACCGGCAGAAAATCGTTTTCCTTCCGCTAAGGGAGGCAGAGGTTTTGCTCCACTTGCTGAATATGTGCATGGATTAGGGTTGAAATTTGGCATACATATTATGCGTGGAATTCCTCGTCAGGCCGTTCATGCTGGCAGTGCCATTCTAGGATCTAAGCAAACTGCACGTGATATCGCTCATCCCAATTCTATTTGTCCATGGAATACAGATATGTATGGAGTAGATGCTTCTAAAGAAGGCAGTCAGGCTTATTATGATTCGCTCTTTCAGCTGTATGCCAGTTGGGGCGTTGATTATGTGAAAGTAGATGATATTGCCGCTTCACGTATTTATGGATACCACAAAGACGAAGTTGCCATGATCCGTAAGGCTATCGACCGCTGTGGTCGCGAAATGGTGCTTAGTCTTTCCCCTGGACCTGCTCCAGTGGAAGATGCGAAACACTTAGCTGATCACGCAAACCTGTGGAGAATGACTGACGATTATTGGGATCATTGGCATTTGCTACGCGGAATGTTCGAGCGCTGTGAGAAGTGGGCTTCCTACGTTCAGCCAGGCCATTGGCCGGATTGTGATATGCTGCCGCTAGGTCATCTTGGAATTCGTTCTGTTGATGGCGGGGGAGACAGATTTACAAGGTTTACTCCTGACGAACAGGTTACCATGATGACACTCTGGGCTATTTTCCGTTCGCCTTTAATGTTCGGAGGGGAGCTTAGAGACAATGATGAGTGGACTTTATCTTTGTTAACCAATAAGGAAGTGCTTCATCTGCATCATTTTGGTAAGGGTGGTAGACAGGTAGAGCGGAATGAAGAGTATGCGATCTGGACTTCTGAGGATGAGCAAGGTAACCATTATGTAGCGTTGTTCAATCTCAGTGATGAAGAGTCGACGCTTCAAATATCGTTTCAGCAGCTTCATGTTTCCATTCCAAGCACGATCCGTGATCTATGGCTAGGCCGTGACCTGGAGGTTGTTAATGAAGGGGTTAAGCAGCTTCTTCCACCGCATGGTTCTGCATTGTTAAAGCTTTTATAGAGGAGAGAGATTATGGATACGAGTAGAGCGTACAACAACCCATTGGTGGAGCAACGTGCTGATCCATGGGTATATAAACATACGGATGGCTATTACTATTTCACAGCTTCTGTTCCAGAATACGACCGGATCGAAGTAAGAAGATCGACAACCATCGAAGGATTAACTACTGCAGAACCAGTTGTAGCTTGGCGCAAGTATGAGACGGGGCCACTTAGTGCTAACATTTGGGCGCCGGAAATTCATTACATAGACGGGAAATGGTACATTTACTTTGCCGCAGCACGGACTACGGAGACGACAGATGGTTTGTTCGATCACCGGATGTTTGCGCTCGAGAATGCATCTGCTAATCCCTTAGAAGGAACATGGGAAGAAAAAGGCCAAGTAAAAACCGCTTGGAAATCGTTCGCGCTGGACGCGACTACGTTTCAGCATAAAGGAAAACTGTACTATGTATGGGCTCAGAAGGACCTGAATATTGAGGGGAATTCTAATCTGTATATTTCTGAAATGAGCAATCCGTGGACACTAACCGGTCCTCAGACTATGATTGCGACTCCTGAGCATGACTGGGAAATTATTGGGTACAAAGTAAACGAAGGGGCAGCAGTATTGAAACGTAACGGACGTATCTTTATCAGCTTCTCGGCGAGTGCTACCGACTTTAACTACTGTATGGGATTATTGGTAGCGGATGAAGACAGCGAGCTTCTTGATGCAGCTTCATGGACTAAACTACCGAATCCTGTCTTCCAAACGAATGAAGAAAATGGACAATTCGGTCCAGGCCATAATAGCTTTACGGTCAATGAAAATGGGGAAGATGTGCTCATTTACCACTGCCGCAATTATAAAGATATTACTGGCGATCCTCTATATGATCCAAACCGTCATACTCGTGCTCAGGTCTTCCATTGGAATGAAGATGGCACACCGAATTTTGGAGTTCCTGTTAAGGATGCACACTAAAAATACTCCGTTTTGCAAAAAAAGAGAGTTACCCATAAGCCACGTTAATGGCCGCTGGGTAACCCTCTTTTTCATTTGTTACATGTTGCTGCTTAAGGTATATATTGTTGCACGATGGAAGTGATTACGCCGTCCTGAATCGTAAGGTGATAAGGGAATTGGCTTAGATCGAAAATATCCGTCTTATTAAATTGATCGATAAATTGCTCTAAGGTAATGGCTTCGTTCCACTGAATGTCTAAGTCCTCAATGTTACCAGTGTGATCAAAGATCTGCATGGTGACTGTTGCGTTATCAGCGATCGGATAGGTTGTCAGTGTATCAACATCATTAACAACATAATATCCGTCTGGAGCTCCGCCAATTTCTGCTGCACCTTCCGGGTCTCTTTCAGCAAAGACTCGGTCAGCATCAGCACCCTGATACCAGTTTATTTCATCGGCTGTAATGGAAAGCTTGCCACTCTCGGATTGAATAGTATGAATATATACCGTCTGTTGCTGAGTCTTGGCACTATCTTGCGCATCTACTCGTGTTCCAACGGTACTAGCAGTAGTAATTAGGGAAAGAAACAATAGAACAACAACCGGTAACACATACGCTGACTTTTTCTTAAACATTAGAAATCTCCCCCTTGAGATATGTAAAAAGGTTGTATATAGCTTATTACCCGCTATGTTTTTTCCTAAACGGGCTATATACTTCTATTACGTTAAACGGGCAGGTTTTGTTGCAATTTTTTTTAAAATTTCTGAAAAAAGAAGCCAGTCGTGAATCCACTGAAAATGATAGTAAAAGTTTGTCTCCTCGGGCATATTAAAATGTCAAAACATACAGATTAGGGGGAGCAACGAATGGGTGGAATACTACGGATTTATAGGAACGACTGGCGCAACGTTTTTAAGGTTCCTGTGGCCGTGTTCCTGATCGCTGCTTTGGTGGTGTTACCTTCTGTGTATGATTGGTTTAACGTTGCGGCGGTGTGGGATCCCTACAGTAATACCTCTGGCATTAAGATTGCTGTAACTAGTCTGGATGAAGGGACCACTGTGAAGGATAAGAGCTTCAATATCGGCAATGATGTCATGGAAAGTCTTCGGAATAATAAAAGCTTAGGGTGGACCTTCGTAGATGCAGAAGCTGCGCACAATGGTGTGAAGCGTGGAGATTATTATGCGAGTATTGTTATCCCTGCTGATTTCTCCAAAAGAATGACAGGAATCCTTGAAGGCAGGATCGTGAAACCAGAGATTGAATACACCGTCAATGAGAAGATTAACGCGATTGCGCCTAAAATCACGGATAAAGGTGCCTCTTCAATCACGACACAGATCAGTGAGAATTTTACGGAAACCATTAGCGAAACCGTATTTACAGCCTTAAAACAAATCGATTCAAAGTTCCAATCTGAATTGCCTATTATACGCAAGGTAGAAAAAGGACTTTTTCAGTTAGAGGCAAGTCTCCCCGAAATTGAAACGGCAGGCCAACATGTATTGAAAATGGAGGCGCAATGGCCACAAATTCATGCATCAGCAGAGCGTATCTCTAAACTGGAGAACAAACTGCCTGAGGTAGAGAAGGCGGGCCTAGCTTTAGAAAAAATAGCTGAACATTGGCCGCAAATTGCCGATGCTGCAGATCATTTAGACGCACTGCAGGATAAGCTGCCCAAAATTGAACAAGCAGCACAGCTAATCGTTCAACTTGATCATCATTTTGGTGAAGTTGAACAAATTATGGACAAGGCGTCTGAAGGTCTTACGGAAGCAAATAAAGTTGTTAGCACTGCCCTAACTGCGCTACCTAAGGCGGAAAAGATTGCAACTGCTGGAAATGATTTTGTTCTAGAGCTTCAAAAGTTCTTAGAGAAGAGTAATGCTGCATTTGAAGCGGTACCTGCCGCCCTCAAACAAAATATATACCTGCTGCAAAAAACGGAGAATGCAGTAGTTCAGCTTGCTGAATTGCTGCAGGGAGAAGATATTGACCCGCAAGCGGTCCGCGAACAACTTGAGTCTGTTTCCGCTCAGCTGGGGTCGGGAAGTAACGTGATGGATCATACGCTTTCTTTGTTATCGGCACTGAATACATTCTCGCCAGGAACAGTGCCTAATGCTGAGATTGGCGCCTTGAAGGATGTAAATAATACCTTGAGCAGACAGACTTCTTTGGTAAATTCGTTGGTATTGGATTTACAAAATGAAGGTCAGCCAGATCCGAGTGATGTTAAGCAATTAGGTCTTAAATCTGGCGAAGGGAACGTAGCCATAGCGAAGCTTATTTCCGAATATGAAGCGGCAACTATCCCTGCTATAAAAAATACGTTAGAGCAAATATCCACTGCTGCAGAGACTACAGCCACTGCCCTGGAACAAGTTCCGGATCGTCTATCGGCGCTGGGTACCCTTCTTGAGGAGACTATGGCAGCAATTGAGTTCGGACAATCAAGCTTGGCTAGTCTACAGCAGGACTTACCAGCTATTCGTGAAGCGGTACATACAGCAGCTAGCGGTGTCGCAGATAAGACACAGAGCTTTGGTGCTTTTGTTCGCGATACACTTCCACTAATTCAGAGCAGCTTACCTGTTGCAGGAGAAAAAATACAACAAGCTGCAAATTTCGTCCGTCAGGATCTGCCGGCTGTAGAGGAACGGGTGCATCAGATTTCTGATCTGATACGTACAGGTCTCCCCCGTGCGGATAAGGGAGTGGCGGTCGCAGCGGATATGGTGCGAAATGATCTTCCGATCCTGGAAGATTCGATTCGTAAAGCGGCAGCTACCATCCGTCAGATCAAAGATGAGGTGGATCTGGGAGAGATTGCAGAGCTGCTCGGAGGGGATATTAAGAGCAAAAGTGATTTTTTGGCCAACCCGGTAGTATTAAAAGAGAATAAGTTATATCCTATTCCGAATTATGGTTCGGCTATGACTCCTTTTTATGTTGTACTTTCCTTATGGGTAGGTGGCACACTCCTAATCTCACTTCTTCGTACGGGAGTGGATACGGAGGGAATTGTGTACAAGCGGTATCAATTGTATTTTGGACGTTTGCTGACGTTTCTTACGGTTGGAATTCTTCAAGCGCTGGTGGCTGTACTCGGTAATCTCTTTATTCTGAAATGTTATGTGGTGGACAAGGTGTGGTTTGTCCTTTTTGCAGTATTAATTAGTATCGTATTCGTGACGATTGTTTTTACGCTTGTCTCCGTATTCGGCAACGTTGGGAAGGGGATAGCGATCGTATTCATGGTGCTTCAATTCTCAAGCTCTGGCGGTACGTTTCCAATCAGTACAACAGGCCATTTTTTTCAAATGTTGAATCCGTTTATGCCATTTACTTATGCGATTAGTTTGATGCGGGAGGCGGTAGGGGGGATTCTGCCGGAAGTGGCGATTCGCGATTGTCTTTATTTGATCCTATTTGGTGTAATAGCACTCTTACTGGCGCTAACGCTCAAGAAGCCGCTGGAGCGTTATATCGAAAAGGCGGCTGAACAAGCCGAAGAATCTAAATTGATTTCTTAAGAAAAAAGAGGTTGTACCTAAGCCAATTGCTGTGGCTTTTGGTACAACCTCTTTCAGATTATCTCGCGGGAGCGAAATCGGCTACTGGCTTTAGAAGCTCTTCAATTCTCTCCAAAGTTTCAGGAGACAATACGGCATCAACAGCTTGGGCATTCTCTTCCACCTGCGCTGGCTTACTGGCCCCGATAATAGCAGAACTTACGCCGGGTTGACGTAGGGTCCAAGCTAACGCTAGTTGCGACAGCTTCAAATCAAGACGGTTAGCTAGTTCATCGAGCTGTCCGACAACAGTCAATACATCATCGCGGAAGTAGCTGCGAATGACGCCATTTACCGAATCATCAGCTGCGCGGGTTCCTGCCGGAGGCTGTTGTCCAGGTTTGTATTTACCTGTCAGAATACCTTGGGCGAGTGGAGAAAAGACCACTTGTCCGAGGCCCTCACGCTGACATACCTCAAGTACCTCATCTTCAATGTACCGCTCGAACATGTTATAGATAGGCTGATTGGAAATAAGCGGACGCAGATTTAGTTTGCGTGAAATGCCGGTGGCGTCAGAAATTTGAGCTGCGCTCCATTCGCTCACTGCCGAATATAGAATTTTACCTTGTGCAGTTAGGTCGTCCAGCGCGCGCAAAGTTTCCTCCACAGGCGTCTCTCTGTCAAATCGATGACAAAAATAAACATCAATATAATCGGTTCCTAAACGCCGTAGGCTAGCTTCGCATTGCTCCATGATGTGCTTACGTGATAAACCACGATTATTCACATCATCCCCCATCGGAAAGAATACCTTTGTACTCAGCACATAAGACGATCTTTCATAAGCGCGAAGAGCAGCACCCATTGCTTTTTCACCTTCACCTCGGTTATAGGCATTAGCTGTATCAAAGAAATTGATACCGCATTCAAAAGCTTTGCTGATGCAGGCGTCTGCTGCCTTTTGCTCTGCTGCTGTTCCATATGTAAGCCAGCTGCCTAAGCCGATTTCACTGATTTTTAGACCTGAATTGCCTAGCCTTCTGTATTTCATTATTTTCTTCCCTCCTTGAGTTGTATATGTTAACTTTACTTGTATCTTATGGAATATTCAACTTGAGTGTTTCATGTGAAAGAAGAGAACAAGGAGATGAATCATAGGAATGACTATTCCAACTTCTAAAGCTAAAAAAGTGATTTTATTTCAGGGCGACTCTATTACGGATGGGAACCGTGGTCGTGATGAAGATCCCAATCATATTCTGGGACATAGCTATGCATATATCATTGGTGGCAAGTTAGGTAATGAACGGGCTGAGCAGAATCTAGTATTCTATAACCGTGGGATAAGTGGGGATCGAATCTCCGATTTGTATGCACGCTGGAATGAGGATGCGATTTACCTTCGGCCGAATATCATCAGTATTTTGATTGGTGTTAATGATCTTTGGAGAACAATGAAAGGGGAACCAAGCGGTGTAACGGACCGTTTTGAACGTGCGTACCGTCACGTGCTTGAAGAAACTGGGGAAGTACTTCCGCAAACGAAGCTAGTCTTGTGTGAGCCTTTTATTCTGAATACCGGAGCTCCGGCAGAACAATGGGAAGAATGGGAAGCTAAAATTACGCATTACCAGAGCGTTGTTAAGCAGCTTGCAGAAGAGTTTAATGCAGTGTTTGTTCCTTTACAGGAAGCATTCGATGCAGCTGCTCGTAGAACAGATGCAGCCTACTGGCTGTGGGACGGCGTTCACCCGACAGCGGCCGGGCATGATCTGATTGCCGGGGAGTGGCTGAAGATCGTAGGGAAAAGCGGTCTTTTAAACGACTAGTGAAATAAAGGTTTCCCCTTATCTTAATTTATGCACCTACTGATTACTCAGCGGGTGCATAGATAAGAGAGATATGATAGTTGTTCAGAAATTCGATCCATTCCTCAGAAGGCTTCTCGTCTGTAACGATATAATCCACTCTATCGAAACTAAATAATTTAATGAACGCAGTCCTGTCGAACTTAGAGTGATCTGCGAGCAGAATTACTTTATTCGCCTGCTGTTGCATAAGAATCTTCAATTCACTTTCTTCTTCATTCGAATCGCTGAGCCCACCAGTCATAGACAACGCTTTACAGCTGAATATAGCTACGTCCACATTATATTTTTGAATAGTCTGCGAGGCGGTATGTCCAACGAAGGAGCTGGTCTCGGGCCCTAGTATTCCACCAGTGGAAATTAGCTTTTGCCCGGAGTGTTGAAATTCGGATAATACAACCAAAGAATTCGTAATAATCGTCAGATTGTTTTTCTCCTCTATAATTCTCCGTAAAGCCTCAAAAACGGTTGAGCTCGTATCCGTCACCAAGCTATCCCCATCATTAATTAATTGGAGAACATGATCAGCTATCGTACGTTTGGCCTCTATATTTACCTGATGCCTACTCACATAGGGAGGGTCCTCATTCGTGTGGGCATTAAGAATTGCACCGCCATAATTTTTCTTGGCAAGGCCTTCCTTGTCCAGTTTATCCAGATCCCGCCGAATGGTCTCTTCCGAGACATTGAATTTTTGCGCCAGCTGAGCGACATGGACTTTCTTTTGTCTATACAGCTCATTAATGATTAGATCCCGCCGTTCAAATGCTTTCATCCGTTCACTCACCTCTATCATCATCTACTTCATAGTTTACTACATTGTCATAAAAATCAAAATCAAAAAATAACCTCATACTCACATAATACCACAGTGTTATGTTATAAATACCACATAAAACCACATTATTTATCTATAAATATGTTGATTTATGTTGACTAAAGCGTTTCCATATTTTATGATGGAGGAGAAATCATTCCATTATCGATAAGATTAAAGATGATCTTGAGGAGGAACAGCAGTGATAGAAAACTATCCGAAAATTGGTATCCGTCCGACCATTGATGGCAGAAGAAGAGGGGTTCGCGAATCGCTAGAAGCTCAAACCATGGGTATGGCACAGCGGGTAGCTAAGTTTATTGAAGAGAACTTATTTTATCCAGATGGCCGCCCCGTGGAGTGTATCATTGCCGATACTACGATTGGTGGTGTTAAAGAAGCTGCGGCTGCGGCTCAGAAATTTGCCGGGGCTAATGTTGGCGTATCGATTACTGTGACCCCTTGCTGGTGTTATGGTTCTGAGACGATGGATATGGACGCCTCGATCCCGCATGCGGTTTGGGGATTTAACGGAACGGAACGCCCAGGCGCCGTCTATCTAGCTGCTGTTCTCTCTGCTTATGCACAAAAAGGAATTCCGGCGTTTGGTATCTATGGTGAGGATGTTCAGGAGTCTGGCAGTGAGGAGATTCCAGCGGATGTGCAGACGAAATTGCTACAGTTCGCTAAAGCAGGGATGGCAGTTGCTCAAATGAGAGGGAAGTCCTATTTATCTATGGGTTCTGTTTCGATGGGGATTGCTGGATCGATTGTGAATGAACAGTTCTTCCAAGAGTATCTGGGGATGCGCAATGAATATATAGATATGTCAGAATATGTACGCCGCTTTGAAGAGGAGATTTATGATAAAGAGGAATATAAACGAGCCCTCGCGTGGACTAAAGAAAACTGCCAAGTTGGTGCCGATAATAATCCGAAGCATCTGCAAATAAGTGATGATGAGAAAGAGAAGCAGTGGGAGACTTGTGTGAAAATGACATTGATCGCCCGGGATCTGATGATCGGTAATCCTGTTCTCGCTGAGCTGGGCTTTGAGGAAGAGGCCAATGGTCATCATGCGATTGTTGGTGGCTTCCAAGGGCAACGCCAATGGACCGATCATTTTCCTAACGGAGATTTTATGGAGACAATTCTGAACTCCTCTTTTGACTGGAACGGCAAACGTAACCCTTATATCGTAGCAACAGAGAATGATAGCCTGAACGGAGTAACAATGCTGTTCAATTATCTGCTGACGAATACTGCACAAATCTTTGCGGATGTCCGCACCTTTTGGAGTCCAGATGCTGTTAAGCGTGTAACAGGTCATCAATTGCAAGGTGAGGCAGCACACGGAATACTACACTTGATCAACTCGGGTTCGGCTGCTCTTGATGGTACGGGTGAACAGACGATAGACGGCAAACCTGCGATTAAACCTTTTTGGGAAATTACAGAGGATGAGGTAGAAGCTTGTTTAAGCCATACACAATTCCGCCCGGCTTCTCAAGAATATTTCCGTGGGGGCGGCTTTTCTACGAATTATTTAACCAAAGGCGGGATGCCAGTTACCATGGCACGTTTGAACTTGGTAAAAGGACTTGGGCCTGTTCTTCAGCTTGTAGAAGGTTATACCGTAGAGCTGCCTGAGGATGTTCACCATACACTGGATCAAAGAACAGACCCAACTTGGCCAACGACCTGGTTTGCACCTAAGCTAACTAATAGTGGTTCATTCCAATCTGTTTATGATGTCATGGATAATTGGGGCGCAAATCATGGGGCGATTAGTTATGGGCATATTGGAGCGGATTTGATTACACTGGCGTCCATTTTACGCATTCCAGTCAGCATGCATAACGTTGAGGAATCACGTATTTTTAGACCACGGGTATGGTCATTATTTGGCACTGAAGATCTAGAGGGAGCCGATTACAGAGCCTGTCAGAACTTTGGACCTCTCTATTAAAATCTTCCTGTGAAGCAGGTGTGGTGAACAATGGGTGATACGATTAAACTTCTAGCCATAGATCTCGGCGCCAGCTCCGGAAGAGTGATGCTGGGGATATATGATGGCGATAGGCTACAAATGGAAGAAATTCATCGGTTTGATAATACGCCGGTACAGATCAACGGGCACTTATATTGGGATGTTCTTAGACTGTTCCATGAAATGAAGCAAGGGGTTCAAAAAGCCTTTAGGCAACATGGAGAACTGACGTCTTTAAGTGTGGATACATGGGGCGTCGACTACGGTTTTATCGATAAGAATGGAATGCTGCTCTATTCCCCACATCATTATAGGGATCGGAGGATGGAGGTTCACCGTCTCAAATTGGAAGCGTTACTGTCACCGGCAGAGCAGTTCCGTATGACCGGTATTCAACCAAGTGTGATTAATACAGTCTATCAGTTGTTCTCTGACTTTCAGGATAATGATTCTGTTAGGGAGACTGCGGACACTATTTTAATGATGCCAGATCTATTTCATTATCTATTTTCTGGTATAAAAGCAGCAGAAAGCACGATCTGGAGTACAAGCGGCTTAATGGATGCTGTTACGGGAGAACTCTCCTCTGAATTATTTAGCAGGCTGGGGATTCCGAGTCATCTAGTTCCACATAAGGTTCATGCGGGGACAGTTATTGGATCAATCCTTCCGGTTATTCAAGAGGAGCTTAGTATCGGACCGATGAAAGTGATTGCCGGCGCTTCACATGATACGGCTTCAGCAGTGGCTTCGATTCCGTATACTCGTAAGGATGAAGCTGCATTTTTAAGCTGTGGTACGTGGTCGTTGGTGGGGATGGAGACGCCTGAGCCGGTCATTTCAGAGAAAAGCTATGAATATGGTTTCACAAATGAACGTTGCTACGGTAATTCTAATCGTTTGCTAAAAAACACAACGGGACTATGGATTCTACAGGAGCTCCAAAGGAATTGGGCAAAAGCAGGAGAGAATCTTAGTCAAAGTGAAATGGTTGAATTAGCTAAAACGATTGATCAAGCGCCAGCGATCATTGACCCGAATGACCAGCTTTTCAGCACACCTGGTGTGATGATGCAGCGGATTCAGGAATATTGTGAGCGAACGGGGCAACAGTCGCCTAATACGAAAGCTGAATTTATACGCGTTATCCTTGAGAGCCTTGCGCAATCATACTGTAGAACGATTGAAGAAATGGAAGAGATCACCGGCAAGACAATCACTATCATTCATATGGTTGGCGGTGGGATTCAAAATGAGCTATTATGCCAGCTCACCGCTGATGCTACGGGTAGAGAGGTCGTTGCAGGGCCAGTGGAGGCCAGTGGAATTGGCAATATCATTGTCCAGCTGGCTGCCCTGGGGAAATTGGAGGTTTCTAAGGCGAAAGAGTTCGTGGCACGATCTTTTACCTTTAAGACATACCAGCCTTCTTTGGTGAAGAACTCTAAAAAATAGGATATGAGGAGAGAACTTATGGATAACTTGGAACAAAAACTACGTTCGCAGATTTGTGATATTGGCAGAAATTTGTTTAATAAAGATTTCATTGCCGCCAATGATGGGAATATTTCAGCACGGTTATCAGAGAATGAAATTCTCACTACCCCCAGAGCCGTAAGCAAGGGATATTTAGAGCCACATATGATTGTAAAAGTAAACCTGCAAGGGGAAGTTCTTGAAGCGGCGGAAGGATACAGACCTTCAACGGAAACCAAAATGCATTTGAGAATTTATAATGAGCTACCTGAGATGAATGGTGTGGTTCATGCACATCCCCCGTATGCTACCGCTTTTGCCATTAAAGGTGAGGCGCTCGATAAAATGATGATGCCAGAGTCGGTTATCATGATCGGGGATATTCCTTTGGCGGAATACGGAACACCTTCAACAGAAGAAATCCCGGACTCACTGATGCCTTTCCTTGGCAAAAAAACAGCAGTCCTGCTCGAAAATCACGGAGCACTTACTTGGGGAACGGATGTTATGGAGGCTTATCTGAATATGGAGAGACTCGAATATACAGCCAAGATTACCTTTATTACACGTATGATTGACGGGGAGAGAGAACTGCCACAGCATCGGATCGATGAGCTGGTTGCTTTGAGATCTTTTTATGGGAAGTAATGAGGTGCTTGGATGTTGAAAAAAATTCCTAAGCTACTCTCTCCGGAACTGGTACGAGTGATGATGGAGATGGGTCATGGTGATGAGCTTGTACTGGCAGATGCTAATTATCCAGGACACTCCTTAAACTCAAAAGTACTAAGATATGATGGCATTGGAATACCTGATCTTTTGGATGCAATATTGGAACTGCTGCCCCTAGATCATTATGTGGAGCATCAGGTGGCGTTTATGGCTGTGGTTGAGGGAGATCCTACGGTGCCGGTGATCTGGTCCACGTACGAGTCGATAATCGCCAAACATGACGCTGAAGCGACGATTAAATATGAGAAGCGGTTTGATTTCTACAATCGTTCTAAGCAAAGCTACACTATTGTAGTCACAGGTGAAGAAGCACTTTATGGAAATATTATTATCAAAAAAGGTGTAATCAAGGCCTGATGATCAGCGATTCTGCTTGCGGTATTGCAGAGGTGAGCATTTCGCGATTTGCTTAAACACCCGCCCAAAGTGGGCTATGCTGTCAAATCCTGTATTCTCAGCAATGGTAGTGACTTTAGTGTTAGTGCTCTGCAAGAGTCGCTGAGCTTCCTTGATCCGAATGTAGTTTAGATATTCCACAATGGTGAAGCCAGTGGTCTGTTTGAATAAACGGCAAAGATAGGTACTGCTGATGAAAAAAGTTTCGGATAGCTGCTCTAATGTAAGCTTTTCAACATAATGTGCCTGTAAATAATCGATAATTTCGTAGACTTTAAGCTGCTTCTCACTGCTCTCAGGAGCGATGGGCTCGCGGCTTATTTCTTGTACTCTGTTCATTTCAATAAATAACTGGATGAGCAGTGTCTGAAGATAGGGGACTTGCTGTGATTGATGTTCTTCTTGTTCTTTTAGCATGGAGAAGAGGATAGTTTCGATGGCTCCTTGTTCATGTACTCCGGGACGCAGAAGTAAGCTTTGTGTAGTTAAAAAAGAAGGAATACTTAGGTCGTAGTTTGCCAACGTTTTTTGCAGAAAGACCTCCTCAAAGTTAATCAATATTCGTTCATGGCGCGCTGAGCCCTTAGAAGTGGTGCGATGGAGTTCATTTTTTTTAATAAATATTAAATCACCTTTGCGTAAGGTATAAATCAGATTATTGATATAATAGCTGCGCTCACCTGCGAGTAAATAATAAATCTCATATGTTTCGTGATAATGGTCGGAATCCATGCTGAATGGACCGGCTCTTTTGATTTGCTCAATGAAAAATGGAGGTTCAAGCACCTGTTCCATTCTATATCCCCCTTTCAGATAATGAAGCTAATATATGCAAAGTTTTCGTTATTTCTACTAATAATCGCTTAGATTTGGATGTATTTTATACTATAAACTATAAGAAGAAACGGCATCTAAATCAATAGCGATGGAGTGATCCTTGTGTCGAAGAAGAAATATGTATTCGTTGGTACTGGTGGCCGAGCGGAGTTCTTCTATGGTGAGATAACTACGAATTATCGTGAAACTTCAGAAATTGTAGGCTTTTGCGATGTGAATGGGACAAGAATGGATTATGCGAATCGATTACTGAAAGGGAAATATCATTATCATGCGGTTCCTACTTATAAAGCTCATGAGTTTGATCGTATGGTTGAAGAGACCAAGCCGGATGTGGTTATCGTTACGAGTATTGACCGCACACATCATCGTTACATTATCCGGGCGATGGAGCTTGGCTGTGATGTAATTTCAGAGAAACCGATGACGGTGGATGAAGAGAAATGCCAGGAAATTCTTGAAGCGGTTGAGCGGACGGGGAAAAAACTGCGTGTTACGTTCAATTACCGCTACGCCCCGCATAATACCAAAATCCGTGAATTGATCATGGATGGGGCGATTGGAGAAGTGTTATCCGTCAATTTTGAGTGGCTGCTAAATACGCAGCATGGGGCGGATTACTTCCGCAGATGGCATCGGGATAAACGGAACAGCGGAGGGTTGTTAGTTCATAAATCAACACATCATTTCGATTTGATGAATTTCTGGTTGGGCTCCCGTCCGGATACGATCTATGCCATGGGAGATTTAAGGTTCTATGGCAGAGAGAATGCGGAGAAGCGCGGGGTGACGGAGTTTTATCAGCGTGCCCATGGGAGTAGTGCAGCGGAAAATGATCCCTTTGCGCTTCATCTAAAAGACAACGAGCAGCTTAAGCAGATGTATCTGGATGCCGAGCATGAAGATGGGTACCTGCGAGATCAAAGTGTATTCGGTGATAATATCAGCATTGAGGATACGATGGCAGTCATGGTCAAATACAAAAACAAGACGATTATGAACTATTCACTTAATGCTTATTTGCCTTGGGAGGGCTTCATTGTAGTATTTAACGGGACGAAGGGGCGGATGGAAGTTAAGGTTGTTGAACAGTCCTATGTAAACGCCGGGGGGAAGAAAGAAGATGAAGGGGCACTAAAGGACAAGCAGATCACTGTATTCCCTCATTTTGCGCCGCCTTATGAAGTGGAAATTGAAGAAGGCGTTGGGGGACATGGGGGTGGAGATCCGGTCATGCTTCGTGATATTTTTGAACGACCTGTGGAGGATCGGTTTAATCGTGCAGCTTCCCATGTGGATGGGGCGTTGTCTATTATGACCGGGATTGCGGCTAATCGTTCGATCGCTACTGGACTGCCGGTGAAGGTGGATCAGTTAATCAAATGGTAGAAGGAAAAAGCTCAAAACCAAAATTAGTAGTAGCCTGTTTGTGAACAAACCGCTGTGGAGTGGAGGGTTCTTACGATCGCTGTTAAAGCCCAATTTCTGGATAGTAGAAAGATTAGTAGTTGAAATTGGTCTTTAAAGGCGAACACTGGCGTTTCTCCAGAATCCCTCCACCCCTCCGCTCTGTCTTCACGTCAATTTACTACTATTTTTAGATTGAGCTAAAAAAGTAAAAATAAAAGGCTGCCTCCAAAGTCATTGTAGATGACTAAGAGACAGCCTTATTTATTTTGGCTATAGAAATTATTGTTTGACGACGTTGAAGCCGTCTTTTTGCAATTGAGTCACAATGCCATCATCACCCAGCATGTGTAGTGCACCAACAATGACAAGATAAGTCGCTTTTTTATCACTATTCAAATATTCTTTTACATGCTTCACCATGTTGGCATTCCGATCCGAAACGAGACCTTTATAGTATTCTGGCTCCTTAGCGACCGCTTGTGTCATAGCTACGAGTGATTGTTCATCCCCCTGCATCCACATTTGGGATAATGCATCCAACGAAGCCGTTGCTGCAGCATTGTCCGTTTGCTTGAGGCTATCGAGTGTATCGAGGAGAAGCTTTTCTTGCAATCCATCTGAGAATTGATTAAACATATTCAGCTGCAATTGCATATTTTCCAATTCAATGATAGGTTTATTCAGTTTGCCTGCCTTCTGTGTGAAATATAGGTCGATCCCCGTATCCGGTGTATAATCTGTTGTTTGCATTTGTAGGCTTGAGATCCCTTGAGTAACGACCCATGGCTTATAGGAATCGAATGCATTTCCTGCAAGACCATTCGCTTTCAGAACCGCAACAACTTTGTTATAGGTATCAGCAGATACGTGATCCTTGAGTTTGGTCCCATCTGTATAAGAACCTTTCTCCGCAAGGAACTTTTGCATCTCCGTTTGATCAACCTTTGTTAAGTCAACTTCAACCCCGAGATATTGAGATGCTTCAAAAGCAGCTTCAATTTCCGGGCGTAGCGGGTACATTTTGTCGTTAGCTACATGGATAGAGCCAAGTAGATAGACGGTATTACCGTTGTTCTCCACTTTCCATAAGAATCCGTTGCTACCAGCAGCCTCGTTATTAGCTACAAAGGTGATGGTGCGCTGCGCCGCACTCCATTCTACCTTATAGCCGATCGTTTCACCGATAAAGCGGACAGGAACATAGGTGACATTGTTGATGGTTTTAGGAGCCACCTCTAGTTTTTTCTTCTCCCCGTTTACCGTTGCTGTGGTGCTGCCGATAGTCAGTGAAAGGGCCAGTCCATTTTTGGTCCCCGTTACGGTTTGGGTCTTTTTATTCCAATTCATATTTACATTTAGCTTCTCTAGGAGTGGACGCATAGGAACCAAGGTCGTTCCTTTTTCAACAATTGGGTTAGAATTGCCTAACTTTACTTCTGTTCCATCAATCCACACACCGACAGGCTTTTCAGCCGCATGGGCAGTGGTAAAGACAGACATAACCATGAAAATGGATAAAAATAATGCACCTAGCTTTTTCATTAATAGGACACTCCGTTTCTAAAAAGAATGAAAGTTGTAAGTCACTTTTTGATTTTAACGTATTTTTCCATAAATAGTTATACGTTTTGTTACTATATTGATTTGATGCCTAGGATTGGAAAGCGAACCTGTATCACTTTACTTCGTACAAAAGTCAAAATAATGCACATCAAAGCAAAAATCGCCCCTATTAGATCCTGTTCACTCTCCTTATCATGAAACATAAGAAACGAAGAGCCCGAAGGGAGCAAGGAGCTTATGTGGAGCAGTGCGATTGAAGATGCAATAGAGAAGGTACGTAAGAACATTGACCGATTTGGGGGCAGATTCCCTCATGTCAGCATCAATGGAACTTACCAGCTTAATAACAACGATGATTGGACCAATGGATTCTGGAGCGGCATGTTGTGGTTGTGCTATGAATATACGCAGGATGACAGCTTTCGTATTGCGGCATCTCATACCGTAGAGGATTTCCGGCGCCGTTTCTCGGCAAAGACGGTGCTTGATCATCACGACATCGGTTTTTTGTATTCATTATCCTCCAAGGCCCAGTGGATGATTGATAAAGACGAATCCGCACGTCAGTTGACACTGCAAGCGGCAGATTTACTACTGAAGCGCTGGCGGACAGGCGGCGGTTATATTCAGGCTTGGGGACCTGTGGGAGATGCCAAGGAAGGTGGACGCATCATTATTGATTGTCTGTTGAATCTACCTCTTTTGTACTGGGCGGAACAACAAACTGGTGATTCACTATACCGTCAGGTGGCGGTCATGCAGGCGGATAAAACGAAACGTTATCTGGTGCGGGGAGATGACAGCTCCTACCATACGTTTTTCTTCGACCAGAAGACTGGAGAGCCGATTGGCGGCGCTACACACCAGGGTTATACTAACGGATCAACTTGGACGCGAGGGCAGGCCTGGGGCGTCTACGGTTTTGCATTATCTTATCGCTATACTAAGGATCCGTTGTATTTGGAAACGTCCAAGCGGATGGCTCGTTATTTTTTAGAACATTTACCAGAGGATCATGTCGCTTACTGGGACTTTAATGCTCCAGTGTCTGCGGATACGTACAGGGATAGCTCGGCCTCTGCAATTGTTGCGGCTGGACTGCAGGAACTGCTGGAGCTAATGGAGGAGGAAGATCCCGAACGGGCTTATTTTCAACAAGGATTAATACAGTCGATGACTTCACTTGTGCAGAACTATTCCACGATCGGTGAAGACGCGGAGGGGCTGCTGAAGCACGGCTCTTACCATGTACGCGGTGGTCTGTCTCCGGATGATTTCATGATCTGGGGAGATTATTTCTACCTCGAAGCGTTGCTGCGGCTGCAAAAAGGCACCAGGGGGTACTGGTATGAACGCTGATGGCCGATCAACCTCTCCCTATGCTGTCTTTACGCTACTCGACCTTGAGTTACCTGCTTTAGCGCCCGTGAAGGATGCGCTCAGCCAAGCACGGCAGGAAGATGCGCTAACTGAATTGCATCGTTATTTGACTAGTCGGAGCATGCCGGGCTGGCGGGCAGAGGACAGTCGGAAACAGCAGCATATCGATTATATACAGCGATATTGCGCAGAAGAGCTGGAAGTCGTAATGAAGACGGCGGATGAAGTTATGGAGCAGACGTTTCTTTTTCGGTTTCCCTGGGATATGGAACGCAGCCGCATTCCGGTCACTTTTGAGGAAGAAATTGACTGGCGTTATATTCCCGATAAGGATGTAGAATGGGCTTATATGCTGAATCGCCACCGCTACTGGGTGGCATTAGGACAAGCGTATGCGATAACAGGTAATGAGGAGTATGCGAGAACATTTTGTTGTCAGCTTGAAGATTGGATGGACCGTAATCCTGTTCCAGACATGCCTACGAATGATACGTTGACTTGGCGCACCATTGAAGCGGGTCTTCGCTGTGCGAACTGGATCAAAGCGCTGTCCTATATACAGGATAGCCCGCTGCTTACACCGACGCTTCTGGCGAAAGTGATGATATCCCTTCATGAACACAGCGAATATTTGTCTTTATCGTTTACGGGCTGGAAGAATATCAGCAATTGGGGAGTTCTGGAGACTTGTGGCTTATTCCAAACCGCGCTCTACTTCCCTGAGTTCACAAGGGCTAAGATTTGGCGACGGCTCGGTGAGGAGAGATTGGGGGAAACGGCTAGAATCCAGGTCATGGCAGACGGTATCCATTGGGAGCAATCGCCCACCTATCATCATGAGGTTCTGGTATGTTTTCTCGACTGCA
Organism: Paenibacillus sp. VTT E-133291; assembly: GCF_002264395.1. GTDB lineage: Bacteria > Bacillota > Bacilli > Paenibacillales > Paenibacillaceae > Paenibacillus_AQ > Paenibacillus_AQ nitricinens. Next base: position 21,668 of record NZ_NFVA01000028.1, read on the forward strand.
TCCGCTTGGCTCGCATGAATGGACTGGAGCTACAGGCTGAACTTCAGCAAAAAGTTCATCAAATGGCCGCCGCTTCCTTGTATTGGGCCAAACCGAATCATCGGCAGCCGATGCTCGGGGATAGCGATGATAGCGATGTCCGTTCGATTTTGACTTATGCAGGTTGGTTGTTTCAAGATTCTGTGCTCCGCTTTGGCGGATACGATCATATGGATTATGACAATGCCTGGTTGTTCGGAACGAGTGGAGTTGAAGGCTACGAGCAGCTGATTGCGGAGGAACCGCCTTACTTGTCGCGCTCTTTCGCACATTCCGGTCATTATGTGATGCGAACGGGTTGGGACGAGCAGGACTTGTATCTATATTTCCACTGCGGGCCGCTTGGGGGTGGACATGGTCACGCGGATTTGCTACATTTCGATCTGCATGCCTTTGGGCGGGATATGCTTACCGATCTGGGCAGATACAACTATAGTGATCACACACCACTCAGAAAAGCGTTAAAAGAAAGCGCTGCCCATAATACGACTACTGTTGACGGAATTGGATTCACTGAAATCACGGATACATGGTCCTTCTCCCAAATTGCGAAGCCGACAGGCAGCAAATGGATCAGCAATCCGGATTTTGATTATGTTGAAGGCAGCCATGATGGCTACCTTCATTTGGATGATCCGGTACACCTGCTAAGGAGGATCATATTCATCAAGCCTTATTACTGGCTTCTGGTCGACAGCTTTAGCTGCCGTCAGGAGCATACGTTTTCCCAGCATTTTCATTTTGCACCCGGAGCGGTTCAGATGGAAAACGAGACATTCATTTGCCGTACAACAAAAGATAGGGAAGCCAATCTTAGCATCATTCCCGTTAATGTTAAAGGACTTCAGGGCAAGATTGATGACGGGGTAATCTCCCGCGAATACAATCTGCTGGAACCCAATCAGCATGCCGTTTATTCCCGAACGGGAAAAGGAACGGTATCGATGATGCAGATGCTGTACCCGCAGCCTTCCGGTGAGCCATTCTGTCCACAGGTTGAACAGGTGCCGATTTACCGCCATACGGGTGAACCTGTGGATGCTGTACAGGCAGAGGCATGCCGCATCAGCTTCCCTGAAAGGAATGAGGAGCATATTATCGTGATCAGCCATAAGCTTCCATCCAGTCACTTGGATTCCTATGTAGTAGAAGATATACAAATTTTCGGTGAAGTAGTGCTTATTGTTTTCGCAAACGGTCGAAAGAAAGTCACGGTAATCAGATAATGCATGTATACTGGATAACGGGCTGATAGAATAAAAGAAAAGAGCATGAGAGAGGCGCGGAGAAAACATGTTCAAATTCACTTACTATAGACGTATCCAGGCATCATTTCTTTTGCTGATTTTTATCCCGCTGATTGCAGTATCGATCATCTCCTTTGTGCTTATTCGGGATACGATGGTAGAAAAGCTACAGCTCAGCAACGATAACTTCCTGAACGTTATGATTGACGAACTAAACAAGACCATTGATGATGTGACATTTGCATCGCATTTTATTGTAAACGATACCAATTTTCGCGCCAATCTGAAGGTCTTTGCAGATACCGGGCGACTGAACACCTATCAGGATTACGTACATTTTACGCAAATTCAGGATGTGTTTTCGCTCATCAACTCTAAGCCGCTAAATAATAACATTCGTATGTATTTGGTTAACCGGAAACACTTTGTGATCTCCTCTGGGACTGAGAATTTATCCGTGATTAATGCCAACATGGACAAGCTGATGGGACGTGTCAATATTCACGAACCGGAGACCTTGCAATGGCTTGGGATGGCCGACAGCGGTTCCGGTAAAAGCAGCAGCTACTATATTGCCAGAGTAATCTATGATAGCCGGGAGAAACAGCAGGTGTCCGTGCTTCTCATCTCGATTCCTGATGCCTATTTCAATAAATTGCTCGGACCGGTTGAGTTTGGCAAGCTGGCGTTGTTTGATTCCAGAGGAGGTCTGATCGCAGGGAACTCAGAGCTAGCCCCAGAAGGCAAGGCAGATAGAGGGAGCGTGCGTACGGCCAGAGCCATCGACAAATCCAATTGGGAGCTGGTCTATGAAGCTTCAGAGAAAGAATGGTCGGGCCAGATTTCGCGAACTTTTTATAGTGGTATTGGTTTAGTGCTTCTCTTGTTTATTGTCTTTTCCGCCACTTCCATGCTGATTGCCAAAAGATTGCATAGTCCGATCATGAAGCTGCAGCGCGTTGTGCGCCAGTTCGGAATGGGGAATCTTGATGTCAGGCTGGAGGTCAAGGGCAAGGATGAAATCGCTGAGCTGGGGCAGACATTGAATACTATGCTGGATCAACTGCAAGGATTGATTCACGACATCGAGCTGGAGCAAGAACAGAAGCGAGTGATGGAACTTGAGGCCCTGTTTATGCAGATTCGTCCCCACTTTTTGATCAACACGTTGAATTCGATCAAATGTAGCCTTATTTTGGCTAAAGATAAGCTGCACAGCGGGATCATTGATTCGCTAATGAGTCTTCTCCGTGCCTATTTGAAGGTCAATGAACCGGCTACCTTACGGGAAGAATGCAGACTGCTTGGCCATTATATCGACATCATGAAGATCCGCAACGAAATCCCTCTTGAACTGGAGGTCGATCTGGAAGCGGATACAGAGAAGCTCATCGTTCCTAAACTTATTCTGCAGCCTCTCGTAGAGAATGCGATCGTTCACGGTCTAGTTGACCACCCGGCACCGCGTATTGTCGTACGTGCCCGAACGATTACTGATGGGATTATGATTGAAGTCGAAGACAATGGCTGCGGAGCAGGGGCAGAAATTCTGGCAGGACTGAACCGCAGATTGCTCTACAAGGACGATGAACAGGATGGAGCTTATCAAAGGGTCGGTTTAATTAACGTGGTCCAAAGACTGAGGCTGACCTATGGTCAGGATACCCGCTTGTCGCTTCATAATTTGCCGCAAGGTGGGGTGTCCGTTTCTCTGTATTTGCCGCAAGGCAATCATCAGGTTAATCTGCCCGAGAGAGAGGGATATTGATGTATAAAGTGATGCTCATAGATGATGATGTTCCTATGCTCAAAGTGCTTCAGCAGATGATTGACTGGGAAGCACATAGCTTGCAGATTGTCGGCAGCACCTATTCCAGTGCCAAGGCGTTATTAATGTTTGAGGAAGTGCAGCCCGACATCGTGATCACGGATATAGGCTTGCCGCAAAAGAACGGGATTGAACTGGCCGATTACTTTACCCGGATGAAGCCGGAGGTCAGAATTATTTTCCTGACCTGTCATGAGGATTTCCATTATGCTCAGCAAGCGGTAAAGCTGAAGGTGGATGACTATTTAATCAAGGACCAGCTTACAGACGAGCAACTGGAGAAAAGCCTTGCCAAGTCTGTACGCTTGCTTAAATCGAAGATCGGGTTAATCAAGCATGGGGAGACGGGTTACAACAGCCAGCTATTCCGGCAGAATCTGCTGCAAAGGGTGATTGGCGGCGCTCCGCCCGAAACCACGTTAGCCTATGCGACGCAAATCGGCATATCCTGGACGTACCCGTGGTTCATGCTGGGCACGGTCAGTATTCACTTTTCCAGTTTCGAGAAGAGGTACAAGCAGAGCGAGTATCCACTTATTTTATATGCCATTTACAATATAGCCTTAGAGCTGTCCGAAGCGTGTGAGGGGATTACGCCTTTTTTGGAGCAGAAGAATATTGTGATTCTGTATAATTACCGTGTGAATCTGGCGCAGAATGCCAGTCTTTATTTTCATGATTATTTACAGCGATTGTGTTCTGAGTGCTCCCATCTCCTTAAGATTCAACCGGGCATCATTGCAGTCACTGAGAAAATAGAGCTACAGGCGATCGGACAGATTCATCGGCAAATTGTCCAGGACAAGTGCGAGTTTTATGCGAGTTCGGATTACACAGTTCTGGATACTCTGCAAATCGCTACTCCTCGCTTCCAGCCTGCTCCTCAAGGATTTCTGGATAGTTATATCCCGCAGATGGAACGGGCAGTGATTAAAAATGATCTTGAAGCCATCCGTGGCACTCTTCAGGAAATCGCTAGGACTGCAAAAGTTATGGCTATCCATCCGGGAGATTTCGTCCGGGATTTATCCTTTATGCTCCGCGGTATCGAGCTGATGTTCACTAGCCTAACATTCGATGAGGATCTGTTCGTCTATCTCGTGCAAACCCGCACACTGGAGGATACGATGGAACTGGTGGAAAGAAAGCTTGTGCAGATTACAGGCAACAAACAGCAGGTGGCGGGAACTCCTCCGCAGGAGCCCAAGCTGCAGCTTATCCAGCAATTTATCGATCAGCATCTTGGCGATAACATCACTTCAATCGATATGGCACGTTATCTCTTTCTGGACCCGAGCTATTTCTCGCGTTATTTCAAACGCATGACAGGTTTGACCTTTACGGACTATGTACATCAGCACAAGATGAAGGTTGCGACCAAAATGCTGAAAATCTCCAGCCAGAACCTGGAATCGCTGGCCGTTGGTCTGGGATATTCGGACAGAACCTATTTTTCAAAAGTGTTTAAAAAATATGTGGGAACAACGCCGAGCGAATATAAATCCAAACACTCGGTACGCTGAGAAGATTAATGCCTATCGTTCTGAACAGAGCCGCCGCCCCTCCCGGGCGGTCTTTTTATTGTCAGCGGACAAAGGTCAAAATCTTGCACATCTCGGGTCATAATCACTCCTTCATGCGGAAGGCAGATATATTACTATAATGACAAATCAAATTGTCGAGGTGATACAACGTGGAGGCTGCAAAACAACCTGTGCCAAAAATTCTGCAGGAGAAGCGGAAGTTCTGGACTCCGCAGCGGAAAGAGGCTTTGACCGGGTGGCTGTTTCTAGCTCCGGAAATTGTCGGAATGCTTTTTCTTAATGTATTTGCACTTGGATTCTCACTTTATTTAAGCTTCTCGAAATGGGATCTATTGTCGGGGGTTCAAGGGATCGAGTTTATCGGATTGGATAACTATATCAAAATGTTCCATGATCCGAGCATCATTCAAGCTTTGAAGAACAATGCTATTTATATGATTATGACCGTGCCGATACCGATTGCGATTGCTTTGGTGCTGGCGGCATTGATTCAAAATAGTGTATTTCTTAAAAATTATTTCAAAGTTGCCTTCTTTATCCCTTATATTTCTTCGATTATTGCAATTGCCGCTGTATGGAGCGCATTGTTCCATCCATCCCTTGGACCGATTAATCAGTTCTTGATGGAGCTTGGAATTTCCAGCCCTCCAAAATGGCTGGTGGATCCAAAGACCTCGCTGTTATCGATTGCCATTATCAGTTCTTGGGCGAGTCTGGGTTACACCATTATTATCTATATGGCCGGCTTGACGAATATTTCCGATGAAATCTACGAGGCTGCAGAAATAGACGGAGCCAGCGCACTGAAAAAATTCTTTGCTATCACGGTTCCGATGCTGCGTCCAACCACGTTCTTCTTACTTATAACCATGCTGATCGGCTCGTTTAAGGTGTTCGACATCATCGCCTTTTTGACCGAAGGCGGCCCGAACAATTCTTCTACCGTGCTTGTGTTCAGGATCTATGAGGAAGGGTTCAAATACTACAACATGGGCTATGCTTCTGCAATTTCCTGGCTGCTATTCGCCGTCATAGGCTTGATCACCGCAGCTACTTGGAAAATGAGAAATGAAGAATAAAGGGGGGAGATTAACATGCAACTGATTAGAAAAAATATGTCCAGAGTGATCACTACCTGCATCATGGGGGCTTTGTCCATTGTATTTCTTATTCCTCTGATCTGGATGATTTCCGCAGCCTTTAAATATGAGAAAGATGTTATGCGCTTCCCGATCCAATGGATTCCCGAGAAGATCAATGTAGCGTATAATTTCAAGATGGTTTGGATGGGACGAGTACCTTTTTCTCATTTCTATTTAAATTCCTTTAAAGTTGCGATTATTACAACCTTAATTACACTTATCATATCATCTATGTCGGCGTACGCCTTGACCAAAATCAAGTTTAAAGGACGAAATATGGTATTTCTGGCGCTGCTGTCGTTCATGATTATACCTGACCAGGCCACACTGATTCCGCGCTTTCTGCTGATTCGCTGGTTCGGTCTTTATGATACTCATGCTGCAATCATATTAATGAGTATGTTCTCCATCTACTTCACGTTCCTGCTGCGGCAATTTATGATTGGTGTCAGCGACGAATATATTGAAGCGGCGCGAATTGACGGTGCAGGCCATTTACGGATATTCTGGTCTATCATTATTCCGCTCTGCAAGCCGGTGCTCGCTACGGTGGCGATCATCAAATTTATCTGGACCTGGAATGATTACCAGAATCCGCTGATCTTCTTACTAAATAAGAATTTGTACACTATCCCACTCGGTATGACACTGTTCCGGGACGATTATTCGAACAACTATGCGATTATGATGACGGCAGCGGTGTCTGCGATCATCCCTCTGGTCATTGTGTTCATTGCCTTACAGAAGCAAGTCATTAACGGGATTTCCTTAGGTGGTGTAAAGGGCTGATCAAGCAGCTGCACCAAAAGATGGGGAAAAGTCAAAAATGTAATCCTACAACAGCAAAATTGTGCACTTGGCCTGTATAGCAGGTGCCTATAATAAGAAATGAACAAGGCACTATACTTAAAATTCAGTGCGGGGGGAAATAAAATGAAAACAAAGAGCAAAAAAGGATTATCCGTTGTATTAGGCTCCATGCTAGCGGTTTCCTTAACGCTAAGCGCTTGTGGTAATTCCGGCAATACGGCCGAGAATGGCAGTGCTGACGCAAGTGCAAATGCAGGGAATGCTAAGGCGGACAAGCAGGTCGCCATCAAGTATTACAACTGGGACAATGAAGCGCAGTCGGCAGGAACCGATGGTATGCTGAAGGAATTTATGGATCAGAACCCGGACATCAAGGTAGAGCATGTGACACTCGTTCCTGGGGATTCCGTAGAAATGCTGAAGAAACTTGACTTCCTGATTTCTTCCGGCGAAGCGATTGACGTTGTGCAGGTACCAAGCCTTGGCGGTGTGCTTGAACGGGCGACTCGGGGAGCGCTTGCCCCGCTGAATGAATTCTATGAGAAGGATAACCTCGTTCCTGAGGATGAATATTATGTAAACGCTAAGGTCGATAGCAAATATTATGGGATGCAATACACTAAGAGCAGCAACTATGTGATGCTGAACAAGGACGCGCTGGATGAAGCGGGGTTGCCTGTCCCTACTTTTGGCTGGACATGGGATGACTACCGCGACTATGCTAAAAAATTGACTAAAGGCGAAGGTGTGGACAAACGTTACGGCACATACTTTCACACTTGGGAGCTATACATGAATGCTCCAGCCCAAACGATGATGAAAGATCCGTTCGTATATGATGATGGAACAACCATTTTCGCGGATCCAACCTATAAATATTTCTTCCAGCTACGTAAAGACATGGAGTCGGTTGATAAGTCTGCAAAATCTTATGCGGATGCTCTTGCTGCAAAGCTCAACTACCGGACTGAATTCTTCAATGAAGAAGCTGCTATGATTCTGGCAGGGAACTGGACGATTGCTGACCCAGGTAATACAGAGCAGTACCCACATGGATTTAAGACAGCTTTTGCTCCGGTTCCGGTACCTCCGGCAGGATCGGAACCGAAAGAATATGAAGGCAAATACTTCACCAGCGGCAACATGCTGGCGATGGGTGCAACTTCGAAGAACAAAGAAGCTTCCTTTAAACTGATGAGATTCATGTCAACGGCTGTTAGTGATAACAGACTGGAATTCTCCGGCTATAAAAAAGCTGACAATGAGGCTCTACTGACTAAATTAGTTGCTGGAAAAGAAGATATGTATGATATGGATTCACTCAAATATACACTCTTCGATAGCGGAATTCAGTTCCTCGACGGTGCGCAGGTGATGACGACGGCGACTTCCGAGTTGACCAAAGTTATCGATGACGGGTTCAGCAGATTTATGCTCGGCAATGAATCAGTGGATAAAGTGCAGCAATGGATGGTTGATGAAGCAACGAAAATCATCAATGAAAAAGGCGTCATCAAATAAATAGGCAATAAGCGAGGTATCCCAAGTTGGGGACGGGCTTTGGAAGGTCATCAACCGGCTTTCCAAAGCCTTATTTATACATTGGGCTACACAAATATATGGGAGAGTATAAAAATGATGGAAAGTATTTCTTCAAAGAACAAGTCCGAAGAGCAAGCAGCGTTGCCTTCCAGAGAGCAGATGGCTTGGCAAGACCTGGAGCTGGGGATGTTCTGCCATTTTGGTATCAATACATTTTGCGATCAGGAGTGGGGAGAAGGCGGCGATTCACCTGCCGTTTTTAATCCGCTTGAGCTGGATGCCCGCCAATGGGTTAGTACAGCCAAAGAAGCTGGATTCCGTTATTTTATACTGACGGCTAAGCATCATGACGGCTTCTGCCTGTGGCCGACTGCGACAAGCACCTATTCTGTGGCTTCCAGTCCATGGAAAAAAGGACGCGGCGATATCGTTAAGGAGTGCGCAGAAGCTTGCCGGGAACTTGGGGTCGGCTTTGGCATTTATTTGTCTCCATGGGACAGACATGAGCCATGTTATGCGGATCCGCAAGCGTACGATGATTTCTATGCCCTGCAATTGCAGGAATTACTTACGGGATATGGTCCGCTTACGGAGATTTGGTTCGACGGTGCAGGATCTGAGGGACGCAATTATGATTGGCGGCGGATTATGGAGCTGATTAAGCTCCATCAGCCAAGCGCTATGGTGTTTAATATGGGAGCACCAACGATTCGCTGGGTTGGCAATGAGGAGGGGGTTGCTCCTTATCCATGCTGGAACACTGCGAATACCGCAAGGGGGAGCATGTTCAGTGAAGCTTCGCTAAACTGGCTGCCCGGAACACCGAAGTGGGTGCCTGCGGAATGCGATGTGCCTATCCGTAAAGACCGTTGGTTCTGGCATCCTGAGGAAGAGCATTTGCTGCTGTCCCTAGAACAGCTAATGGACATTTATTATCGTTCGGTTGGGCATGGGGCGACTTTGCTGCTCAATGTGGCGCCTGACAACCGCGGGCTGTTTCCGGAGGCTGATGTGCAGCGTCTGCTGGAATTCGGTAAGGAGATTAAGCATAGATTCGGCGAGGCTCTGGCGGTAACGACAGGCACTGGAGAGCTTATTGAGCTGGAACTGCCTGCGGCTGCTGTGATTGACCATGCCGAGATGATGGAGGACATTGCTTACGGAGAGCGGGTGGAAAGCTATGTACTGGAAGCGTACAGCAATGGGGAGTGGCTGGAGTTAAAGCGCGGTAGCGCGATTGGCCATAAGAAAATTGACGCTTTCCCTCCAGTATATGCAGAAAAAATACGGCTGCGGGTGATGGAAGCTTCCGCAAGTGCCGAGATCAGACGGCTTGCCGTTTATCACTGTGGAGAAACGATAGAATAGATGTTGAAAAAGGAGGTTGTAGAGTATGAGCCTACTCACTTGGAACGATGGACACTATTTGCTGGACGGACAGCCTTACCGGATCGTATCGGGAGCCATTCATTATTTTCGGGTTGTGCCTGAATACTGGAAAGACCGGCTGCTGAAATTGAAAGCCTGCGGATTCAATACCGTGGAGACCTACATCGCCTGGAATATGCATGAACCTAAAGAAGGGGAGTTCGTATTTGATGGCATGGCCGATGTGGTCTCTTTTATTGAACTGGCCGGAGAGCTTGGGCTCCATGTAATTGTCAGACCAAGTCCATTCATCTGTGCGGAATGGGAGTTCGGAGGTCTGCCGGCCTGGCTGCTGGCTTACAGTGAACTTCAGCTTCGCTGTTGTGATCCTCTTTATTTAAGCAAAGTGGACAGGTATTACGATGAGCTGATTCCTCGGCTGGTTCCTCTGCTCTCCACACATGGCGGGCCGATTCTGGCCGTCCAGGTAGAGAATGAATATGGCAGCTATGGCAATGACAGTAGTTACCTGAGATATATGCGTAATGGACTCCTCAGCAGAGGGGTCGATGTGTTGCTCTTTACCTCCGACGGACCAACCGATGAAATGTTGCTCGGCGGAACACTGGAAGATGTGCATGCTACAGTCAATTTTGGCTCCTGTGCAGAGGAATCCTTCCGCAAATACCGGGAATACCGATCTGAAGAGCCGCTGATGGTGATGGAATATTGGAATGGCTGGTTCGATCATTGGATGGAGGATCATCATGTGCGCGATGCTGAAGATGTAGCTGGCGTTCTGGATGATATCCTGACGCACGGCTCCTCACTCAATATGTACATGTTCCACGGAGGGACCAATTTTGGCTTCTTTAATGGGGCGAATCATATCGTCGCCTACGAGCCGACGACTACAAGCTATGATTATGATGCCCCGCTCACGGAATGGGGAGATATGACAGCGAAATTTGAAGCTGTTCGGTCGGTACTGGGCAAACATGGATTTGCACCGACTTGTTCGCTCCCTGAGCCGATTCCGAAGATTTCCTACGGGAAAGTTGCCTTGATGGAAAGAGCGGAACTGTTCACCACTTCCAATCTGGCAAAGTTATCCGAGCCGGTGAATAGTGTGTATGTGCAGCCGATGGAAAAGCTAGGACAATCTTATGGTTTTATATTGTACAGCACTTATGTGCAGGGACCACGGTCCAGGCAGAAGCTTTACATCGAGGGCGTGCGTGATCGGGCGCAGGTCTTCCTGGATGGACAGGTACTTGGGGTAATTGAACGCTGGAATCCGCAGCCACTTGAACTTTCCATTCCTGCCGGGGGAGCGCAGCTGGATATTCTCGTCGAGAATATGGGGCGGATCAATTATGGGCCGCTCATTCGTGATCCTAAAGGGATCTTAGATGGGGTTAGAATCGATAACCAGCTGCAATATAACTGGACGATCCGTACACTGCCACTGGAATCTGGATCGCTAGATTTACTTGTGTATAAGGAACATCCGGTGGAGCAGCAGGAAGCTACGACACCTTCGGATCTACCTGGATTTTACCGGGGCAGCTTCGAGGCGGAGGAAATAGGGGATACCTTTCTAAGATTCGATGGATGGAACAAAGGGGTTGCCTGGATTAACGGGTTTAATCTGGGGCGCTACTGGAACGCAGGACCGCAAAGGGCGCTATATATCCCCGGTCCATTGCTGCGCAAAGGTCGTAATGAACTGGTTCTTTTTGAACTGCACGGCTGTGCGGAGACATGCGAAGTTGAGCTTGTGAATTGCCCTGATCTGGGAAAAACTTCGGCCGTCGACGATGCCGTGCTGAATTTTGTACAGGAAGATAATGTGTAGATATTTTTAGCTTTAAACAATTCAAAGATTGGGGTGAACAAATGCGGAAATCAAGTCTGGTTTTAGTGTTAGTTCTCATGGTTGATCTTTTTTCTTCATGCGTAGGAATTCATTACAACGCTGATGGTAAAGCCTCAGCGGCTGCATCAAATCTCATGCTTAACGGAAGCTTTGAGAATACAACGACAACCCTGGATTCAACCTGGACAGGGGTTACAGACGCTGCTCCGGTGGGCTGGAGCTTATGGGTCCCTACAGGTAGCGGGAAAGGCACGAATAAAACAGCGAATATCAAGATAGACGCTGGCACTGCGCATGAAGGAACCCGGTCCATGCTGTTTGATGCCTTTGCCACAAGCAGGATTTCCATCAATCAGGGGGTAACTTCGGTTATCCCCGGTAAATCCTACAGACTTAAAGTCTGGCTAAAGACAGACAACGTCACTGGGCAGGGAGCCTACTTTAGAACACAGTATTACAATACTGCCAAAGTGGGAGATGGACCTTCTTCTCCCAAAATAACAGGCACACAGGACTGGAGTATGCAGCAAGTACTTTTAACTATGCCGGCTAATGCGACGAAGCTTGTCATCGAGCCTTTTTTGGAGACTGGAAAAGGAAAGCTTTGGATAGATGATATCCTATTGGAGGAATATACGGGTCTTACGGGGATTGCACTGGACCGGACGGCCTTCTCTATGGTCAAAGGGGACACCGTTGCACTTCTGCCGACATTATCTCCTTTAACGGCGGTGGATAAAACGGTAGTGTGGACTTCAAGCAATCCAGAAGCTGCGACTGTGGATGTATTTGGTAATGTAACGGGTACGGGGATCGGATCTTCGACCATCAAGATTGCCACGCCGGATGGTAGCCTCGCAGCCGAATGTCTGGTTACTGTTGAAGCTCCTGACACGATACAGGCCTATAAAAAACTGATGCTGAAATGGTATGACCGATTAAGTGGTGGCCAATACGATGGGAATGATCCTGATATCGCTGCCAGTATAAATGCTCAGGCTGTGACGGCTGCTGCATTTTGGGAGAGTATGAACAAATCCTCCGGCCGCACCTCCTTGTGGAGTGATACCGCGAGCACTACAGATTCACAGTTTATTACAAGCGCTTACAATCGCTTGAAGACTATGGCATTGGCCTATTCTGTGGAGGGCTCGGAGCTTTATGGCAGCAGCGTTTTGGCCAATGATATTGTAAGCGCAATCAATTGGATGTACACCAACCGTTATAATCCGGGAAAAAGTGCTTATGGGAACTGGTGGGACTGGGAGATCGGCACGCCGCAGGTTGTAAATGATCTTATAGTGCTCATGTATGACCATCTGACGCCGCAGCAAATCAATCAGTATCTTGCGGCTATTGATGCCTTCTGCCCGGATCCCAGAGTAGGGTCGGTGCTTGGCGTCAAAGGCACAAAGATGACGGGAGCAAACCTGCTGGATAAAGCGCTTGTGGTCACGGTAAGAGGCGTGATTGGCAACAACAGCGCGAAGATCATTCAGGGCCGTGATTCCATTGGCTCCGAGTATGTGTACACAACCCATGGAGATGGTGTATATAAGGATGGTTCGCTCGTTCAGCATAATAATATTGCCTATACGGGAGGTTATGGTTCGGTCTGGCTCAAAGGGACGGCTGATATGTCTTATCTGCTGACCGATTCCCCATGGCCAATAACGGACCCGAATGTTCTGAACATTTACGAATGGGTGGCTCAGACTTACGAGCCGGTGATCTACAACGGTCAATTTATGGATTCGGTAAATGGTAGAGGTATTTCTAGAAAAGGGAGCGGCAGCGCAAGGGGGTTAATTGTCACCCTGCTGCGGATGGCTGAAACTGCTCCGGACAATATTGCAGTATCCATTAAGCAAGCCTCAAAAGAATGGATCTCAGCGAATATGGCATCCGGCAATTATTATGAAGGGTTGTCGCATGCCGATATAACGATTGTAAAAAAGCTGATGAATGACGGGAAGATCCATCCAAGAGGAGCTCTTATTAAGAATCAGGTATTCGCCGGCATGGATCGGGTAGTTCATCTGCGAGAAGGTTACGGCTTCGGCTTGAGTCTGTTCTCGAATCGCATCTCGGCGTTTGAGAAAGGGAACAACGAGAACCTGAAAGGATGGTATACGGGGATTGGGATGACCTATTTATATGATCAGGATCTGGCTCAATACCGCAATGACTTCTGGCCTACCGTCAATTCCTACCGCTTGCCTGGCACGACAACGGATGGATCTGGGCAAGGGATGGTACCTGTGGAATGGAAAAGCTACATGAATCCCAAAACCTGGGTGGGTGGATCGTCGCTGGAAGGCCTTTACGGTTCAGCCGGTATGGATTTCTCACTCTCGCAAGTGACCGGCAGCGATTTACAGGGCAAGAAATCCTGGTTCATGTTCGATGACGAGATTGTGGCGCTTGGTTCGGGAATTTCCAAAACAACTGCCGGCCCGCAGTCTGTTGAGACGATTATCGATAACCGGATGCTGAACGAAGTGGGAAACAACAAACTTGTAATCAACGGAGCTGTAGAACCGTCACAGCCGGGATGGTCAGCGACATTGAAGAATGTTCAATGGGCCCATCTGAAGGGGAATGTGCCAGGTTCCGACGTTGGCTACTATTTCCCTGAAGCTCCAAGTATTCTGGCGCAACGCGAGTCCAGAACTGGCAGTTGGAAAGAGATTAATGCTTCTCAATCCGATGCTCCCATTACGCGCAACTATTTAAGCCTGGCAGTTGAGCATGGGGATACGCCTACGAATGACTCATACAGTTATGTTCTGTTGCCTAATCGTGACATTTCAGGTACTGAGGGTTACAGTGGCAACCCGGATATCGAAGTGCTGCGCAATACAGAGGATGTGCATGCGGTCAGAGAGAAGAAGCTGGGCATAACCGCCGCTAATTTCTGGAATCCAGGAACGGTAGATTTCATCAAGGCGCGCAATCCGGCTTCCGTGATGATTCGGCAGATCGATCAGGAGCTTGTAGTTTCGGTGTCTGATCCTACACAGTCACAAAATCAATTGTCCCTGGAACTGGATATACCGGGATTGACACTGCTCAGCAAAGACAGCAAGACAGATGTGATGCAGGCTTCGGGAAATACTGTTATTACGGTGGATGTGAAGGATTCTATAGGGGCTACACATGTATTGAAATTTAAGATTACTGAAGGAGAGGCTCCAAAAGACGAATATGATGAGCTTCGTGGAAGATGGGTGGAGTATTTGACCGGAGGGCAATCCTTCAACCCGAATCATCCGGACATTGCCAAGTCCATAAAGATTTTATCAGATAAGATTAGCAATCAGGAGCAAACTGGATTCTGGGATACGATGAACAAGCAAATGAACCGTACTTATTTATGGAGTGATAAGCCGGGCAGCACAGCGGATGCTTTTGATACGGCCGCCTCTTATAATCGGTTGAAGGATATGGCTATTGCCTTTTCGACAACTGGCTCACCATTATACGAGAACAAGCAGCTGAAATCAGATATTCTGGACGCTTTAGATTTCCTATATGTGAATTGGTATAACGAAACCAAACTGGAGAAAGGCAATTGGTTCGAATGGGAGATCGGTATTCCGCTTGCATTGGGAGATACAATGGCCTTGATGTTCGAGTATTTGTCAGCCGATCAGATTAATAAATATACCAAAGCCATTGATAAGTTCTGTCCGGACCCAACCAAACGGACCAATCAGCCCTCGTTGATGGAAACCGGTGCGAATCGGCTGGATAAAGCACTGGCGGTGGTCCTGAGGGGCATTCATAATCGTGACAGCGCAAAGATCAAACAAGGACGGGATGCGGTTAGCCAGGTATTGCCCTATGTGACCCGCGGAGACGGCTTTTATGAGGACGGCTCCTTTATCCAGCATAATAATATTGCTTATACCGGCAGTTATGGGGCTGTATTGCTTGGCGATATGATGAAAATGATGACTCTGCTGACAGGGTCCTCCTGGCCGCTGACGGATGCCAATATGAAGAATGTATACAACTGGGTAACGGATTCTTATGAAACTCTTGTCTACAGAAAATTAATGATGGATATGGTGTTCGGCAGATCGATAGCTCGGGGCAACAGGCAGCTCGTGCCTTGGTCACATATTCTGCGGCTGGCCTCTTCCGCGCCACCGGAGCAAGCGGCCCGATTTAAATCGATGGTAAAGTATTGGTTTGAAGCCGATACGGTAGTAGAAAGTTATTACGAGGGTCTACGAGTAGCTGATGTTGTTCTGCTTCAGAGTCTTATGAATGATCCTGAGGTGCAGCCATCAGGAGACCTTACCGTGCATAAGCAGTTCGCGGCTATGGACCGGATTGTCCACCATCGGCCTGGATATGCCTTTGGGATCAGCATGTCATCCGCCCGAATCGCCAACTATGAAGCTGGCACAGAGAACCTGAAGGGCTGGTATACAGGTGAAGGCATGACCTATCTGTATAACCAGGATCTGGATCAATATGCAGATGCATTCTGGCCAACCGTGAACGCTTACCGTCTGCCTGGGGTTACATCGGATGGGGCAACGCGCGGTGCAGGCAAGACCACATCTAAAACATGGGTGGGAGGATCATCCATAGACGGTCTTTACGGAGCGGCCGGCATGGATCTGGATCCGGATAACAGCACATTGTCCGGTAAAAAGTCCTGGTTCATGTTCGATGATGAAATCGTAGCGCTTGGTGCAGGCATTACAAGCACGGATAACCGCAAGGTGGAGACCATCGTAGATAACCGTAAGCTCAAGGCGAGCGGAGATAATGTACTTACGGTCAACGGAGAGGTTAAACCATCCGCGCTGGGCTGGTCTGAGTCAATGAATCAGGTGCATTGGGCACATCTGGAAGGCAATGTTCCTGGTTCGGGGATCGGTTATTATTTCCCTGATGCCCCGACGATAGACGGTCTGCGAGAGTCTCGGACTGGCGCATGGAAGGATATTAATCAAGGGGGATCCACGGAGCCGATTACGAGAAATTATGCCAGCCTGTCGATTGCTCAGGGAACGAATCCGGTGAATCAATCGTATTCGTATGTGCTGCTGCCGAATCAGGATGAAATGGCGACAGCGCGCTACAGCAGTAGTCCTGACATTGAAATTATAGCCAACACGGATAGTGTTCAAGCCGTGAAGGAACAGAAGCTGGGACTTACGGCTATGAACTTCTGGGTTCCGGGAATGATCGAATCCGTGCGTGCCAATCAGCCAGCTTCCATTATCGTCAAGGAGTCTGGAGATGAACTGACGATAGCCATTTCGGATCCGACACAGTCTCAAACCGTGGTGAATGTGGATGTCGGCAGAACCGCGCTGGAAGAGCTGATGAAAGATCCAACCGTGACGGTACTGCAGACCTCGCCGAGGATCGAACTCGCAATTCATACGAGCGGATCAAAAGGAAAAAGCCATGTAGTCAAGTTCAGAATTGATCCGAATGCCGAGCCTTCCGAGCCCTCCGATTCGGAACCAGATGAAGCGGCAAAAACGAAGCTGTATGTTTCTGAAGATGCGTATGTCAATGGAGGATCGAAAGCTGCAGTCAATTATAGCTCGGTCAATTACTTGCAAATCAGAAATGGCAGTGGGGACACAGACAGAAGGACTTATCTGAAATTCGACCTGAGCTCATTTGTCGGCGAAGTCGGTTCTGTGAAGCTGAATGTGTTCGGAAAGACAAATGACGGGGCAGGCACTTTGTCCGATATCGGTGCATTTGGAGTCCAAGATGATTCTTGGACAGAAGCAACGATAAATTACAATAATGCTCCAACAATCGGAACTCAAGCCGCGCTGCAGACTTTTTCCGGACCGGAGCAGTGGCGGCAGTTCGATATCACCTCATGGGTTGGTAAAGAGTTCCCTTCCGATCCGGTGATAAGCTTGGCGCTCAGGCAGGTAGGCTATAATCTCGCCACAGATATAAGAAGCCGCAAGAACGAGAATGGCAAATATGCTGCGAATCTGGAGATTCTGCCGAAAGATACAACACCTCCAGTCACGAAGGCGACTGTACTTGGAGAAGCAGGAGAAGGGGGCGCATTTAAGGGCAAAGTCAATATCACTTTTGATGTTACCGACCAATCCAATGGGGGGGCTGTTGGCTGGGGAGTCAAGCGGACCGAATACCGGCTCAACGGAGGTGCATGGAATGCGGTTACTCAGAGCGTATATATTGAGAACCCCGGAACCTTCAGCATTGATTATCGTTCGGTGGATAAGGCTGGCAATGTAGAGCCGTTCCGGCAGCTTCAGGTGACGGTCATGGAGCCTACAGAAAGAGTCTCAACGGCAATCAGCGGTCCGGCAATCCTGACTGTCGGGGAGACCGGAACGGCGGTTACTTCGGTTGTATACAGCGATGGCAGCCGTTATATAGTAACCGAAGGCATAATCTATGAGAGCAGCGATACTAACGTCGCAAGTATAGGCAAAGATGGCCATATTGAAGCAAAAGGCCCGGGTGTTTCGGTTATTTCATCCGTTTATGACAGCATGACCGCTTCCTATTCATTAAAGGTGTATGAACAGCCGCCGGAGCTTCTCTCCATTTCGTTAAGCGGTCCGACATCCTTGGAAACAGGGCAGAGTGGTACGGTGGTCACAACAGCAGTATATAGTGATGATAGCCGCCATACGGTAACCGAGGGTGTGATCTACGAGAGCAGTAACAGGAAGGTAGCCACAGTAACGGCAACAGGGCAGCTACAAGCACTCGATCCGGGCATGACTGTGATTACTGCAAGTTACGGAGGACAGCAGAGCAGTCTGACGCTTCAGATTCTACAAACGGAAGACAATACTTCAACTGTTTCGAGTCCGCAACCACAAGTACCTTCCGTACCGGAGGAAACGGCGGGACGACTGCAACTAAATGCAGCCTCGTTGAACGATCTTTCGGCAGCAATTGTCTACAAGGGTAAATTGAGAATGCTAGTATTGCCGGGGATGGCAGCAGACATGCTGAACCAGAAGCCGCTTCGGGTAGAGGCTTCTAACTTCAATGTGACCCTTCCGGCAGCGGTGCTTCAACAATTGCAGGCTTTGGTTCCTGCGGAGCAATTGGCCGATAGCCAAATCCTTCTGGAGGCTTCCGAGGTAAATGGGGGAGCGAAGCAGAGAATACTAGCTAACGCGGAGCGGCAATCTGGTGCAGCATTGAACCAGGCAGGGGAGTTCCTTCTCTTTAACCTGTATATTGTCGCTGGTGACGGTACACGAAGCATACTTCACCCATTTGTTGAGCCCGTTACATTGGAGCTTAACATTTACCCTGAGGCAAAAAGGAATTTGCTCGGCGGCTATTATTTTCCGGAGTCCGGAAATATGGAGTATGCGGGTGGTTCCTGGCTGAAGGGCAAGGTGGCTCTGCACACCGAACACTTAGGCACATATGCTGTGCTGGAATATAACAAATCGTATGACGATATTCCTTCTGGACATTGGGTGGCGGCGGTTGTGCAAGAGCTGTCGGCCAAACATCTGATTCAAGGCGTCGGACCTCGGAATTTCGAGCCGAACCGATCAGTGACCCGTGCCGAATTTACAGCTATGCTGGTCCGCTTGCTAGGACTTGAAGCGAAAGGATCTACAGCATTTGCGGATGTATCTGCGGATCAGTGGTATGCGGGGGAAGTGGCGCGGGCTGTAGAGGCGGGGATAGTCCATGGGGTGAGTGAGACTCGCTTCGCCCCAGAAGCTCTTATTTCCCGCCAAGAAATGGCGGTCATGGTGATGCGAGCGTACAAATATGTCAGCGGGAGAAAGGTGGAGCCGAAGCCTGTAATCCAATTCGGTGACTTGCGTGCGGCTGCCTCATGGGCCCGTGAATCGATCAGCGCTGCCCAAGCCCTTGGACTTATCCAGGGACGAAGTGACCAGCAATTTGCTCCGGGAGGCTCAGCAACTCGAGCTGAGAGTGCAATGGTTCTACACAATCTTTTAGCAATTAAGACTGAAAATTAAGAATTGAAGCCAGGGCTTTGGGAAGGTTCAGTAGAACCATTCCAAAGCCCTTTTGGCGTTTAGAGAAATCTGCCGGTTTGGATGGACAAAGCTTTCGTTGAGGTTTCATTTCTACTCGGTTTGTGAATAATGGAGGATTGAATAGGAAGGGAGCATTAGAGATGCAAGAATATATGGATATAGTGCTGCGGGCTGTTGTTGCTATGATCATGCTCTTATTGACCGCTAAAATATTGGGCAAACAGACTATTTCTAATCTGACGTTCCACGATTTCGTGACAGGAATTATTTTAGGATCGATTGCATCGAATTTAGCATTTAATAAAGATCTGAAATCTTCGTATATGATCGTGGCCCTTCTAGTCGTTGTAGCCGTGTCTTTTTTATTTTCTGTTCTCGCTTTAAAGAATCGTAGAATGAGAAGCTGGATCTCAGGATCACCTACGGTACTTATCGAAAACGGGAAAATTCTTGAAGGGAATATGAAAAAGGTAAGGTATTCTTTAGACTCCTTGGATCAGGCGCTGAGGGAAAAAGAAATTTTTAATCTAGAGGTAGTAGAGTATGCCGTATTAGAAGATAACGGAATGGTATCCGTCTTAAAGAAACAAGAGTATCAATATGTTACTCGAAAAGATTTGAAGCTTCTTTCGGTTCCTCAGAGCTTTCCCGTTGAGTTAATTATGGATGGCGTTCTTATGGAAGAGAATCTTGAGAATAATGGACTGACCAAAGAATGGCTGGAGAACGAATTAAGACGGAAGGGGAAAAGGATCTCCGACGTATTTTACGGGGTAAGAGGAACGCAGCAGCAGCTTGTTTTTGACTACTATGAAGACGGGATAAAAGAACCTATTGATAAAGAATAATGTTTATTCAAATTGGAGATTGACGGATCGCTGAGGACCGCTCTATAATGTTTGTATAATTATTAATTAGTTAATAAAAATATAAATGTTGAAGGGCGGAGTTTATTCATGGCAGATCACGCAATCCTTAACACAGACATTCGCAAAGGTACGATAAACAAAAATATTTATGGACACTTTTCTGAGCATCTAGGACGTTGTATTTATGAAGGCATTTGGGTAGGAGAAGATTCACCGATTCCTAACACTAACGGTATTCGTAATGATGTTGTGAAAGCGCTTAAAGAAATACAAATTCCAGTGCTTCGCTGGCCGGGTGGATGTTTTGCAGATGAATATCATTGGAAAGATGGTATTGGCGATCGCGAAGTTCGTAAACGTATGATCAATACGCATTGGGGCGGCACGGTTGAGAACAACCATTTTGGTACACATGAATTTATGGAATTATGTGAGATGCTGGAATGTGAACCTTATATCAATGGTAATGTGGGCAGTGGTACGGTTCAAGAGATGTCCGAATGGGTAGAGTATTTAACCTTTGGCGGTGTCTCCCCGATGTCTGAGCTTCGCCAGCAGAACGGCCATCAAGAGCCTTGGGCCGTGACTTATTTTGGCGTCGGTAATGAGAACTGGGGCTGTGGCGGGAATATGCGTCCGGAATATTATGCAGATCTTTATCGCCAATATCAGACGTATGTACGTAATTATGGGGACAATCGTATTCACCGGATCGCTTGTGGTCCTAACGTGGATGATTATCACTGGATGGAAGTTCTGATGCGTGAAGCTACGCGCTTTATGGACTCGATTACTCTTCATTATTATACGATTCCTGGTCCAGCTTGGGAGGATAAAGGGGCAGCAACAGGCTTTGAAACTAGTGAGTGGTTTAGCACTTTAGAGAAGGCCCTTCGTATGGATGAGCTGATTACTAAACATGGCGTTATTATGGATAAATATGACCCAGATAAAAGAGTAGGCCTTATCGTTGACGAGTGGGGAACTTGGTACGATGTTGAGCCAGGCACGAACCCGGGATTCCTATATCAACAAAATTCGATTCGGGATGCCCTTGTAGCTGGCGTGACCCTGAATATTTTCCATAAACACAGTGACCGGGTACGGATGGCAAATATTGCGCAGACCATTAATGTGCTTCAAGCGGTGATTTTAACCGAAGGCGAAAAAATGCTGCTAACGCCTACCTATCATGTATTTAATATGTTCAAAGTCCATCAGGATGCTGAGTTGTTGGATTTAACAATCGATAGTGGGACTTACAGCTTTGAGGGCCGCGAGATTCCTGAAGTATCTGCTTCAGCTTCCGTCACAGACGCTGGGATCATTCATGTCAGTCTTTGCAACTTGAATCACGCTGCTTCAGCTACGGTACCCCTTGAGCTACGTGGCCTTTCCGGGCAGAAGGTTGAAGTGACAGGCACTACGCTCACAGGTAACAAGATAGATGCTCATAATACATTTAACCAGCCGGATGCTGTTGTACCACAAGCTTTTACAGCCTTTACACTTGAAGGTGATCTTCTTAATGTAGAGCTGGCTCCAATGTCAGTAACAGTGCTGGAGATTACGCCGAAGGCATAAGGTGGTGTTATCATGTCAACAACATCTGCATGCAAGGGGTGTCGCGACGATTATAAGGTTACCGAAGCACAGATAAAGCGTATCCTGTCATCATCCATGTTTAAGACAGAGCTTTGTGTTCCAGATAAGGTTTATGCTGAACGGATTTCTCTTTGCGGGACTTGTCCTAAGCTGCATGAGAATGTGACTTGCGTCGCTTGTGGCTGCATTATTCCCGTTGTAGCTAAGCTTAAGGAACGTAGCTGTCCGCTGCCTGGTGGCGGATTATGGGGACCCTTCATTGAACATGAAATAAGGTAAAATAAGAGCCGCATTCGACTCTCCAACGGGAGATGAATGCGGCTTTATTCATGAAATATAAGAAAGTATAAGTTTCACGCTATAGTTTAGATCTTATATTTTTCAAGAAACGGGTATCGTCTTTAAAAGACGACAACGTCGTTTCTTCTTAAGTATCTGTGTAGAACAGCTCAACGATTAGATCATCATTATAGTTGCCGAAGCCTTTGCCAAAAAGAGTAATGCCGCCAATATGCTCGGCCTCTTCATCGACGGAAAGCTTGAAAGTCCATTGCTTGTTGCGGATGTTCACTTGATCCAGCGTAACGTCGGACAATTTCAAGCCGTCCATAAACGTGCCTTTAGATGTAATGCGCAGCTGCTTAAGAAGGCCGTATTGATTCGTGAGTGCTGGCCACCAAGCTGGCGTGTATTTACCGCGTCGATCTCCGTAGTCACCCGGACTTGTCCAGAATCCAAGCTGCACTCCGTTTAGTGTGAAGGTGATGTCGGAGGGCCAATTATTATTAATGGAAGGTGCTTCGGAGGCAATCTCCATCGTAATGATTAGCTCCTCGGGCTGTTGACTGGAGAGAAGGAAGTTAGGAATTTTATATTCGATATATCCTTTGCCGAACCAGAGAATACCAGCATTCATACGCTCGAGATCCCAGAAATAACGGGGATCATCAAAGCTGCCAATCACTTGCTCCGTAGTGGCGAGACCGCAGGTAGGCTCGATCAGGAAGTCCGAATAATGTCCAACCGGAATTTCTTTACGGTAGCTTTTGCGCTCATGCATTTGTCTGCCTGGAAAGGTGATCTCGGCACTTTCAGCAGCTATGGTACAGATCTTTTGCAGACCGCTTCGTCCAGGTGCCATATGTGTCTGGATAAGTCCTGCAGCTTCCAGCTTACGCACATGCATTGTCATAATGGCGCTGCTCAAATTTACTGCTGCGGCCAATTCCTTGACATTCATTGGGTTCTCGGCAAGCAAGCGCAGCAGGTGCAGACGAACTGAACTGGCTAAAGCTTCGTAGACGGGAAGGGATTCTTCCGACAGGTCAAGTTTCATAGATGGCCTCCAATTTAGTTCAAGACGTATAGTTAATGATTATATTATTTAAATGCTTGTTTTACAATACGAAGGTGAGAAACTTTCTGGATGCTCATTCACTTTAATCGCGTGATTTAAGATAAAAAGAACGGAGCCTGAGGCTCCGCTCTCTTTCCATTTCCGCTGATGATTTCTTAATTTACATTCGAGTGATACTCTGTCAGTACTTCGTCTGCTTTAAGCGCTCTGCTGTAAATCTTCAGTTCATCAATCATTCCCTTGTAAGGGACGTCCCAATAATTTACGCCAAGTGCGAATACACCATTCTTGTTCTTAAACACATTCGGGAAGCCCTCACCGGAGAATTGCTCAACTCCGTCGAGGTATACCTTCACGGTACCGTTGTTGACCGTAAATGCTACATGCGTCCATTTATTCTCTGGAATCTTCATAGCGGAAACAGCATCATACCAGGCCTCGCCAGACCATAGGAGTGTTTTACCTCCGCCGTTCTGAGGAACGAAGCTAATCCAGCTGCTTATCGAAGCAGTACCGAAGAAGGTTGTTGTTGCATCAGTAAGCTGCTCAGGGTTTAACCACATAGATACGGTATAGGTATTGCTGTCAATTAATCCATCAGGTAACCGGATTCCGGAAACACCGTCAAATACTGCTGCTTGATTAATGATACCGCTACCGTAAGTAATGTTACCTACAGTTGGAGCTTCGATTTTTATTCCCGTAACCTGGCCAGTACCGACCCATTGGAGGGAGTCATCAAGGTTTCCGTCAAAAGCATAATAGGCTACTTTTCCATCCGTAACGTTTACCTTATAGTCTGCTGAGACACCACTATCATCAGCCGCAGTAGCAGTAATTACTGCTTCACCACCGACCGTTAGTGCTGTTATGGTTCCGGTTGTACCATCTATTGAAACGGCGCTAGGATCACTAGAACTCCAAGTGAGTTTCTTATTTCCTGCATTGGTAGGCAGTACATTTACTTGAGGAGTAAAGGTATTCCCCACAGCCACATCCATTTCAGCAGCACTGATGGTTATCGTACTTACTTTAACATTGCTGTCAGGCTGACCGTTTACCAGCAAGTCAACCGCTTCTGCGGAGAGTGCACTTTCATAGATTCGCAGGTCATCTATCAATCCTTTGTAGGGGATATCCCAATAGTTTACGCCCAAGGAGAATACTGCATCTGCGCTGTCAAATACATCCGTAAATCCTTTTCCAGTGTACTTCAATACTCCGTTTACATAGAGCTTCGCAGTCCCAGCATCGTAAGTGAAAGCTATATGCGACCATTGGTTAACTGGAATCTGGATGCCTGCTTCTGCATCATGGAAGGTTTGACTGCCAAACCACATCCGGGTTGTAGCTCCGCCGTTTCCATAAGGCAAGAGACTAATCCAATTCGTATCTGTTGTAGCACCAAAGAAGGCTGTAGTGAATGGAGTCAATTCTTGTGGGTTAAGCCACATGCCTACTGTGTAGGTGTTGCCTTTAATCAAACCATTTGGTAGGCGAATACCGGAGCTACCGTCGAATTTAGCTGCAAGACCAACTTCACCAGTCTCATAGGTGATGTTCCCACCAGTATTGTTAATCCGATTGCCGGTAATTGTACCCTTATCAGTACGATCTCCGTTCTCTGAAAGATCTCCTTCAAAATCATACGCTGCCACCAAACCGTCTTCCAGTATATTTCCAGTCAGTTCCATTACAACGATAGTAAAGGTCTTAGTTGCAGTAGACTCACCCAGCACAATCGTAGCAGTAAGTTCAATCGTTGCGTTGCCGAGTCCTTTTTCAGGACGAACAACTGAACCATCGTTTCCTACTACGGCTTCATTGGAAGATGACCACGTAATGACTGTTCCACTTACGGCCTCAGTTGGGAGCGTAAGATCTTTGTACACTTTACTTGTGTTGCCTAGGCTTAAACTATCTTTAACATTGGATACAATTTGATCTGTGCTCAGCAGTTCAATTTGGCTGCCCCAGACGGTAACACCCTTATTGGACATGGCTGTGAAAGTCATAACATTGCTCTGACGAGTGGAATCCCATTGTTTTACGAATACACCTTTGTAGAGATTTTGTACAGTAGCTCCGTTTTCTGTTTCATTGATGAGCAGGTCGGCGTAATACTCTCCTTTTAGCGCCCAAGAACCGGTTACGGACCCTGTAATAGTTCCATCACCTCGCAGTTCGATAGCTGTTGTGGATTTAATTTTAGCAGAAGTATCTTTCCCGTGATTCACGAACTGATAAGCTCCAATAACATCATCCTGCATAACAGCAGCGATAGTTTCACCAGTGTAACGATGAGGAGAAGTGAGCGGCCATCCATCCTCGTTGGTGAACATTTGATGCACACGAAGCTCATGTGTTTCACCACGCTGCGGGAAACGAGTGTGGAAGAAGTTGAATATTTTACCTGTCTCTTCATCATAATTCACTGAATTATGGCCTGATGCAACATAGCCGTAGGTTTGAAAGTCTGGGTCACTATTCACGTTCGTGAACATGAAGTTACCAAGAACTTTGTTGCCAATGGCCGAATGGTCATTGCTCGTTGCCAGCACTGCACTTTGTCCGGCAGCATCCACATAAGGACCATCCGGATTCGTTGAACGGAACTGACGCATATTGTAACCACCGTCGGACGCAAGTCCTCCATAAGTTACATATAAGAAGTAGTAACCAGTATTCTTGTCGTAAACGATATACGGACCTTCGCCCGATTTGGTCATACCGCCAGAAATATGGGTACCGAAATACCGGTCGATTAGACGTCCATCAGCGGTCGTTCCATCTTTACCCGGATATTTAGGCTCGCCGGAAGCTGGATCGATTTCTAGAATAAATATGCCGCCTGACCATGATCCATAAGTCATCCACAGCTTGCCGTCTTTATCGTAGAATAACGTCGGGTCAATTGCGTTTGTATACGTTTTGTTCTTATAAGAACCGCCTGCGTCAAACCAATCTGGGTTGGCATCTTCTAATGTTCCGTTATTAATAAGCTTTTGAATATTTGTGTTTGTCCATTTTTTATTAATTTTGCTGTTAGTATCGTAATCTTCTTCCTTGGTGAAGCCGGAATAAATTACGGTATTTCCATAGGTATAAGGACCTTCAATATTTTGCGAAGTGGCAAAGCCGATCGCTGAGCGGATGTAAGTGGAAGAAGCGCTATAATACATCATATAAGCACCAGTGGTCCCGTCCGCATTCTTATAATCCTCATTCCAGAAAACGTCTGGAGCCCA
The DNA here is from genome assembly GCF_002264395.1 of Paenibacillus sp. VTT E-133291. Taxonomy (GTDB): domain Bacteria; phylum Bacillota; class Bacilli; order Paenibacillales; family Paenibacillaceae; genus Paenibacillus_AQ; species Paenibacillus_AQ nitricinens. Next base: position 48,155 of record NZ_NFVA01000028.1, read on the forward strand.
TATGGAAAATCCGCCTTTACTGTCAGAATCGTTCTCTCCAGCCCATTTAAAGGATTCTGCCAGATTCGCGGAAAGATCACCAAAGAGTACGTTGCCCGGTGTTGTATAACCATTTGTGAAACGAGTCCAATTCAGCAGATCATCGCTTTTGGCCGCATCGATATGAGACCCGAACACATAATACGTTCCTTTGTCTACAGCCACCGAAGGATCATGTACAGAAACATTGGTGAGTGCTGGTGCCGTTGCTGACGGACCCGGCGTAGCAGTAGGAGTCACTGTAGCTGTAGGAATCGGAGTAGTAGTAGCTGTAGCAACAGCGCCGCCGTCCGATCCACCAGAACCTGAACCACCAGAACCAGACGTTGCCGTAGCTGTTGGAGTAGGTGTTTCAAATTTGATTAGATTACTGTATTTACTGTCAAAGCTAATCTTACCGGTGCCTTGGATAGTAATCATCTCGTTTATGCCAAGGATAAGATTCTTGATTGCTGCACCAGCATCTACACGCAGCTTGGCTAATTGGTTCAATGTAACTTCAGTAATATTGCCTGCAGCTAGATGTAGTGTAGGCACTCCTAACGCCCGTACCTCAGCAGAATCAAAGTTTCCTCTCAGCCTGATGATTGAATCGTTCGGGAGCGTATTCTCTATAACGACCCGACCGAAGCCTGCTCCCGTCAAAGTAGTATCTTCCTCAAGCGCTACACCGGAATGTACACGTACGCTTGGTACGGCACTCGTTCCTTTAGTAACGACGCGAAGTCTCCCATTACGCTTATCTACAACCATGTCACCTGCATTAGAGTTACTAAGCACGATACTATTTTCGCCGCCGCCGGATACGAATATTGTTCCTTTAACAGTGACGTTATTCAGCGTGATATCGCCTTCTGCAATCCCTTCGGTAAGGTACAGGTTTCCGGAGATGGTGGAGTTGTTCAACTCAACACCCGGGCTACTAATTACCATATTCTGAGTGGTAATCCCCGTATAACTCCCGCTCTTAGAAGTGATTTGCCCGGCCAACTTCTCAATCATGCGCAGTGCTTCCGCTCTTGTTACGGCTTTTGCGCCTTTAAAGCTGCCGTCACTATAACCATTCAAATAACCTTCACCAAATAAAGATATTACAGCTTCTTGGCTCCATGAGGGTAAATCTTCAACATCTTTTGGTGCAGCGGTATTTGCAGAAGAATTGAGCTGGAATAGTCTGTGCAGCATAACCGCGGCTTCTTGACGGCTTACTACCTGTGTTGGACGGAAGGTGCCATCGCTATATCCTGATACATATCCTGCAGCCGAAGCTTTCTGGATATCGCTGTAATAAGCGCCTGACTCCAGTACATCCGTGAAGGCAATTTCTGATTTTTCCTGCAAATTAAAGGTCCGATTGATCAATGTAACCCATTCCGCGCGGGTGATCTCTTGATCCGGTTTGTAAATTCCATTTCCATAGCCTGAAATCAAGCCCTTATCCACCCAGGATTGAAAATCTTTCTCTGCCCAGTGGCCTGAATAATCGACAGCCTGTTGATGCGTGGATAGTGCGATTGTTTTGGAATCGCTTGCAGAAGCTGCTGAAATGAATGGTGCAGGTACTAGCAGCGTGAGTGCAAGAAGTGAAGCGGTTAGCTTACGAGTTGTTTTCCTCAAATTCATGATCCTCCGATTCTATTGATTAGAGATTGCGGCGGTACGAAAAATGTAAAACGCTTACAATAAAACTACTAAAAAAACGTTTTTCACAAATAAAAATGGATTTGTTTTATGTTCATACAAACCATATCGTGGAAAACGTTGTATATTGATCTCATTTTAAGCATGATATTAGCATATAGTCAAATAGAAATTTATGAAAGGATGAATCTATTTATATTTTTATTAATAAAAGGGAGTTGGGTTTGGATAGCGTATGAAAAGTACTGTAGATTACTACTGAAGTTGTGGAAAGTAAAAGAAGGTGGGAGATGTGGGCGATAAAGAGCTGGATAGTGGAAAGTGATAACTGGTTCATATCACAGTACAGATAGGGGGGCTAAGGAAGAATAAATACTAATTAGTTGTTCGCCCCCATGAAAGAACCAGCCTTGATTCTTAAGTGTACTAGAAGATTTTAAAGGTAATACATTTTGAACATAATATCTTGATCATGATTTCCGAATTTTTTTCCGAAAATTGTCGCGCCTCCGACGTGTTTTGCATCTTCCTTCACTTCGATCCGGAAAGTCCATCGGTCACAGGTCGTATCTAAATCTTCTATCGAAACGGAAGACATGGGGTCACCGTCAATGTAAGTTCCATTGTGATTAGTGATTCTAATCGTTTTTAGTAATCCATACTGGTTAATATTGTGCGGCCACCACTCAGGTGTGAATTTACCTCTTGCATCAGCAAAATCGCCAGGGCTTGTCCAAGTACCTAGTTCCAAGCCGTTCAATGAAAAGGTAATGTCTGAAGGCCATACGTCATTGGCAAATGGGAATTCAGAAGAAAGCTCTAAGCTAATCTCAAATTGCTGTAAGGTTTCATCTTTTTTTAGGAAATTGGCAATGTTGTATTGAACATAACCTTGGGTAAACCATAGAATCTCTGCATCGACTCTTTTAGAGTCCATGAAATACTTGGGTTCGTCTACTCTGCCGATAAACTCTTTCTCTGTGGCAAGTCCGCATGTAGGCTTCAGATCATAGTCCGTATAATGACCAATCGGCACGGATGTCTCATAGGAGGCAAAGGAATGAAAGATTTTCTTAGGGAAGTTAATCTCAATATGATCGACTCTAAGAATTGAAATTTTTTGCATTCCGGATTTACCAGGAACCTTTTCTGTTTTTATGATGCCTGCATCTTCTAACTTTTTAATATGTTTTGTTACGATGGGACTGCTTATTTTAAGTTCTTCTGCCAAATCTTTGATGTTCATCTTATTTTTGGAGAGTAACTGAATGATTTTTATTCGTACTTCACTTGCCAAGGCTTCATAAACAACGAGAGAGGACTTGTCTATTTCCAATTGCATTTTATCCACTTCTTTCAAAGTAATTTCATATACTGTAAAGTTTATTAATCTCTATATAAAGTAACACGAAAGGTAACTGAAGTAAATAATATATCGCTTTCATCTCGTCTTAATGAACTAAAAGGTTAACTAAGATTTAAAAAAATCAATTAAGTTTATTTAAAAGTTATTGACTACGCTTTCAAATCGACTGTATACTAAGTTTAAGTTAATCGTTTCCAACAAAGTTAATGTGAATGATTATCTTAACATTACAGCTGCAGGGGGAGAGAGTAATGAAAAAGAAATTTGGAGTAGTATTAGCAACGGTTCTAATGTTAACGACAGTGTTAGCAGGATGTGGTGGTAAAGATGATAGTAAGACGATTACGTTCTGGACACCGCTGACCGGTGATGATGGTGCTTATATGGATCAAATCGTTAAAGAATACAATGAAACGAATCCAGAGATTAAAGTGAAGCACGTTATTACAGCTGATATGTACACGAAAATTTCTACCGTTTTGGCTTCCAGCAAAGGTGTTCCTGATTTAGCCATTATCCACGCTGACCGTGTTCCCGGGTTTGTTAAGCAAGGTGTCTTAGAACCCATGCAGGATACTGTATTGCCGGCACAACCTGAACTAAAAGCTGAAAATTACTTACCACAAGCTTGGAACACTGGTAACATCGACGGAACGCAATACACAGTACCTCTTGATATCCACAGTAACGTAATGTATTACAATAAAGATTTGCTCAAGAAATATAATGCTGAATCTTTCTTGGATGATAACGTTGTTACGATTGATGAAATGCTTTCCTTGCAAGGTAAATTGGATGAAGGCGACTATGTAGTGAATGATGCCTTGCTCGGATGGGTTATCCTGGCTCAAATTCAAAACTTGGGCGGAGATATTCAGGTGGATGGCAAACCGGCTGTTAACTCCCCAGTATTTAAACAAGCTTTTGAAGATGTTAAGAAAATTGCCGATGCGGGTTTGATGACTCCATTTGGTGAAGACGGTTACTTGATGTTCCAATCCCAAAATGTACTCTTCTCCACAGATGGAACTTGGAGTTCTACCGCACATGCCGGAGTTGAAGGCTTGAACTTTGGTGTGACTAACATTTATTCTCCAACCGCTGATAAATTCACGAACAGATCTTCTTCTCACTTGTTCGCTATGCTTAAGAACGACAAGAGAACAGATGAAAAAGAAGTAGGGATTGCTAACTTCTTAGAATATGTGCGTACAAACTCAATGGAATGGGCAAAAGCTGGTCAAAACGTAGCCAGTAACGTAGTTAACCAAAGTCCAGAATACCAAAACTACATGCAATCCTTCTTTACTTCTAATGAAAAAGAAATTGAATCCCTTTACATTTACACATATGAGTACTACCCATACATTGCAGAAGCAGTAGATACTTATTGCGCAGATATCGTTCGCGGTAACGTTGATCTAGATGAGACCTTGGCAACCATGCAGAAGTTTGTAGAAGATAAGATCGCAGAAAGCAGCAGTGCAGCGAAATAAAGCGAAATAGAATAGATTGTACGAAGTAATGTGCCGTACTGTGGTGCATTACTTTGTGCAAAAGGAGAAATGAAATCCTATGAAAAAGAAAATAAACTGGGCACCTGCCTTCTTTGTAGGTCCGCACGTCATTTTGTTTGCTATCTTCATTTTATTGCCAACGATTTATGGGATTTATGCTTCATTTACAAAGTGGAATTTAATGAGTGACCCGGTATGGGTAGGCTTTGATAACTATAAGGCCATTCTTTTTGATGGCAAATCAACGTTTCATACTCAATTTTTCAGAGGTCTGAAAAATACGCTGGTCTTTGTGGTTCTCTCTGTTCCATTATTAATAGTTATCCCATTAATGGTTGCTGTTGCACTTGAACATAAAAAAGTTAAAATGAAGAGCTTAATTCAATCTATTCTCTATATTCCAGGCTTAATTTCAATTTCTGCGGCAGCACTAATCTGGCTTTTGATCTTTAATAAGCAATTAGGGATTACTGGTAATCTATTCGGATCACAAATTGCTTGGCCAGCAAATCAGCCGTATGCGTGGATTATCATCATTGTAATTACACTATGGGGTGGTATTGGGGGCAACATGATTATTTATCGTGCTTCCTTAAGTGGTGTTGCGCAGGAATTATATGAATCGGCAGAGCTCGATGGTGCGGGTTCAATTAAAAGATTCACAAGTATCACCTTGCCGTCTATTCGTTTTCCATTAATCTATACCTTTGTTATGACAACTGCTGGAGCCTTCAATGTATTCGGCCAACCGTTAATGATGACCGATGGCGGGCCTCGACAAAGTACACATGTACTCATGATGTATATTCGTCAATTAGCTTTCGGTAATGGTGAATCCATTGCAGGGATGGCATCGGCGATGGCAGTGTTATTGGGATTAGTAATCTTGGTGATCTCCGCACTGCAATATTATGTAATGAACCGAAATGCTACATAAGGTTCTCGGGAACTAATGGATTAACAAGGAAATGGAAAAGGTAGGTGTACTAAAATGTCAAATCAGGCGTTAAATGGCCTAGATAATCGTCCAGTTGTAAATAGAACAGGCAAAGTAAAAGGCTCATCCAATATTAGCATTTCAAAATATGTATCATATGCTTTTTTGCTTATCCTTTGTGTGATTTGGATTATTCCGGTTATATTCGGGATTTCCACATCTTTTAGATCACAAACGGAAGTGGTTTCCACCGGCTTTAGACTATTTCCTGAAACATGGGTTTTTGAGAACTATGTAACGATTCTGAACAATACTTCAACAGCCCCGATTCTACGTTGGTTAGGCAATTCATTATTTATCGCGACATCCCACACCATCCTGGTGGTTATTGTGATTTCGATTACTGGCTTTGGTTATACCCGGATTAACTTTAAAGGAAGAGACACGTTGTTCTTCACTTTGCTAGGCATCTCCTTCTTCCCCGGTGTGGTTAACTTGATTCCTTCTTACAAAATTATCGATTCCTTGGGTTGGGTGAATACTTCCTGGGCAATGATTATTCCGGGTCTTGCGGGTATGGGGAACATCTTCTTGGTCAGACAGTTTATGAACGGTATCCCCAAAGAATTAGATGAGTCTGCAAAAGTTGACGGTGCTAGTGATTTTAGAATTTTCGCACAAATTATATTGCCGCTAGTTAAGCCAATTTTGATTGTTTGCGGATTGTTCTCCTTTACGGGATCTTGGAATGACTTCCTCTGGCCGGTTATCGTGTACACAGATGTAGACAAAATGCCGGTTACAGCGGGTTTGCTCTTGCTTCAAGATATCTATGGAAACTATCGTATGATCGGGCAATTAATGGGGTCGGCGATTTTGGCGATCATTCCAACCTTGCTGCTATTTATATTTGCTCAAAAATACTTCGTTCAATCTATTAACTTGAATTCAGGTATTAAAGGGTAGATCCAATGAACATAAACTTAAATACACCTTACCTTCTTTATAAGGAAGGGTGTGTTTTGGTGACCCATAAAATTAAAAATAAAGAGAGATATAGGAGTTGTCATCATGAGAGAATTCAATGCGAAAAATCCGCTTATTGAGCAAAGGGCAGATCCATGGATCTATAAACATACTGATGGTTATTATTATTTCATAGCTTCGGTTCCGGAGTTTGATAGAATCGAGCTTCGTCGTTCTAAATCCATTCAGGGATTAGCTGAGGCTGAGGGTAAGACCATTTGGGTGAAGCATGAAACTGGCTTAATGAGTGCCAACATTTGGGCGCCTGAGATTCACTATATTGATGAAAAATGGTATGTGTATTTTGCAGCAGCACATACTTCCGATACGAAAGATGGCTTATTTGATCATCGCATGTTTGCCATAGAAAATTCATCCGCAAATCCTTTGGAAGGGGAATGGGTGGAGAAGGGTCAAATCAAAACGAAATGGGAATCCTTTGCCCTGGATGCAACCACTTTTGAACACAGAGGGGTTAGATACTACGTTTGGGCACAAAAGGATCCTGATGTTCCTGGTAATTCTAATATGTATATCTCCGAAATGGAGAATCCTTGGACATTAAAAGGAGAGCAGGTGTGCATCACCACGCCTGAATATGAATGGGAAAAAATCGGCTTCCTGGTGAATGAGGGTGCGGCAGTTCTTAAACGTAATGGACGTATTTTCATGACTTTCTCGGCAAGTGCGACAGATCATAACTACTGTATGGGGTTGTTAACCGCTGATGAGAATAGTGATTTAATGGATCCGAAATCATGGGTCAAAACACCAGAACCTGTGTTTACGACTTCTGAAGAAAACGGTCAGTATGGTCCGGGGCATAATAGCTTTACAGTTTCTGAAGATGGCACACAGGATATCCTGGTGTTCCATGCTAGAAGCTATAAGGAGATTGTAGGAGACCCGTTATATGATCCTAATCGGCATGCGCGTGTGCAAGTGATCGAGTGGAATGAAGATGGAACGCCAAACTTTGGTGCCCCTAGACCGGATACGAAATCTTAAAATAATGCTTCTCTAGTGTGAAGAAGCTTTTATATTCTTCTATTAATAAAGGGGGACGCTTCGTTAGCAATATGCTATCGGAGTGTCCCCCTTTTCTTATAATGAAAGATCCCGTCGTTTAAACAGCTCGATCCCTAAGGCGAAAGCGAGAACACCGATCAACAGTAACCAACTAGAAATCTGAATAATCTCCACGTTACCTTGAACGATTTTACCCGGCTGATAGAAGGAGAATAGGGTCAGGTAACGTAACCCCTCCATTTTATCACTTATTTTAGCAAGTAAGTCCAAAGTGAAGAATCCGAAGGTGATAGCACCGGAAATCCCAAGCGCTTTTTTCTCATCATTACATATCGAGGAAATCAGAAAAGTCAGTCCCGCAACGGCAAAAAACAATAAAAAGGCAACGGTATTCAACTGTACAAAACGTCCGCTGTTAAATTCATATTCACTGCCGAGGAACCATGCTTTACCTAATAGTCCGGCGAGTGTAGTCACACCCATAATCAGGAGCAACGCTGTCGTGAGCACAAGCGCCTGCGTGGTAGCTACTTTTCTCCGCGTAGTTGGTGTTATAAGCAGATAAGCCATAGAGCCGCGATCCACGAGCCGAGCCATGAGCTGTGTTGACATTTGTACACAGACAATGGATAGAATCAGCACCAGAATAAGTCCGTAATATTCTCCTGAGATAAACGCCTCAGCACTGGTGAATCCGCTATTTAATCCAAAAGCTTTTCCCACACCTTCTGGCATAGCTTTAATGAGATCATCGATAGCTTGTGTGCTTCCAGCGATCCCTGGATAGAGCCAGATCATAAACAGAATATAGAAGGCAGAACCGAAGGCGTAATTCATAATTCCTTTCAGGTTCACTCTCATCATTTCTTTATAGAGTGGAAGATTCATTGCACGGCCCCCTCACGGTCATAATAGTCCATGAAGATATCCTCTAAATTCTGCGTGAACACATCCATACTGCGGATATTGTATTTACCAGTCTCCTGAATGAATCGATCGTAATTGCCTTGTACAGCAATGCGGACCATATTCCCTTCGCGAGCCTCCACTTGAAGACCAGAGGCGGCAAATTGCTCTGCATCTTCACGATTTGTGAAAACAACCTCAAACAGCTTCCGCTGCATCGATTGTAATTCGTGAATATCTTTTACAGTGATGATACGTCCGTCTTTAATGATTGCAGCGCGGTCACAGGTTCGCTCAATTTCTTGAAAGCTGTGAGAGGACATTAGAAAAGTGGTTCCGGCTGCTTTTTCCTCCAATACGAGATCTATAAATACCTTTTGCATAAGCGGGTCGAGACCCGAGGTAGGTTCATCCAGAATGATAACTTCAGGATTGTGCATGAAAGCTGCGACAATACCGACTTTTTGCTTCATTCCCTTTGACATTTTGCGGATCGGAGTTGCGGCATCAAATTGCAGTCGTTCAATCAGGTGGTCACGTTTAGTGGTATTCTTCATCCCTTGCATGCCAGACATGAATTTAAGAAAGGAAATGCCCGTCATCCCGTCAAAAAAATTGATCTCACCAGGGAGATAACCGATATGCTTCTGGACCGTACCCTGTGCTTTCCATACATCAAGTCCATGGATGCTCGCGTAACCTCGATCCGGCACCATAAATCCCATGATATGTCTTATAGTCGTTGATTTACCTGCGCCGTTAGGCCCCAGAAATCCAAACACCTCGCCTTTATTTACGGTAAACGTAACATCTTCGATGCCCTTGCCATTCGAAAATCTTTTGGTTAAGCCTTCAACTACAAGCATGCCGCCACCCCCACTGCAAAATAATGAACTATTATTAATTGGATATTTCATATGTTATATTATTCCTAGTGAACAACGAAGTCAATGAAATTATGAAATAATTGATTATGAATATTTCATTAAATAAGGGTGGATAGCATGAATGGATTTGAGAAAAGAGCGGCACAGATAAAGCTCAAAATTATGAAAACTACAATGGATATGCTCAAGCTTTGGGAGCCCAAACGACTTCGAATCGCAGACATTGCCAAAGAAGCAGGGGTTTCACAGGTGACGATTTATAATTATTTTGGCAGTAAGGAAGCTCTGCTCAGTGAGTCCTTTAAGGATTTTATAGAGAAGGCCATTCGTGACTTTGAAGATTACATTCATGGGGCGCATTCTCTGAAAGAGATTATTCAATATATTATGAGGATGGAAAGAGAAACCTACAGTTCATTGCCTCCCGCGACGGTAAAGGAGCTTATGGTTGAAGACCAGGAAATGTTTCATTATATTGAGGAACGGTACACGAATGATGTTTTACCATTGATGGTCAAGATGGTGGAGGATGGAAAAACGCGAGGAGAAATCTCAAGTAAAGTGTCGACGAAAGGGATTCTTTCATTTATGGGAATGTACATGCGAAGTTCGGGGGAAATGCTAGATGAAGCCAGCAAACAAGAAGATATAGATGCCTTCCTGGAGGAAGCCATCCATCTCTTCTTTTATGGGATTTGCGGGCGGGAGCAGGAGTAGCAGGAGCTTTGGTACATTTGGAATATTAACTCCACCATTAGATGCGTAAAATAGATGCGTAAAACTTTTTTTGCTCCTCAGGCATTCTTTCTATCAAATTATTGCTATAATTCATTGCTCTTAGAACACTATTGAGCTGATTATCATCTAAATCATCTGCATTCACGATAGGTACAACACGACCATCACTTCTTTTTTCAATAGTTAGCTCGGAATCAATTACAGTTCTTTGAGTAATTGAATCATCTTTAGTGATGATGTCATCTTGTGCGTTAGCTATCGGTGTAATTAGAAGAAATAGCGCCAGCACTACTTAGCTTATAGAGTCTGTTCATTTAAGGAATAAAATAATCACTAGAAGACTGCTAACCTGTTAATAGTAGAAATTAAAAATAACAGAAAATAATTCCGGTAAAAACTTTTATCGCGAGAGTTATGTTCTACAGAAATCATCCTCGGATAGTATATCGCATCTTGTCGTCTTCTCAAATACAAAGGAGACCCTTGTATTCGAAGAGGTCTCCTTGGGTCAAAAAAATGTCGTGGTTCACCATTTAAAGAAGAATTAAAATCGTTGTATTATTTTTTGAGAAAATTCTTAACTCCATCATAAATTACAAGCAATCCAATAATTAAGGCTAATGATCTGATAGTAAATTCAAAATATAAAAGGGGACCCAAAATACTGTCAGTCGAATAGGTATACCCTGTAAGGATTATTGGTGAGAACATAATCAATAATCCGATGACGATACTTGATAAGAGCAATTTATTGTTGTTTTTATCCATCCAATTCTACACCACCTAATTAATGGGTATTTCTTATGAAGATAATACCATTTTTTATAAAAGGGAATAATAACAAATCGCACTCAGCTTTTCTTTTTAATATATGCACTCTAATAAAAAACCATGAAGGATCGCTTAAGTCTGATCCTTCATGGTTTTGATTTTTTTATTTAGTACCAAGTAAAAGGATCGGACTGGAAAACGATCATATACAAATTAGTATTACCCGTAGCAGAAATTCCAAGAGTTGTTGCACCACCGATTCCAATCTGTATATCACCAGTAATTGATTAAATAATGCCGTTATTATAAAACTTCCCATCTACAAGGTAGTAAATAGTATTTGCATCTTGAAGCAGAAAGAAGCCCGCACTAATAAAGAGTACGGGCTTCTTTCTAGCAATTTTACCCCTATTCATATAATAATATAAGCATTCATCTATACTAGGATCCTCAATTGAATTAGCCACCATTTCATGAATTTCATCATGGAAAGAGCGGATTCCCTGTCATCCCTATCCACAGTTCGGATTGTTCAAGCTGGGCTGCAAGCTGAAGCAGTATATCTTCCCGGCCTTTCGCAGCCATTACCTGTACCCCCAACGGCAGACCCTCTCGCGACATATGGACAGGAACACTCATAGCCGGTTGACCCGTCAAATTGGCGAGTTGGGTGAACGGTGTATAAGTTAAGCTTGGTTCAAACATCGCGTAAATCATGCGCTGCTGCTCTTCTTTCGGCAATTCATGTACATGCAGCAGCTTTTCGATCTCAGCAGCGCTATGCGTCAGCTCGCCAATCTTAGGTGCTGAATCCGCATTTGTTGGTGTGATATACAGATCGTAGCGATTAAGCAGACCTGCCATTTGAGCGGCTGCAATATCCCATTCATCCAGACTATGCACAAATTCAGCTGCAGAGACTTTTCTCCCAGCTTCTCCGAGGACCCAAGTGACGATATCTACTTCACTGGCAGTAATGGAACGTCCCTTCATCTTCTCCAGCGATACGAACATCGCTGCCACTTCCCCGGTATTCATCGTATAGTAATTCTCCATTAGCCTTACACCATTTACTGGACTCAGCTTTTCTTCCACTTCATACCCTTCAGCTTCGAGCCATTTTACAGTTTTGAGCACAGCAATTACGGCTTCATTCGTTACTGGTGTGCCTACTGGGGAAGCGGTTGTGAACGCTATGCGTAGTTTTCGCTGTGTTGGCTTGAATAGATCATCCAGATAGACACCAGGATATAACGGTGTTTGAAAAGCAGCCTCTGGCTGCACAACCTGCAGTAAATCCAGCATAGCAGCGGTATCGCGAACTGACCTTGTCAATGCAAAATCGATAGAAGCACCTTGCCATTGACGGCCTACACCTGGTCCTACTGGAGTGCGTCCACGGGTTGGCTTTAGCCCGAACAAGCCGGTGAACGAGGCGGGGATACGGATCGATCCACCACCATCACTAGCTCCCGCTGCCGGAACAATACCAGAAGCTACCGTAGCAGCAGCGCCGCCACTCGAACCACCGGGGGAATATTCGGGATTCCATGGATTACGTGCCGGGCCATGAAGGATGTTCTCGGTAATATTTTTGAGGCCGAATTCTGGTGTATTCGTATGTCCAAGCGGAATAAATCCGCCGTTTCTGATTCGTGCTACGTAGTTCGAGTCACGTCTAGCAATATTGTCTTTCATGAGCAAGGCACCCGAAGTAAGAGGTTCTCCAGCAATAGCTTGGGAGATATCCTTCAGCAGGAAAGGAACGCCAGCAAAAGGGCGAGCACTATCATGGACAGGCATATCGTCAGCTTCCTTAAGAGCAGCATCTCTACGAGTGCGTACGACCGCATTAAGGACTGGATTGACTTCATCGAGCCGGGCGAAGGCGGCTTCGACCAACTCGCGAGGGGAGACTTCACGTGCTTTGACAAGCGCAGCAAGCCCTAGAGCGTCATGTGTAGAATAAGAAAAGGACATGATAGATAACCTCTTTCGAATAGGCGTGAATGGCCTGTATTTTATATATAACAATGTATCATTTATCGTCAGTAAAGGACGATCAAGCCCTTTCATCTGATCTTATTATACATCGCGCTAGTAATGATTTGAAAATGGATCCCTGACATCTATCAATTCTTTTTTATGTCCGATTAGGCTATACTTAGTGTTAAATGGATCTTATGGGGTGTACTGATGAACGAAGATAAATATCAGAATGTTGATGGACTAATGGAAGCTTTCCAGCAATTTGCCAGGATGAATTGGCGTAAAACTACAGTCTGGGGATTGAAGCCAAGTGAGGTTCGGATGTTGGTTTCTTTAAAGCTCGGCAAGGAACGGGAAGGGAAGAAGGGGCAGACGGTTTCAGATATCAGCAAGTTTCTTAAAGTCACTTCTCCTACGGTTACACAGATGGTCAATAGTCTGATTGCACAGGGATATGTAGTGCGTTCTGCCGATGCCCAGGATCGCCGAATCAGTGAAATCACGCTTACGGAAAAAGGAGAGCATTTGGCCGAAATGGCCGTAACGAAATCCCGAAATACCTTTAAAGGCATGATTGATTATATGGGTAGAGAAAAGACAGATTCGTTAATGGAGCTGTTAAACGAAGTCTACGATTATTTCGAAGAATTGAACGATCAACCAACCGAATCCTAATCTCCTTCACATAAAAAAGAGATGCCGCACAGCCTAAGCTGTTTACGGACATCTCTAATGTATATTTATTTGTGATTAGTGTGCAGCAGGTACTGACTTTTCAAGGTTTTTGCCTTCGCTTTTTCCCTCTGCAGTGACCTCTGTTTTTTTCTCACCACTTCGTAACGGAATCTCTTTAAGGAACAAGACAAGCAATGCTGCAATGACTAACAGTGCGGTGCCGCTTAAGAATACAACCGTCAGGGAATCGCTTAGTGCATTTCGCAGCATCTCAATCAATTGATTGAAGAGCGGTTGGATTTGCTCTGGCAGCGTTGCGTGCAGTTCCTTCAGCTTAGGCTGATCCAGCAGCATTTGCGGATTCATAAATGCGGAAAGCTGTTTAGCGGATTCAGGGTCAAGTTTGGTTAAATCTGGACCCTTGCCAGAGGACACCGCTGCTTCTAGTTTATTCGTTAATGTAGTATTCATGATGGTACCCATAATAGCAATACCAATGGTTCCGCCTAAATTACGGAACAAAGTATTTGTAGCAGTAGCAACCCCTAGCATGGAAGGCGCTACGGCATTTTGTACGGTTAAGGTAAATACAGGCATCGATAGTCCTAAGCCAATACCGAAGACAATCATGCTGACTACGGCCATCGCAATATTGCTCATAAAGGCCATTAAGATCATGGCTGCAACCATAAATGGCATACCAATCAGGGCATAACGCTTGTATTTACCTGATTTGGAGATCCATCTGCCCACGAGCGTACTAAGTACAATCATTGCCAGTGACATCGGCATATTAATGAATCCCGAGTTGGTTGGGGAGACGCCTTCTACACCTTGGACAAAAAATGGCAGATAGATCATTGCGCCCATCATACCGGCATTCATCAGGAAGCCGACAACCATGGAGATGGTTACGATGGAATTCTTAAATAAGGATAATGGCAATACTGGACTTTTAGCTTTTCGTTCAATCAGAATTAAAATAATAACTCCGAGAATAGATGCCCCGAATAAGCTGAGTATCTCTGGGGAACCCCATTCATATTTTGTACCCGCCCATGAAAATCCGAGCAAGAGTGCAACAATGGTAAGGGAAAGGAAAATGGAGCCTAAGTAGTCAATGGATTCTGAAGTGGAGCGTGTAGTTTTAGGGAACATTTTCCAAATCATAAAGAAAGCCACGATACCGAAAGGCAAGAAGATCCAGAAGATCCATTTCCAAGCCATGTGATCCACCATGAAGCCGCCAAGGGTAGGACCAATTACACTAGAGAATCCAAATATGGCCATCATAATTCCAGTCCATTTGGCTCTCTCTCTTGGAGCGAACAAATCACCTACAGCGGTTACGGTAGCGGACATTAGAATCCCGCCGCCAAGACCTTGAATCCCGCGATAAGTGATCATCTGAAAAATATTGGTCGACAATCCGGACAGGAAAGCGCCTATAATAAAAATAACGATCCCTGCTAGCAGGAATGGCTTTCTCCCGTAAATATCAGATAGTTTTCCGACAAGTACGGTAGCGATTGTGGAGGTGAGCATATAGATGGTAATTACCCAAGTATAATGTTCAATGCCTCCTAACATCGCAATAATTCGGGGCATTGCAGTACCTACAATGGTCTGGTTGATTGCTGCGAAAAACATAGCCGCCATTAAAGCAATCATAATTGTAACTTTTTTCTTTTGCGTAAGATGCTCCAGAGCTGTTCCTCTCCTTTAACTTCTATATATTGTAGTTTGGGAATTCATGTCTTATTAATTAGGTAGCCAAACTATCATTTATGTATAATACACAAATTCATCATTTAGCACAACTGTTTAATTATTTAATTTTTATGGAAACAGAATGTGAATTGGACTTGATTTTTTGGAAATAGGTAAGTAATCTAATTAGATTGAGTTAAATTGGAGGTGCCCTATGGATACTCAAAATAGTCAAGAGCAAAAGCTAATTATAGCCTTTGAAAATATTAAGCGTTTGACCTCTCGTCCGTCCTCGAAGGAAGCGATTTCGTATAGAGAATTTATGATGATGTATGTCATAAACAATTTAATGAAGCGAAAGAAGCTTTCAGACGAAGTCGAAGAGCAGCAGGGAGTCATGATTTCTAGATTAAGCGACTTGCTCCAAATTAGCAGACCTACTGCGACACAAATGGTTAACAGTTTGGAGGAGAAGGGTTATGTGGTGCGAACAACGTCCGATACCGATCGGCGGGTTGTATATATTGGTCTGACGAATGAAGGGGAGCAGATTTATGATTCCCAGATGGCTACTTTTTCAGGTATTTTAAGTGAAGTTACGGAAAAGGTGGGTAAGAAAGAGATCGACCAGTTGATTTTTCTGTGCGATCGTTTTCAAGAAGCAGTGCATGAAGTCAGAAGCCGCCAGTTTTTTAATCCATCCGATGAAGATCCACTCGTTTTGGATTCCGTATAGCGACCATTTCAAAAAAAGATATTTCGGTGCCTTTGCCCGGAACGTCTTTTTTTAATTATAAGAAAGTATAAGTTTCACGTTATATTTTATCCTTATAATTCTCGCATAAACGCTAACTGTCCTTTAAAGGACGCCGAAGGCGTTTTAGCTTGCAGCATCCAGAGCCAGGAGGAATTACTATCAGAATATTAGCGATTAGCGACATTCACGGAAGCTATTCCGAATTCAACGCATTATTAAAAAAAATAAACTATCGGCCATCCGAGGACAAGCTCATCCTGATGGGGGATTATGTGGACAGAGGTCTCAATAGTAAAGGAATTGTGGATCAAGTTATGGCCCTAAAGCGGGAATGGGGCGTCACAGTTCTAAAAGGTAATCATGATAAAATGGCCTATGACGCGCTAACCAGCGAGGATGATAAACTGGATACACATTGGCTTAACAACGGCGGTTTGTATACATTGATGAGCTATTGTGAGGCGGATTCTGACTTTTTTAAAGCAGATTTTGGCTGGCGTGATTATATGTTGCTGAAAGAAGAAATTAGACAGAAATACAAACATCATTTGGACTTTCTAAGTTCATTACCCCTCTATTATGAGACAGACGAGCATATCTTTGTTCATGCAGGCATTAATCCATTACTTGAGGATTGGAAGCAGCAGGAGCCGTATGATTTTATTTGGATCAGAGAACCATTTTATACGAAACCTGTAGTTAACACTAACAAAACGGTAGTTTTTGGACATACGTCAACGACGGAACTGCATGATTCGGAAGACATCTGGTTTAGTCCGCTGGGCGATAAGATTGGTGTGGATGGTGGATGTGCCTATGGCCAACGTCTGAACTGCTTGGAGATTTCTGGAGGGGAATACATTACACATTTTGTTCAAAATGGGGAGAAGCCTTGAGCGGTCTCTCTTTTTTAATGGATTTCTTCTTATATAAGTCATGAAAAGAACTTAAGAAATTGTAGAATAGCACTGTATTAAACGCCGACTATGTATAAAATAAAGAGAATAGGGGGTGTAATAGATGAATGCAAACAACAAATATCATATCCTCATGCAAGGGACTATCAGCAACAATGTGAGCGAAACGTGTAAGGAGTTTGGTATATCCCGGACGATCTATTATCAGTGGTGTAAAGCTTACCAAGAGCAGGGGATGGATGGACTGGCAGAGAAGGAACGAAGGCCGGTAATGCCTAATAAAGTGGATAAGCGAACGGAAAGATTTATCTTACAATACGTTGCCAAATTTCCTGAAGATGGACCCAAGCGAATCTTTTACGAACTGCAGGATGAGGGTGTGAACATAGGGGAGTCAGGTATTTATAATGTGCTGCGTCGAAATAGGCTTAGTAAGAGAATAGAACGTGAGGCTTACGCCAAAGAAATCAAAGCAAAGAAGAGGGACGGCGCGCAAGCGGCTAACAGCAGAGGATGTAAAGAGAAACCAAAACCTCTGGACTATAAGATGAAAAATCCGGAAAATGCTCATCCCGGGTATATGTGCCAACAGAGCATTAGCTATATGGGAGTGTTTCCAAGGGTAGGAAAGGTGTATCAATACGTGGTCTACGATGCCTATTCCAGATTAGGCTTAGTTAAGCTTTATAATCGGAAGTCTTCCATTCATTTTATCGATTTTATGCATCTGAAGGTCATCCCATTAATGAAGACATTAGAATTCCAAATCGACAATTTGGTTACGAACAAAAGTCGTGAGTTTACTACAAACTGGGATAGAGGCAAACATAAATACAGCGATTTTTTACATAAGAACAACATAAATCAAGTAGCCATAACTGCAGATCAGACCGAAGTATTTCAGCCATTACAGCAATTTGTAGCGGTGTTGTCGAAAGAATTTTACCAGCAGGCTTGGTTGGATGTTTCGATAGGTTCCTTTGAGACTTTGGAAAAGCGCTTACACGAATACTTGAGAATCTATAATTTTAGCAGGGTAATCACAGACGGACCTAATCGGGGGAAAATACCATCAGATGTCGCACTTGAGTATTCGGGTCAGCGTGAGACCTTGCCATTATGGTTATTTACAAGGAGATAACGGATGATGACTAATGTGAAGTATGAAGACAGAATAGGGATCATCGGTGCAGGGATTTCTGGGGTTACAGCTGCCTACCAGCTAGCGAAAAAAGGATATACCCATATTACTCTCCTTGAGAAGTCAGACCGTGTAGGTGGCAAGTGTCATTCGATTGAATACAAGGGGAAAACCTATGAAATGGGAACCCTAATCGGCTTGCCAACTTATAAACATACGATAGAACTTATGAGAGAGTTCGACCTTATGGATAAGGGGCCACTTTTGGAACGGGGATTTTTTGATACAAACGGGCGCAAGACTTCACAGATTCCCATGGATCAGATTCAGGTGTTTACACAAGAATTTAAACGGTTGCCTGATATTTTGAAGCGTTATGAGTCCCTGCTAGAACCGGGTTTTCTCCACTTACCAGCAGATTTATGCCAGCCTTTTTCAGAATGGTGTACGGAGAATGATCTTTCTGTTATTGGGCAGGTGTATATGCATTACTTCAATACTTTTGGTTTTGGGAGTATTCAGGATGTGCCGGCCGCTTATGTATTGAAATTTCTTACTTATGATAATTTATTATCCTTTATTGAGATTACTCACATGATAACCTGGCCTAAGGGAGTCACAGAACTCATTAGAAGAATGGCTGACCAAGTAGAGGATCTGCGTCTGACTTGTGAAGTGCTACAGATGGAGCAAGAGGCAAACGGCCAAGTTCGGGTGGAAACAAATCAGGATATCTTTTATTTTGACAAGGTTATTTATACAGCTTCTTTAGAGCATCTAGGCGATATGGTGCACTTGTCTTCTGAAGATAGAACATTATTAGAGAGCATCACCTATGAACAGTTTAGAGTATACGCCTACAGAGTAAAGGGGTTACCGGAGCTTTCTGGATATATCCCTTGTAATATGAATCCTGAACGCAAGGGACATATGATGGCATGGTATTACAGGTGGGCAGATATGGGCACAACGGATTTAGTTACGGTTTACGTAGCGGAGAATGATGAAATGACAGATCTGGAGATGCGGGAAAAGGTAGAAAATAAACTTCACGAGCTGGGCGGCGAGAACATCCGTCTGTATATGATGAAGCGCTGGAGGCAATTCCCCCATGTAGATTCTAATGCGATCCGTGACGGCTTTTATGAACGGCTTGATCAGATGCAGGGCAGAGATGAAATCTATTATGCTGGAGAAATTATGAATTTTCCTACACTGGAGAACTGTATCGTATATTCGAAATATTTGGTTGACAGATTTTTTTGAAAATGTGTGAGTAGTAAGCCTTGTCCACAAAGAAATTTGTCGGCAAGGCTTTTTTATTGCAGAAAGTATATATTTTGAGCCTCTCACAAAGTACCTGAGTAAGCATTAAAGCAAAACTCCACTTTGTGGGGGATATTTTACGTTCAAGTTAGGTTTACAGTCTATAGTTCTGTAGACATAGTTTCTAATAGATTCCCTTACTTGGGGTAGGACCTTGGATGAATTCCAGTCCTATTGATGTGTAAACTCAACTTGAAATGAGACTATGAAAACCTTGATAAATCAACGTTTTGAGCGGTTTGATCGTTCGAAGGAGGATGGGATATATTGGTCTCAAGACATCACTTACATACAAAAAACACGAATGCTTACGAAGCTAGTTTTGCACGAAGACAATCAGTGATGCTTATGCTCATAAAACTTTTAGGAGGAATACATTATGTTTTTATTCGAATCGATTCCCTGGTACTCTGCTCTAATGTGGTTGGTAGTACTTGCAGGATTAATGTTTTTCAACGAAATAGCTCGAAGAAGCAAGTGGTTCTCAATCATTTTGTTTGTCGTTGTCCCTATTGTGCTTACCATAGCGGTCTGGCCAAATACGGCAGGCGAAGGCTCCAGTACTGGAACATGGTTTCACTGGGTAAAAGTATATTCTGCCTTGGCAGGATGTATAGGGTTTATGGCTATCCGTTATGTTAAAGGATGGGACAAAAATAAATATATATTAATGTTCCCGGCGATTATCCTTGCAGTTAACATTCTTGAAGCAGTTATCCGTGATTTCCAAGTATACAGCTTGCAAGGCATGGTGGATGGCGTAATGATGGTAGGTGGTCCTTGGAACATTATGAACGGGATCGCAGGTATTCTGAACATTATTACGATTTCTGGTTGGATGGGTATTGTTATTAGTAAAGACAAGAGTAAGGATATGTTGTGGCCGGACCAGCTGTGGTTCTGGATCATTGCTTATGACATTTGGAACTTTGCCTATGTATATAACGCAGTTTCTGACCATTCTTTCTATGCAGGTGCAGCACTTCTGATCTCTTGTACCATTCCAGCATTCTTCTTCAAAAAAGGAGCATGGCTACAGCACCGTGCACAAACCTTGGCGATTTGGATGATGTTTACGATGTCATTCCCAGCGTTTGTTGGCGATTCAAAGTTCTCGGTACAATCTTCTCACAGTGAAACGGCGCTTTGGGTTGTGAGTGCATTGTCTTTAGCTGCTAATATTGCAGTGTTTGGCTATCACTTCTATAAGATTATCAAACATAAACGCAATCCGCTTAAAGTGGAAGTGTATACAGATTTAGCGGCTTATAAGACGATTGCGGAGAGTGCGAAATAATAGAAGAATTAATAGCTTCTTTAAGAATCCGCGCCTAGCGCGGGTTTTTTTATGGAATAGAATTTATAAAATTTCGAGATTTCGGAGAAATGTGAAACGAATTTATGGGATGGGCCTATATTCAACTGGTGGCGATGGGGAGCCCTGTTTTTAATTAAGCACACGCCTCTTTGGGATGTATAACGGGCCGAGCGCACCTTATATCCTTCGAAATGTATGTTTTAGTCGAGCTTACGGA
>NZ_NFVA01000074.1 GCF_002264395.1 Paenibacillus sp. VTT E-133291
AAAAAAAAAGCGCGACTTGTGTCTTCCTTTACAGGAGAACACAAGTCGCGCTTTGTAATCAGCTAAATATTAATAGTAACTACTATTCTCTACGAACTCGAATTCGAACTCACCAATACGGACAATAGTCCCCTCTACAGCTCCACGTTTACGAAGCTCTGCATCTACACCCATATGTCGCAAAGTCCGGGCGAGCTTTAGAATCGCATCATGTGTGCTAAGCTGCATACGTTTCAACATTTTCTCGATACGAGGGCTGTTGACCACATATGTTTCATTATCACGTGTAATGGTGAATGTGTTATCATCTTCCGCTTCTAGCTTATAAACCTTACGTTCAGTTGTTCCTGATACTTCTTCAACGATCGGTGCCACTGGAATACTATCAAGAATATCCGTTGCACGATATAACAGTTCCTGAACACCCTGACGGGTAAGCGAGGAGATTGGCATAATCTCAAGATCCGGACGCAGCTCAGCTACGCGTTCTCGGAAAGAGATGAGATTCTCCTCTGACTCTGGCATATCCATTTTATTCGCAGCCACGATCTGAGGTCGATCAATTAGAGCCGCATTATATTGCTTCAGCTCGTCATTAATGAGAACCCAATCCTCGAAGGGATCACGCCCCTCTGAACCAGACATATCCACTACGTGAATAATGATCCGTGTACGTTCCACGTGACGTAGGAATTCATGACCAAGCCCTATGCCCTCACTAGCTCCCTCAATTAATCCTGGCAGATCTGCCATTACAAAGCTTCGTCCATCCCCAACATCCACTACACCTAAGTTCGGTGTAATCGTTGTGAAATGGTATGCACCAATCTTTGGTTGAGCTGCGGATACGACCGACAGTAGCGTAGATTTGCCCACACTCGGGAAGCCTACAAGTCCAACATCAGCCATAACCTTAAGTTCCATAACAATATACCGCTCTTGACCCTCTTCGCCGTTCTCTGCTAGCTCTGGAGCCTTATTAGCCGCTGTTGCAAAACGAGCATTCCCACGACCCCCACGACCCCCACGGGCAACAACAACTTGCTGACCATGACGAGTCAAATCGGCGATGATCTCTTGAGTATCATCGTCAATTAACATGGTTCCGGGTGGAATTCGCACGATCATATGATCAGCGTTCGCCCCGTGCTGACTTCTGTTACGTCCTTTAATTCCTTTGTCTGCTTTAAAATGGCGCTGATAACGGAAATCCATCAGCGTACGCAAGCCCTCATCTACGCGGAAGATAACGTCGCCACCACGGCCACCGTCACCACCTGCTGGGCCACCATCCGGTACATACTTTTCCCGACGAAACGCAACGATACCATCCCCGCCGTCTCCGCCCTTAACATAAATCTTAGCTTTATCTACGAACATTAATGTTCACCTTCCTCACATCTCAAGCGGCAAACGCAGCTCTACATAAGCCTTGCTGGGCTTAAACTGCTCCGCTTTCATGATTTTCCCTTGTACTATATTATAAATTTGCCCTTTGAGCTGCTCGGGATTGCCATGCTCTCCCTCACCTTCGAAGGAGATAAGAATGTCTCCTCCATCCTGAATAAAGCCAAGACGCAGCTTGCGCGTTTCACCCTGAGGAGCCAGTCCGTTATATTGATAAGCTCGTACGGTCTGCATGATCACTGAAGTCAGCTCATCTCCTGCTTCCCGGTTTAGCTTCTCCTCCAGTTGCAATCCTTCCTCCACTTGAACTTCCAGTTCCAGACTAGTCCGGTAAGTTCGGAAAGATTGGATATAGAAGACCAATGAAGGAATGCCCAGCTTAGCGATACGACTATCAAGCGCTATGCGTTCCTTTATTCTTTCCACACACTCCACGGATTTATCAGGCTTTCCAAGCTGAATATATCCGTAAAGAATCTGCAAATCATTCATCCAATCATGACGATGATGATTCAATGTCCGAATCGCCGCCTGTTGCAGAGTGTTCTCTTGTATACGCAGTTCCCGTTCCCAATGACGCTGATTCCAAATCAAACTGAAAGCAACCGTTGCTGCTACCCAAATCCCAAGCAACAGGCACGTCAAAAGGGAGGTATGCCAATACACGAGTCCTAAAGGAAGCAATACGGATAACATGACTGCCCAGATTGCACTTTTCCAGGATTTCATTCTTTCTCCCCGTCCCTCAGTTCGCAAAATTCATGACTTCGTTTAGATTATTACCCTCATCAATTACCAGTTCCTAGTATAACACAGCAGTTCCCTGTAGTTCACCAGAGATAACCGTGAGATTTCACATATGTCTAAGGATGTTTATGTTTTCTTAAAACTCTGAAGGTATACATTTCTAAAGTGCTCAAAGAGGTATCCATAAACGCTTCTGAATATTCTACAAAAAAGCCTCCGGCACTCATGCCGGAGGCTTCTACATGCAAATATGGTTCCGTAAGCTTACGCTTCCAGTGCCGCTGCTACCGGAGCGACATCAACTGGGTATACGCTCACTTTTTTGCGATCGCGGCCCCAACGTTCGAACTTCACTACGCCATCCACCAATGCGAACAACGTATCATCTTTACCGATGCCTACGTTAGTGCCTGGGTGAATTTTTGTTCCGCGTTGACGAACCAAGATGTTACCGCCGGTTACTGCTTGACCGTCAGCACGTTTCACGCCAAGACGTTTGGAATGGGAATCCCGTCCGTTTTTTGTGGAACCTACACCTTTTTTCGATGCGAACAATTGAAGATTCAATTTCAACATGTTGTCAACCTCCTTCTTTAAATATTCACTTGCTCTATTTGAAGATACTTTCCGTATGATTCTGCGATATCATTTAGCATCACGACCATGGATTCAAGCAGCAATTGCACCTTCGCGGAAGTATCGAAATCATCAATGGAACTTAATGTTCCACTTAGGAATCCGTTCTTCATGGACGTATCCATGGAGATTCCGGTCAAAGTCTCAATCGAATTGACGGTTCCAACCGTTACGGCCGAAACTCCGGCACATACGATATCTTCGCCACGCTTGGCATAACCCGCGTGCCCTTTTACCTCAAAGCCAACGATAGTTCCTAGATCCGAAGATCGTGTAATCCGTACGTTAATCATTCCACGCACCTTCTTACGCTTGAATCTTCTCGATAGTTACTTTCGTGTACGGTTGACGATGGCCTTGTTTCTTGTGGTAGTTCTTCTTAGGTTTGTATTTGTAAACTACAACCTTAGCGCCTTTACCATGTTTCTCGACTTTAGCTGTTACAGACGCGCCGCTTACGAGCGGAGTTCCTGCAGTCAGACCACCTTCGTTAGAAACAGCCAATACACGGTCAAAAGTTACACTTGCGCCGTCTTCAGCTTCCAACTTCTCAATGAACAAAACATCGCCCTCTTGGACTTTGTATTGTTTACCGCCAGTTTCGATAATTGCATACATTTTACTTGCACCTCCTCATGTCTCAGACTCGCCTAGTCTAGGTGGCAGATTCCCGTGGGAACTGCACTTATGTACCCGATCGGAGCGGTTACAGCATGTGCAGGACCGAATCAATCAAACACATACTTGAAGATATTATCATACTTATCGCCCATCGTCAACTCATTCCATCCATTCTCCAACTTTCCCAGTCCCTCCGCAGCACTGACAAAGGATAGGTGCGAAGCTGGCAGAATCATGTCTCGCCTTCTTCCGGGTCATCTCGAGGAGTCCCAGTCTTGTCCAACCGAGAATATGGGTTTTGGTTCGATCCTTACAGATCACCTTCTCCAGCCGTTCGGTAACCATTTTACGGTGTATTTCTTCTTCCATATCAATAAAATCAACAATGATGATCCCGCCCGTATCACGTAAACGGATCAGACGGCCAATCTCCTCCGCTGCAAGCAAATTCGTATTCGTCACCGTCTCCTCAAGCGATGCTCCTCCAATGTACTGCGCAGTGTTCACGTCAATAACGGTGAGCGCCTCCGTCTCATCCCAGATCATTGTTGCTCCGCCCTCCAGCGTGATCTTGCGGCTGAAGCTCTTATGCAGCTGATCCTGCACCCCATAAGCTGTAAAAATGGACTCCTGTCCATTATATAAACTTACAGGCTTGTACCCATCAGGTGCCATGTCATCCAGAAATGCCGTGGCTTCTTTAACTGCAACTGGAGAATCAATAATCAACTGATCACGTTGAGGATTAAAAGCATCTCTTATAAAGCGTTGCACAATACTAAGATCACGATGCAATAGAGCTGGGGCTTCTGCAGTTTGTGCCCGACGTGTAATGTTATCCCATTGCGCACGTAAAAATGAAAGATCACCTTCCACCGCTTCATGCGGCTCATCCTGAGAGACGGTTCGCATAATAACCCCCTCTTCTTTCATTCTCAGACGTTCACCAATTCCTTTGAGCCGGCTACGTTCTGCATCGCGGCTTATTTTTTTGGATACCCCAACATAATCGGCAAAAGGCATGTACACCATCCAGCGGCCAGGCAATGTATAATGGGTCGTTACACGCGCACCTTTACCGCCACTAGGCTCTTTTCTTACTTGTACAACAATATCCTGACCCGGCTGCAAAAGCGTCTCTATAGAAGGCTTTACATCCGGCTGTCTATCCAAATGAGGGTGCAATACATCATCAACATATAAAAAAGCATTCTTCTTCTGTCCAATGTCAACAAAAGCAGCCTGCATACCTGGAAGTACGTTAATCACACGGCCTTTATAATAACTTCCGACCAGCCCTTGCTGCTGATCGCGTTCAGCCGCGTACTCCACAAGCCTTCCGTTCTCCAGAAGAGCCATTCGGGTAATGTGCTGCGTGCAGTGAACGATCATCTGTTTCATGGCTTCACCTCTGGTTTCGTTCATTCATCCCTTCTCACGTTCTGCATAATTACACTACATTCCGAAGTAGGTAGATATTAAGCGCTGTTCCGGCACAACAGCAACAACATTTCCTTCGCCGTTTAATACATAGATAAAATGATATTGATTACGTTTAAATAGACGCAATATAGCATCTAAAGGTTTCGCAGATAAGGCAACAATTGGACGAGCCACACTTCCTGTCCGCAAATGATACTCATAAACTGCCTCCCTATTCATCAAAAATGCAACGAATCGGTACGGTAAATTCCGATGATCCGTGAGATTTGAATACAGTAAAAAAGCACCGATCATAACCATATTCAGCCTCAAGCCTCCGCCCGTTCCAAGAGGCAGTAGCGCATAAACAATCACAAAAATGCTTGCAGCAACGCTCACTCGCCCGCACCATAGCAAAGTATAATAATAAGGAAGAAATAAACTAACTGTAGCCTGAAGTACTTTGCCTCCGTCAAGTGGCAGAACAGGCAAAAGATTAAAGAGCGCAATAATGGCATTGGCATTTATGAAATAGATTAAAAATTCCTGATTACCATAACCTGCTTGCTGAAGCCCAAGAGCCATAACAATCATGATTCCATTTTGCAGCGGACCGGCAAGTGCAATGCCAATCTCACGACTAGCGGTGAGCCGCCCATGATCCTCAATCACCGCAACTCCGCCAAACGGAAGAAGCTGAACCGATTTAACTGTAACGCCAACTAAAAGGGCAGCCACCACATGTCCTATTTCATGAATGAGGACGATCGTAAATAAAGTAATGAGCTCCAGAAATTGTCCTGTGAGTACAGAAAACAACATAATGATTACGAATAATGGATGTAGTGACAGATCGATCCCTAAGATCCTAATCAAACGATACCACTTCTGTAGGATCAATATAAGTCTTGTCTTTCATCACTGCAAAAAATAGCGTTGGAGTTGAGGAGCCCTCTTTCTCCAGCATCCACCCAAGTTCATCTCCATTCTGAATCCAGTCATCAATCTCCAGTTTAGTGCCATTTAAATGTCCGTATTCTGCCGTTATTCCTCCAGAATGTTGAACCGCAATCCGTATGCCACCATTCAATTCTTTGGAGATAGAAAGAACACGTCCCATGTCTATACTCTTCACCGTCACATTTGAGGTTGAATCGAGTTGAGGCATAATTTCTACACCTTTTAGCGTGGAAGCAAATGGCTCCACAATGCTTCCAGCTACCGGAGCACTAAGCTCATGTTGAGCTGCTGCCTTTTGAGCAGGTTCGTCTTTGTCACCAAATATCGGTATGAACGCCGGTGCACCATTAAAATTCTCCTCATACCAGACCCGCACTGCTGTGAAATCCATATCATTACTCAAGTTATCACTAATAAAGGCTTGGACTTTATAGGACCATGGCTGGTGAACTGCAAAAACTCCCCACACCGCTCCAAACACAAGCACACTGGCTATAACCCGTCGAATAAAACCGGAAGAAAATTTAGAACCTCCTCCTCCTGGTTCCTCCCAGCCCCCACGTCTCTCTTTCCACATCACTTCTGGATCAGGCTCTATAGATGATTGCTCCTCATTCCGCTTAAATCCCGTACCCCACTCCTTGAAGCTAGTACTCTTTTCAGGCATAACGAGTAACGGAGGCAGCTCTGCGGTTTCTATATCCGGGATTTCCTCCAGCAAACTACGAATACGCTCCTTGCGGCGATTCTTGATATCTGATTTGAGATCCATATTTATCCCTCCGGACGGGCTTGTTTTACTTCCATTTTATGAAGCACGGAAGTCTCTTTAGAACAAGCCCACCCAAGGTGGAGCACTTAATTGCCAATAAAAAATAAATCCCACCCATAGATTTCTCTAGTGGTGGGATCGTTAATGCTTCTATAGTAAGATTGCTTGGTGCAAAATTAAGCCATACCGAAAAATTTCTTAAATTTCTTAAATGCTCCCGGTTTCCGATCAAGCTGCATTAGCGGCACAGCATCACCTAAAATTCGACGTGCAATATTGCGGTAGGCAATAGCTGCTGACGAATCGGGATTCATAACTGTAGGCTCTCCACTATTTGCGGCTTTAATGACCAGTTCATCATCTGGAACAATTCCGATAAGATCAATATTCAGCACCTGTAAAATATCCTCAATATCAAGCATATCCCCAGACTTTACAAGACCTGGGCGAATACGATTTACCACCAGCTTTGGCGATTCCACATGCGACTGTTCAAGCAGTCCGATAATACGATCGGCATCCCGCACAGCAGCATGCTCTGGTGTGGTAACCACGATCGCTTTATCCGCACCGGCTATCGCATTGCGGAAGCCATGTTCAATCCCTGCTGGACAATCAATCAAAATATATTCATATTCCTTCTTCAGTTCCAGAATAATATCTTTTACTTGTTCAGGAGTGACGGACGTTTTATCCTTCGTTTGAGCTGCGGGCAACATATACAACTCATCAAAGCGTTTGTCTTTAACGAGTGCTTGATTTAGGCGACAACGCCCCTCCGCTACATCCACAAGATCATAAATAATACGATTCTCAAGCCCCATTACTACATCCAGATTACGCAGTCCAATGTCGGTATCGACGAGACATACTTTTTTACCCTGCAGTGCAAGTGCGGTTCCAATATTGGCTGTTGTGGTTGTTTTGCCAACTCCGCCTTTGCCCGAGGTTACGACTATCGCTTCTCCCATGGAGGCTACACCCCTTTAAACACATTTAAATCCTGACGTACTTTGACTAAATTATGAATTTTATCGATTTGCATAGCTCCGTTCATTAAATATGCAAACTCCATACTGCTTTCTCGGGTTTCCCACTCATCGGGAGGACGACTGATAATATCAGCAATTCGCAGTTGTGTTGGAGACATTAATGAAGCAGCGATAATTGCCTCTTCATTTCCATCTACTCCAGCATGCGCCATACCTCTAAGTGATCCTAGAATATAGATATCGCCTGAACAGGTTATGGTTCCTCCTGGGTTCACATCCCCCAGATATAAAAGATTTCCATCATGGTGCAGCACCTGGCCGGAACGAAGAATCCCGCTCATTAGAAACAACGCGTCATTATCCTCACTGCCGGGCACTGGAAGCGCCTCTATGGAACGAATCAGTAGATTTCCCTGTCCCTTCAGAATCTCCAGCACAGCTTCCTTATCTTCCTCAGTTACAGCACGATTGCCCAGCTTAATATCTACATGGACAATCGGTCCAGTCAAAATATTTTGATGGCTGTGCTCCAGCTTATAGCGAAGCTCGCTCAGAAGATCTTCGAAGGGACACTTGTCGTCTAGCAGGAATATCAGGCCATCCTTGATGCCCTTAATCCTTACATGCTTGGATTTTACTGTCATATGCCTGGCCCCCTATCCTCATTCATTCGTGCCGGGCCCCTTAAATTCCTGCTTTATAAAGAAAGAAAATAGAAGCTTCTTTATGCCGCTTCTTCCGTACTCTTCTCTTTCTTGATTAGCTCAAGCTGGCGTCGTAACGGTATGTAGAGGATCAGAGCAATAGCAAAATGAAAGAGCATCGTTGGCAGCATATGATTCAAAATCGCCCAGCTATAGGGCTCCTGATTTAGATTGAATACACTATAAATACCAAATAACACACTATCCTCTAGCAAGCTTCCGAGCAGAATCACAGTCATCATAAGAGGCAGTGGAGCACGCGGAATCTGAAACAGAAGGCCGATTAAATAAGCCGACAGACCCATCGCAAAAGAATGTGCTCCTAGAATTCTGCCATAGAAAACCACATCATGTAATATTCCAAAAGTTAGACCCAGTATAAGCGCTGTATGACGATGATGATATACAGCCACGAACAATAGTACAACGAACACGAGATTCGGTATAATTCGCATCTGCCAAACATCTGGAATCAGCCAAGGCAGAATGGTTCCCTCCAGAATAAACAAGAGGAACAGTAACAGAACAAGAACAGATCTGCGCATATTCACTATTCAGCACGCTCCTCCGTATACACAACAATCAGATGCTTCCAATCCATAAACTCTGCAGAAGGCGTAACAACAGCTGTAGAGGTCAGTCCATATTCTCCCACTTCAATACTGTCAACAGTACCGATAGTCAGACCACGTGGGTATAACCCACCGATACCGGAGGAAACAACAACGTCACCTTTTGCAATGGGGTCTCCTGGAGGGATCTTAGTCATCAGTAATTTACTTGTTTTCTGATCGTAGCTCTCAATCATACCAAAGCTCTTCCCCTCTTTACCCACAGCTGTTGCTGCTATCGGAGGTTGGGAGTTGGGATCATTCGTATCCATCATGGTCATCAGTTTCACAGTAGAAGTGAAATTGCTAACTTGACTGATAACACCTACCAGACCATCGGTTGAAATAACAGACATATTAGGTCTGACACCATCTTTGGAGCCTAAATCAATTACAATGGTGCTGTTGCTGGGTTCTGTAGTCTGGCTAATTACTTGCGCAATATGATATTCATATTTATACAAATTCTTCTGTTCTTGAGTGAATTCCCATTTTCGTTCCAAGTCTTCATTCTGTGCTTTAATGAAATTATACTGGGCTTTATCACGTGCATATTGGGCGGCTAGAATCTTCAGCTGCTCATTTTCCTTAGAAAGATCTTTCAGATTTCCGATATCTTCAAACAAGCCCGCTACATATCCAGCGGGCTTGTAGAACATTTTTTGCACGAAACCAGTCGTATCTCTAAGAAAATTCTCCGGCCAGGACAAAGAACTCCTTGTTGCCAAGCTGAAGCCCATCACCACAATGAACAGCACCAGTGTAATTAACAGAATAAACAGACGTTTATTGCTCATAAGTTTAAACAGTTTCAACACCCTCTAACAACAGTATTTCTCCCATAACAGGGGTTGACTTACACGAGTGACCATACATAGGCTTATCTCTTAGAGCGAAGACTGGAACTGCTGCGGCTCTTGAACAAATGGATATTCTCAAGCGCCTTTCCTGTTCCAATAGCTACACAATCCAGAGGATTCTCAGCGACAATAACTGGCATTCCAGTCTCGCGTGCGAGCAGTTTGTCCAAGTTACGAAGCAAGGCGCCGCCACCAGTCAAGACAATCCCGCGATCCATAATATCTGCCGCAAGCTCCGGTGGACATTTTTCCAAAGTGACTTTAACAGCTTCAATAATAGAATTCACGGTGTCAGACAATGCCTCACAGATCTCATCAGAAGTAATGGTAAGCGTCTTTGGAAGACCTGTTACGAGATCGCGCCCGCGAATTTCCATAGTCTCAGCCTTCTCAAGTGGAAGGGCAGAACCCACATCCATTTTAAGCTGTTCCGAAGTACGTTCACCAATCATCAGATTGTACTGACGTTTGATGTACTGAATGATGGACTCATCCGCTTCATCACCCGCAACACGTACGGAACGACTAGTAACAATACCGCCGAGTGAAATTACAGCAACTTCAGTGGTACCTCCGCCGATATCAACAACCATACTTCCTGTTGGCTCCCATACCGGTAGATCTGCACCAATCGCTGCAGCAAAAGGTTCCTCGATAATGTAAGCTTCGCGAGCACCAGCTTGTCTAGTAGCATCTTCTACGGCACGTTGCTCTACAGCAGTAATGCCGGATGGTACGCAGACCATTACATTAGGGTGACGTTGGAACATAGAACGTTGTTTCTGTGCTTGACGAATAAAATATTTTATCATCGTAGCCGTGGTGTCAAAATCAGCGATAACGCCATCCTTCATCGGACGGATCGCACGGATGTTTCCCGGTGTACGACCAATCATCTTCTTAGCGGATTCACCCACGGCTTCAATCGTCTTAGTGTCAGTGTTAATGGCTACAACGGAAGGCTCTCTTACAACAATCCCCTTACCGCGTACATAGACAAGCGTATTCGCTGTCCCCAAGTCAATTCCTAAATCTTTCGTAAAACTACCCAACATGCTAATTCTCCTTTTCCTAAGTAAATCTTCACATTTATATTACATATGTCCTTTTTCTTTCAAGCTCACAAAGCTGCTATCACCGATAATTAGATGATCTAACACGTCAATCCCGACAATCTCGCCTGCCTGAAGCAGTCTTGAGGTCAAGGAGATATCCTCCGGACTTGGCGTTGGATCACCACTAGGATGATTATGTGCGCATATGATAGAGGCACTACTACATTTTATTGCTGCTCGGAACACCTCACGAGGATGAACAATCGAAGCATTAAGACTGCCCATAGACAACGTTTCTTGTCCAATTACGTGATTCTTCGTATTCAGAAATAAGCAGACAAAATGCTCCTTCTGCAAATAACGCAATTGCTCGGTCAGAATCTCCGCAGCGTCCTCAGGACAACGGATAATGACCGGCATGTTAAACCTGGAGTTCGCGAGGCGCCTTCCAAGTTCGATGCCTGCTTTTAGTTGCACGGCCTTGGCAGGGCCGATACCTTTGATTTCGGTCAGTTCTTCGATGCTAAGGTCAACTAGCCCACGCAGGCCACCGATTTTCCCCAGCATCTGCTGTGCAATATGAATAGCCGATTCACGGCGTGTTCCCGTACGCAGCAGAATGGCTAACAACTCCGCTTGACTTAATGATTCCGCCCCATAATGCATCATGCGCTCTCTTGGTCGTTCTTCATGGGGGAGGTCCCGCAGCATTACTGATTGCGACTCCATCCCTATCCCTCTTTCCCAAGCTTCCTACCGGTTCAATACAGTTATACCGAACTCGGACAGCATTTCGCCAAGAAGCGACAGCGGCAATCCGACAACATTAAAATAACAGCCTTCAATTCGTTCCACCAAGGTGGAGCCAAGCCCTTGTATCGCATAAGAGCCAGCCTTATCAGCGGGCTCTCCCGTAGCTATATAAGCAATAATTTCATCCTCAGTCATTGCTCTCATCGTTACGGAAGTAACACGGTGCTCCACTATAGTCTTTCCATGCGGAAGTCCAATGCAGGCTACGCCCGTGTATACCTTATGATTCCGGCCCTGAAGTCTGGTAAGCATCGATTTACTATCCAGCTCGTCCACCGGTTTGCCTAGTACAGTGTCATCTAGTACAACAATCGTATCACTACCAACGATTACTGTGTTACGCGCTCCTGCTGCAGCCACTACGGCCTCTGCTTTTCGCAGAGCCAAACTGCGCACAATTTGCTCCGGCGTAAAGTCCGGTGGTGTGCTTTCGTCAGCTTCGCTGGTAATGACCTCAAAAGGCAAGCCCAGTAATGACAAAAGCTCTCGTCGACGCGGTGAACCTGAGGCTAAAATAATGTGTTGTGAGTTGTCCACGTTGTAAACGTCCCTTCTTGATCAGTAACGAGAGTTACAGTCTTCGGTACAGCCATACAGCTGTAATAATACCAACGAGACTTAGCATGCACAATTTCAAATGAATAGTGATGTCATAGGTTATGATGTCCAAATCGGCTCGCGGAGACCACTTAAGCACAGTCGATGTTGTTAGAAAAGAAAGAGCCTTTACCGGCTGCAGCAGCTTGGCGATCCAGGCTCCAGCCAGCCAGCCTAGAATTAGAAATAACAGCAGTGTTCCTACATTTTTCTTCTTCATCTCAGTCTTCCCTCGCCATTTTTTGACACCCTAATTATTATACGGTGAAATTGTGATCAATACAAACGTAAAATCCCTTACGGTAATGTTTACCACCATTTGCACTAAAAGTTGCGGAGCGATACCATCCTCCGTATCCATTGGCGCACCAAAACAGCAAGCCCCCACATCTGGAGGCTTGCTGTCTTGAAAGTCAACAATCTATCAATTAATTCATTGAAGTTAACAGCTGTTTTTGGCTAGTCAAAAAGCTCAGCATTGATTCTTGCACTTCCCAAAGCAGGCCCTGAGCCTTGTTCTTGTTATATTCACTCCATGCAGATATCCCTTGGCTCATTGATTTCTCTAACGCTGCGCAAATAATTTTGGCTTCAGGAGATACGCCTTGTTCCAGCACTTTTACTGCTTCACTCCATTGCAGGTGGAGATCACTCATAGCGGGGGTAATTGCTGTCGTACTTGTTTGGCCAGCGCTTAGTAAAGAAGCAGATTGACTGCTTAGTTCACTGAGCAGCTGCCCGCTCACGGAGAAATAGTTCTTCACTTCCTCTGCATTACCGGTATAGACAAGCTGTTCTGCCCCGGGAAGTGCCACCTCTCTCACATACAGCTCAATCCCCTGATTCTTTAGTCCGCTGCTTAGTAGCTTGGCCTGTTCACGGTCGGATGACATTCCAGCGTACACACGATTGCCGTCGGCAGGATCCATACCCGCTGCCAATCCCGCGGTTAACAGCTCCTGGCGAGCCTCTTCAGCGCCTGCAGGTGTACTGAATACTCCGTACTGCAACAGATAATAGCTTTGCGCGGCTACTTGAACTGGGATGGTGTTCTTCCCGGCATTTTCAGTACCCGCCACTGGTAAACCAGATGTACCTACACCTGCAGGATCTTTAGCTCCACTAGACTGAACTGAAGTAGCCGCCATATCTGCTGTCCCATTTCCAGAGCTGCTGTCCATATTCCCTCCGTAAAAAAAAGAAAGTGCAGCATAACCAAGCAGAACCCCTGTACCGATCGCTCCTGTAACAGAAAGAGCTAACTTCCACCAATACGAAGGACGCCGAGTATGATAGGAGCCTCCATAATTGCCCGCGGATACATTTTCTAATTCATCTCTGCTATCCGACGTATCTGACAGAAGATACGATTGCTGTGTATATTTAAAATCCTTATCCTGTTCGTCCCATTCTTCCTGCCGCGGATCTACAGTACCCGAGTAATAGTCATAGGAATCTTCCGGTGGTGCCTCATGCGTAGAACGAAAATCAGGCTCATAAAGCCACGTTTGCTGTGCTGGACCCACCTCTTTACGCAGTCCTTCAGCGTACTCTTCAGCTGTGCCCAACCCGCCATTTGACCAGCGCTCCACCACTTTAGGCTTTGGTTTAGGCTCGTCCTTGTTCACGTCAAATCGGAATGTCATTCTTCCGTTATTCAACAGTTACACCTCACCTCATCTAATCTATAAGTAAATATATGATAGACAATAGAGAGATATGCTATTTTTATGCCATAGGAATTATGAAAGATTATGCAGATTCAGTTTACATTACATGTACCTTTTATATACTATATAAAAAGAGCTAAAAGTGTACACTATACTAGGTAAACTAGAAATGATGCTTTAGTTCACTACTGATTAGGAGGGCTTCTTCTGAAACAAAAAATTCAAGCAGCTATTGTAGGCTACGGAAACTTAGGCAAAGGTGTACGTAAGGCTATCAACCAAAGTGAAGATATTGAGCTAGTTGCGATCTTTACGCGCAGAGAACCTGGGCAACTGGAAGCCGGAGAAGCCGGTGTGAAGTTCGAGCACATCTCTGCCGTCGAACAATATAAGGGTAAAGTGGATGTTATGATTCTATGCGGAGGATCGGCTACCGATCTGCCAGAACAAACACCGGCCATTGCCCGGATGTTTAATACCGTGGACAGCTTTGATACACATGCCAAAATCCCCGAGTTCTACGAGACCGTTGACGCCGCAGCTAAACAAGGCGGAACACTCAGCGTAATTTCTACTGGTTGGGATCCAGGCTTATTCTCAATGAATCGTCTGCTCGCAGAAGCCATTCTTCCACAAGGTAAAGAATACACCTTCTGGGGCAAAGGCGTTAGCCAAGGCCACTCCGATGCGATCCGCAGAGTAGATGGAGTTAAAGCCGGTGTACAATATACCGTTCCAGTACAAGAGGTTATTGAGGCCATTCGCGCTGGCGAAACACCAGAGCTTACCACTCGCCAAAAACACCTTAGAGAGTGTTTTGTAGTGGCTGAGGCAGGGGCAGATCAAGAACGCATTCGCGAAGAAATCGTGAATATGCCGAACTATTTTGCTGATTATGACACTACGGTTTCTTTCATCACTGAAGAAGAACTAGCTGCTGAACATAGCGGTATTCCGCATGGTGGATTTGTTATTCGTAGTGGTGTAACAGGGGAAGGCACGAAGCAGATTGTTGAATTCGGCCTGAAGCTGGAGAGCAATCCAGAATTTACAGCCAGTGTTCTCGTGGCCTATGCCAGAGCCGCTCAGCGTATGAGTCAACAAGGACAGAGCGGAGCACGTACAGTATTCGATATTCCACTTGGAATGTTATCTCCGAAATCTCCAGAAGAATTACGCCGCAACCTGCTGTAAAATCATACAAGAACGAAATAACCCGCGCAGGACTCTAAAACGTCCTCGCGGGTTATTTATATACTGCAGGCAGAGCCTTCTCTGGCGCACCTTTTACACAAGACTAAGAATCTTATTCTTCACATAATTCACTTCGTAATCCTTCAACAATGTGCGATGCGCCCGATCAGCAATAATCGTTGCTATCTCAGGATTCTTTAACAATGTTATTACGCTAGCAACCACATCAACTGAGGTATTAGCAAGCAAAATATTACGGTTATGCTCACAGTTCAATCGCTCGCATACTGTAGAACTAGTAACCACCGGCGTTTTGAGTGCCCATGATTCCAGAATGTTTCTGGAGACTTCACAACCTTCAAGGATAGGCACAAGAACCGCTTTAGCACGACGTATATAATCAGCAGACGGTTTCAAAGGTCCAGTGATAATGACCGATACATCATCCTTTATAAGCGTCAACACATCCGTATGAACCTCAGGGCTGGTAATGTAACACTTGATATCAGGCACTTGTTCTTTAATCAAAGGGTAGCTTTTCTTAAAGAAGCTTTGAGCAGCCTTAATCCCCTGTCTGGTGTTCATATTCCAGTGCAGAACCATTGAATTTTCTTTTGCAACAGGCTCAGTAAAAGTGTCATATTCATTCATTTTTATGAAATGAGGAACAACATGCACTTTACGGGCATCCGCAAAGGATAGAGATTTGAATGAAAGGGCATCCCATTCCGAGGTTGCCAAGAGAACACCCGTTTTATTCATTAGTCTTCGCTTATTCCGCCGAACCAAAGCCTCGTTTAGTTTATAATAAGGATTACTGCTGCTCGGCTTCCCAATTTCTTTTCCAACAGCAAGCCCGCTCTCAAAACGATACGTATCTGTAATAACACTGGCCTCAGGAAGCAGATTACGAACCAGATCAATGCAATTTCCCAGCAAGCTATGCGATATAAATACGTGTCTGTAATTATTCGATCTACAAAGTTCCATGATTGTACTCTTCATGTCTTTTTCCGCATGACTCCGATTAGTGAAATTCTGTAATATATGTAAGGGACGTAGCATAGATCTCCACGAGGTAATGCACCCGTTAATGTAATGAACCTTTAGTGCAGTTCCATCATTTGTAGATATATCCTTGAGCGTACTGGCATAGGTCAGCAAATCAATATCAAATTTCCCTTGCAAAATCTCGAGAATACTCCCTGTTCTCATTTCTCCTTCTAGATCCTCTGCGCTTTGATTCTGAGCTGAAAGGAACAGCATTCTTTCTCGCATGACTCTGGCTCCTTGAATTTTTTATATAAATCCTCTCTACTTATCACTGCAACTTTAGATGCAGTTCAATAGTAACTCATTTCACATAAAATTTTTGTCGATTTATAGGGAAACCTTTAAATTTTTTATATATTTTCATACTTTATTCGGAAATCATTGCGATAAACCTATATAAATCGCCATTTTTTTGAAGATTAAAGCAAAAAAACTATTTTTCCAGTAATACACGAACATGAATTTTCTATTCTGAAAATTTTAAACTCGTTAGGTATTCTGAACTATTCCCTATGCAAACAAAAAAAGCGTCTTCCTCATCTAATGACGAAAGAAAGACACTTTTATATTTCGTAGCTTCTAACAACGCAGTTCCGGCCCTTTCTCTTAGCTTTATACAATGCATTATCACAAAGTTTGTAGAGACTATTTAGAGACAAACGTTCGCCCGATTCTATCGTGATGACTCCAATACTTATCGTGTAGTGCAGCGGTATGCCATGAATCATTGAACCTATAACAGCTGTGCGCATTCCTTCAGCAATAACATCACTACTCTTCTCATCGGCTCTGTGCAGGAGCACTGCGAACTCTTCTCCCCCAAATCTTCCGACTAGATCACCATGTCCAAGCTGTTGCTCTATTTTAGACGCCAAATCAGTCAGTACTTGGTCCCCTGTATTATGGCCGTAATTATCATTTATGCTCTTAAAGTGATCGACATCCAGCAGTAAAAAAGAATAGGGCAGCTTCTTCATCGCTGAAGCAGCTATTAAAGGCTGAGCACGCAAAACGAACGACCTGCGATTCAAAATTCCGGTCAAATCATCATAAGTTGCTACCCGCTCCATTTCTGCAAAGGAATCCTCTCTATAAAGCAGCATCATTCCCGCGGTTCCTAGAAACATATACAAATAAATCCCGAGATAAAAGAACAAATCAAGAAATTGTGCAACTTGTGTATGGATTCCTAATACAGAATACAGCGGTTCCAAAGCTCTACCCGCCAACGATAAGATGACAAGACCATATAGCAGTCCCATTATTATTTGCAGCGAAGTCTCCATGACCTTCAGACATAGTATATAAGCAGGATAGGCTATAATCAGAACTCCGGCCAGACAAGCGACTGGAATAACGAGCGGATCCTCTGGCATCAACAAATACATAAGCACCACAACGAGAATGGATACTCCGAATAGTATAGAATAATATCGCTCCACCTTGCTCCCGAATACTCTGAGAAGCATTAGAAGCGCCAAGCTTTCGAGCGTGCCCCCAGCCAGAGCAAGAAGTGCTATGATCGGTAGACTAAGTGGTGTATCTATAACATCCTTCAGTAATATGAGGATCAAGGCTGCTAGTTGCAAATATTTTGCTGTGATAAACAATGAAGAAGTCTGTTCCTGCGCATACCGCAAACGATACACCACGATAAGCAGCACCGTGAACGATTGCCACAAAAAGAGACACACCCGCAGTGTCTGGAGATCCAGATGCATATAAGTGAAGTTCACCTCCCCTAGTATTCCTGACTCTCAGTATACATATCGGTATCTGATGACTCTATTTCTTCCCTCTTGTTTGGCCTGATATAATGCCTTGTCGCTTAGCTTGTACAACTTATTTATCGAGATCTCCTGATCAGGCATGATCGTAATTACACCTATACTAACTGTGTACCCCTGTTGAACCTTATTAGTGGAAGTATTCATTATCGCCTCACGAAGCGCTTCAGCTTTCTGATCGCAGCTTTGCTCATCTGCCCCACAGAGTATGACTGCGAATTCCTCGCCCCCTAGTCTGCCAAACAAATCTCCATGTCCGAGATTATCTTTAATCGTCGATGCGAAGTCTTCCAGCACAATGTCACCGGTATCATGACCATAAGTATCGTTGACCTTTTTAAAATAATCCAAATCCAATAGTAAAAACGAGAAGTACTCCTGTGCTCGAAATGCCTTTTCAAGCTTTATCTCCGCTTCCTGAAGAAATGCTCCACGGTTTAGGATCCCTGTTAAATCATCATAACTGGCTATTCTTTTTAGTTTGACGAAGGAATGCTCATTGGAGAGAAGAATAAAACCGGCAGCCCCTACGATAAATAATAAATACATCCCCAAATAATACAAATATTGCGTAAGATTTATTGAGAACACATTCATTTCAGGCTCCCAAATCAATGCAACAAGCGCCCGCATCAGCATAATCGCTGCAAATACATAAAATAATACGCCTAATATTTTTTGAAGAGGGGTAACCTTTTTATTCACAGTTAGATGATAAGCTGGATAAACTATAAATAGGATAGACCAAAGTGAAGTACAAGCAATGCGCAAGTTGGAATAATTAAAAAATAATGCGATGATACTAAAACTAATGGTGCTCAATACCGAAAGGATGATGTAATATCGCTTTATTCTTGGCCCCAATACTCCCATCATCAGCAGTAACGCTGTAATTTCTAGACAGCACCCTCCAAGGATCAGAGCATTGCTAAGCGGAATGGACAACGCATGAGGGAGATAATCCCATAATAAAATCGAACACCAAAAGAGTAGCTGCACTTCCTTTGATCGGATGAACAAGGTGGAGGCTGTATCTTTAACAGCAGTACTCCGATAATTGGTGATAAGCAGCAATATAAATAAATTTCCGAAAATAAATAAATAAATCAGTGTTCTAATTTCAAACAGGGAGCTCATACGTCACCACCTATGCGAAAATATCTCCACAAATATATGTTAAAAATTCAATCCTCTTCAACCAGCACTATAGCACTTTATAACTATATCAGTAAATACGTTAACAATACCAAAAAAACACTTCCCTCTAAGTTCCGTTCAGATAAACACAAGGATTATCTGAACGGAATTTTGGGGAAGTGCTATTGAGTAGAGAATATAAATGTCCTCGGATTTGCCTCAATTTGTAAACTTAATGCTTCTTCTTCAAACCGTCCGCCAGTGCGTATCCGACCTTCCAGATATCGCCTGCGCCCATCGTAATCACCAGATCACCTGGAGCAATACGAGGGGTCAGATCAGCAAGCACATCTTCTTTAGTTGGCAGATGTCTCGCGCCCGCATTACTGTTCTTAACGATTAGCTCAACCAGCTTCGCAGAAGTAACACCTTCGATTTGTTTCTCTCCAGCCGGAGAGTAAATATCAGTGATGATGACTTCGTCGGCTTCGCTAAAGGCACGGCTGAAAGCATCTAACAGGAAGAAAGTACGTGTATAGCGCTGAGGCTGGAATACCGCAATAATCCGTTTCCCTGTTGCCTTGGCAGCACTGATCGTTGCCTGAATCTCTGTAGGGTGATGCGCATAGTCATCAATGACCAGAATGTCATTGACTTCTCCGAGCACTTGAAAACGGCGCTTCGCACCATGGAATTTCACAATCGCTTCAGCAATTTTTTCAAAAGAAACCCCTGATTTCAAACAGGCGATTACCGCTGCCATTGAATTATAAAGATTGTACTGTCCGGGAACTGAGAGTTCAATCCGTCCAAGCACTTCTCCATTATGATTCATCGTGTACGATACTTGACGATCGCCTAGAATAATATCAGTGGCAATATAATCTGCAGTGTTCGACTTGATGCCATAAGTAATTACCTTACCTGTTACTTCAGGTAAAAGAGAAATCACATTCTCGTCGTCAGCGCATACTATAGCAGTTCCATCTTCGCGTGTTTGGTTCATGAACTGTACGTATGCAGCCTTAAGACGGTTAAAGTCCCCGTCGTAATTTTCTAAGTGATCCGCTTCAACATTCGTAACGATCCCAAGCCAAGGGTGATAGTGCAGGAAAGAGCCATCGCTCTCATCTGCTTCCGCTACTACAAACTCACCTTGTCCCGCCTTTGCATTCGTACCCACGTTCATAATTTCTCCGCCGATAATATACGTTGGATCAACATCGCACTCTTCCATCACAAGTGCAATCATGGAGGAGGTAGTAGTTTTTCCGTGTGCACCAGCAACGGCTACCCCTTTACGTTCATTCAATAAACGGGCTAACATTTGCGAACGATGCAGAATGGGAATCTTAAGACGCTCAGCTTCCACCCATTCCACGTTATCACTAGACAAAGCCGTAGAGTATACGACTAGATCCGCGCCTTTTACTTGTTCTGCTGTATGCCCGATATAAATCTTGGCACCTTTAGCAATCAATTTTTCCGTTAATTCCTGGGCAGCCACATCGGAGCCCGTAACTGTATATCCCATTTCTAGCATTACCCGGGCAATCGCGCTCATTCCGTAGCCGCCGATCCCTATAAAATGCACACGTTCAGTAGTATCCAACAGTCGTCACCAGCCTTTTTCAGTATCGGGTTGCTGCAAAAGTGTACCGCGTACGTCAGAGATTAAATACAGCGTACCAGATACGACGGCAAGGTCATCCTCCGCTGTAATCGACTTCAGTAGCTGCAGCGCTTTTCCCCAATTATGTTCTACTATGATTGCCAAGTTTTCCTTGGCATATTTCTCCCGCAGACTTTCTGCGATAACTTGCAGATTCTCCGCGTCCATTTTGTTCTGGAAATCCGGTTCGGTCAGGATGAGCGTATCCACTATAGGCAGTATATGCTTAAAGTAGGATTCATGATGCTTATTTGACAGCATTCCCATAAGTAAATTTAATTTACCGTATTGGTAGAGCTGAGGCAGACTTTTTGCAAGACTCTCCGCACCTTCCGGATTATGAGCTCCATCCAGTACGATCCTTGGAGACTTGCTTACCTCTTCCAGTCTTCCAGCCCAAAATGCGTGGCGCAAACCTTCAAGCACATCTTCATCCTCAAGCATAAAGGCCATATACTGACGCAGAACCTCAAGTACCATCATGGCAGCTGCCGCATTACTAATCTGGTGCTCGCCTTTCATTACGATCCCAAGTTCAAGCGAACGAAAGGGACCCTTAAAATGAAAAGTCTG
The DNA here is from genome assembly GCF_002264395.1 of Paenibacillus sp. VTT E-133291. Lineage (GTDB taxonomy): Bacteria > Bacillota > Bacilli > Paenibacillales > Paenibacillaceae > Paenibacillus_AQ > Paenibacillus_AQ nitricinens. The sequence continues at coordinate 21,284 of NZ_NFVA01000074.1, forward strand.
CACATCCTCACGGATTTCATTAGCCTTATAGCTAAAATCTTCTCCGGCAAGATAAAGCGTAGAGCGGCAAGCCGCTGCTTTCTCTTTCAGAACTGCCACGACTTCCGGCTGAGTTACGCAGCTTACAACAGGTACGCCCGTCTTGATAATTCCGGCTTTCTCCATGGCAATCTTCTCTAGCGTATCTCCCAAAATATCCATGTGATCATGACCAACATTAGTAATCACAGAAACAATCGGAGTCACGATGTTCGTTACATCCAGCCTTCCCCCAAGCCCGGTCTCCCATACGACAACATCAGGACAAGAGACGCCCGCAAAAAATAGAATGGCCACAGCTGTAGTTACCTCGAACATCGTAGGTGAGCCAAACTCCGTTTCCGAAATTTCTTGGACTAGTGGACGTAATTGGTTAACCAGCTCGACAAGCGTTTCTTCAGAGATGTCCGTATTATTATATTGGAACCTGTTCGTGAACTTTGTAATATACGGAGATGTAAAGGTGCCTACTGAATAGCCGCTTTGTATAAGTGCACTAGTCAAAAAAGCACAAGTTGAACCTTTGCCATTCGTACCCGCCACATGAATAAACTTCAGACGACGGTGCGGATTCCCAAGCTTGTCCATCAACATCTCGATTCTATCTAAACCTGGCCGTATCCCAAAAGGGATTAGGCTCTTGATCCAAGCAACCGCTTCGGTGTATGTCGCAAGAGGGGCGGTATTTCCGCCCCGATTTAGGTCATCCATGTCTCTTATCCTCTCAGCTCTACGATGCGGGCAAGTACTTTCTCACGCTTAGCAGAATAATCTGCCTGTTTCGCACGTTCCTCTTCGATAACTTTAGCAGGAGCTTTGGCCACGAAGCCTTGATTGCTCAGTTTTTTCTCTACGCGTTCTACTTCGCTGTTCAGCGCCTGTACTTCTTTTTCCAGACGAGCGATTTCTTGTTCAATATCAATGAGTCCCGACAATGGCAGAAGCAGCTCCGCTCCTGTTACTACAGCGGACATTACCTTATCCGGCGTTTCTGGATTCAGGCCAGCTTCGAAGGAAGACGTATTACAGAAGCGTCCAATATAGTTGTCGTTACGGGTGATAATACTCAGCGTCTCTTCATTACCCGCTTTGATGATCAATTCAACCTTTTTGCTCATCGGCACATTCACTTCAGCCCGGATATTACGAACGGCCCGGATTACATCCATCAGCAGGTTCATTTCCGCTACGGCTTGCGGATTCTCCAGAGCCGCATCATACTCCGGCCATGCAGCCAGCGTAATCGTCTCCCCTTCATGCGGAAGATGCTGCCATATTTCTTCCGAAATAAACGGCATAAACGGATGGATCAAGCGCATTGTGCGGTCTAGTACATAGGCAAGTACAGACTGTGTTTTCGCTTTGGCCGCGGCATCTGATCCGTAAAGTGACAACTTCGCGAACTCAATATACCAGTCACATAGATCGTCCCAAATGAAGTTGTACAGCTGGCGACCGGTCTCACCGAACTCGTACGAGTCAATTAGACGCGTAATCTCACGAGAAGTTTCGTTTAGACGGTGCAAAATCCAGCGATCAGCAGTACTTAGCTCACCCGAAATGTCAATATTCTCAAAGCTTACGCCTTCCAAATTCATCAGCGCGAAGCGTGATGCATTCCAGATCTTATTGGCGAAATTACGCGCCTGCTCAACCTTTTCCCAGCGGAAGCGCAGATCCTGTCCAGCGGTACTGCCGGTAGAAATCATGTAGCGCATTGCATCTGCGCCATACTTCTCGATGACTTCAAGGGGGTCTACACCGTTTCCGAGCGATTTGGACATTTTTTGACCTTCAGAATCCCGTACCAAACCATGCATCAATACATCTGAGAATGGTTTTTCTCCGGTGAATTCGAGGGCAGAGAAGATCATCCGTGCTACCCAGAAATAAATAATATCGTAGCCCGTTACGAGCACATCGTTCGGGTAGTAGCGTTTGAAATCCGCACTGTCCTCATCCGGCCATCCTAGTGTGGCAAAAGGCCACAGATTAGAGCTGAACCAGGTATCCAGTACATCTTCGTCCTGTTTCAAGTCGGTTAAGCCACTGATCCGGCGCGCTTCTTCCTCATCATTCGCTACAACCAATTCACCAGTAGACTCGGAATACCATGCTGGAATACGATGTCCCCACCACAGCTGACGGGAAATACACCAATCACGTACGTTCTCGATCCAGTTCAGGTAAGTTCTCTCGAAACGGTCCGGTACGAAGTTAACCCCGTTCCCATCCTTCTGTGCATTGATGGCAGCTTCAGCCAGCGGCTGCATCTTTACGAACCATTGTGTAGACAAGTACGGCTCAACAACCGCTCCAGAGCGCTCACTGTGTCCTACTTGATGCACATGATCTTCGATATTGATCAGGACGCCTTGCTCCTTCAGGTCAGCAGTAATGGCCTTACGACATACACTCCGGTCTTGACCTTGGTAAGGTCCTGCTTCTTCATTCATCGTACCGCTCTCATCCATTACGTTAATCTGCGGTAAGTTGTGACGTTGACCCATTTCGAAGTCATTCGGATCATGAGCGGGTGTAATCTTAACCGCACCACTACCAAACTCTTTGTCTACATAATCATCAGCGATAATCGGAATCTCACGGCCAATAATCGGCAGGATCAACGTTTTGCCGATTAGATCTTTGTAACGATCGTCTTCCGGATGAACAGCAACCGCTGTATCACCCAGCATCGTCTCCGGACGTGTAGTCGCCACTGTGATAAATCCGCTACCGTCTTTGAGCGGGTAACGCAGGTGATACAAGTGACCGTTAACTTCTTTATATTCAACCTCGATATCCGACAATGCTGTACGAGCCGCCGGGTCCCAGTTGATAATACGTTTGCCGCGGTAGATCAGGCCTTTATTATAGAGCTTAACGAATACCTCACGTACAGCCTTCGACAACCCTTCATCCAAGGTAAACCGTTCGCGGGAATAGTCAAGGGAAAGCCCCATCTTAGCCCACTGCTCATGAATGGTGTTCGCATATTTATCTTTCCACTCCCACACCTGCTCCAGGAACTTCTCGCGGCCGAGATCATGTCTAGAAATTCCCTGCTCACGCAGCTTTTGCTCTACCTTTGTCTGCGTTGCGATACCGGCATGGTCCGTACCTGGTAGCCACAACGTGTCGAAGCCCTGCATCCGTTTCGTACGAATCAGGATATCCTGAAGCGTAAAATCAAGCGCATGACCAATGTGCAGCATTCCCGTTACGTTTGGTGGCGGGATTACAATGCTGTATGCTTTTGCATCTGGACGCCCGCCTGCACGGAAATATCCACCCTCTGTCCAGTAGGAATACCACTTGGTTTCTGCCGATTTCGGATCATACGTGGTTGGCATTTCATTCTTAGAATCATTTGCAGCGGCAGCCTCTGCCGCTGTTAGATTGTTTGGGTCAGCCATTCTCTGATACCTCCACTTGGTTACTTGTAGTTGGTTTCTAAAAAACAAAAAGACCCCTCGTCTCAAAGGACGAAAGGCCATTCTTTCGCGGTACCACCTTTGTTTCGCGCCAATGAAAAATAAACCTGCACTTCTCTCACCTTACGGTTCAGAAGCTTAGCGCGACACTCGTACAGATAACGGCTGCTACCGGCCACATCCTAACTTATCTTTCATATCCATGAAGACAAGCTCAGAAGGGCGACTCCGGGGCGACTTCGGTGGCTGTATCCTACGGAATGTCACAGCACTTGCATTCCGCTCTCTGAAGGGCTGACCGCCTACTCTTCCCGTTCCCAGTCTTTACTTAGATATTGCTTACTCCATAATACATTTTGAGTCATCCCTAGTCAACCTGAATAGGCTTCTACAGCGGGACTTTGAGCGGAATTTCGACTTATAGCGGGCATATGTCGAATTTTCATTCGATTCCTCACACTGCATTGATTAGATACCCCGTATTCTAACGTTCTCCGGTCACACAAGAATAAACGCCTTCGACGTCCTTTTACGGACGGTAAGCGTTTATTCGAGAAATATAAGGATAATGTATAATGTGAAACTTATATATTCTTATATTTTGACAAAAATCCCGATCTACTAACAGACCGGGATTCATCTATTCATGTGAATATGCATTGTAATTCATTTATGGAATGTACAACACTTGCCCTTCTTCTACACTCTGCCCGGACAATCGATTATACATTCCCAGCTCCCGCGCACTTAGCTGATACTTCTCTGCGATTGTATCCAACGTTTCTTCACGCTGTACGATGCAAAGGCGAACCTTACGGAATAGGTTAGCGCCATCTGCTCCGGTAATGAATCTGCTCTTCCACTCCGTATTATTTCCGGCCTCTGGAATGATCGCTGCAGCCGATGCATTTCCTTCAGATAGGAGAGCCTCTTGTTCTTTACGAGAACGACTAGAGCTGAGTAATGAAGAGAAGGTGAGATGTTCTTTGGCTGGAGCCTCCGCTTCTTGCTTGCTTCCTAGCGCAATCTTAAGATCTTGTTTCTCCTCGGTATGTGGCACAGTCTCCTGAGAAACTAAGCCTTCGTTCGTATTCTCACTGATCGGCTGCGCATTCTCTTCTTGTGTGTGAAGCGCATGGTTTGCTACGTTTTCAGAAGCAAATACAGCGATATCTTTGTCTGCGTCGGTAATCGCTGCTGGAACAGCGGTTTCTCTTGAAGCAAAAGTATATTCCGCTTCTTGCTCCTGATCCGCTTGACTCGCCTGGCTAACATGATCCAGCGGAGTGGCCTCAGCTTCATTTTGTGACTCCGCTTTAAACCAGTAATCCGCTATTCCGGCTTTGGAATCCTCTGTTTCCAAATCCAGACTATGCGTCCTAGCTTTCGCGCCCTTGTCCTTCTCATGAGCGGATGAGAAATTCACTATAGGGGACGATTGACCAGTTCCACTTGAGACCAATGATTCTTCTGTTTCCTGTTCATTCGCTTCAGCGTGCTCATGTTCTTCTACAGCAACCTCCGATGCATCCTCACCAAAGGTCCACTGAGAATTTTCATAAAGTGCGTCATTGTCATGTTCTTGATGCTCCGCTGTTGCTTCTACCCTGTCATCACTGAGAGGGGAATAAGCCACTGTGTACTCTTCCTGCTGCCAGGCCGGCTGTGGTTGAGGTTCCGCACCACCGATTCCCCGCAGGGATAATACGCCTGTTATATTCACAGTACGCATCGTGAGCAGATCAATATCAAAATTCTCGATCTCCACCCCAATATCTTCAATCGAGCTGACGCGTGTAAGCGGAACAGTGATTTCAACGGGAATGGCGTGCTCCAGACGTTGTGTCCGGTCATCTTCACTCCGGTAGAGTCCGGTAAGCAACAGCTGACCATATAACTCGGCACGATCCTCCCGCTGAATCACCTGGATTTCCGGAAGTAGTTCAACCTCCTCCAGCTCAGCTATTCCCGGAAGCTCTTCCGATAGGTGAATGCGTTCATAAATATCAAACCGCAAGCCGTGGGACTGATCAAACACGGGATATGTCCTCCTTCTTGGCATAATCTAACCCTGAGACAGGCCCAGAGCATAAGCCCAAAATGTTACTCCCCACATGTATATGCTTCAAAAAGAAAGGCATGACAACTTTGGTAGCCCTAACCGGACAGGATGCTAATAATTTCCTGAATTCAGGGGCTATTTGAACCTATCTGACGACCAATAGATGCACTACTCCGCATGAACAAAGTATTATATGCTGCTTTTGCTATTAGGACATGGATAGATGCTTCTTTCTGAAAAAACAGAAAATTATATACTCTACGAAAAATAGATAAAAAAAACCGTGAAACCAGCATTTGCTGATTCCACGGTTCTCAGGTTTATAACGTTACCGTCAAGGCGCTTCAGACAGCAGCTCCCGCAGCTGCAGCATATCCTCCGGCCACGGATCGCTCACTTCGAGCATTTCACCGCTCCAAGGGTGGCGGAAAGACAGCAGCTCGCCATGAAGCGCATGTCGGCCACTAGCGCTGGAAGCCCAGACCGGGCCGCCGTATAGCGCATCCCCATACAAGGGATGACCCATATGGCTGAGATGGACGCGAATCTGATGCGTCCTTCCGGTCTCAAGCTGCACATGCACCAGGCTCCCGCCATGCAGTGCTTCGCGTCCGAGGATTCGAGTCACGGCGGATTGCCCGCCCGGTGAGACTCTTCTCCGCGCCGCATGATGACGATCGCGTCCAATCGGCGCGTCGATCACTTTAAGCGCAGATGGCACTATGCCTTCTACGATCGCGGCGTAGAGCCGCGAGATGCTTTTTTCACGCATATTCTCGTCTAGGACAAGCTGAGCGAATTCATTCTTGGCGTACATCACCGGGCCAGTTGTATCCTTGTCGAGGCGGTGAATATGCCTTACAGCTACACTATCACCGGAAGCAACATAATGCGCTGCTACAAGGTGATCCAGCGTTACACCTAAGCCACTGCCATCCGGATGAACCGCCATGCCTGCCGGCTTGTGGGCAACCAGGCAAAAATCATCCTCATACAGCACTTCAAGCGCTTCCCATACGGGTTCAATGCCCGCTTCACGATCCGGAAAAAGTGCCAGTCGAAGTCGATCTCCCTTCCACTGAATCCCCCCCTCGCGGCGCAGACGCAGATGAAGCTTCTCAGGCATGCCTACGGTTTCCAGCAGCCACTTATCAATGGCAGCTTCAGCATCCTCGGCTCCAGTAATGATTTTGCCGGGTGTTACTTCCAGCCACTCTCCACGTCTTGTCCAAGCTCCGCCACCGGTTCGTTCTCCGGCTCCAGTACTCAAAGGGCCTTCAGGGCATTATAATGGCCCTCAATGGTATCATCAATATCCTGCTCACTATGCGCAGCCGACACGAACATGCCTTCAAACTGTGAAGGTGGCACGCTGATGCCTTGGCTCAGCATATGACCAAAATAACGACGGAATAGATCCGTATTGCTAGTCTTGGCCGTCTCAAAATCCGTTACAGGCCCTTCCGTGAAGAATGGACAAACCATTGAGCCCACGCGGTTAATCGTCAGTCGAACACCGGTCTCGATGGAATTCTTCGTCAAGCCTGCTTCCAGACGCGCACCTAATTGCTCCAGACGAGCATATACTTCCGGTGTCAACAGCTTCAGCGTAGTGAGTCCTGCCGCCATTGCTAATGGATTACCACTAAGTGTGCCAGCCTGATAGATCGGTCCCGAAGGAGCGATTTGCTCCATGATCTCTCTTTTGCCGCCATAAGCGCCTACTGGAAGTCCTCCACCGATGACTTTACCGAAGCAGGTAATATCCGGAGTAATGTTAAACAAGCCTTGCGCACAGCCACGATTGACACGGAAGCCTGTCATTACCTCATCAAAAATAAGCAAAGATCCGTGGTCTGAAGTTAATTTGCGAAGTCCTTCTAGAAATCCCGGAAGTGGTGGTACAACACCCATATTGCCGGCAATCGGCTCTACGATCACTGCGGCAATCTCACTGCCGAAACGTTCGAAAGCAATCTGAGTGGATTCCAAGTCATTGTATGGAACAGTAATCGTATTGACTGCCACACCTTCGGGAACACCTGGGCTATCCGGCAAACCTAATGTGGCTACCCCGGAACCCGCCTTAATAAGCAGACTATCTGCGTGACCGTGATACGAGCCTTCGAACTTCAAGATTTTGCTGCGTCCCGTGTAACCACGTGCCAAACGAATCGCACTCATCGTCGCTTCCGTTCCGGAGTTAACCATACGTACGATATCTACTGAGGCTACACGTTCAACAACCGTTTTTGCCATTTCAGTTTCAAGTAAAGTTGGTGCACCAAAGCTTGTCCCTTTTACCGCCGTCTCCTGCAAGGCCTTTACAACCTCAGGATGCGCATGACCCATAATCAGCGGTCCCCATGAGCATACATAGTCGATAAAGCTGTTGCCGTCGATATCATAAATACGCGATCCGATTCCATGATCCACATAAACCGGAGTCAATCCTACGGATTTGAACGCCCGCACAGGACTGTTCACCCCACCGGGAATATATTGTTTTGCTTCATCAAAAGCCTTGCGGGACGCTTCTTCTTTACGCGCCATTGGCTCATTACTCATCTATCTTCACTCCTGTTCTGTTCTAGGTCACATAAGTATAGATTAACCACACAGCCAGCGCGCAGCATCTTTTGCGAAATAAGTAATAATAATATCTGCTCCGGCGCGTTTCATGCCCGTCAGCATTTCCAGCACAACGGCTTGCTCGTCAATCCAGCCTTGCAGTGCTGCTGCTTTTACCATGGAATATTCGCCACTCACATTGTAAGCCACGAGAGGTAAATCGAACTGGTCACGGATCGTACGAATCACGTCCAAGTAAGCCAGAGCCGGCTTCACCATCAACATATCTGCGCCTTCCAGCACATCGGATTCTGCTTCACGGAGCGCTTCGCGCAGATTGGCAGGGTCCATTTGATACGTTTTGCGATTCCCGAACTGTGGTGCTGAATCCGCAGCTTCGCGGAAAGGGCCATAAAATGCCGAAGCATATTTGACCGAATACGACATAATCGGCACATGCTCAAAGCCATTCTCATCCAGTCCCGCACGAATCGCGTGTACGAATCCATCCATCATATTCGAAGGGGCGATAATATCTGCTCCAGCTTTAGCTTGGGATACCGCCGTACGAGTCAGCAGGTCCAGTGAAGCATCGTTAATGACATCACCATGCACGACGCCGTTCACCGTATGCGTGTGCACCATTCCGCAATGTCCGTGATCCGTAAATTCACAAAGGCAGGTATCTGCAACGACCAATAGCTCAGGGTACCATTGCTTAATCAAGCGCGTAGCCTCTTGCACAATTCCATCCTCTGCAAAACCGGAAGAACCGATAGCATCCTTCGTTTCAGGAATCCCGAATAACAACACAGCCGGAATGCCTAGGGCGGCAATCTCGTCCACTTCTGCTTTTAAAGTATCCAGCGAAAAATGATACACGCCCGGCATCGAGCTAATCTCATTCTTCACACCTGTTCCATAAGTCACAAATATCGGCTGCACAAAATCCAGCACATTCAGTACCGTCTCCCGCACCATACCACGAATTCCTGCTGAACCGCGTAAACGGCGGTGACGTGTAATTGGAAAGCTCATTGGTTCATCCTCCTGAAAAATAAAATATATAACTAAACCCTCGATCGTTGACTAACTGCGGCATAGTTGTAGTTTGTGCAGTTATTTTGAAGTTTTATCGTAACTGTAAGTTTTAGTTGCACTCTCTACAGTTATTTATTACAAAAGAGCGAAAACCCTTGTTTTAGCGCATATTTAATTGCACATATTACAACTAAAATGGATTTTCGCTAATATTCAGGGAATTTAAGTGTATAAAGTGCAACTAAACCTCAATCTGACCTCATGCTAACAGACCTCATAACCAGTCTCGTAACCAGATTAAAAAGCTATATTTCCACTAGGTTGCATATTAATCCAAGTACCCAATATCTAACATATCAGTTAGAGCTACGTGAACTTTATACGTACATAGACTTACTCACCCATACACACCAGTTAGTTTACAACTCAGCCGTCCATCATACTCTGAGTTTCAACAGTAACTACGTTCGGAGGCCAAGCTCATGCTACTTAAGTTACTTACAATAGCAGTGTGAGACTTCCTAGATAGATACAACTTCAGACGATGTTATAAAGCCGATGTTCGATTGGCGTCCATTCAAGCTTTTTGAAGTTGAGTCTCCGCATTCCAGCGGCAGAGCTCCTGAACCAGACTATTAATCGTTGCTTCTTCAGGTAGCAGACCCGGAGTAAGTCCCGCTTCCACGGCAGTCTGCTCGGTTAATGGCCCGATGCAGGCTATCTTAACATTAGCTAGCAGTGGAAGTGGATCTTCGAGCCCCATTCTTTTCAGAATGTGGATGAAATTACGCACCGTCGAAGAACTGGTAAAAGTCACCGCGTGAACGCGCCCCTCCTCCAGCAGCTTCAACAGCTCGTCGTCATCCTCACCCGTCATAACCGTCTCATAGGTATCGACGTCAGTGACTTGAAGGCCAAGCTCTCTCAGCTTGTCCGGCAGCCAGTCGCGCCCCAGATCGCCGCGCGGCAACAGCACGTTCTGCCCCGGCAGCAGCCGGGGACCGAACGTCTCAATCAGACCTTCCGCCTGAAACTTCGCCGGAAGCGCCTCAGCAATCACCCCGCGCTGCGCCAGCGCGGCTGCTGTGCCTGGCCCCACCGCTGCAATCCTTGCGCGGTGAAGCCCCCGAATGTCCGCCCCCTGCTCCGCCAAGTGGCGCCAAAAAAACTCCACGCCGTTCGGGCTAGTGAAGAATACCCAGTCGTACGATTCCAGCGCGCCAAACGCCGCTGCAATCTTCTCCTTCTTCTCTGCGCCATCCGGCATGATCGTCTCGATCACCGGGAACTCGTAGGGTTCCCCGCCGAGTTCCTCAATCCTATCCACCAGCTCGCTTGCTTGGCTGCGAGCCCTTGTCACCACGATGCGTTTGCCGAATAACGGCATTGCCTCGGCCCACTTGAGCTGCTCACGCTGCAGCACCACGTCGCCGACGACGATGACGGCCGGCGGCTGAAAATCCGCCGCCTTCACCTTCGCTTCAATATCGGCGAGGGTTCCCGTCAACGTCTCCTGATCTGCGCGGGTACCCCAGCGCACCAGTGCCACCGGTGTTTCTGGCGGACGCCCATGCTTGATCAGCTGAGCGCTGATATATCCTATTTTAGCTACGCCCATCAGGAACACTAACGTCCCTGTGGCATTCGTTACTTTATCCCAATGAATGGAATGGTCCAGTTTATCCGGACTCTCATGTCCGGTGATAATCGACAGGGAAGAAGCATGATCGCGGTGCGTGACAGGTATACCCGCATAAGCAGGTACGCTGATCGCCGACGTGATGCCCGGTACGATTTCGTAATAGATCCCATTTTTGCGCAGCAGCTCCGCTTCTTCACCTACGCGGCCAAAAATCGTAGGGTCCCCACCCTTCAGCCGCACCACTGTTTTCCCCTGTAAAGCCAGATCAACTAACAATTGATTAATCTCTTCTTGCTTCATCGTGTGGCGATCCGGCAGCTTGCCAACATAAATCTTCTCGCCGCCGGGCTTCATGCTTTTCAGCAATCTAGGACTTGCCAGCCGATCATACACCAGCACGTCGCTTTTTCGAATACACTCGAGGCCTTTTACAGTAATCAGCTTTGCGTCCCCGGGACCTGCACCTACCAAATAAACCTTCCCCGTCAATCCCCTCATCCCCTAACGTCTGACAGTATCTTCTCCGCTCCTCTTGCGATCAGCTTCTTAGCGACTTCTTCGCCGAGCTGTACCGGGTCTATCCCAGTGCAAGTTTCTTTCAAAATCGTTGAACCGTCAGGTGTTCCCACCATTCCGGTTAAGGAGATTATTTGGCGCTCCGCGGTAGTAGCTTCCGCGGCTGCATCAAGCACCGCATGAGCACCAATCGGCACTTGGCAGCCGCCATTCAGCACGCCAAGGAACGTGCGCTCCGCCGCCACCGTCAACGCTGTATCGGCATCGTTGTATAGCGCCAGCAGCTTCCGCAGGTCTGCGTCATCTGCGCGGCACTCGATGCCGAGTGCGCCCTGCCCTACAGCGGGCAGGCAAACTTCCGGCGGCAGGTAGGCGCTCACGCGATCCTGCCAGCCCATGCGCGACAGCCCCGCTGCAGCAAGCAGGATCGCGTCGTATTCCCCGCTATCCAGCTTGCCCAGCCGCGAGTCAATGTTGCCGCGCACGGGCTCAATGACCAGATCAGGCCGCAGCGCAGCTAGCTGGCTGGAACGGCGTAGGCTGCTTGTGCCTACGCGTGCGCCTGGAGGCAGCTCGTCCAGCGAGACGCCTCCGTTAGAGATCAGTGCATCGCGCGGATCAACGCGCTTCGGCACAGCGCCGTTGATCAGCCCCTCCGGCAGCTCGGAGGGCATGTCCTTCATGCTGTGCACCGCCATGTCGATTTCTTTTTCCAGCATGGCCTGTTCTATTTCCTTCACGAACAACCCTTTACCGCCTACCTTGGACAAGGTGACATCTAGGATACGGTCCCCTTTGGTAACAATCTTTTTCACCTCAAAAGTGAATCCAAAACCATGCTCCTCGCTCAATCGCTCCAGATCGGCAATCACATGCCCCGTTTGCGTCAACGCAAGCGCGCTCTGTCTACTCCCCACAATAATCTTACGCATTGTCCATTCCTCCTGATTACGTCTGCCTCTTACTCTTCACCGTAGACCGTATATAGTAATCCAAACTAACCAAAAGCTACTTCGCACTATTAAATGGCATATCTTCCATTTATTTGGCTCCTTCGGCGGTTATTACTCAATTTCGAGGCATTAATGCCTCTTTTTTCGCTGATATGACCGTTTTGGGCAATTCCGAGGCATTTTTGCCTCTTTTTTCGCTGATATGAGCGTTTTTGGGCGATTCCGAGGCATTTTTGCCTCTCTTTTCGC
>NZ_NFVA01000134.1 GCF_002264395.1 Paenibacillus sp. VTT E-133291
TCAGGGGTTCGAATCCCTTCCGGGACGTCAAGTAACAGCCTTCCTTCGGGAAGGCTGTTTTTGCGAGCAGGGAAAGAGAAGCCCAGGTGGTTCGTCGGAGCAAAGGCATCGATAGGATCAGCTTCGCAGTCAGCCCGGAAGGGCTGCATCCCGCTCGGGGCAAGTAACAGCCTTCCTTCGGGAAGGCTGTTTTTGCGAGCAGAGCATCCTCGCAAAAGTAAGCAAACTGAAGCTCTGATAGATAATTAGGGAAAATCTCCCTATAATTCAGAGCTTTCTACTCAATAGACTAATAATTAGGGAAATCCTCCCTGTAATTTAACTAATTCGTTGGCGAATATAGATATTCTCCCGATTTTTAGGGAGGATTTCCCTCTTTTTATTCATTTCAAGCAATTATCGGCTAAATAGAGGGAGCTTTTCCCTAATTACTCTCAAAAAAGGCCAACCCTATAATTGGGGTTGGCCTAATTATACGAAAAGAAGGTGCCGAGAAAGTAGCCTTCACTACTTTTTCGGCACCTTGAGCCTTCCCGTGAGAAGGCTGTCTTGCATATGGCCACCGCTATAGAAGCGGCCAGATCTCCTCCCAGACAGTGTCTAGAATAGCTTGCATATTATCTTCCATACTGTTAATAGCGATTACCACTTGAGCATCCGGTGCAACCATGCAGAATTGACCGTGAGCGCCATCGGCACGATAAGCATCGTGCGTACACAACCAGAATTGACAGCCGTACCCTTGGCCCCAATCACCAGCTCCGTTATTTTCGATCTGCTTTTGTGTAACAAAATCAATCCAAGCTGCTGGAATAAGCTGCTGTCCCTTCCACATTCCTTTTTGCAAAAGAAGCTGTCCAAATTGGCTTAGTTCTTCGGTATTGATCTGAAGTCCGGCACAACCGAGGGTGATCCCTTGAGGAGTTATTTCCCAATCAATATTTTCTATGCCTAGTGGGGCAAAGAGACGGGGAACGAGGTAATCCTTTACGGTTTGTCCGACACGGGCCTGAACCATGGCAGAGATCATAATGGTATCCCCGCTACTGTAGGTAAACTGTTCCCCAGGAGGTCTGTCTAAAGGCAGCGATAGATAATGTTGTATCCAATTTACATCCTTCAAGGCCAATCTTTCTTCAACCCAAAACGGTGGGGAATCATGCCCTGTACTCATACGTAGTAAATCGAACAAGGTCAACTCCCCAGGTTGCATGGAAGAACAGGCCTCTTTATGAGTGAATGCATATTCCGGAAACACATCTTTAAGTGTTGTATTTAGTGATAGCTTTCCTTCTTCGATGGCTAGACCCACCGCCATGCATGTAAAAGATTTGCTGACCGAATGCTGCAAGCGCCGGATATCCTCTGCGAGATCCACTTTCCCCACTAGAGATCCGTTTTGAAGCACACGTACATTGAATACATTTAATCCACGTTCGCGGATTTGAGCTTCAAAGCGAGTCATGTTTAACATAAAATGCAGCCCTCTTTCTCTATGATTCCAAGTTTGATGAGGTAGATTGTCGATCAAAATGATTGAAAATAGAGTGGAAACGTTTCCTATGACCGGATATTTAATAGCTAAATTGATGGTATTCTATTCTTATTTTAAAGTCAATGTAAGCAGGAAGACTATTGTTTAACACTAAACTACTTAGAATTTAAAATGAATTCGAGATGTGATTCATTTTTATTCGAAAATCATAGGTTGACTTCTAAAAAATATCTGTCCATAATGAACGTAATAAGCGATTTAGATACGAAAACAGTCAAAATGATGTCATGGGAAACGTTTCCCATCATTTCATGCGTTTCCACCAAGCTGATTTCATCAGGTGCAGGGGAGCTCATTATAGGGGTGAAACAGGGGGAATTATGAATATCAAGGATATTGCAAGACTATCAGGCGTTGGTATCGCCACGGTCTCCAGGGTAATTAATAACTCCGGTGTTGTAAGTGATGCAACCAGAGCTAAAGTAATGGCTGTTGTAAGAGAACATAATTACATTCCGAATGGAAATGCGAGCAATCTGAAGAAAACGCGTTCCAATACGATAGCGCTTATGGTTAAGGGAATTGCAAACCCGTTTTTTGCAGACATGATCAAAGAAGTAGAGCGTCAAGTAAATCTGCGCGGCTGTCCGCTTCTGATCCAGCATGTTGAAGATGGAGTGGATGAGATCAATGCTGCTCTTCAGCTTGTGAAGGAAAAGAATTTATACGGGGTAATCTTTATGGGTGGTACATATGACCATTCTGAAGAAAAATTCAAACAATTGCCGATCCCATTCGTTTTGACTACCATCACGACTACGAAGGATGTTGATCCTGCCGTATTCTCAAGTGTGATCATTGATGATATGCAAGAGTCCTATAAAGCTGTGAGCTATCTAATTTCACTCGGACACCGGAACATTTGTTTTTTGGCCAGATTTCCTTTGGTTCAGCATACTACCGGAAACCGTCGTCTTATGGGTTATATCAAGGCGCTTGAGGATCATGGGATTGAGTATGATGCTGCCTTGGTAGAGGATTGTGAATACAGTCCAAGTTCTGGCTTTACAGCTACGAAAAGACTGCTCAATAAGAAGAAAGATATCACTGCTGTCTTTGCCGCATCAGATACCATTGCTATCGGAGCTGCCAAAGCTTTATTGTCCTTGGGTCTATCAATTCCAAATGATATTTCGATCATCGGATTTGACGGTATAGAGATGGCAGAATACTATCACCCATCGCTGGATACGATTAGCCAACCTGGGGTGGATATGGCGAAAGCCAGTGTTGAAATTCTGTTTGACCTGATTTCGGGACAATCGGAGAACAAGCATGTGGTATTCGAGTCTGTTTTGGTTAAGCGGGGATCTTGCAAGAAGATTAATAAACAAGCATAAATACCTTCGGCGTCCTTGTAAGGACGGTAAGCGTTTGAGCGAGAAATAGAAGGATAATTTATTGCGTAAGCATATACTTTCTTATATTTTTAAAAAAAGGTTCCGTAAGGAGATGACATATGGCACTTCTAACAGTGGAGACCGGTTCTCCTACCTTAAGAATGACAACGTCCATTAGCATAATCTCCCCCGTTGATTCGGGCAACACCTCCGGTGGGACGCTTTATCTGTTACACGGTGCTGGCGATAATGCTAGCACATGGTACAGGATGACCACTATTGAGCAGTATGCTAACAAGTATGGCTGTACAGTCATAATGCCTCAGGTAGGAAGAAGTTATTATACAGATATGGAGTACGGACTGGATTACTTCCACTATGTTACGCAAGAGCTGCCTGAGCTTTGTGGCCGAATGTTGAGACTGGATGATGATCCGCAGAAGACGTATGTTGCCGGACTATCGATGGGTGGATATGGGGCATTAAAATGTGCGCTTACCTATCCTGAGCGTTATAGCAAAGTCGTTTCTTTATCAGGCGTTACAGATATTCAGAAAAGATTGAGAGACCCGCAAATGTCTTCGGATATGGCGAGGGAGATGGCAGGCACTTTCGGAAAACGCTTACAAATCAAGCCGGATCAAGATCTGTATGCTTTAGCGGCTAAATTAATCGACGAGGAACGTGAGCTGCCTTCGATGCTGACCTGCTGTGGTTCAGAAGATCCATTTGTGGAGATGAACAGGGAATTTGCTTCTTATATGCAGGCGAGCCCCTATACATTTCGATATGTTGAGACCTCAGGAACGCATGAATGGAGATTCTGGGAGCAGCATCTGAAGACGGCTTTTGATTTCTTGTACAACTAAGAGTAAAGAGTAATTTTAGAGAGATATTATGGAGGATTTGAGATGAAAGACCAGCAACTGACGTCCCTGTTGAATCAGATGACGCTTGAAGAGAAGATCGCACAATTACAGCAGCTTGCTGCTAATTTCTATGAAGGGGCAGAAGAAGGAGGGAAAATCACTGGCCCTATGGCATCCATGGGGATTACGGATCACATGATTGAGAATAGTGGTTCAGTACTTGGACTTTCGGGCGCAGAGCAAGTCATTGCCGTCCAGGAAGCTCATTTACGTAAAAATAGATTAGGTATTCCATTACTGATGATGGCGGATATCGTGCATGGCTTCAAGACGATTTTTCCGGTGCCACTAGCGATTGGCTGCTCTTGGGATATGGAACGAGCAGAGCTGAGCGCCGAGATTGCGGCTAAAGAAGCGGCGGTCTCCGGTGTACACGTCACTTTTGCACCCATGGCGGACCTTGTTCGGGATCCGCGCTGGGGTAGAGTGATGGAGTCTACCGGCGAAGATTCTTATTTAAATGGTAGGTTTGCTCGTGCGTTTGTACGCGGATTTCAGGGAAGTGACTTGACGGGCGATGAAAGTCGTCTGGCAGCTTGTGTTAAGCACTTTGCAGCCTATGGTCTATCCGAAGGCGGACGGGATTATAATACGGTCGATTTGTCAGAACGTCAGCTAAGGGAATATTATCTGCCAGCCTATCGCGCTGCTCTGGATGAGGGCGCAGAAATGGTGATGACTTCGTTCAACACGATTGACGGAATTCCGATAAGCGGAAACGTTAAGCTGCTTCGTCAGCTGCTGCGTGAGGAATGGGGCTTTGACGGCGTGTTAATCTCGGATTGGGGCGCGGTGAAGGAACTGATCCCGCATGGTGTCGCCGAGGATGAAGCTGAAGCAGCACTTAAAGCTATCAAAGCTAGCGTGGATATCGAGATGATGACGGAGTGTTATGTGCACCAATTACCAGCTCTTGTAGCTGATGGGCAAGTGGACGAAAGCATCATCGATGAAGCCGTACTTCGTATTTTGAAATTGAAGCAAAGATTGGGCTTGTTTGAGAATCCTTTACGCGGGGCAGATGTAGAGAAAGAGCGTGAAGTGATTTTCTGTGAAGATCACCGGACAGCAGCGCGTGAACTAGCAGTTAAATCCTGTGTACTCCTTAAGAATGATCAGGTTTTACCGCTTGCGGCAGAGCAACGCATTGCACTAATCGGACCTTTTGCCAATAACGGAGATATTCTTGGACCGTGGTCCTGGTTGGGTTCAACGGAAGAAGCTAGCCGTCTTGCCCCAGCAATGGAAGCTCGTGCTGTTGCGGGTAGAATTACCGTTGCCGAAGGCTCCGGGATTGAGAGCTTTACAGAAGAGCAATGGCTGGAGGCGAAATCGGCAGCATTGGAAGCCGATGTGATTGTGCTGGCACTTGGAGAACATTCGGACATGAGCGGAGAAGCTGGAAGTCGTTCAGATATCCGTTTGCCGGAAGCGCAGTGTGAGCTTTTGCAGCGTATGAAGACGCTGGGCAAGCCTATTGTGGTGGTGTTATTTAACGGACGCCCACTGGATCTTAGTGGCGTGATCGAGAACGCGGATGCTATTCTGGAAGCCTGGTTCCCAGGAAGCGAGGGCGGTGCGGCGATTACCAGCCTACTGTATGGTGACGAGAATCCGTCAGGAAGATTAACGATGTCTTTCCCTGTATCTGTTGGGCAAATTCCGGTCTATTATAATCATTTCAACACTGGACGCCCTCTTGGACCGGGTGCGGACAAACGTTATGTCTCACAATATCTGGACATTCCTAATGAGCCGTTTCTGCCATTTGGCTTCGGTCTAAGTTATACGACATTTAGCTACAGTGAGCCGCTCCTTTCCGGTGAAATCATGACGAAGGATCAGCCTATTAAGGTGACTGTTACGGTGACTAATACGGGCAATGTAAAAGGTGAAGAGGTAGTACAGCTCTATATCCGAGACATTTCAGGAGAAGTTGTCAGACCGATGAAGGAACTGAAGGACTTTGCCAAGTTCAGCCTCTCCCCGGGAGAAAGCAAGGAAGTAAGCTTTACGCTTACGGAAGAACAGCTTCGTTATTATCATAGCGATTTAAGCTTTAGCAGTGATCCGGGCAAATTCAAATTGTTTGTGGGTCCAAATAGCCAAGAGGTTAAAGAACGCGATTTTCGCTTAACATTAGCTTAAGTAGAATATATACGACACACGCTGTCGTAATCGAGGAGTGCAAAAATATGACTACTAATATGAATTCTAACATCCATTTAAACGCTGGAGACTTATCATTCACTTTTACAAACAGTGGGGACTTGTTCCAAGTTCTTCATGAACGGACAATGATCAATCAATTATTGCCTAATATTGTGGATGGCTCCTTATCCAATCTATATTTACGTATTCATAGTAATGGAAGCATTCAAGCTGTTCCTTTGCTGGGCATTCATTCTTCAAGCACTGTACGTAAGGCCGGGAACCGCTTGGTTTGGGAAGGTACTGCGGAAAATATTGAATATCAGGTTATTTTTACTCCTACGGCTCAAGGCGCATGGTTCTGGGATGTGAAGCTTTCGGGACATGAGGCAGATGTGGATCTCGTGTACGGACAAGATGTGGGTATTGCCGATATCGGTGCTGTTCGCAGTAATGAAGCCTACCTGTCACAGTATATTGATCATGCCGTATTCGAGGATCAGTCAAAGGGATATGTAGTATGCTCCAGACAGAATCAACCGCAAGGTGGCAAATTTCCATATCTACAACAGGGTGCAATCACTAAGTCAGCAAGCTTCTCGACAGATGGTTTTCAATTCTTTGGATTGTCTTATAAAGAGACTAATCAACCGGAAAGCTTGAGCCGTGAGCAATTAAGTAATGAAATCTATCAATATGAATTCGCTTATACTGCATTGCAATCGGAGCGGGTGAAATTGAGTGGGGAAGCAAGGTTTGTATTCTACGGATTGTTCAAACAAGATCATCCACAAGCGATCACTACCCTAGAATTTACGAATGATATCGCTGCGGCTTGGGATGCTGTAAAAGATTTACCTTTAGAAGCTGAAGCACCGCTCGAACGTTCTTTCCTCACGGAGGAGCTTGGTGCTCCGCTGGTGGCAGATTCTCTATCAGAGAATGAGATCGAAGGTCTGTTTCCAGTTCGTTATCAAGAGGAGAAAGAAGGAGACGTTCTACTGTCTTTCTTCACTGAAAATTATGAGCATGTAGTCCTAAAAGAGAAGGAATTACGCGTAGAACGCCCACATGGTCATATTCTGATGAGTGGGGATAACGCTCGACTTAACGATAAGATTATCACGACAACTTCATATATGTATGGGATTTTCAACTCCCAAGTAGTCATTGGCAATACCAATTTCAACAAGCTAATGTCCAATCCTAGAAATGCGCTTAATATTCCAAAAGCTTCGGGACAACGAATTTATGTACAGTGGAATGGCGAATACCGTCTACTGACCATGCCATCCCTGTTCGAGGTTGGTTTCAACTATGCCCGTTGGTATTACAGAACAGAAGGCGAATGCTTTATTATTACGAACTACACTACGGCAGATTCTCCGGAAATATTCCTGAATGTGCGTACGGAAAGCGGAAAAGCTTATCGCTATTTAGTCACTAATCAAATCACTATGAACGTTAATGAATACGAGCTTCCATATCAATGCAAGCAAGAAGAGGGAACTGTGACCTTCTCGGCGGACAGAAGCGCACTAAGTGCTGGAGAGTATCCTGACTTGCAGTATAAATTCCAGGTACAGGGAGCGGAGTTTACGCTTCAAGATGAAGGCAGATTCGTTACCAATGCTCCACACACAGATGCACCGTTAGCTGTTCTGGAGTTGTCGGCGAGCAGTGAGTGGACTTTGAATATTCAAGGCCTTCTGGATAGTAAGGAGATTCATTCGAGCAGCCGTACAGTTGAAGAGGAAATTTCCACATACCGCGAGTTCTATAGCGGGGTTATGAATGGCTTCCGCTTGACGCTAGGTGATGGGTCAGAAGGTGAGCTGTTTAAAGTGAATGCTCTGGCTTGGTGGTATACACATAATATGCTCGTCCATTATTCTGTCCCTCACGGGCTGGAGCAATATGGCGGCGCTGCCTGGGGAACTCGTGATGTGTGTCAGGGACCTGTGGAATATTTTATGGCTACGCAAAAATACGAACAGGTTCGTGAAATATTGCTGACGCTGTATGCTCATCAATATGAAGATGACGGTAACTGGCCACAGTGGTTCATGTTTGATAAATATACGAAGATTCAACAAGAGGAAAGCCACGGGGATATTATTGTGTGGCCGCTAAAAGTGCTTGGGGACTATTTGGCAGTAACTAAAGATTACAGCATTTTGCAAGAAACAGTGCCGTATACTCGTAAGCATAGTTTTGACTTTACAGAGAAAGAAGCGACACTGCTGGATCATGCGCGGAAGGAAGTGGCGTATATTAAGAACCACTTCCTGCATGATACGTATTTGTCTTCTTACGGTGATGGAGATTGGGATGATACACTCCAGCCTGCGAATCCACAGTTGAAGCAATACATGGTTAGTAGCTGGACAGTGGCGCTTACCTATCAGACTCTTAATCAGTTCTCGGAAGTTCTTCGTTCCGTTGATCCAGCGGAAGCAGACGAGCTGAAGGCAATGGTGGATGGTATCCATGAGGATTTCAATACACATATGCTCCAATCTGAGGTGATTCCTGGATTCCTGTATATGGAAGATCCAGAGCAAGTGAAGCTTTTGGTACACCCGAGTGATAAGGAAACAGGAATCCAGTATCGTCTGCTGCCAATGACGCGCAGTATGATCAGTGAGCTATTAACTCCGGAACAAGCCGAAGCTCATTATGAAGTGATCCAAGATAAACTATTCTGTCCTGACGGTGTACGTTTAATGAACCGTCCAGCACAATATGTTGGCGGTGTAAGCAGTCATTTCAAACGTGCAGAGCAAGCTTCTAACTTTGGTCGGGAAATTGGACTTCAATATGTACATGCGCACATCCGTTATGTAGAAGCTATGGCTAAGCTAGGGAAAACCGATCAGGTCTGGAATGGCCTAGCAGCGATCAATCCGATCGGAATTCGCGATGTGGTGCCAAACGCTGAACTACGTCAAGCTAACTCCTATTTCAGTAGCTCGGATGGTAAATTTAACACTCGTTATGAGGCACAGGAGAATTTCGATAAGCTGCGTAATGGTGACGTGGCGGTCAAAGGCGGCTGGAGAATCTATTCCAGCGGTCCTGGGATCTACATGAATCAGTTAATCTCGAATGCACTAGGGATTCGTACCGAAGGCGGAGATTTAATTGTTGACCCCATCCTGCCGGAGTCGCTGGACGGCATGCGCTTTAGCTTTGAATATGCAGGTACTAAGGTAGACTTTATCTACCACCTTACGGGTGGGGAGAACAGTCGGATTACTATCAATGGTACAGAAGTGCAGGCTGAAGGTACACTTAATCGCTACCGTAGTGGCGGTGTTCGGATTAAGCGTGAGGACTTTGATCGTCTCTGCGTAGAAGCCGGAAATGTGATTGAAATTTATAAGTAAGCTAATCATTAAAGGGCAATCTCTACGATAAGTGTAGAGATTGCCCTTTTTTTTGAAATACTACATACGGCTCGGTGTTGGTAATCCAAGTACTTCTAGCACATCACCTAAAGTGTCCTTAAATCTCGAAGTAAGCCAGAGGCGAAAGGCAATGGTCGCCGCCTCCCCTTTTAAAATCGGACAAGTAGAATAAAAATTATTGAAGAGAGTGGCTAAAGTATGTGCGTAAGTGCAGAGTATATTTGGCGTCAATTCTACGCTTGCAGAATACAAGGTCTCCTCCCAGAGGCTAAGCTGTCTCAGCAGAGCAAGCTCTGCTTTTTCCATTTCGAGTGGGAATTGAATCTGTGAGGCATCTGTGTGGATTGGGAGGGTGGATTTGCCCAAAACACTACTAGCACGGGCATAGGTGTACATCAGATAAACTCCTGTGTTGCCGGATATTTCGGTAGCCTGTTTGAAGTCAAACACAATTTCTGTTCCCAGATTAAACCGCAGCAGATAATAGCGAATGGCAGCAGCTGCAATGATATGGCTGGGAAGCCCCTCTTTATCGGAGCGTGAATGTTCGATATTCTGTTCCATAAGCTTCACTAAATCGATCACCTTAACACCAATTCCTTGGCGCCCTGACATGGCATAAGAAGATTTTCCTTCCGAAATATTTATTCCCAGCTCGGCTGCGGAAGCCGGACTAAGGGACACCACACCATAACTCACATGATGGAGTTTCGCGGCTTGATCGTTATAACCTAATGCGCCCAAAGCCTGCTTAACCATTTGCTGCGGATATTCCTGTCTATAATCGATCACGTTAATAACACGATCCGCCTGTCCATAGGGCTCCTGGGTTCCAGTTAATCCTGTAGTCCATAAGCCGGACGAGAATTCACTGTAGGTGAAATCCTTGGTTAATAGACCAAATTTCCAGAGGTGATAGGCAATGTCTTTGGCAGTGTAAGTCAGAATACCATTCGAACGTACAAGTACCTTATCCATATGATGATCCTCCGAATCCGCTCCATTGCTAATCGCTGTCCCTTGCTTTAACACCCAGCAGCCTGCCAGCTTACCTTCAGTCTCCTGTACAAAAACCATGGTTTGCTTCAATTGCTCAGATGCGGCTGCCCAGAATCCTTCTTTTAAAATATTACTTTCCCATACCAGCAGGTCATAGTGAATACCGAAACGCTTCATTTCCTCTACATGTTCTCTCACCATACGTTCAGCGACAAGGTTACCCAGCCACGCCTCATTGCCGTTACCCTGTTCCAGGGCATGCAGCATTTCTGTGCGCTTATGTGTCATCTCTGGATTCTGTGCATATTCTTTATTCACTTTGGCATAAAGATCCCAGCAATAATCACCAAAACGCTGATGATCTCCTTCCAACGGTACATTCAATAAACCAACGACTGTATCCGCTAACTGGTTGCCCAGATCATCGACGTAGTTATGGACCTCTACGTTATGACCGGTTCTTTTCATTAGTCTGACCAGCGCATCGCCGATGCACGCATTTCTCAGGTGACCCACATGAGCAGCTTTGTTTGGATTGATTGAGGTGTGCTCGATGATGACCTTTTCCCCTGTGCTGTTGGGCAGTTCAAAGGAATGTTTAGCCCATATCCGCCAATCCATGTACAAATTAATAAATCCAGGAGCAGCTACTTCGACCTTTTGTAAAAAGCCTGTGTAGCTCTCTTGTAATTTAAGCTCTGCTTTTACTAACTCTGCTATGACGAGAGGTGGTTTGCGCAGGATTTTGGCTAGCTGCATAGCAATATTGCAGGAATAATCACCATGCTCTAGATTAGCGGGCTGCTCGATCAGAATAGGAACATCGTTTGGGTAAGGAATTTCTAAGGTGTGGAATACTTTTTTTACACTTTGTTCAATGCTGTTTTTGATGATTTGACTTAACATTTTATACCCTCCTTTGAAAATACAAAAAAGCCCTCGTCTCAAAAGAGACGAGGGCTTTAGCGCTCGCGGTACCACTCTCGTTGCTAAACAGACGTTTAGCCACCTTACAGGATAACGGTCTTCAGCCGGGACTTCCTACTTGGGTTCAGAAGTCCATCTCACGGGTGCGCTTCATTAAGTGATCTGTACCGGCTTACACTTACCCGGCTCGCTGAGGACTAGAACACCTTAACTACTCTCCCGCTCATCGATGCTTGAATAATTTTAATCAGTATAACGAATATTTTGAAAAAAGCAATAGGGCGAAACTCGGTATCAATCTGGAAACGCTTGAGTTTTAGATTGTCCGATAAGTAATTACAAACTCACAAAACAGAAGGGGCTCTCATTATTGAGTGGAAATTCCTTTGCATAAATGTCCACGCATTAACTTTAAATACAGAATATTACTATATAGAGCTATTAATTATGGATCATATTACTAGTTTTATAGTTTGTATTTTTTCAAATTGAGTGAAAGAGAGGAGTGAATAAAGATGGCATTATTTTCAACCGGACCTATAGATAATAGTCCAATTCTGGGGATCAGACAAACACAAATCGTAACAGTAAAAGTTGTTAATCGGGATTCTCTTAATCCTTATAATCTCGTCATTCAAGGCTTTTTTCTAAATGGATCAAGAACAATGTATGTGAATGAAACGGTAAATCTCACACCTAACCAAGTACTAACTAGGAACTATTTTGCGGATTTAGATGCATTTGAATTCGTGTTTGCAACACTAGAAGAAGTTGAAGCACAGGTAGGGATCTCGGTCTGGGGAAAACAGGCTTCAGGACAATTGGTAGATCCTCATCGTGTAGTAGCATGGGAGAAGCACGCAGAAATAATCTAAAGGAGTGTTGAGAATTGAGCTATTTATCTACCGGGCCGATAGATAATACCATGGTGGGTGGGATACGACCTACTCAACATGTTACGATCAAAATCGATAACCGAAGCGATGTTACTTCTTCTACGGTTCTCGTCCAAGGATATTATATGGATGGGACAAGAACTTTGTATGTTAGTCAGCTTATTAACGTAATGCCTGAGCAAGTCATAACCAATGATTATTATGCTGATTTTGATGCATTTGAATTTATATTTACGACTTTAAGCCTGGTAGATGATCCTATTCAAGTTTCAGTATGGGGGAAAAATAGCTCAGGGCAAATCGTTACTGCTCACCGACTTGTTCATTCAGAATTACTCGGAGCAACCGTAGGGGCAACTGGGGCTACAGGTGATACAGGAGTGACTGGAGCGACGGGAGCAGACGGAGCGACTGGTGCGACGGGGGCTGATGGAGCGACTGGTGCAACGGGAGCCGAT
>NZ_NFVA01000103.1 GCF_002264395.1 Paenibacillus sp. VTT E-133291
CTTCATCCAATCTTCTCGGTGCTGAAAACCATACTTTTTGAACTCGCACTTACAGTAGCTTCTCACTAACTGCCGCAGCTGTTGTTTCTTTATTGATAATGGACTGCTCACTTGTTCTTTTGAAATATTCTACATATAGAATATCCAGCAGATAGAGCTGTGAGATCTTTGCAGATAATGAACCGCCCTGCAGAGGACCCTCATTAGCACCACAAAGTAAGGTTAGATCCGAATACGACGTTAAAGGTGACTTCTCAAATCTCGTAATGGATACCACCTTAGCGCCTCGTTCCTTTGCTTTTCTTGCAACCTCGATACTATCTTTAGTTGAACCGGAGTAAGAAATGATTACAGCTACATCTCGGTTAGACATTAGCGCCGCAGACATCATCTGCAGATGTGAATCCATCAAACACTCCGTTTTGTTTGTGATGCGCATAAATTTAATTTTAGCTTCCATCGCCGTGATTAATGAAGAGCCTACACCGAAAAAAGATACTCGTTCCGCATTTATCATATAATCAATAGCTTCATTGATCTTCTGTATATCAATTAAATTATAGGTCTCGTTCAGTGCACTTACATTTGTGGTCAGCACTTTAGAAGCCACGGCTTCCGTAGTGTCATCCATTAGAATTTGATCCGTAAGCTGCGGGATCTCATTCTCCACAGTGATACTATGAGCAAGTGCAATCTTGAACTCTTGATACCCTTTATAACTTAAAGATTTGCAAAATCGAAAAATACTTGATTCACCTACATCGCACGCGTCTGCAAGATCAGTAATCGACATATAGACAACACTTCTCGTGTTCTCCAGGACGTAGTCCGCTACCTTCTTCTCCGTATTCGTCAAATTATTGTACTTGGAATGAATCGAAGAAAAAATACTGATTGTTCGCAAATAAGCCCCTCCTTTATAATGATTTAATGTGCGAATAAAGAGGAAGCGCCTAGCAAGCCTGCCTTATTCCCAAGTGAGGCCTTAACAATTCTTACACCCGCGAAACTCTCCATAATTAAAGATTTCGTCCGTTCCTCAACCCTTTGAACTAAATCTTCTTGCTCCATAACGCCGCCTCCAATAATTATAGCGGATGGATTGAAAATATGAATAATTGAAGCTAAGCCCACGGACACCTCAGTTACCCATGAATCCAAAATCTGTTTTAGAGCTTCGTCCCCTTTGTTGATTTTATCAAAAAGGACTTTTCCGTCTATACATTCAGGATCTGCCTGCTGAGCCGCCTTTACCAAGGCAGTGGTTGAAGCATACTTCTCATAAAAAGGCAGTCCCTCCACCGCATCTGACAATGGATGTGTCAGGATATGACCAAATTCGGCCGCCACTCCATCTGCTCCTTTATAGATTTGGCGGTTCATTACTATGGCACCCCCAATGCCCGTGCCAAACGTCAAACATAAGAAATTGTTAAAGTTGTGGGCAGCACCATAATGAGCCTCGCCTAATGCTGCTGAATTCACATCGTTCTCTACCATAACAGGTTTATGAAAATGATTAGTTACAATTTCCTTAATCTTCATCCCTGTATATCTAGGTATATTTTCGTTAGCATAGACTATAATTCCTTCTTCAGCATTGACTTGACCGGCCGTACTTATAGCAATGGCATCAAAATCATCATTTTCTGCAATTTTATCAAGTAATCTTGAGATTACATGCGGCCCTCCCAAGAGGCTCTCTGTTGCATACTCCTTAAAGTTATGAACATTCCCAAGTTGATCACATATACACATCTTGGTATTGGTACCGCCAATATCTACAGCGAGAATTCTCATCCTTATCTACCCTCTCCGGCAATCTACTGAATAGCGTCTACAAACCTTTTGGTAATCTCCATTGGTCTTGTAATCGCTGAGCCGACTACTGCTGAATAAACACCCAGATCGAACATTGTCTTCAGTTCTTCAGGAGTGGAAACACCGCCTTCAGCTATCACAGGCACAGAGAAGTTGGTCACGATTTGTTTGACTAGCTCAAAATCCGGGAGTGAACGATCTTTCGTATACTCTGTGTATCCACTTAAGGTGGTTCCTATAAGATCAAATCCCAGCTCAACAGCTTTAGCAGCTTCTTCAAATGTAGAGCAATCTGCCATAAACAGTTGATCTTTATAGGTCTCTCTTATGTGAGGAAATAGTTCTGAGATGGTTGATCCATCCGGCCGAGTCCGGTCTGTCGCGTCCATAGCAATGATATCTACCCCTTCGCGGTAAAGCTCATCTACTTCCTTCAGGGTTGGTGTAATAAACACTTCAGAACCTTCATATACCCTTTTGATGATCCCAATGATAGGTAGATCCACTGTTTTCTTAATTTCTTGAATATCTGCTACACTATTTGCCCGAATGCCTGAAGCACCGCCCAAGTATGCTGCATAAGCCATTCTTCCCATTATAAACGGACTATGCAGCGGTTCTTCGGGTAAGGCTTGACTGGAGACGACTAGTTTATGTTTTATCTTTTTAAGTACATTATTTTCAGTATTCATCAGTAACCCACTCCACATTTTTATTTATTCTTTCACTGCTCCTGCTGTAATTCCATTGGTGAAGAACCGCTGAAATAACATGAACACTAGCAACATCGGAATTGCAGCAATGGTGGCTCCGGCCATTTTATATGCGAAATTAGGATTCAGATCCTGCATTAAGGTTGCAGTACCAACCATTAATGTTTTCATTTTGTTCTCTTGGCCTATAACCAGCTGCCACAAATAATCATTCCAGACTTGCACAAAATTCAGAATAAATAAGGCTCCGATACCAGGTTTAATAATAGGCACCATGATGCGAGTGAAGATCCTCCATTCATTTGCACCATCTATTCTCCCGGCTTCTCTTAAAGCATTAGGGGTTAAATCGAAGAATCCTTTTAATAAGAACACTCCAAATGCACCCGCAACGTTCGGCCAAATCATACCGTTATACGAATTCACCATTCCAAATTGCTGTGTAATCCGGAATAAAGGCACGATCATAATTTCTTTAGGAATCATCAAGCTAGATATAAAAATAATGAAGATGATATCTTTACCTTTAAAATTGATCTTTGAGAACGCATAGGCAGCCATAGCGCCTACAATAATAACGATAATCGTAGATACGCCTGAAACATAAATACTATTAAACGTCCATCTCAAAGCCGGTTGGTTCTGAAACACATCCACATAGTTGGAGAAAGTAATCGATTTAGGCCACCAGTCTGGAGGCATCTTCACAACATCTGAACTGTTCTTGAGAGAACTTGTGAATAACCAATATAATGGAAAAAGATTAAGGAGCGCGAAGAGGACAATGATCACATTCGATATCACATCAAACTTCTCTCTCTTCTTCTTATTTCTTATTTTCGACATGTTGTATTCCCCCTCACTTCACCTTAATCATGCTTCGTAGCTGAGGCACAGATAATAACAATGTAATCACGAACATGATAACGCCTACCGCAGAAGCTACGCCGAGTTGGTTGTACTTAAAGGCATTATTATAGAGGTAGTACATCAAGGTTACCGATGAATTGTTCGGACCACCGCCGGTTAATAACTGGATGACTACAAATATTTTTAGAACAGCAATAATATTGATAATCGTAATATAGGTCGTTGTTGGTCCTACAGAAGGAATGAGGATCTTCGTAATCACTTGCCATCTGCTTGCACCGTCGATTTCTGCTGCTTCAAAAAGCTCTTTAGATACACCAATCATCGAAGCAATATACAGAATAATGGCTTGGCCCACGTTAGTCGCGAAGGTCACAAAGATCACCACTGGCAAAACTGTCTTTGGATTTCCTAGAAGATTAATCGTCCCAAGTCCCATATCTTTATATATAAAAGAAATAAGTCCGTTAGCAGGATTCAGCAGGAAGCTCCATACCATACTCATAACAACCATGGATACCATGACCGGGATATAATAGCTCCCTCTTATAAAGGAAACGTACTTAGCGTTCTTATCAAATACAGCCGAGGCTACAAATAAGGCAAAGCCCACTGTAAGCAGGACGATAAAGACTACGAATATAATCGTATTGAAGATCGCCTTGAAGAATACCGGATCATTAAACAATGTGGTGTAATTAGCCAAACCCACAAACTTCTCACTATCATAATTAATTTGGTATAAGCTCAGGCGCATCCCTTCTAAGATCGGATAGACAAGAAAGGCTAAGAATACGATCATCTGAGGTAAAATAAACAGATAACCTGTAATATTCTCTTTTAGGTAATTACTACGTAGTTTCATATCGTTTACCTTTCTAATTAACAGCCCTTGGAGCCTCTTCAGACTCTAAAGGCTGTGAATCGTTTATTGTTTACCTGTTCTTAGATTATTGGAAAATGACAGAGCTAGCTTTATTCGTATCAATCACTTTATTACCATTGGTCTGATAATCTTGCACAAACTGTTCTGGTGTCTTTGCTCCCATGTAAAGCGCCTGTAGATCAGGGTACAAAACTTCTCTTAATTGGCTATATCCTGGAACGTTGCCCGTGAAGTTAAACAAATATTTTGAGTTGGCATCATAAGCAGCAAAGAGAGGATTCTCCGACTTAAGTTCTTCAGCCACCGAGCTTCTCACAGGAATACCATTCTTAGAGGATTTAACTAGTTCAGGATCACTTGAAAAGAACTTCACGAAATCTTTAGCCACTTCAGTCTTCTTCGCATCTTTGGACTTAAATACACTAGCACCAACTACATAAGTAAAGGATAGAGGATCTCCGCTTTCGGACGGAATATTAGCAAGACGCATATCAAACTTAGCAGACGTGCCGGATTCCATATTTGCTTTTGTTCCATTGAACAAGATTGGATTGGTGAAACTGATCGCCAGCTGCTGATTCTGGAACATGGCATTGGCATCATTGGAGGATACAGATTCAGCGCCTGGATTTGTATATCCGCCGTCATATAATTTTTTCAGCCATGTTGCAGCTTTAACTCCATTCGCATCATTCAGAACAATGTTCCCTTGATCATCGAAGAACTTGTTGCCGAACATTCTTAAGTATGCAAGGTTCCATGTATCTCCTTGGTTATTCACAGCGTACAGTGCCATTGGATAGGCATTAGAATATTTGTCTTTCGGAAGATTATTTTTCAGACCGTCCAAGATTTGTTGATACTCATCCAAGTTCCAAGTCTTAATTTCGGACTCTCCACCTACGAACTTGTCTAAACCAGCCGCTTTAAACATGTCTGCGTTGTAGACCAAAGTGCCCGGATTGTGTTGGAATGGGTAGAAGTACACATCTTTTCCGAACGTTACTGCATCCCAGTAATTTTGTGCGATATCACTTTTTGCGCCCTCATCGATGATGTCAGTCAAAGGCTCCAAAGCTCCACGATGAACATAATCGCCCATCGGGAATACGCTTTCAAAGAAGACATTTGGTGGAGTTCCTCCGCTCAAGTTAACGTTGAGGAGTTGGTCGCGTTGATCTCCGGCAATAACTTCAACCTGAATGTCAGCATCATATTTATCATATTGTGCCTTGAATTTCTCAGCTGCAGCCTTAAGGAAGCTATCATAGTCAGCTCCTTGTTCCGTTGCATCCACAACACCTTTCCACTGAGGGGTCAGCCATACTTTAATCGCGACTTTTTCCTTGCCAGATTTAGCAGTATTATCGGATGTATTAGAACTTGCTGCATTGTTACCAGAGCATCCTGAAATCAATGAAATAATTACCATTAATGCAACCATTGTTGAGAGTACACGTTTCTTCTTCATTTTAAATCCTCCCCTATTCTAATATCCGTTTGACATGATATTTCACTAAATCAGCCATGTTCCGATGCCCTTCTCGATCAAGATGCATGTAGTCTATTTCATTCATCGATACATCTTCGCTGGCATCCATAAAGTGGATGTCTGTCCCTCTAAAAAAATTCCCGAGATGCTGAGAGATCTCTATGGATTTCTCGCTACAATTACTCCCCATTGGCTTACCAATGGGAGTATGAATATACGCTGCCCCAATGGGGGGCGGTGCGATCACAAGTACTTCCGGTGCTTTTCCCGCTGGTCCTGCCCCGCTCCCTCTAGCTTTATGAGCGAGTCTCACAATACCTTGTGCGATGTTATACGAAGTTAATGCAAATCTTTCTTTCGTATCATTCGTCCCAAGCATGATTACTACCAAATGAAGTGGTGCATGTGACATGAGGCATGGATAGAGATAAGATATTCCGGCTAACCCTTCAAATAACGGATCCTCACTAACACTGGTTCTACCGGGAAGCCCTTCTTCTATGACACGATAAGTGTTGTACAATTCTGATTGAAGAAGTCCGGTCCAACGTATTTCATCATTAAACCTTTGGTCCGTCTCTGCGTCGTAGCCCCAAGTATTGGAATCACCAAAGCATACGATCGTTCTCTTCATTTCATTAACCACAATATTTTTCGATTGCTTGATCAATCAATTTCATAATATCTGCGATTGGACCCGCATCTTCAGCGGCTACCCCTTCAAGCGGTGCTCTTACACTACCAATGTTTACACCTCTCAATCTCAGAACCTCTTTAATTTCCGCATACATAGAACCCTTGAGGGAACAAAGCGCGATGATGATATCGTTAATATCACTTTGAAGTTGTCCTGCTTCTTCAAACTTCCCAGCGAGTACAAATTTATTAGCCTGCAAGAACAACTCCGGCATCACCGCATAAGTACCACCAATGCCTGCATCGGCTCCCATGATTCTTCCCGCTACATACTGTTCATCCGGTCCATTAAAGACCACTACATCTTTTCCGCCCACTCTTTTAAATCTTTCAATATCCATAGTTGGCATAGAAGAATTCTTAACACCGATAACCTTATCATTAGCAAGAAGCTTCTGGAATAAAGCCGGGGTCAGTGTATACCCTGTAGTCTGAGGAATGTTGTAGATAATGAACGGTAGCGGAGTTGCGTCCATAATATCGCTCCAATATTTAGAGACTGCGCTATCAGGTAATTTGAAATAGATAGGTGGGATTGCGGATAGTGCATCATATCCTAAGCTCGCCGCATGTTTTGCTAATTCGATACTATCTCTAGTGGAAGGGGCTCCAACATGAGCAATCAGTGTCATTTTACCTTTCAGGTTACTAGCTACATAGCTAAGTACCGCTTTGCGTTCGTCCAGACTCTGGTAGATACATTCTCCAGAACTTCCTCCCACATAAACACCTTGAACTCCTTTTTCAAATAAGTAATCACATAAGGTATGCGTCCGGGATTCCGAAATATTTCCTTGATCATCGTAGCAAGCATAGAAGGCAGGTATAATTCCGTGAAACTTTTCCAAAATCATTGTTAATCCCCCTTAAGATGTGAACGGTTTCTTTTCTACATATTCAAGATATCACTTAAATTTAATTCTGTAAATTATTTTCTCTATTTTTTATAAAATAAAATTTATTTCCACCAGAAGAACGATCATACTAGAAAAAATAGTTTCATTTAAGTGAACGCCCATAAAATAAGACCTTATTTTCCAATTGAAAATAGAATATCGGACGATATATGCAGCTCTAGTTATAATCAGAGTAACACTATCTACGAGCTTAAAATCATTCGCCGGAATAGTAATTACTAGAAATTGTTCGCAACGCTTAGGGGCAATTGATTATCCTTTTAAATCTAATGAAAGTGTCTCCTACCAGGAGACGATTTTCTCCATAGGAAGCACAAACCCTAATTAACACACAATGTTCACTTTAAAACTGTGTTTTTCACGTGGACACAGCTTTAAAAAACTAATTTCCATGATATAATGAAAACGTAACCAGAACAATATAAAATACATTGTTTCTTCGCCAAAGGAGGCTGGAGGAAATGCTAGCAGGTCTTAAGGAACTTAAAAATTGGGTAACGGAAAATTGGAATCCAACGATGAATTCAGGTAATGAGGATTATCAAAAAATGGAATATTCTGTGCAACGCCACTTGCACACTCCAAGATCCCCAAAACCACTCACCTATGAAGAAGAAGCTCGTATCAAGACTGTTAAATTCCATTAATCTCACCACCTTTAGATACAGATTGACCCTATAATAGAATCTTGTCCTAAGGCCGCAGATCTGGAAGTTATTCCAGTAGAGCGGTCTTTTATTATGCCTTGAGATTATGTAAAGAAAAACCTTCCCCACCCTAAGGGTGAGGAAGGCTAAGGGGTTATTTCTTCATTTTCCGATAAATCTAAGGCTTATCTTCCTAGTATCATTTTATCTTATATTCTTCTTTCTTCTGCAAGTCCGAAAGCTTGACAGCCTGACCTGCATTCAATCTCGAATGTTCCGACGCGAATGCGATCAAATGACTCTGCAGGGATGCCGTCGCCGAGGTCAAGCCTTGCGATGGATTGCTGTCAAATTGACGCACATTCCGCAGGAATGAGCCTACCATACGGTCATCGCCGCCTCCATGACCATCACCTTCCACATTGCAGCCAATCTCAACCTTCTCGCCCGATACATAGCGGTATAGCGTGAAGGATCCTTTGTCCATATCCCCAATGATCTCGCCTTGCGTTCC
This sequence comes from Paenibacillus sp. VTT E-133291, assembly GCF_002264395.1. Lineage (GTDB taxonomy): Bacteria > Bacillota > Bacilli > Paenibacillales > Paenibacillaceae > Paenibacillus_AQ > Paenibacillus_AQ nitricinens. Next base: position 8,557 of record NZ_NFVA01000103.1, read on the forward strand.
CATAATTTGAACCCGACGCGTGCCGCTCTGTGTCAGCCCTGACATGATAAACGATGCGTTCGCTCCGTTCTCGAACTCCATGTTGACCACCTGGTGATCCACAACATTATTATCGCAGTGATACACGCAGCGACCCCACGGTCCTTCCTTCAGCGCCTTCAAGATCCCCTCTTGCGACAAATCATTCGTCATATAGCGTGCCCAAGGATGTCCCGGGGGCTGAATATATATTTTCATCGCCGAGAAGGCGCATTCCTTCTCAACCTCACAGCCGTTGATACAGCGATCCGTGGAGCCTTCCGGAGCGTTCTCCGCCCTGAAATGCAGTAATGATCCGTACGAGCTCACGCTTGTACACGGTTGATTCATAAGCCATGAGATGAGATCCAGATCATGGCATGATTTGGCCAGGATCATGGGACTCGTCTCCTCCGAATTACGCCAATTCCCGCGGACATAACTGTGTGTCATATGCAGGTAGCCCACATTTTCGGTTAATTGAATCGTACCTATCGTTCCGAGTTCACCGTCTTCAATGCATTTTTTGATCCCAGACCAGAATGGGGAATATCGCAGGACATGGGTTACGACGAGCAATCGCTTATACCGAAGCGAAGCTTGCTCCAATTCGATGCATTCTTCCATGGAAGGAGACATCGGCTTCTCTAGCATAACATGATAGCCTAGCTCCATCGCTTTCATCGCTGGTATATAATGCATCCGATCGAGCGTAGCAATTATCATCACGTCCGCAATTTGACCCTGATCGAATACTTTCTCCCAAGAATCGTAAACATGCTCTGGGGCAATTCTATGAATCTCTGCAAATCGATTTCTACGTTCATCATCCGGCTCAGCTACGGCAACAATCTTTAATTCATTCGGGAACTTCTCCGCGTAGGGCCCATAAATATATCTTCCTCGACTGCCAGCGCCAAGTAATACAGCTGTTAATGTTCTCAAGACTACTCCTCCTTCTTGCGCACCTAGTGTACTTCCATTGTAAGGCGGTAGGAACGGAGGCAAAAGAGATCGTTACTGACATTTCATATACATTTATTGACCTTGATTCTGTATATGGATCCTTGCCATACGGAAATCTTGCGGCGTCGTTTCGTTCTGCTTCTTGAAGAAGCGAATAAACGCAAGCGCGGAGTTGTACCCCAGGGCAGCAGCAATTTCATTCACTTTCATCGATGTGTTGAGCAGCATATCTTTGGCGATCAGGTTACGATAGTCGTTCACATATTTAGATAACCCCATTCCAGTGATTTGCTTATAAAGCCGGGATAAATACGATGGATTCAAGCTCACGTAATCGGCCAGCGCATTTAAGGAGATATCCGTGGAAATATGTTCTTCAATATATCGATGTACTTTATTCACGACCTCTGTCGGCAATTGCGTACCCCGCAGCGCATTCCATTCGAAGAAGCAATCCGCCATTTGCGAGAAGTATTGAATCAGCTCCGACCATGATGCGGAATCTCCATAGCGATATAACTTATCCAGATCCATCAGCGTATTGATATAATCCCGAATTTCCCGATTCTTATGGATATAGAACAGAAAAATAGCTGAAAGTGAATGATACAGTTCGATCTTCCGCTCATTCGGCGACTCCTCATCATTCCAAATGGACGTTAGTTCGGCATACAGCTTGTTGAATTGTTCCCGATGATTATTCTCGAGACAAGACATCAGCAATTGAACACGGGCGTGATAGAAGGCATCGCGGTAGTTCCCGCTCAGATCACCGTTCACTTCTCTTTGAATGTCTTTATCGGTCAATATGACCTCATCAAATAATCCATGTCCTTGTACCAGACCGTATTTGATCGAGTGAAACCGATCAGATATGTTATCCCATGTCGTTGCTTCACTTCCAAGAAGGAAAGAAACCGACAAACTCAGCAATCTCTTGCAATTTCCCTGCACAGTCTCCAGAATACCGCTCGTATACCGATGAGCTCTGATCCAATCCTGATCCCCGTATTCGATAGACGATCTATCCGGGATTTTCGGTTGAATCATCCAGATGATTTTGGATAACTCGAATACAACGGAATAGCATCTGACCTGCGTGGACAAATACTCATCGCAAATGTTCTGTACGGCGTAAGTCAATAACGCTTTATCCGGCGTCGTGAACATTTCTTTCCATGCGTCTACCCTGCCTATGAGCAAGTAAACCGGCAATGTCGCATCAAGCGGGATATCGATTTCTTTGAACGCCTGCTTTAATTGGCTATCCGATACATGCTTGCCTTGAAAGAGCTCCCACACATACTCTTTTTGCAGAGAGGGCAATGCCAGTCTCATTTTGGATTGCGCTCTAGCAATCATCTGTTCTTGGTTATTTTCTTCTTCAATTTTCTCAATCGCCCGTTCTACGGACTGAATAATTTTCTCATCACTTTCGACCTTCAGAATATAATCGAACCCACCGTACGTAATTGCGCTCTTAGCATAATGAAAATCATTGTATCCTGTTAAGAAAATAACTTTGCAGGCCGGCCACTGGGATTTGATTTCCCGAAGCAGCTCAATCCCTTCCAGTCCAGGCATCTTAATGTCGGAAATCACGATATCAATACGATGATGAGACAGTACCTCCAGTGCTTCTTCACCTGAATATGCCTTCATAACCTCGAGTTGTAAATGATCGGTCTCATTGAATAGCTCCAGAAGACCATCGACAATAATGGGAAGGTCATCGACGATTAGCAGTCGGTACATGCTGATTCCTCCTCTAGTTCGCGCTCAGATTGATTCTTACTTGAAGTCCACCAAGAGCAGAACGTGACACTGTAATGCCATATTCCTCACCGTACCGCAGCTGTATTCTGCGATGTACATTTATGATTCCGGTTGTTTCCTCCATCCGAGTGGTGGATTGACGCAGCCGCTTCTGAAGCTGTTCTATCTCCGCATCGGAGATGCTTCGGCCATTATCTTCGACATAGATGGAGAATACATCACCCACCCGCTCACAATGAACCCATAGCTCACCCTGCTGAATCATATTGCCCAAGGCATGCTTATAAGCATTTTCGATGATCGGCTGCAGAATCAGCCTCGGCACGAAGAAATCGGGAACATCACCTTCGAACTTGACTTGAATACGGTCTCCGTAACATATGGTTTGCATGTCTACATACGTGCGAGAATGATTGACCTCCAGCCCCAGCGGAATATCATCCTCGTCATCGCGAGTAATGAACTGAAAATATTGTCCGATGTACAGGCAGAATTGATAAGCCTTTTCCTTCTGATTCTCGGATTTAATTAACCGGCACAATACAAAAAAACAATTATATAAAAAATGAGGATTAATTTGCGATTGCAATCGTTTCAGTTCGGAACGCTGGTTCCTGATTTGCTGCTCGTAATTTTCCTCGATTAGTGTTTTCAAGGATCGGATCGTATTATTAAAAGCGTGGTACAAATACCCGAACTCATCAGCTCCGCGATCGATCACGATCGGTTCCAGCCTATTCTGCTGAACGCGCCGAAAGGAATGCACAAGTTTCATTAATGGCCGATAGATAAATCGTAATAGAAAGTAGGAGAAGAAAACGACAATACCTACAGCTAGCACGCAAGCCCACCAGAACAATGCTCGATAGATCTCAAGGGAACCCAAGATCTTCTCCTCGGGAATGCACATAATCGAATAGGAATTCCAGAGACTAGAGTATTTATATACCGTAAGAAACCGCTTACTATTATACATAATCGTTTCGTATCCTTCGTCTTTTTGCAATTCCCGCTTATCCGCAGCGAAGGATTTCATTTGTTCCAACAGTTCAGGATCCATGTCACTCTCGATCTCCCAACCACGTTCCAGATTGAGTAATACGCTCTGTCCACCACGCGAGCTGCCGATTTGAGATAACGTTTCTCTGATTTTGGTAGTCGATAATTCAACCGCTACGATATAAATCGGATTTTTAACGGTATTAATGGGGTATTGCATGGAAATAAATAATCGATCATTCCAGTAAATGAAAGGTTCTTCGTATAATCTCTTGTTTTGCTGCATAGAAGCATATTCCTGCATATTCGTCGAAGTTTCAAATTTATTGCTAAGTATCGTTCGGTCGATAAGAGGGATATACGCCCTTGCTTCTTGTATAAATGGACTTGAGTTCTTCATCAATTCAAGCCGTCTTTGGATATCTAATATTTTTTGCGCACGATCGTAATAACTCATGTAATTGCCTGTAGTTGCAATTTCCATCAAGTCTTTGTCCATCACATAGTTCGGCAAATAACGGCTGATCCGGTCTGCTTCCTTGTCGAGTGAATCCAGATAGAAGCGAGTCGTATTTAGAATAGACTCGGAAATCTCACTCCGAATATTGTCCGAACCCTTCTCATTAATCAACCAGGTAATCGCCATGAGCGGAAACAAGGCTGCCAGAAAGGCAGCCATTATTTTCTGGAATATAGAGGAATCTTTAATCAAGAATCGGATTTTCATCGTTTGTTCTCCTGCAATGCAATGTCTTAGTTTGAGTGCCCTATTTTATTCTTTGACACTCCCCATCACAATTCCTTTAATGAAGAACCGCTGCAAGAACGGATACACGATTAGAATCGGAAATGCTGCTACGAAAATTTGAGCGGCTCTGCTCGTACGATCGGACAATTTGAGCATTAATTCTGCCCTCTCAGGTTTAATAAAGCGGAAATCCATTTTGATAATGATCGTCTGCAGGAAGGTCTGCAGCGGATAATTCTCGGGATGATTCATATAAATCATACCGTCAAACCAGCTATTCCAATGCCCCACCATGGTGAAAAGACCTGTCGTTGCCAATGCCGGCAACGATAGCGGCACATATATTTTCCATAAGGTAGTAAATTGACCCGCCCCATCGAGCAGCGAAGATTCCTCAAGTTCTTTGGGCAGACTGCGATAGAAATTCAGCAGCAGAATAACGTTGAACACCATAATCGCTCCTGGCAGCACCAAAGCCCAGATTGTATCGAGCATCCCAAGGTTCTTCACGGTTAAATAGTTTGGAATAAGCCCGCCACTGAATAAAATCGTGAATACGAAGAACCATGAATAGAAGGTCCGCAGCCGAAATTGGCGAGAATCTTTGGATAATGGATAGGACGTGATAATCGTCAGGAACATGCTGATTGTCGTTCCCATAAGGACCCGCTGAATCGATACCCAGAAAGCACGTAAATATTCAGGTTTTCCAAATACGTTAGCATAAGCAGCCGTTGTGAATTCAACTGGCCACAGGATGACTTTTCCGGCGGATGCTGCCTGCCCGGAGCTGAACGAGAGCGCCAAAATATGAATAATAGGCATGAGGCATAAGAAAGATACGGATGCCAGAAAAATGAAATTACATATCAAAAACAATTTCCTTCCGAATGATCTGTTAGTACGCACGATGTGTCTCCCTTCTGAATTACCGACGATTGCATTAGAAAATGCGGTAATTCGCTACACGATAGGCTAAGATATAGGACATAGATACGAATACGAAAGAGATGACTGATTTCAGTAGTCCTACGGCCGTAGCGAAACCGAACTGTGCTTGCTCAATCCCCATACGATATACAAAGGTATCGATAATATCCGCACTCTCATAGACCGGAGGACTGTATAGATTGAAGATTTGATCAAATCCGGCATTCAGTACATTCCCGATACTAAGCGTGAACATGAGGACGATAATAGGAAGCATCCCCGGCAGCGTCACATGTAACGTCTGCTTAAAGCGTCCTGCGCCGTCGATCTCCGCTGCCTCGTATAGTGACGGATTAATACTGGTAAGCGCAGCCAGATAGACAATCGTACCAAATCCGAACTCTTTCCATACATCCGATATGACCATGACATAAGGGAACCATTTATTGTCTCCCAGGAAAAAAACAGGGTCGATACCAAACAAGCCAAGCACTTGATTGAGAATACCGGAAGATGGAGACAATACATCGATTAGAATACCGCTTAACAAGACCCATGATAGAAAATGCGGCAAGTACACGAGCGTCTGGAAGGTCCGTTTGACCCATTCTTTCCGCAGCTCATTCAGCAGTATCGCTATGGTGACCGGAACGACCATGCCTGCTACAATTTTCATCACCGCAATGTATACTGTATTGAAGAATATCCGGCCGATATCGGGGTAATCCATCAGTAACTGAAAGTTTTTAAGACCAATAAATGGGGAGCCGAACAACCCTTTATTCGGTACGTATTTCTGAAAGGCCATCATAATGCCGGCCATCGGGATATAACTGAAGATGAGGACCAATACGATCCCAGGAACCAACATCAAGTGAAGCGGCCACTCCCTTTTCCACATACGCGTTAATACATTCATGCCATTCACCTCGCTATAGGACTAAAAAATTAAAAACTAGGTTAAAGAAAAGAGAGGTCGTTTGTGTCCAACCCCTCGATTCTCCTGCTATCATTGTTTGTTAGTCGCGTACCATTCATTGACTTCTTTGGTCATTTCGTCGCCGCCAAGCTTTTTCCACTCTTCCACGAATTTATCGAATTCATCCACGGATACTTGATTCATCATAATCTTGAAGTATACTTCATCCCGCTTCTTCTTCAGGATTTCTTGTCGATCTGCCATGGTTGGAGTCGGTGCGCCGTAGAATTTGTTCTGTAGGTACTGTTTATTGTTCTGAATTTCAGGAACAAGTGAATATGCACCTTTTGGACCTGAGATCAGATATTCCCACCACATGTTGATATCCGTACCGTCAACATACTTCATGGCACGCTCGTAACGAGTTTTTTGATCTTTCGTCTCCAAAATGCTCTCGTCTTTGTTCTCGATCGCTTTTGGCAATATTTCACCGTTATTATCCTTTTGTTTACCAACACGAAGCGGGCTTAGAAGCCAGTAGTTGTTGCCTTTCTCCTTCAGGTCTTTACCATACTCATACACTTTCTGTTCTGGCGTCGGATGATTATCCACGACAATCCAATGGTTCAGCAATTTAATAACGCCTTCCGGATGCTTCGCTTGCTTGGAGATAACATAATATTCGTCAACACCCAAACCGATCTGTGATAGTGCAGGTTCGCTATCCACCGATGGAATCGGGAATACGCCCCACTCTTGTACGACTTTACCATCCTTTACTGCGCCTTTAGCGAGCTGAGCCGGCACCCAAGACTGGCCGTATACGATACCTGCGTTGTTGTTGTAGAGGAGCTCTGCCGCTTTCTCCACATCTTTAACAGAGAACTCAGGATCAATCAATCCTTTCTTAAACATTTCCTGCATCGCCTTAAGGGCGTCTTTCACTTGAGGCTGAATGTCACTGTTGACCAAATTGCCATTTCCGTCTTCCATCCAAAGATTTTCATAAGCATGGTAACTATTCAAGAATGCTATTAGTCCTGTAACACCTGTGGAATGGTTAAATGGATCTTTGCTAATTGCAATTCCATACGGTTTCCCAGTGCCGCCTGGATCTTTTGTTTTGAACGCTTCGGCGATCGTCATGAGATCCGCCATCGTCTTTGGTTCCGGCAGGTTCAATTTCTTCAGCCAGTCCGTGCGTACATAGAGGAACTGATACTGGTACGGATTATAAGAACTTGGAATCCCCATGAGTTTACCGTCGAAAGTGGCGGTCTTCAGTTGCATTCCGCCATCCATCGATAAGAATTTCTTCGTCTCATCCGTCGCATTCTTGTCATATACGTCCGTGATATCCATAATCATATCCGCTTCGGTCAGCTCTTTCAGCTGTGTAGCATTAACCTTCATGAAGTCCGGAAGATCATTGGAGGCGATGGACATCTTCACTTTCTCCTTGAATTGAACGTCATCGGCGGACACCCATTTATTCGTGAGCTTCACGCCGATATCTTTCTCATACGCATCATAGACCGAGTTCTTCTCAAAGCTCTCGCCCTCATCGAATTTGAGATACTGATCGCTTGCCGAAACTGTTGAAACTTCAATCACTTCATTTTTTTGTTCCACAGGTGTATCTGACTGCTTCTCTGGCTGCTTCTCTGGCTGCTTCTCCCCTTCATTTGTGGTTTTGCCGCATGCCGTGATAGTTAAACTTAGGATCAATGCGACGATCAGAAGTATTCTACTTTTTTTCTTCATATTACCCCTCCACATGGTCTCAAAATAGGTAGTGCATCTGCTTCATGCAGCTTCTCTTCCTAGTTCTAGTATAGGAAAGGGAGTGATCCCCATCTATATACTAGTCTTTACTTTCGTATACAACTCTTGACTACCGTCAGGCTTGCCCCTAGAACGCACAAGAGAGGGGGAGTCTCCCCTAGGTTAGGTGGACTCCCCCTTCGCTTTGTTGAAACATTATCGTGTAATAACTCGAATATTCAGCTCCCAAAGGCTAATGGTTATTCCCTCAGCTTTCAATAAACCTAAGCGCGCGTTCAGATTGATAATCAGCTAAACCTTTTGCGAATTGTTGATCAGGGAATCCTCTATGCAGTAGCTTTAAACCCGCTGAGGTTAATGATATATGGTGGTGAAGTTGATAAAATAGCAGTCTGTCAGGGTCAAGCCTATCGTTCTTAAGGTACCGGTAGAAATCCCCAAATCGCATCTCCAAAAAACTATGCTCATGCTCAATATCAAAAAACATGGCCCCTTCGATATCGATCAAAAAGGGTTCCAGCTTATCATTAACCAATACATGGTCAGGACCCATTTCCCCGTGAATAAATCCATACTGCTTTCTAGGCTTCATTCTTGCTTCTAACGCGTACAGCTTATCGAGTAGTTTACTTTGATTAGCCCTGATCTTCTCCATATGTTGAGAGGCATAAGCTAGCTGTACTTTCGCATTTTCCATTTTTAACAAATGACATGGTTCTGTGCTGATCTCGTTAGCATTGACTTTCCCAAAAATTCGCCTCTCGTTGGTATGCATAGTTGTAAGCATATCCCCTAGCCGCTGAAACACTTTATCTTGAACACGTAAATCAGCATGATGAAAATAGTCTTCTGCCTTACGTCCATCTATATATTCAACGAGCGCATAATCAAATGGGTAACGATCTTTTTCCTTATTTAGATCATAAAGTGCAGGGGTCTGGATTCCATGTTGTATTAAGAACTTGTTGTTTAATTCAAATAATTCACTTCCATAGGACTGTTCATTTATATCTTCATTCGCTTTTTCTTCTTCAAAATAATTCATAGAAAGATCCCACACATACAAAACGCAGGAAAATCCATTACTGCACTCCATCTTGTAGACCACCTTTTGTGCGCCACCATGCATTCGTGAAACACAATTAACTACATAACTGGTGCCAAAAATCCGTTTAATATAATCCTGTAAGTCGGCCTGATCGAGATGATAGGTAACGTCCATTAACAACACTCCATTGATTAAGTTTTGCCGGCTTCACAATAGTAAATAAAATCCAGCCCAAAGTATAGACTTTTTCTTTCTGATCAATTATGATGTTGAATAAGGTCTTGAAAAAAATAAGCATACAAAAAGCCTTTGGATTTTATTCCAAAAGGCCTTTTTTTTGATGAAAAAATCACCTATTCAACCATTGATTTTGCTAATAAAACCATCTGCTTCCTAGACAATCGAAAGCTATCCACCTCAATATAAGTACCCTCTTGCACCCAACGCAAACATCCTCCTTGTGTTCCATAATCATACCTTGCTTCAATTCCGTTCAAATGAACAACCTCACCTCTCTTGTCGAATTTAAAGTCCTCTTCTATAACTGTGGTCGTGCTTGTTTTCCTAAGAATATCAATTATTGTTTCAGATCGCTTACTTCGGTACCCTACCGCTTTATGCTGTTCAATCCCAAACAGATACGTACTTCCTGATTTATCAAAGTATCGTTTCCCTTAATAGCTTTATGATACAGTTCACCAGACGATCTAAATCTTTCTTCTAACAGGAATCCAAACCTCACATATCGATTCTTCCAGTGTATCATCCATCCAGAAGTATTTTTCCATACATGGACCTTCTACTTGTTCAAATCCTACCGAGGGGAACCATTCTGAGTAAATTCGCCTCCAAACATTTTGGATTTCCAGTCCAATTTCCGAGTCATCTGGAATTGATTCACGGCTATCAAATACCGCATAGGTTTGACCAGGGACATAAAGAGTAACAAGCCCCTCCGTTACTTCTTTACCTTCTGGCAGATCAATCCCCATTAAATAACGTTGGGTTCCATCTTCCCTAAAGTCGAAATAATAGCCATACAGTAGTGAGCCTGAGGGTTTCCCAACCAAATCATTAATCCGATCATGTGTCCCATCTATCCAAATCCCCTCTACAAAAATAGGTATTTCTGTATAGGCATCCTTTTGGATGATAACGTCCTTTCCGATAACCGTTGAAGCCTGTTCTTCCACAATTCGATAGTTCATTTCAGTTTCTCCTTTAATCTGAATTTGAAAGGAGATTCGAGGAAAAGATTTAAGCTTCACGTTCTTTTTCTTCGCCATGTGCGGCGTCACCCCATGCATTCGTTGAAATGCTTTAGCGAATGCTTCTGGGGTCTCATAACCATAATTTAGCGCAATATCGATGACCTTATTATCTGTTCCTGCTAACTCCTCGGCTGCTAGCGTAAGACGCCTGTTTCGTACATATTCAGTAACCGTAAATCCGGTTAGGGCATGAAACATACGTTGAAAATGAAATTTCGATGTCAATGCAGCCGTAGCAATGTCTTCGATCTCAATGGCGGAGTTCAGATTGTGTTCCACGTAATCTATCGCTTGCTGTAGCAGCCTAATCGTCTCCAAGACCTCATCTCCTTACCATTTCATTGTAGAGAAACCGATAAATCTGTTCCTGACCCGGAATGCTTTGATTTGTCCAAAAAATTCCTGTTATCTATGATAAGGTTCACTTTATCATCTAAAGAGCAAAACAAAAAGCACCCGTTTGGGTGCCTTTTGTTTATGGGAGTGATTTTTTCCTACAGTATAAATACTCGTTACTCTATGTCTAAGGAAAAATCAAGACTGATGTTTAGCATGCGCAAGATCATGAGTAATGCCTCAGATCTCGTAGCATTAGCATTTGGTTTAAACAAACCGTCAACAGTTCCCTTTACGATCCCCATATCAGATAACATATTTATCTCAGCCTCTGCCCAATTACCGAGAATATCCTTGAACTTAGTCTCTTTTGTTAAATTGGGGTTAATGACTGCAGCAAGCATAGCCGCTATTTCTGCTCTGCTAATAGAATTATTCGGTTTAAATGTTCCATCCGAGTAACCGTTGGTAATGCTACTAGCCTTTAATCCCGATATTGCATCTGATGCCCAGTGATCCTTAACATCTTTGAAATTGGATGGGTCTTTAGCTTCTAAACCAAGCGCTTTTAATAGCATGGTCGCAAATTCTGCTCTTGTTACCGTAGCATCCGCATGGAATGAGCCGTCGCTGTACCCCGTAATAATTCCAAGTCTAGTTGCTACTTCGATTGCTTTAGCGTTTGGTGAGTCCTTAGATACATCCTTGAATGCTAGCGCAGGTGTAGATTTTGCCTTTTCTACAATAGCCTTAACAACATCAAGATCAACCTTTTCGTTGAAGAATAGCGCTGGTGTCGGTGTTGTTGTTGACGCTGTCGTTGGCGCTGTTGTTGGCGCTGTCGTTGGTGCTGTTGTTGGTGCTGTTGTTGGT
>NZ_NFVA01000162.1 GCF_002264395.1 Paenibacillus sp. VTT E-133291
TCTGAGGATAACAGCGATCGGAAGTCCAAACATTCCTCGGAAGTGCTTCCTCCTAGACCAGCCCAACTTAGGAAGATCATTAGTTCAAGGGAGGAAAGGTCATGACATCGTCGGCCGTATCCACAGCCGTGGAACTCATCAATGCGCCGCTGCTCTATAAAGGGAAAGTTCGTGAGCTATATGATTTAGGGGAGAAGGTACTGATCGTCGTCACGGATCGGATATCTGCTTTTGACTATGTGCTGGACCCGGCGGTACCTGAAAAGGGCAATGTGCTTAACCGTCTGAGTGCGTTCTGGTTTGGAAAGACCAAAGAGCTGATGGAGAATCATGTCGTTCATATCGATGTGGATCTGCTCGGAGACATCGTTAAGGACAAGGAAGCTCTCAGAAACCGTGTTATGGTGGTACGCAAAGCAGAGCGCATCGATATCGAATGTGTTGTTCGTGGGTGTATCACTGGTGGGGGCTGGAGACAGTATCAAGAAACGGGCAAAGTGAATGGTATTGAGCTTCCTAAGAACTTGCGCAAAAATGCGCTGCTGGCACAGCCAATCTTTACCCCTGCGGCTAAAAACGATGTAGGTCATGATGAGGATATTCCTTTTGAAAAGATGCAGGAGCTAATCGGTGCTGATCTGGCACTCGAGCTGCAGGAGAAGAGCTTGCAATTGTTCTCTTTTGCCAGAGAGTATTGTGCGGAGCGGGGAATCATTCTAGCAGATTGCAAATTTGAATTCGGCTTGCTGGATGGCAAGGTGATTCTGATAGATGAGATTTTTACGCCGGATGCTTCACGTTTCTGGGCCAAGGACAAATACGCGCTTGATATCGAAATTGATAGTATGGATAAAGAACCTGTTCGTACGTATCTATCTGCATCCTCCTGGGATAAAAATAGCAAACCGGATCCACTTCCACTAGAAGTAGTTGAAGAAACTACGCGCCGTTATCTGGACATTTATCATCGTCTTACTGGCAAGTCTTTATAGCTCAACATTGTGTGTTTACTCATGGGAATAAATGAAGTGTATGTTTTTAAAGCTAGAGTTACTTTTAGTAGAGTTTCAGCTTTCAGAAAGTATATACACATAAAAATTTAGGAGGAACTACAAGCATATGTTAAAAGCGACGGTATATGTCACCATTAAGAAGAGCGTTCTCGATCCACAAGGTGTAGCAGTGCAAGGAGCACTTCATTCGGTAGGTTTTCAAGAAGTTGAAAGTTTGCGTATTGGGAAATATATGGAGCTGACTTTAGACACGGATAACCGTGCTGAAGCAGAAGTGCGCCTCAAGGAAATGTGCGAAAAGCTACTTGCCAACACGGTGATCGAGGATTACCGCTACGAATTGGAGGACTAAACGACATGAAATTTGCTGTACTTGTCTTCCCAGGCTCTAACTGTGATATTGATTGCTACAAGGCGGTAGAGGACAGTCTCGGCGAACCAGTCGATTATGTGTGGCATACAGCGACAGATTTGTCGGCGTATGATTGCATTTTGGTTCCAGGCGGATTCTCATATGGTGATTACCTGCGCTGCGGCGCGATTTCAAGATTTGCTCCTGTAATGGCTGAGGTTGCTAAAGCTGCAGAGCAAGGGAAATTCGTGCTAGGCATTTGCAACGGGTTCCAAATTCTTACTGAGGCTGGTTTATTGCCAGGCGCGCTGCGTCGTAACATGTCCATGAAGTTCCGTTGTCATGATACAGTGCTTAAGGTTGTTAATAACGAAACCCCATTTACTATTGATTATGCTAAGGATGAAGAAATCGTCATCCCGATCGCTCACGGCGAAGGAAACTACTACTGTGATGAAGAGACTTTAGCTGAGCTAAAAGCTAACAATCAGATTGTGTTCACATATAGCGATAATCCTAACGGCTCTGTAGCTGATATTGCGGGTGTTAGTAATGTGCAGGGGAATGTAGTCGGCATGATGCCTCACCCTGAGCGTGCAGCTAACAGCTTGCTCGGATCTGAAGATGGCAAACGAATGTTCACATCTATACTGAAGACTTGGAGGGATCGTCATGACGCAGCAAGTATCCGTTAAGGAACCGACCGCAGAACAGATCGCAGAGCAGAAAATTTACAGCCAATTCGGTGTGTCGGACAGCGAATATGAGCTCATCAAGTCTTTTATGGGACGTTTGCCGAACTATACTGAAATTGGCGTGTTCAGCGTAATGTGGTCCGAACACTGTGCATACAAGAACTCTAAGCCATTGTTGAAACGTTTCCCAGTTACTGGGCCACGTGTCCTGATGGGACCTGGCGAGGGCGCAGGGATTGTAGATATCGGAGATAACCAAGCGGTTGTATTCAAAATCGAAAGTCATAACCACCCCTCAGCGGTAGAACCTTTTCAAGGTGCGGCAACAGGCGTAGGTGGGATCATTCGTGATATTTTTTCCATGGGCTCAAGACCTATCGCACTGCTCAATTCCTTGCGTTTCGGCAAGCTGGAAAGCGATCGCGTGAAATATTTGTTCGAGCATGTGGTGTCTGGTATTGCTGGCTATGGTAACTGTATCGGGATTCCAACCGTGGGCGGCGAAATCATGTTCGATGATAGCTATGACGGTAACCCGCTTGTTAACGCAATGTGTGTCGGTCTAATTGATCATGATAAAATCCAACGTGGTGTCGCTAAAGGTGTAGGGAACCCCGTCTTCTACGTAGGTCCTCCTACTGGACGTGATGGGATTCATGGGGCTACTTTTGCATCCGTTGAACTAAGTGAAGAGTCAGAAGCTAAACGTACAGCTGTACAAGTAGGCGATCCGTTTATGGAGAAACTCGTAATGGAATCTTGCCTGGAATTGATCGACAGCGGCATCGTTATTGGGATTCAGGATATGGGTGCGGCTGGACTTACCTGCTCTAGTGCCGAGATGGCAAGTAAAGCGGGCAACGGTTTGGAGCTGTATCTTGATCAGGTGCCACAACGTGAAGATGGCATGACCCCTTATGAAATGATGCTTTCGGAATCGCAGGAACGGATGTTGTTCGTAGTAGAGCCGAAGGATGAGGCACAGGCGCAAGAGATTTTTGATCGCTGGGGCGTTATCTGCTGTAAAGTTGGTAAAGTTACGGATGATGGTCGCTTGAAGCTGTACCATCACGGTGAGGTTGTTGGTGACATGCCAGTAACAGCGCTTGTGGATGAGTGTCCAGTGTATAACAAACCATCTGAGGTTCCTGCTTATTATGTAGAAAATGAATCAGTAGATACGCTTCGTTACGCGGAAGTTACGGATCTAGGCGGCGCTCTGCGCACGGTGCTTGGATCACCAACCGTAGCAAGCAAAGCCTGGGTATACAACCAGTATGATTACATGGTACGGACTAGTACGGCTGTTCGACCTGGATCTGATGCGGCTGTAGTTACCATTCATGGCACACGTAAAGGACTTGCGATGACTACGGACTGTAACGGTCGTTACGTCTATCTTGATCCTGAAGTGGGTGGACGGATTGCAGTCAGCGAAGCGGCTCGTAACATCGTTTGTTCGGGTGCTGAACCGCTTGCTATTACCGATAACCTAAACTTCGGAAACCCTGAGAAACCTGATGTGTTCTGGCAAATGGAGCGTGCGGTTGATGGGATGGCTGAAGCTTGTCGTGTGCTGGATACTCCGGTTATCGGCGGGAATGTCAGTCTTTATAACGAAAATACTACGGGCTCCATCTACCCAACGCCGGTTGTCGGCATGGTTGGTTTAGTAACGGATACGGATCATATTACGACTCAAGGCTTCAAACAAGAAGGAGATTCCATCCTTCTGCTAGGCGTAACAAAAGCGGAGCTTGGCGGTAGTGAATTTCAATATGCCGTTCATGGTGTAACGGAAGGCCGTCCTCCAGCTTTGGATTTGGATACGGAGAAAAAACTGCTGAGCGCAGTGCTTAACTCGATTCGCGGCGGTCTGGTGCGTTCGGCACATGACTTGTCCGAAGGCGGCCTTGCTGTAGCACTTGCAGAGAGCTGTATCAGCGGTGGCGTTGGTGCGAACGTTGAACTATCTGCTAATGGACTTAGATCCGATGTAGCATTGTTCAGCGAAAGCCAATCACGTATCGTGCTGACGGCAGCGCCTGAACGTGCGGAAGAGCTGAAAGCAGCGATTGCTGCCAGCGGCGTACCAGTAGAAATCATCGGAACTGTAGGTGGAGACAGACTGCGCGTAAATCTGGACGGTGCATCCGTATTAGATGAAGCTGTAGCGAACCTAAAATTCGTTTGGGAGGATGCTATTCCATGTCTTATGAAATAAAGACCGGGAAAGAGCAGGAGACTCCTATCCTGTGGACTGGTGACTTTTACAATGAAGGAACGGGCTCGGGAGATATTTTTGACACATTAAAAGAAGAATGCGGCGTTTTCGGGGTCTTCGGACACCCGGAAGCGGCGTCCATGTCTTATTACGGCTTGCACGCCTTACAGCACCGTGGGGAAGAAAGTGCGGGCATCTGCGTAGCAGATGGTCGTGATTTCAACTATCACCGCGGGATGGGGTTAGTAAAAGAAGTATTCGACAAGGACAAAATTGCTTCCCTAGTTGGAGACATGTCCATCGGGCATGTGCGTTACTCGACTAGCGGAGACAGCCGCTTAACCAATGCACAGCCGCTCGTATTTAAATATCGTGACGGCGATTTAGCGATTGCTACGAACGGTAACATAGTAAATGAACCGTTGATTCGTAGACAGCTTGAGCAAAGCGGATCGATCTTCCAAACCACAAGTGATACAGAAGTGCTGGCACATCTGATTGCACGTTCGCCAAAGGATTTTGTTGAAGCGGCTAAGGATGCTTTAAAACAACTGGTTGGCGGGTTTGCTTTTCTGCTTATGACGAATGACAAATTAATTGTCGCTTCGGATTCCCATGGTTTGCGTCCGCTTGTAATGGGACGGATCGGCGACGCCTATATTTTTGCTTCCGAATCTTGCGCCTTAGAAGTTATCGGAGCACAGTTAGTCCGTGATATTGAACCTGGCGAACTGCTCGTGCTTGATAAAAATGGCCTGTTAGAGGATCGTTTTACCGAGCCAAAACGTAAAGCGCTGTGCGCGATGGAGTATATTTACTTCTCTCGCCCAGACAGTGATATGAATGGCGCTAACCTGCACACCGCCCGTAAGCGGATGGGTAGCCGCATGGCATTAGAAGCTTTCGTAGATGCTGACCTCGTAACTGGTGTACCGGATTCAAGTATCTCGGCAGCCATTGGATATGCGGAGCAGACGGGTATTCCTTATGAGCTTGGTCTCATCAAGAACAAGTATACAGGCCGGACCTTCATCCAGCCGAGCCAAGAGCTGCGTGAGCAAGGTGTGAAAATGAAGCTAAGCGCCGTGCGCAGTGTGGTTGATGGCAAACGTGTCGTCATGATCGATGATTCCATCGTGCGTGGAACAACTTCACGGCGGATCGTCAATCTGCTCCGTGAAGCGGGAGCTGTTGAAGTGCATGTGCGGATTACATCGCCGCCTTTTAAGAATCCTTGCTTCTACGGCATTGATACCCCAGACCGCCGCGATCTCATCGCATCCTACAAGACCATTGCGGAAATGTGCGAAGAGATCAATGCCGATTCCTTGGCATTCTTGTCACCGGAGGGCCTAATCACTTCCATTGGTGGTCACAACAAAGATGATTACAAAGGCGGCTTATGCCTTTCTTGCTTCGATAACGATTACCCGACGCAGGTTGATTTTGGCGGGGCGGAGAAGGACGGTTGCAGTTGCTAGCGTAGGTCCATCCCCCTAAGTCCCCCTTGCTAAGGGGGATTCCGAAGGGCTCTGCCCTCCGGCCACCCGAAAGCTCGGCGGTAGGAGTTTGGTTATAGCTTGCTAAGAGGGTGTGGATGCAGGTGCTCGCTTTGTCCCTGTGTGCTTCGCACGGTCGGGACACGCTTTACGGCGTTCCGCCCCCCGGCTGCTTATCGCCGCCGGGACTGGCTCACCAAGCTGTCGCTAGTCTCGCTAAGGAAGGCGCTCGGCTGCGCCCTGAGCGCCAAGAGCAGCTCGCCAAGCTCGTCCCTGTTTGCTGCGCAAATGCGGAACCCGCTAGTCTCGCTAAGGTAGGCGCTCGGCTGCGCCCGAAGCTCCAAGAGCAGCTCACCAAGCTCGTCCCTGTTTGCTGCGCAAATGCAGGACCCGCTTGTTTCGCTTAAGGAGGTGCATGGCGCAGCTCATGCACCGAGGTCTTGAGGTTCGTGTGCAAGGCGCGCACTGCGGCTTGCAGTAGGGTGAAAGCGGTGGTTGGAGGGAGTTATGGAGAGGAAGTTTGGAACTGTAGAAGCGTTAGCGTTCGCCCGAAAGCTTTCCGTAGGAA
>NZ_NFVA01000018.1 GCF_002264395.1 Paenibacillus sp. VTT E-133291
TGCGAGAAATATAAGGATAATGTATAGCGTAAAACTTATACTCTCTTATATTTTACAAAAGTTGCTTCAGTTCAAGGTACTCTTGGTTAATATACTTTATTGTTGTGCATTCCGTAATTAATCGTTCAGATTCCAGCTGTCCAAATAATCCACTTGTGCTGAAGTCAGGCTATCAATGTTAATGCCCAGACTTTGCAGCTTGTAGCGTGCTACCTGCTCATCGAGCTCATAAGGAACATTCTCAACTTTTACGCCTATGCTCTTATAATTATCATTAACATATTTCAACGACAGTGCTTGTAACGCAAAAGTCGTATCCATAATTTCGGCAGGGTGTCCATCCGCAGCACCCAGATTTACAAGTCTGCCTTCTGCAAGCAGATATAGTTTACGTCCGTCGCGAAGCTGGTACTCTTCGATATTTTTCCGAACAGTACGCTGAGATATGGATCTTTCAGACAATTCAGGCTTATTCACTTCAACGTCGAAATGGCCTGCATTGCACATGATTGCGCCATCCTTCATCACATCATAATGTTCACCGCGAATGACATAACGGTTACCCGTTACTGTAACGAAGAAATCACCAACCTTAGCAGCTTCCAGCATAGGCATAACTTCGAAACCATCCATATGTGCTTCAACGGCTTTAATAGCATCCACTTCTGTCACAACCACTTTTGCGCCCAACCCTTTGGCACGCATAGCAACACCTTTACCGCACCAGCCGTATCCGACAACAACTACAGTTTTGCCAGCAACGATCAGGTTGGTCGTCCGAATAATTCCATCCCATGCGGATTGGCCTGTGCCATAGCGGTTATCAAACAAATATTTGCAATAAGCATCATTTACTGCGACCATTGGGAACTTCAACACACCTTGCTTTTGAAGAGCTTTTAGACGAATGATGCCGGTTGTTGTTTCTTCAGCACCCCCACGAATATTCTCCATTAGATCAGGACGCTCCGAATGTAGCAAGGTAGCAAAATCCCCACCATCATCAATAATCAAATCCGGTTTGCTTTCCAGCGCCTTGATATTAAGGGCTTTGAACTCTTCAGGAGAAGGGTTGTATTTAGCAAATACGGTAATTCCGTCCTCTACAAGCGCCGCACATACATCATCCTGTGTAGAAAGTGGATTGGATCCAGTAATGGTTACTTCTGCACCGCCTGCTTTGACTACCTTCGCCAGATAAGCGGTTTTAGCTTCCAAATGAAGCGTAATGGAGACTTTCAGTCCTTTGAACGGCTGTTCAGCTTCGAACTGCTCACGGATACGGTTCAATACCGGCATATGTTGACGAACCCAGTCGATTTTCAAATGACCTTCGGGTGCGAGTGACATATCCGCCACGATACTATTTTGATTTGATGAACTCATAATGAAACCTCCTAAAAGTTTTGTGAGCATTACTTCTTGAATCTACTTCGTACAAAACTTACTTCGTAAGCATACACTTTGTTTTGTGAGCATTACTTCTTGAATCTACTTCGTACAAATCTTGCTTCGTAAGCATACGCTTTGTTTTATGGAGCAATACTTCTCTACATATAAATGATGCGATGCGTCCCACTATAATCAGGTTCAATAGCCATCAGCTCATCTAACCATGGAAGTCCGTAGCGGTTCAAGTAATACATGATATTGTACACTCTTTCTTGCAGTTTACCCAGTGGCATTAACGACAGCTCGATTCGCTCCCATTGACGGATTGCAGCTTCATTCTGTTTTGCCATTGCATCTTGAGCTTTCGCTTGTAAAAAAGTAATCTGATCTAAAATCTTATCTTTATTGTTATTCCCTAGTTTTAGCAGACCTGCCTGAATGGTTCCAAGCTGCTCAATCAGTGGTTCGTACATGGCGGAGAAAGTAGCTTTAGTTTCTTCGAAACGTTGTTCAATCCCCAGCTCATCCTGTGCAGCCAACCACTCATGTCTTTTACGATCTAAACCCTGTCTTACATCCTCAAAGCTTAGTTGATATTTATCCATATGCTTATGAAGCGTACCTTCCACCACTGTGAAAGACATTCTCGGGATGATCAGGGGCATTTGTCCTCCAATGGTCTCAAACGCATGATGCGGAATGGCCCAATAAGCAATCTCACCTTGACCTAGCACCGTAGCTAGAACCGGCAACACATAATCCTGCATAAGCGGACGTGTCAGCACGTTGTTACTGAATCGTTCCGGATAAACCTTCACTTCCTCCAGTAGTTCATCACGGGTGAACGATACCTGGCCCTTGCGATCGGAAAAATTGCCATCTTTCTTATGAAGCAATAATCGTACACCTTCATGTATATAAAAGAGGTTGGCATTGCCTGCCGTAACGTCAGCTTGAAGCTCATATCCTGCGTTTACGATATCAGAAGCAGAATTCATGTACGCTGTTTCCAGTGCATCATTCTGCATAATTAGCGAAGTGAAGAAAGGCTCTTCTACCTTACGAAGGTTAGGATCAGCAGAATCAAGCAGGATCAGACCAAATTCACCAAATAAAGAACCCATCAGCTTGGCAAAAGCATCCGTCATACTGTCTGATCTAAATGAAGAAGATCGAATAAATTCCATGATTTGCGGTTTAAAGTCACTATCTTGAAGTAGCGCATCCAGCTGCTCCACTACTTGCTGCCAGCTTTCCTCTTCTACGTGAATATTACTCACCGAGGAGCGTTTCTCCTCTGATTTTTCTATCTTAATCTTTGTAATCTCTTGCGTACGATTCAATACATACGTATGATTCACTTCGTCCCAGTCATGATCCTCTCCTGCAATCCAGAATAATGGGACTACAGGCCGACCGAGCTGTTCTGCTGCTTCTTTTGCCGCCATAATGGTTGTCATTGCTTTATATACTACAAGCAGTGGTCCTGTGAAAAGTCCGCTTTGCTGCCCACCAGTAACCACTAATGTTCCCGGCTGTTCCAAAAGCGCCAGCGAAGCCATCACCGCATCATGTGAGTTATGCTTTTCATTATATTGTCGCAGACATGCAGCAACTTGTGTCCGGTCCGCACGGAGACCCTCACTACGATCCAGCCATTCCGCCCGAATGCTTCTACTCTCTTTACTTCGGAAATCCCCACCATACAAATGACTAACCTTCTCAAAATTTTCTATATAGTCGCGCGCGAGTGCAGATCCACCCGGGAGCGGTTCCTTAACAATATTCATTTGCTAGTGCCTCCAGTTCTACTGAGCAGTTATATGTAAATCCAAGTTCGTAAACTCTATATGATTGTATCCAATGTCAGGGGCCGCGTCAAAAGAATTACATACCTGCAAAAAAGCAATGCAAGAGCAGCCGTTTTATTTTCTTTTCCTTTAAAATGATTATTAAATATCCCCACTACATACAAGAGGCGAGAGCATAACGCTCCCGCCTGTCTAATACTCGCTATAGATTTAAGCAAATTTTTTGCTTACCCAGTGTCCTTTGGATACTTCTACTAATTCAAAGTCACTATCATTGCTCTTTTCGTTAGCAGAATAAATAGGACTACCAAGCTCATCATGCAAGTGAATACGTTTCTTGTTCACTTCAATTTCCGGATCCGGAATTGGAATAGCTGACAAGAGAGATTTAGTATAAGGATGGATAGGATTTGCATAAAGCTCTTCACTTTCCGCCAATTCTACCATTTTACCCAAGTACATAACTGCTACGCGATCACTGATATGTTTAACCATGGACAGATCATGCGCGATGAAAAGATAAGTTAGTCCCAGACGATCTTGCAATTCCTTAAGCAAGTTTACGACCTGAGCCTGGATGGATACGTCAAGCGCGGAAATCGGCTCATCACAAACGATGAACTTAGGATTTACCGCTAACGAACGGGCAATCCCAATACGTTGGCGTTGTCCACCAGAGAATTCATGCGGATAACGAGTAGCGTGATCATGGTTAAGACCAACCATATCGAGCAGCTCTTCGATCCGTTTTTTACGTTCTGCACGGCTACCAGCCATTCCGTGAATGTCCAGAGCCTCGCCGATGATATCAGAAACCGTAAAACGCGGGTTAAGTGATGCGTACGGATCTTGGAAAATCATCTGCATGTCACGGCGCATAGCTTTCATTTTGCCAGAAGGCAATTTGTAAATGTCCGTACCATTGTATTTCACACTTCCGGCAGTTGGCTCATACAAGCGAAGAATTGTACGTCCAGCAGTAGTCTTACCACAACCGGACTCTCCTACCATTCCAAGCGTCTCGCCCTCACGGATCGTGAAGTTAATATTATCAACAGCCTTAAGAACCTTGCCTTGACCTACATTAAAATATTTCTTAAGACCTTCTACCTCTATTAGGTTCTTACTCAAGAGTACTGCACCTCCTTGGCCATCGAATGCAGATTCCAGCAACGCGCCATATGCGTTTCGCTGAATTCTGTGGCGCCGGGATCGATTTGTTCGCAAACATGCATTGCTTCATTGCAACGCGCGGTGAACGGACATCCGATCGGCGGCTTGATCAGATCCGGCGGTGTGCCGATGATCGGAATAAGCGGCTCGCCTTTCTTTTGGTCCAGACGCGGCATTGAGCGCAGCAGACCTTTGGTATATGGATGCTGTGGATTCTTAAAGATTTCCCATCTTGTTCCGGTCTCCACAACTTCACCTGCATACATTACAATAACCCGATCACACATACCGGCAACGACGCCAAGATCATGGGTAATCAAAATGATGGAGGTACCTAGTTTTTGCTGCATCTCTCTCATAACTTCCATGATCTGCGCCTGAATGGTTACGTCAAGAGCCGTTGTAGGCTCGTCCGCTATGAGTAAAGCCGGACGGCAGGCTAGCGCGATTGCAATCATTACACGCTGGCGCATACCGCCTGAAAACTCGTGGGGATATTGGTTAAAGCGAGCCTCAGCATTTGAGATGCCAACTAATTTGAGCATCTCAATACCTTGCTTTTTCGCTTCGGCCGCTGACATTTTCTGATGTTTAATCAAAACTTCAGTGATCTGTTTGCCCACTTTGATGGTTGGGTTCAAAGAAGTCATCGGGTCTTGAAAAATCATGCCAATATCTTTACCGCGAATGGATTCCATTTCTTTCATGCTTTTGTCTAGCAGATTTTGTCCTTGGAAAATAATCTCTCCCTTTTTCACTTTTGAGGGTGGGGAAGGGATCAACCGCATAATCGATTGTGCAGTTACACTCTTACCGCTGCCGGACTCGCCGACGATGGCAACCGTTTCACCTTTGCCAATTTCAAAATTCATACCACGGACAGCTTGCACTTCTCCGCCTTTAACAAAAAACGAAACATGCAAATCTTTGACTTGTAAAATAGGTTCCATCCATAACCCTCCTACTTCTTCAGCTTAGGATCAAGCGCGTCACGAAGACCATCACCGAAAATATTGAAAGAAAGCATGGTTAAACTGATCAGAATGGCAGGGAACAGGAAGCGCCATGGATAGTACAACCAACCGGTGAGAGAATCGTTAATCATAGATCCAAGTGAAGCGATAGGAGCTTGTACACCAAGACCCAAGAAGCTTAGGAAAGCCTCGGCAAAAATTGCATTTGGTACAGAAAGTGTAATCGTTACAATAATCGGACCCACTGCGTTTGGCAGAAGGTGTTTGAACAACAGTCTCGCAGAACCGGCACCCATGGAACGGGAAGCCAATACGAACTCGCGATTCTTGAGCTGCATAATTTCACCGCGTACAATCCACGACATCGTAATCCAACCCGTAATGGTTAAGGCTAGGATGATGGTACCAAGACTTGGTTCAAGCACAACCAAGAGCAAAATTACAACAAGCAGATAAGGAATAGAGTACAAAATTTCGGAGAATTTGTTCATGATATTATCTACACGGCCGCCGAAGAAGCCCATAATACCTCCATAGATAACACCGATGAACAAGTCGATGGCTGCCGCAGCTAGACCAACGATCAAGGAGATCCGTGCGCCGTACCAAGTACGAACGAAAATATCACGTCCAAGATCATCCGTTCCAAACCAGTGATCGGAGGAAGGGGGCTTATTGGTATTCATCAAGTCATTGGAATAATAGTTATATTTCGAGAATAAGGGAGCGATAATCGCTGCTAGCACGATCAAGCCTAGAATCCCAAGCGCGGTCATCGCCATTTTGTTCTGACGCAACCGTTGCCAAGAATCTTTCCAGGCAGAGAGACTCTCCCGCTGAATTACCTCGGCTTCTTTTTCATCTACACCGACTTTTTGAAAGTCTTCCGGTTTTAGATTCATGTTCTTTAACAAGTTATTATCAGATGCCACTCTTTAGCCCTCCTTTCCTCCACTTAATTTCATACGTGGGTCAATCAATACATAAGCAATATCAGTAATGAAACGGGCTACCATGAGTAGTACACCATAGAAAATGGTAATCCCCATAATAACGGTATAGTCACGGACACCAATCGCTTCCACGAACTGTTTACCAATACCCCCAACGCCAAAGATCTGCTCGATAACAACCGAACCTGTTACGATGTTAGCTGTCATAGGTCCCATGTAAGTAACAACCGGCAGGATACCGTTACGAAGTACGTGACGGCTTAGAATAGCCATCCAGCTTAATCCCTTAGCCTTAGCCGTTTTGATATAATCCGCATTCAGAACTTCAAGCATACTTGAACGTGTCAAGCGCGCTATAAATGCTATCGGCTGAGCCGAGAGCGCTGCTACAGGAAGGAAATAATAGATTGGCCCTTTAAAACCTGAAACCGGTACCCAACCCAATTTGAAAGCGAACACATACTGTAATAATGACGCGACTACAAAGCTCGGAACCGCAATCCCCAGAACGGCCAACACCATCGCGGCGCTGTCCAGAAACTTTCTGTGATAGAGTGCCGCTAACATGCCGAGAAGAACCCCAACAATAACCGCCACAACAATTGCGACGAGTCCCAGCTTCAGCGACGCTGAAAAGGTTTGGCCAATCAAATGTGATACATCTTGATTCAGGCGTTTCATGGATACACCCAGATCACCTTGGACAATATCACCTAAATACTTAAAATACTGATGAGAGAGCGGCTTGTCCAGACCATATTGCTCCATCAAACGCGCTTTAATTTCTGGCGGTACTTTTTTCTCAGAAGTAAACGGATCCCCTGGAATAGCTTTCATCAAGAAAAAAGTTGCAGAAATCAGTACAAATAATGAAACCAACATATAGAAGAATTTATTTGCGACATAACGAACCATCCCCATCACACCTCCTCCGACAATTTTTTTGAGAGCATTATATTGATTTTATGAAAAAAACGGATTTTTGTCCATTTTCTAAATATGTTATAAATAACAATAAATAACAAATAGACGGAAATACAAAAAAAAGGGATATATATGGAGTTCCACATATATATCCCGAAGTATTGTGTTACTTCAGTCAACTAACTATTCTGTTTAATTTACATGAGCTAAATCTTAGTGCTCAAGCAAGTATCCACGAGTCAAGTCAATTGCACCACTGAAGTCAAGAGTAACACCTTTGAGGTACTCTTTAGTCAGGGAGTTGTTAGTGTAGTAGTACAATGGAATCAAAACTTGATCTTGCTCGATGAGCAATTTCTCAGCTGCTGCAAACTTGTCTTGACGTTCTTTCAAGTCAGTACTTGCTTTAGCTTCGCTGATCAATTTGTCATACTCAGGGTTAGCGTAACCAGTATCATTGTTACCGCCACCTGTTACCCACATATCAAGGAAAGTCATTGGATCATTGTAATCCGCAGTCCAACCAGCACGTGCAACTTGGTAGTTCAGGTTTTGACGGTTTTCAATAAATACAGCCCACTCTTGGTTAACGGTTTGTACGTCAATACCAAGATTGTTTTTCCACATATCAGCAATCGCCAAAGCGATTTTCTTGTGACCTTCACTTGTGTTGTAAGTCAAAGAGAATGTAGGCAGTTTATCCATACCTTCTTCTTTCAGACCTTCAGCAAGCAAAGTTTTAGCTTGTTCTAGATCTTCAGTGAAGTAACTATCTTTAACTGCTGCACGGTATTCACCATCAGCACCAGCGATACCCGGAGGTACATAACCGAATGCTGGGAATTGTCCACCTTGTACTACATTGTCAATCAAAGCTTGACGGTTAATGGACATTGC
This sequence comes from Paenibacillus sp. VTT E-133291, assembly GCF_002264395.1. Classification (GTDB taxonomy): domain Bacteria; phylum Bacillota; class Bacilli; order Paenibacillales; family Paenibacillaceae; genus Paenibacillus_AQ; species Paenibacillus_AQ nitricinens. The sequence goes on from NZ_NFVA01000018.1 coordinate 8,125, forward strand.
AAGAGCTTTACGGATTTTAGCGTTTGTGAATGGTTTTTCAGTGATATTAAATTCGTAGTAGTATACGGAAGCAATACCTTTACGGCTGAATTCTTTAGGAAGTTCTTTTTGCACGATTGGAATTTGTTCTGATGGAATTTCACCAGTTGGTCCACCGGCACGATCGTATTCACCGTTCTTGTAGCTGAGCAGTTCAGTTGCACCGCTGTTTACAAGGGAGAAGTCGATTTTGTTAAGTTTAATGGAATCTTTATCCCAGTATTTATCGTTTTTAGTTACAACAAGTGTTTGACCTGTAGTCCACTCAGTAAGAGTGAAAGCACCGTTAACGATCATAGTATCTTTGCTTGTTGCCCATTTTGGATTACTCTCAATGGATTTGTGTACAGGGTAATAAGTGTAGAAGGAAAGCAATCCAAGGAAGTAAGGAGTTGGGGCTTCAAGAGTAACTTCAAGAGTTTTCTCATCAACCGCTTTGATACCTACTTGACTGAAATCGGTAATTTCCTTGTTGTAGAACTTTTGAGCATTTTTGATGTAGTACAATTGATAAGCGTAAGGTGCAGCGGATGCAGCAGCAGGATCGAGCACGCGTTTCCAAGCGCGAACGAAGTCTTCTGTTGTTACAGGATCGCCATTACTCCATTGTGAATCACGGAGTTTGAAAGTATATACCAGACCGTCAGCGGAAACATCCCAGCTTTCAGCAACACCTGGTTCAGCTTGACCAGATTCAGCATTCATGCGAGTTAGACCTTCGTACATTGTTGTCAGGACAGTGTGAGCTTGGCTATCTTGAGCCAATCCTGGGTCAAAAGTTGGAGGCTCAGAGCTTAGGTTAATTCTCAGTGTTTGGTCCGCAGCCAATTTCTCTTCTGTAGCCGCATTACCAGTTCCCGTGTTACCAGTGTTACCAGCATTACCTTTATTGCCGCTGTTCGCGTTGTTTCCGCCGCAGCCAGCAAGCACTGTGCCGATAACAAGTACTAATGCAAGCATTAGCAATAGACTTTTACTCTTCTTCATCTAGCAGTTCCCCCTAAATAGAATGTGGTATATGGTTTATGATTATACAACCAGTGGTCAAAAAAATCTAGTGGTATGTTTTCAGAAAATTCTTTTTTTATTAAAACTTTAAACTTTTGTGACGTTGCCGCTTCACCGGAGCAGTGGAACATTACATCGCTTGTGATATGTACTTAATTAGCCCTACAAACATAAATAATAAATATCCGGCACTCATAAAAAAGAAGGAAAGTCTCCAAACTGCCCGAAATAACCGCTTCCCATCTACTTTTCCTTTTAGTCGATTCTGAGCGCCGCCAATCAGTCCAGTGGATATTAATACAATAAGTAGTATAAGATAAAACCCAAAACCGTTATTAAACAAGTTGTTAAATAATGCAGAGACCGACAATAATAAAAAAAATGTAGTCACGTCCATAGCGAGCATAAAAGTTTTCTTTTTATCTTTTTTCAAGCCTTTTCCAATGAAATAAACAATTAAAAACGGTATTATTGGAATCAAGCTTAAAGTACCGACCGAATTCATCAGCAATTCCATAGCTTCACCTCTCCTCCGAGATCATACCTATATTCCCTCTACTAGTTGGCAAATCAAGCGATGTAAAGGAACCATTGTTCCAGTGCGTTCTGCCATTTCTACAAGACTTCCATTGATCCAATGAATTTCTGTGCTTCTTGAAGCTAGAACATCTGCCAGCATGGATGAAGTATTGCCCGCCGTTGTCCTGCACACTTTAAGAATGTTATCCCACGCATCATGATCATAAGTAACTCCGCAGGCATCATATACCATAGTAGCTTCTCTAAAAAGTTCTCTCATTAACTGCAGGCGCTCTTCTGAAGCAAGCAGTTCACCATTTGGAATACGCCAAATCGCTGTGAGCGGATTAATAACGGCATTGATTAGGAGCTTCCGGTAAATCATGGTATCCACTTCATTCGACAAAAAGGCTGAGAATCCTGCCATAATGAGAACTTCTATTAAATAATTCACTTGTAAATCAGTATGTATACTGTGGGCTTGTCCATTCTTTAAGCTCCATTTCCCTACCCATACCTCACCCGCACCTGCATGAATGACTTCAGTTATAAACTTTCGCTTCGCAGCTTCTGTTGTTACGGCAGCATATAAATTAGCTTTCGGCAGCAATTTACTGAGCATCTCCATATGTCCAATGCCATTTTGAAAACAAATGATGTGTACCTGTAGTTCCCTAAGAGGGGACAGAAATTCAGGTAAAACATTATGTAGTATGTCCTGTTTAACTGTTACTATGATCCAATCACTGGGCTCACGAAGATAGGCAGCTGCAAATCCCTCTATTGGTGCGGACACAAATCGATCCCCTGAAATCGAAATCGGATCGCGGCCATCCTCATAGCTCACAGTTAAGCCCGCATCTTTTAATTTCCGGCACTGCTCTACCCCTCGACACCACAATCTCACTTCATTCCCGGACTGGGTCAGTCTCCCTGCCAAAAGCAGCCCAAGTGAACCCGCACCGATTATATCGATTTTCATCTGATCCTCCTGTTGATCTCAAACGCAATTTTTCTAAGTATAGCCTTAATATACCAAGAAGAACCACCGTTGTCGTCCTCCATAAATGACAATACAAAACCAAAACGCCCGCAAATGGCGCTAATAAAGCGAACCACTTACGGGTGTTTTAGTTTGCCTATCTTTTATTCAATACGTTCTAAATTTCCATTCCCATCCATTTTGAAACGAGTCTTCATTTCTTCTTCTTCTTCGTTTAAGAAAGCTAGCCTACGCGCACGATCCATAATCTGAATTAAAGCTTTGTAATCATCATTGACTACCCGGTAGTCACTTTGAGCAAGATTAACCTCTTTTGACAACCGCTCATTCTCAGATCTTAATTCAGTTAATTCATCTTCCTTCTCGCGCAAATCTCTCTCCAGCATTTTCAGCTGGCGTCCTGCCTCCTGGATTGTACCTTTCCATTGTCTCAGGAAACGTATAACCGCATCAATGGATAATGTGTTTTCACTTAATCCTTCGCCTCGTCCGAACTCCTCATCGTTATCCCCGAGAATCAGACCCGCTACCTGCGCTCCTCTTACTGACGGTTGCTTTTTCAGGTAACTTCTCTTTTGACGTTGGCCTTTAGCGATTCCAATTGCACCTTCATAGCTTTTTCGAACACAGCTGTTCCAGCGGAATCCGCATGCAGCCGACGTTCTGCCGATTTTCTCACCCACTTCTTCAAAAGCAGCAAGTTGTGTGCTGCCCTCCCGAATGTGGCGCAAGGTTACTTCTGCCAGTATTAGATCATCTTCTGCACTCCAAGCATCCTGTCTAACGGCTGTCATCCAACCAAACCTCCTAACAACATCTTGAAATAACCATCTCCATAACCGACAGCTCTGCCGGGTAGTGAATAGGGATAAAAGCTGCTTACTCCATTTCTATGCTTCTCATAGAGTTCATAGAATCTATTTGATACTAAATTGTATTTCCATTATCTGCCCACATCATACGCTTTAAGTAATAAATTCTCTTTTTTCAAGCACTAAACACTTCAGTCAATTATAAAAATCACATTTTTTCAAGATTAGTGTATTTTTTTCAATGAATTCGTTTACACATTTTTACTGAACGGGTATAATAAGTCGAAGGAATATTCGTGAGATACATACTGGAAGGGGGACTCTCTCTTGGACCGCATGTTTCGGGTATTAGGTTTTTTTACATTGGCTATAGGATTGATGGCTTTCGCCGGAGGTCTGACAGAAATGGCCTTGCTTTTCTTTTTGCAAACCGCTTTTTTCGTAATTCTCGGTTATTTGAAATTTACTGAAAAAACTTATGTCCTACTTTTCTGGGCATACATGATTTTGACTTTCACCGGTTTCAGCTATTGGACGATCTTTCAAATGGGTCTTCCACTATAAATTGCAGTACACTCTTGAAGCGGATGAGGTCCTTATTTAATAAGGATCACTTCCGTTTTTTTGTTTATCAGTTAGTATATATATGAGGCCCCACAAATACCTGAGTACGCATTGAAGGATAGCCTCACTTTGTGGGGATTTTTTGTATGTATGCTATTTTAGAAGGGTTAAACATATTATTAGTACATACATATATCCATTCAAGAAGAAACGGTTTTGCCGTCTTTTAGGGCCAGTTTCCATTTCTACGAGAAATAGAAGGATGATCTATGGAGTAAAACAGATAAATTATTTTCTTAAATTTCAAAAAAAGGTGGTGGTGTGGTGCGCTCCCGCAATGCCCAAAGCCGCATGATGGCAACCATACTAATTCTCTTCTGCTGTACATTATTTCCGTTACAATCTACGATGTACCTGTCTGCCGATCCTAGCGGTTCTTTTTTCAATTCCTCTATACCAGATAATGAAGAAACCCGTAAACTTCTGGAGCAGACCTTATCTTCCGCAGAAATTGAACGGGAGATCATCAAGATTACAGCCGAACAAAAAGCACTTGAAGAAAAGGTAGATTACCTAGAAGAGCAAGCTATCCAGAAAAAATCCGCCATCGTAAATCAACAAGAGCGTGCAGGTGCGGTCCTTCGTTCTTATTATATGGGGGATAGAGACGGTCTCTTAGCCGCATTTCTATCCGCGAAGAGCATTAGCAGATTCCTGGCACTATTCGATTATTATGAAATAATTATTGGAAATGACCGCAACATTCTCACACAATACGAGGACCAATATAAGGATCTAAAGAAGACCCTCCAGACTGCACAGCGCAGCTCGAAGGATCTTGCACAGCTGCGAACCGCTCTGGAGGAACAGAAAATTCGGGTAGCCGCGCTCAATAAAGAAATTGAAGGTGGGATTAAAGACAGTAGTGATCCTGATAATATGAGCGCTCTGCTTCAAGAATTCACATTATATTGGGAGAATATTGGTTTGCGTGAGGTAAAGACCTACTTCAAAGCATTATCTACCGCAATGAATAAATTACCGCAGTTTGTCCAGAATCGAGAGGGTGTTCTTACTCGTAAGGGGATGACTTATGTTCTGAATCTGAAGGAAGAGGATTTAAACGAATTCCTTCAGTCCCAGAATAAGCTATTTAACGATTTCGCATTTCATTTTAATGACGGAACGATTACTGCTACAGGAAAAAGTGGAGCTTTAGCCCTTTCATTAACCGGCCACTACGTCATACAGGAAGAACCCATCAACGGACTTATATTCCAAGTCGATCATGTTGTATTTAATGGACTCGAATTACCTGACACCACTAGAAGAACACTTGAGGAGGAATTTGATTTAGGCTTTTACCCTGCAAAAATTGTTTCTTTCCTACGTGCCACAGAAGTAGATAGCAAAGAGGGCGTCCTCCAGGTTAAACTATCTATCTCATTCTAAGCCTTCCTTGATGAAATCTTTGTACCCGGCCGCATCAATTTTTCCTGTAAGCAGTAAGGATACTGCTTCAACAATCTTCCTCCAGCCGCCTTGGAATTCGACCTCCGGGGCGGTTTCTTCTGTCAGTAAAAGTTCGACTCCAAAAGGAAGCCTATATTTGAAATCATTTTCCGAACGATATAGGACATCCAGCGCAGGCAAGCTCCCCGTGTTCTCCAGCCAGTCCATCTGAGAAGCTTCAGAGGTGATAAACGTCAGCCAATTCACGGCTTCCTTTGGATTTGGGGATTGAGCTGGAAGTGCAAAGGAACGACTGTAATAGGATTCAAGTCCTCTCCCGTTACTTACGGTCAGTGGTGCTTCAGCAACTAAAGATGAATTCCCATGTTTTTCCCACTCAGAAAGCGGTAGAGCAGCAACAGCAACGCTTCCGCTCTGAATCATATCCCAAACATCTTTGTTATATCGACTGGTAAGGTAAAAATAACTGCGGGCATTTTGAGTCCAATTTATCACTTCTTGGTTATCCGATAGCAAGCTGCTGTTCATACTCTCCATAACGGCGGACAATCCATATGGATTACGTGTATCCATCGCGAGTAAATATTTCCCTTGCTCTTTGAGCACATTCTGAAGTAATGTGTTCCACTGTTCCAGACTTCTTGGTAAGGTGGTGAATCCCAGTTCCGCAAGCCGCTGTGGTGAATAAACAAGTACATAAGGGTCGATATCCAGCGGCACTCCCCAATTATATCCGTTCCATTGCATCCAGGGGATTAACTGAGTTAACGGTGCAGTTCCCGGAATGCTCTGATATACATCCACCGGCAACAAATATCCACGTGTAGCCCAGTCGAGAATACTTCGTCCATCCGCCATAACGATATCCGGGCTATCCCCGATGGTTAGATCACGCTTCAAAACTTCGTCTGCATCCTCGCTATCAATATTTCTTAATATTACCTTTACTCCACTTTCTAAAGTATAACGATTGCTTAGAAGCTCCAGTTCACTGAATTCCTCACTATTTAAGGATACTGTAATGCGCAGGCTATCTATAGATCCCTCTTCCCCTGAAGAGGGGTTTGTCGACTGATTTTGTGGTTTTTTCATAGGATGTGGGTCGTTATTGGTACTCAATTCCATACTGGGTGACAAGCTTGTCAGCGATAGTAGTAAAATTGCAAAAAGCAGCCAATAATTTTTGCGTTTCAGCACATTTCCCCACCTTCCCCATGATTACTCACCCCTATTTTACCAAACCCGCCGCTGCTTGTCTTTAGAATGTGAAAACGTTCTCTTACTATTATATAGGTGAAACGATAGAGAAATTTAAAACGTTCATGATTCTCTGAGTGCGAGGGGCGCTCCGTGTGCGGATTATTCTTCCGATCGCTGTTGTCCCCAGATTTATGGATGATATTCCTAAGCGGTATAAATCCGGAGACAAAGGCGAACCCTAGCACTTCTACAGAACAATTCCTCCCCCTTCGCTTTCCGCTCTTCATCTAATAACCATAACCTGATAAACTCCTCCGCCGTTTCTGGACGGCAGGAAAAAGCCGGGAGGTCTGCTGCTCCCGGCTGAGATTTAAAATAAGTTAGAGAAGATCCGCGGCCAATTGGGCCAGACGGGAACGCTCGCCTTTTTCCAAAGTAATATGTCCGCTAATCCCTTGCTGCTTAAACTTCTCAACAATATAGCTAAGTCCGTTACTCGCAGCATCCAGATACGGATGATCGATTTGCTCCGGATCCCCCATAAGAATGACTTTACTCCCTTCACCCGCTCTGGAGACGATCGTCTTCACTTCATGACGGGAAAGGTTCTGAGCTTCATCAATAATAATGAACTGTGCAGGGATTGAACGGCCACGAATATAAGTTAAGGCTTCTACCTGTATGCTGCCTAAGCCCATTAATATTTTATCGATATCGCCAGCTTTTTTGGTGTCGAACAAGAACTCCAGATTATCATAAATAGGCTGCATCCAAGGTCTGAGCTTCTCATCCTTCTCTCCAGGTAAATATCCAATATCTTTCCCCATTGGAACGACTGGACGGGCAATGAGCAGTTTTTTGTATTTATGCTCATCCTCAACTTTGAATAGTCCGGCAGCAAGTGCCAATAATGTCTTTCCTGTACCTGCCTTGCCTGTAATGGTTACAAGCGGGATTTCATCATTGAGAAGCAGCTCCAATGCCATTCGTTGTTGAGCATTTCGCGCGCTGATCCCCCAAACTGAATCATTGCCCAGATAGAGCGGCTCCAGACGGGTTGCCTCACTATTCACCTTGAGAAGAGCTGATTTGCCCGTGCCTATCTCATCCTTAAGGATCACAAATTCATGAGGGTAGAGCGGGTACGACAGCGCGAGCTGTTTAACCGTTAAAGAACGGTGACTGTAATATTCATCAATCAATGCCGGATGAACCTGCAAAGATTGGTAACCGGTGTAAAGTTCATTTAAATCCCCAGTACGATCTGATAAATAATCCTCTGGTGTAATTCCTAGCACATCCGCTTTTATACGGACCAGCACATCCTTACTCACAAGCACTACGGGACGCGGATCAGGCTTCTCTTTCTCTTCAATTAAATAATTGAGCGCTACAGCCAAAATCCGATTGTCGTTAGACACCTCTCCAAACATTTCCTGTACTTTCACAAAACTGCGATGGTTAAGTTCTACCTTCAGCTTGCCTCCATGCTCCAGCTCCACACCACTATGCAGATGTCCTAGTTCACGAAGTCCATCCAGCAATCGGGAAACCGTGCGGGCATTCCGACCAATTTCGTCAGCGTTGCGCTTTTTGGAGTCGATTTCTTCCAGCACAACTGCTGGAATAACCACCTCATGCTCCTTGAAAGAGAAAATCGAATTGGGGTCGTGCAAAAGCACGTTGGTATCTAGCACAAATATCTTGTTCATATTATCCCCTCCACAGCGCCTGGTTTGATTGATCATACATAACTCTTTCCGCCAAGGGAAAAGATAAGGTACAGAAACGATCTTGGCTGAAAGGAGTAATCACATATGAGAAAATCAATATGTCTGTTGCTGGTACTGCTGCTATTGACAAGCTGCGGTATCGCTAATAAAAAGACATCACCCTCTCCTCAGAATAAACAATCTGCGAATGCTGTAAAGGGTACGGGAAACCATGAGGTCCGGCAATTGGCCAACGATGGTGCAACTAATCCTAAGGCCACCTCAAAAGCTGGTCACACCGTCAGTGTTAAGGGCGAAAGTGAAATTGCACTTAAGGATCATTTTGAACAGTTGGCCAAAAGAGTTCCTGGTGTGAATGGCGCACACTGTGTAGTCATGAACAAAGTAGCCATTGTAGGTCTTGACGTAGAAGGTTCTCTAGACCGATCACGTGTCGGAAGCATTAAATATTCTGTAGCGGAAGCTATCCGCAAAGACCCGAGAAGTGTACGTGCACTTGTCACAGCCGATATGGATCTCTCCAGCCGCTTAGCGGACATGAGCCGCCATATCTCTCAGGGACATCCGATTTCCGGATTCTCATCCGAACTGGCTGATATCATCGGTCGAATCATGCCGCAGCTGCCAGAAGATACTAAACCGATTAAAAATGCAGAGTAGAGGTTAAAAAAAGCCCAGTGATATTCTCACTAGGCTTTTTTCATGGCAGCAAATACTTGTCCGTCCAGCTTCTCAGCGGCACGTCCATCATAAACCTTTGCATATCTTGGGGCGGATTCAAGCTGCGCTCCATAAAAAAGCGCGTTACGCACCGCCATAATTTCAACATCAAAGCAGCACATCTTGAAAGGCACATCCTGAAGTGGATCCTGCTTTACAACGGCACTGCCGTTAATCGCATAGACAGTACCCTCACCGAACACAGTGACGGTTACTAACGGGTTAACCTTCATGTTGTTCACGAGTCTGGAACGATGATCTACAGCCAGACGCACAGTACTAGGACTAACTGCATAAATCCACGAAATGGCCGTGGACGTTGGACCTCCTGTTTCCGCATCAACGGTGTTGAGAAGAACAAAAGTTTCCGATTGCAGCATCGATAACAAGGTTTCGTTCAGCTGAGCAACGGCTTCGGACATAAGTACTGGCCCCCTATGCGGCGTAAATTCATTCGATTTATTATATTATAGCACAGGCTGAAACTTGCATTCAATTTTAAGGTGAAGTGTTATTAAGGACTTTAAGGCGCCTCAGTGGATTCTGAAGTGGAACTAGCAGAAACTCCTGCTAATCGATCCTGCAAGCTTTTCTTGGCCGCCTCAAGCTCCTCATCATTAATATATACATACGGACTTCGCCATGTTCCAGTCACGGGTTTGAATTCGATATCATCTTTGGAAATCTTCCAATAAGTCGCAATCATATCTTTAATCTGCGAATTTTCGATATCAGTCTTCATATTACTGTCCACTGCGTCAAGAACCTTGCCTATTTTTAATACTCCACCAAGCGATTGCATCTGATCCACCAGTGAATGTAGGACCTCATTCTGACGTTTGTTCCGATCAAAATCATCTGAAGCCTTAGTCTTAGGCTTACAATTAGATTTACGATATCGCACATAATCTAGCGCTTTATCTCCATCAAGCTCCGCCGGACCTTTTTTCAGATTGATATTCGTACCATCTACGCTGTCTGTATAACACATATTATCGCTAATGTTGACTTTGACTCCGCCAAGCTCGTCCACCACATCACGGAAGCCTTGAAAATCCAGGATCGTTGTATAATCTACGTCAATATCTAGATATTTCCCCATCATGGTCTTCATCTCATCTTCTGCCAAAATACCAGAGGAATCTTCTTTTCCCTTAAAGCGAGCATAGAATTCGTTAATCTTCGTTTGCTTGTATCCATTGAGCTCAACTAAGGTATCGCGTGGAAGAGAGACAATGGTTGCTGATTTTGTCTTAGGATTAAGCGCTGCAACCATAATAACATCTGTTAATCTAGATGGATGTTTTGGTCTATTATCCGTACCCAGGATAAGCATTGTCAGTGGTTTTTCTGTAGCTGAATGCCCTGGAGCAACCGTTCCTTTATTACCTGCATTAAAGACCCCATTTTCAAGCTTCCAATACAGATAGCCCCCGTAGCCCAATACACCAAGAATCGCAATAATGAGTAAGGTTAACAGGATTCTAACTAATCTGCCAAAAAAGCCTCTCTTTTGCGGTTTTTTCTTTTTTTTCTTAGAAGCACCCTTCACAGGCTGTTTTCTATTATTCGGTTGTTGACCACTTGCTCGTGGAGGTAAACTGCTGTTTCGTGTACTCATAGTAGAATAAAGTCCTCTTCATTTCATTTGGAATTAAAAAAATTGCTACACTTAAATAGACGTTCCATAAGCAGTAAAAGTTTCGATTACTGTCTTTTTGCTGCAGCTGCAGCCTTTCTCTTCTGTCGAGCTTCTACGATATAACGTATCCGTACCATCAGCATTAATCCGACAGCGACCAGCAGACACTGAATGATCGGTAGCTTATCATGTTGAAAAATGAGGAGCATGCCGGAACCGATCGCCATCATTATGTACAGCATAATCTCTTTGCCAATCGATAACTTTTGATTCACACGAAATACCTGATTATACACAAATGTAAGCAATATAAAAATAACAATATAAGCGACGATTGGATGCTCAGCAAACCAGACTTGCATAGATACCGCACTCCTCCCAAATTTAAGATACGTTTACATTATATCATCAGTAAGGGAAGTTTTTGTTATAAAAAAAACCGCCGAAAGTTAAACCTCCGACGGCTCTTTACTATGATAAGCTGATCTTACGCGTTTGCTTGTGCCATTTTACGTTGCTTCTCTACACGTTCGCGTTCGCCTTTGTTCAGAATCTTTTTGCGCAAACGAATGGATTTAGGTGTGATTTCACAATATTCATCATCATTCAAATATTCAAGTGCGCCTTCCAAAGAGAAGGTACGTGGTGTCTTCATTTTTACAGTATCATCCTTACCTGAGGTACGCATGTTGGTAAGTGCTTTTTCTCTACAGATGTTAACGATAATATCGTTATCACGGGTATGCTCGCCTACGATCATACCTTCATAAATTTCTGTACCTGCATCCAAGAAGAGAATACCACGATCCTCAACGCCCACTATTCCATATTGTGTTGTTGATCCAGTCTCACTGGCAACAAGCACACCTTGATGACGTCCGCCAACTTGACCAGCAACCAGTGGAGCATAGCTGTCAAAAGCATGGTTCATAACGCCGTAACCGCGTGTCAAAGTCAAGAAGTAAGTGTTGTAACCAATCAAACCACGTGCAGGAATCAGGAACTCCAGACGTACTTGACCCGTACCGTTGTTAATCATGTTGACCATTTCGGCTTTGCGAGTGCCCAGACTTTCCATAACAGAGCCCATGCTTTCTTCTGGAATGTCAATCATAAGACGCTCAAGTGGCTCCGATTTAACACCATCGATTTCTTTAATGATTACTTGTGGTTTAGAAACTTGCATTTCATAACCTTCACGACGCATATTCTCGATCAGAATACCAAGGTGAAGCTCACCGCGTCCAGAAACGATAAATGCATCAGGACTATCTGTTTCATCCACACGCAAACTCACATCTGTCTCAAGTTCTTTAAAGAGACGTTCACGAAGCTTACGGGAAGTTACCCATTTACCTTCTTTACCAGCAAAAGGACTGTTATTCACAAGGAAAGTCATTTGCATTGTTGGCTCGTCGATCTTAAGAACAGGCAATGCTTCTGGATTCGCTGGATCAGCAATGGTCTCACCAATGTTAATGTCCTTGATCCCTGCGATAGCAACGATATCCCCTGCGCCCGCTTCTTCTGTTTCAATACGTTTTAAACCTTGGAACCCGAACAATTTCTCAATACGTGCGGTTTTACTCTTACCGTCACGCATAATTACAGTTACAGATTGACCTTGTTTGATCACACCGCGGTTTACACGGCCAATAGCAATACGACCCAAGTATTCGTTATAATCCATCAACGTTACGAGGAATTGAAGCGGGTCTTCTACACTTTCAGTTGGAGCTGGGATATGCTCAACGATTGTTTCGTAAAGTGAAAGCATTGTCTCATCTTGCTTCTCAGGGACCATGCTTGATGTTCCGTTAAGAGCAGATGCATAAACTACTGGGAATTCCAATTGTTCATCGTTAGCTTCAAGCTCGATGAACAAATCCAGTACTTCATCAATAACTTCCTTCGGACGTGCAGCCGGGCGGTCAATCTTGTTCACGACCACGATTGGAGTCAGCTTCTGCTCCAAAGCTTTACGCAATACAAATTTCGTTTGCGGCATGCAGCCTTCATAAGCATCAACAACCAGCAATACACCATCAACCATTTTCATAATCCGTTCTACTTCGCCACCGAAGTCAGCATGTCCAGGTGTATCCACAATATTGATCAAAAACTCTTTATAAGTAATTGCTGTATTTTTAGCTAGGATTGTAATTCCGCGTTCCCGCTCGATATCGTTAGAGTCCATAGCGCGTTCTTGTACGTGTTCGTGTGCGCTGAAGATCCCCGATTGCTGAAGAAGCTGATCGACGAGTGTTGTTTTGCCATGGTCAACGTGGGCAATGATCGCAATGTTGCGAATATCTTTTCTTGAATGCATGATTTGTATCCAAATCCTCTCATTTATCAAATTAAAACTGTTAAAATTCTTAGCATGTCACGGCAGTCTCACAAAAGAAGCGCCAGGCAGAAAGCCGACGCTTCAACATAACATTAATATTATAGTGAAAGCACTATGAAAAGCAAGTCTTTTTATGAAAAAAACAGTTACCAAATTCCGTTTTTTTTCACAAGATCCAACATTAATTAACTTCGATACCATCTATTTCGGCCACGAGTTCTACCCCGGCCTGTAATCAGCCAAATCCCTGCAGCGATGAATACAATACCAATCAGATAGATTACACCCGTACCCATGAGACTGAAAATACAAAGCGCTATGCTTAGAACGCCTAATATAACAGCAATTGCAGATAATCCCCCTGTCCGTCTTGGAGAATTAATGGAATATTCATACAGACCTACGGCAATGCCAAGCAGAAGCACAGGCCATAAATATTTCATAAGCCCCCATCCCCATATATTGCAAAGACCAAACAGTAAACCATATACCGTTAATATTCCAGCGGGAATCAATACCGTTGCCGAAGCACGGCGGCTAAAAAATAACATATGTAGAACTAATCCTGCAAGTAAAATCACTAACGGCCAAAGGGCACGTCCCAAAAATCCGAAGACGCCCAGCTTACCGAATAAAATCAAGACGCCCGCAGCTACAATGAATATACCTAGTCTCATGTCATTCTTGGAAGACATCCTTCACCCATCCCTTCAAATTCACGTCTACCTCACTACCTTGTCCTCACTTACCCAGAAAACGACAGGTTTCTCATTCATATTATCTGAAATATACACAAAATGCCATCACTGACCTCGCAAAAAAAGGACAATTCCAATTTATGGAGATGTCCTTTTAGTATTGCCTTTTATTGCAATTTATTAACCTAATGATGTTGTTCTTCGTTTAACTGCTCCTGTAACAACTACTAATATCCCTAAAGCGATCGGCAGTATGGAATGTGTGGATGGGAGTAAAAAAGAGAGCATTGTCCCTAATTTTGCATCCTGAAGCATCATATCACCTGCTGTAAAGGCTAAAATATAAGCGCCGATAAATACGAGTATCGGAAATCTATGCAGCCACCCCACAATGAGGCCACTTCCCCATACTACAATCGGAATACTGAGCGCAATCCCGATGACAATTAAAGCCAAATCCCCTTTGGCTAGACCGGCAATCGCCAGAACGTTATCAAGACTCATAATAAAATCAGCCACGAGAATCGTTCGGATGGATTTCCAAACGGAGGACGTTTCCGCGACTCTAAGGTCCTCCTCTTCTTCCAGCAGCAGCTTGAACGCAATCCATAGCAGCAAAATTCCTCCTCCAGCCTGGATATAAGGGATTTTCAACAGTAATACCGCGACAAAAGTAAGCAAGCAGCGCAGAACAACGGCTCCCGCAGCTCCCCACCATACCGCAGTCTTCCGGTGCTTCTCCGGAAGGTCCTTACTGGCCATTGCGATGACCATAGCATTATCTCCACTCAGTACAAGATTGATCATCAATATTTCACCAAGGAGCAATAATGATTCCATTCGCTCTTACCTCCCCGAATCACATGTAACTACATGTATGTCCGGAAGTGACAAGCTATGCTTCCTGTCCAACTTTTTTTTGAGGATAAAAGCATGTATGCTCTTTTTTTTGCGTATACAAAACTAAGCATATCTTCGTGCTCATCTTAACAAATTTTAGGGGTGACTGCGCTTTGAATACATCCATATGGGAGTTTGTATTATCACTGCTCAATATTATTTTCCTAGATCTGATTCTGGCGGGAGACAATGCCATAGTCATCGGGCTTGCTGCACGTAATTTACCGAACAGCACTCAAAAAAAAGCAATTGTGCTTGGAACAGCAGGTGCCGTCATATTACGGATTTTCGCAACGGTTCTGGTCGTATGGTTATTAAAAATCCCTTGGTTACTGCTGGCAGGCGGGATTTTACTTATTCTAATAGCCTATAAGCTGTTAACAGATGAGAACAATTCAGCGAATATCAAGGCGGGTCAAAGCTTAGGGGCTGCTGTGGGTACAATCATTCTAGCCGATGCTGCGATGGGACTGGATAATGTCATCGCCATTGCGGGAGTCGCTAAGCACAATATCTCTCTAGTTGTCATAGGACTATTAATCAGCGTTCCAATTGTGGTCTGGGGGAGTACTCTTTTTATTAAATTAATCAACAAATATCCATTGATTATTTATATTGGCTCAGCAGTCCTAGGGTTTACAGCCTCAAGCATGATTACAGATGAGCAGCAGCTATCCCCATTTTTTGAGCAGCATCCACTATTGAGAGCTCTGTTTATATTCGTGATCATTGTTGGCATCTTAATTGGAGGACACTGGAGACGCCAATCAAGCCATAATAATTCAAAAAAGCTGCCTCAACCGTAGATGTTGCTACGAACGAGACAGCCTTTTGTTTATAATATTAGAACCATTCTTCCTGTAATCCAGCCTGAGCACTTACTACATCTCTAGGCTTCTCATCTCCATACGGAGTGATCAGTACAGTCTCCGTGGCTCCGATCGCTGCTTCCAGCAATGCAGCATATCCAGGAAGCGTAGCTTCAATCTTATCTACAATCCGTAAATTCGGGTTCGTTGCAGGTGATTTTGGTACAAATAAAGTGCAGCAATCCTCATAAGGAAGGATAGATAAATCATAGGTACCGATATTCTTAGACAGCTCCACAATATCACTTTTGTCCATCATTACCAGCGGACGCAGTAGAGGAAGTTGTGTAGCACGGCCGATCACGTTCATGCTTGATAGCGTCTGGCTAGCGACCTGCCCAAGACTTTCACCGGTTACGATCGCGAGTGCCCCCTCACGTTCAGCAAGCTGTGTAGTAATTCTCAGCATCGCTCGACGCATCAATGTAATAATCAGATTATCCTGACCAATTCCAGTAAAAGACGTCTGCACCTCTGTAAAGGGTACTAAATGTAGCTTGATGACTCCCGCATATCGTGACAATACCCGCGTAAGATCAACCACCTTTTGCCGGGCAAGCTCACTTGTATAAGGATAACTATAGAAGTGAACACACTCCACCTCGAGTCCACGACGCATGGATGACCAGCCGGCTACAGGACTATCAATACCTCCGGACAGCAATAACATCGCTTTTCCATTCGTACCTAGCGGAAATCCACCAACACCTGCAATATTTTCGCAGAATATATAAGTATGGCCTTGACGAATTTCGACCTTCAGCTCCAATTGAGGTGACTTTACATCCACAATAAGTCCGGAATAGCCTTGCAGCAGGGGTGTCGAAACTAGCTTATTCATCTCCATGGAGCCATATGGGAACTCTTTCCATACCCGGCGTGCATTAACTTTAAATGTAGTTCCCGGTGCAGGCGCGATGATCTCCAAAAAATGACGGCCGACAGCCACAATATCCTCGAGCTCTGACTTGGCCACCTTAACCGGACTGACAGAAGCGATTCCGAATACATTCTTCAGCGCTTCTACCAATGGGGTCGCAGGTTCTCCATTCAGCTCCACGTAAATTCTTCCAAACTCTTTGGTTAGAATCACCTTTGGATAAGGCTTAATCATTTCTTTCACATGACGTAGTACCGTTTTCTCAAATCTGGCACGGTTCTTGCCCTTTAATATAAACTCTCCGAAACGCAAAAGCAGCATATCGGCATAATCAATACTATTGGCACTGCCTTTAGCAGATTCCTGATTTATCACACTCATTAGTTACTTCATACCTCCTTCAGCAATCTTTAAAGCTCGTACCGCAGTAATTAGTGCTTTCTCAAGCGCCGCGACATCTTCTTCAGTATGACTATCACCGAAACTGATGCGGATGCCTCCTGAAGCTACAGAGATATCTTTCCCCATAGACAATAGAACACGACTAGGTTCTGCCAGCCGGGAGGAGCAAGCCGATCGGGTAGAAACAGCCATCCCCAGTTCCTCCAGCTTACGGGCGAACACTTCCCCTTTCATGCCAGGATATGAGAAATGCACAATATGAGGGGCTCCATCCTCTCTGCTGTTTATAACAAATTCAGGAACGCTGTGCAAGAAGCGTAACAGTCGATTTCGAAGTGCCAATACTCGGGCATGGAAGGATTCGCGTTGTTCACCACTCATCCGCACTGCTTTGGAAGAGGCAACAATTGCAGGTACATTCTCAGTTCCGGCACGTAGTCCCTCTTCATGAGAACCACCTGAAAGTAAGGGAAACAGTTGAATTCCTTCTTTAATATAGAGAAGCCCCGCTCCGCGAGGACCTCGGATTTTATGAGGAGACAAGCTGTAAAGATCCGCTTTCCATCCTTTAAGGTCAACAGCAAGCTTACCATATCCCTGAACGCCATCCACATGAAATAAAGTTCGTGGATTTACGGATTTAATTAGCCTGCCAATATCCATTAGCGGCTGTACTGTTCCAATTTCATTATTTACATGCATCACACTTACGAGTACGGTATCACGCCGTACTGCAGCAGCCACTCGCTCTGGATCAATCATTCCAGTGCTGTCAGGCGCTACAAAAGTAATCTCCCAGCCATTTCGCTGCAGCTGCAGACAACTTTCATACACAGAGGGATGTTCTATTTCCGTAGTTATCAGATGACGTCCTCTTGACTGATATTGCAAAGCAGCACCTTTAATGGCCAAATTGTTACTCTCCGTAGCCCCAGATGTAAATAGGATCTCCTTTGGTTGTACAGATAACGCAGCCGCGCATACTTCTCGTGAGCGCCTAATCAGCTTTGCCGCCTCATTACCGGCGCGGTGTAAGGAGGAAGGGTTAGCATAATGCAGCTTCATAATTTGTTCCATCGTCTTCACCACGTCTTCATAGGGTGGTGTGGCGGCGGCATAATCCCAGTAAAGCATATATCGATTGTCTCCTTTACTTCTTTAAAGTACAGAATCATTCTTTTTTAAATTTTGAAAAAGGATCAAACGGTGATCCCAAATACCAGCATGTGGTTTAAGGGAACTACCCGTTTGATCCTTTTTATTATACAGCGTATTCCGCGCGAGCGCGTTCTATTTTAGTGAGATAAGACTGCGTCTCTTTTGGGAGCAGTGTAAGTTTCTCCAATAATTCCTGATCATTGCTTACCCCTAGATTAATTACCCTTCCAGGCCCTGCATTATAAGCTGCTAATGCCATCTTTTCCTGTCCGTCAAATCGCTTCAACTGATAAGACAGATAGCGTACACCACCATCAATATTTTGAGCAGGATCGAATGAATCAGAAACCCCTAAACCACGTGCTGTTCCATCCATTAATTGCATTAATCCTTTAGCACCAGCCGAAGAGACAACATTTGGATTAAAGGAAGATTCTGTATCAATCACAGCTTTTATCAAATCGACTGGCACCCCATACTTAGCACTTGCCGTTTGAATCAGATCATCATAGCTTGTTGGTTTAGTATCCGTTATTTCCCCGGAAATTACACTGTCGATGTTTTCAGCTGTTCCGCCGATCTGTTGCCATAACAGGCTACTTACATAGGATGCATCCGGAAGTGACGTCAAGAAGTTTGTATCCCCGTCATTAGAGGAGTTAGAAGATAAAGCTTGAAGCATAGCTGCAAATTGAGAGGCCGACGCGCCCGATCTTTCCGTTTCATTCGCTGAGCTACTTTTGTCGGTTGCACTCTTTAAGCTTACCCATTTAAGCTGCCCTAACCCATTGGTTACAGCGGGATTAATCTCCATACCGGCGCACTCCTTTGATCCTGTTGAATCATATCTATTGGTCTAACCTTAGATTTCGATGAATTACGGCTTAATATTACATTTTATCCGAGATTATTGCTATATGCTGGAATGAAAAACAGACTTCAGACCCTGATATTTAGGTCTAAAGCCTGTTATAATTCAAACTTACCAGTTCATTTTTAACGAGCAAAGGGTATCATCACAAAGTAACTAAGTGTGGATACAATCCCTAAGCCCATCGCCCATGCCCCAAGCGTTTTTTGCTCCTTGGCATATGCATAATAACCAATCACAACTGAAATGGGCCCAAGAATGATGGACCAGAGAAACAAGGAGGCAATACCCATAGCAAGCCCAGTATAACCCATCGCTTTGCTTCCACTATATTCCTCTTCATTCTCCTTAGTTTCACTCGCCACACGTGGTGTTGTATCCCGGATCGGCATCGAAACCGGATTCACCTCTGCAGCATATTCCTCTTGATGTTCTCTGTCCCGGCGTGGATAGTCTACTCTGCGCGGACGCAAAATAACTTTTCTCGGACCGGATGGTCCATTTGATGAACTTGATTCATGTTCCTTTTCTCTGTCCATTAGGGCGGCCTCCTAGGAGTTCGGCTTAAATGTTAAACAGCATGTTGCAGACGATGTTGCGACTTGATCGTGGTGACCTTCATTCGTCATTTCTTCAGCATATTCTTCTTTAAATCCACTACCTGCGTGCTTGTCGATCTCAATAATAATTTCTTCTGCCCGGCATAAATTATGCTCGCCCCAATAATGACAATTGCTTACACTGCATTTGACTAATGGCTTTACACTCGACATATTTATCACCTCGGCTTCATTATGTCCGCACGATTTACCCCCTATTCGACAGGACAGTTTCCAGTTGATGTAACGATGCCCACGCAAAATATCCCCACAAAGTGGGGGGGGCTGCTTCGATGCGTACTCAGGTACTTTATGGGGGCCCCAAATATATAAATTCTAAATACGTCAAAAAAGGATCAGCCCTCGTCATTATAAATTGACGAAGTGCTGATCCTTTACAGGAATTAGTTAACTGTTAAACCTGATTTTGCATACGTTTCTCAGTCAAATAGTCGTTTTCATAATAAGTAAGGTCATCGCGTAGCTCTTCATAGGTCTTGGTAATTTCTAGAATGATATCACGAGCCGGACGAACTGGCTTTTTACGGAAACGGATAGCATCCTGTCCAGTATAAGCATAACGTCCATCTTCAGAATAGCTTTCGTTCTTTGGATAGAAGAAGTTATTCACGCCATAGTGATATACATTATAAAGCGCTTTCTGCGCAAAAGATTCATCGAATGTAGCACGACGCAGCGCAACTCCCAGCTTCTCATAAGACATTTCCGAGAACACTAACAGATGACGAACATCGGACAGAAATCCTTGATAAAATTGTACAGTTTCTTCATCATCTTCTGTTACAAGCTGAGGCAATGCATGCTCGTTCAGAAAAATCTCCATCTTATCAATTACATCTTTAAGTTTGTCTCTCGTCGATTCACATAATTTCTGCACATTGGCTGCTGACATGGCGGTTGCTCCCCCTTATTATTCCCTGCTCTTGTAGTCAATAAAGTTAATCTTATGAAGAAATAGTCTTTAGACATATCTCTTTATTCTTGCAATATCAGGATGCAAACACAGAGAAGTCTAACCTTCTGAAAATTAAAAGAACATCTATCGACGTATCTCCTGCAATATCAGGATGCGAACTCAAGATGCTTATTCTCTCTGATATTATCATAAAAAACGTTTGGAAGGTATCCTTTTCTAAGATGCATAAAACATACGCTCTCTTCTAAACCTATAGCCATTACAATGCGTAGAGGAGCGGAAATCATGTCACGTAAAAATCTAACGGTTGCAGGTTTAGTAACAGCTGCGTTCACAGTTGTATTGCTTACCTTTGCACTACGTCCTGCCACTAATGGGACGACGACCAGAGAAGTCGCTAATGTTGCTGTACCAAATCCTGCTCCAACTTCAGCCCTACATTCAGCACCAAACCCATCACAGGAAAAATCATTAAAGAAAAGCTCCTTATCTCAAGATGTTGATGCGACGGATCATCTGAATAGAGTGGATGTCAGCAGACATTTGACTAAGCTCCTCTCTGAAACGGATGGAATGTCTTCGCTTCATGATAAATCAGTGTATGCGAAACGGTTGCAGCAGAACCACGGATTTATCACTATGCTTATGTGGATTGATTTTCGCAAGCATAAAACGGAAACCTTTAAGTCCTCTTCATTTCCTCAAGGAACCGAACAGGAGAATCAGCAGCTGCAAAAATATCTTAAGACGGCGAAATCAGCGATCCATGGTCATCAATCCTATGAATCTCCAACCTTTACAATCGGTAAAGAGAAATATTACTTTATCGCTCAGCGGAACAAAGAAAAAAATATAGGCATCATTGCACTTATTAACCAAAAGGTGCTTGGTCGTGTGGCAGACCATCAGCTGAAGAACCTTCGGCTCATCCCTTATCCAAAGGAAGGGAAGTACCGTGTAGAATCCGTCCATACCGATAATTTAAAAGATATTACCGTTAAGACCGGTCATGATAACGAAAACGCCAGCCATTTTTATGAGAATGAAATTGTCGTCCGTTTCCGCAATAACTCCCCTACGCCGGGGCAGCTTCAAACAATAACCGCTGATATCAACGGCAAAAAGCCACGTAAGCTTGGGTATGCCTATATTTTCCGTTCAGAGAAGCTGACTTATTATGAGCTCAAAGACTATTTCACCAATAAATGGCACCCCGAATATACGGAGCCTCACTATATGTATTTAACCAATGACACGATATCTAAAAACGCAGAGGGAACCGTTACTCCAAATGACATGTTATTCTCCACCTATCAATGGAATTTGCCGGCGATCGAAACGGAGCTGGGCTGGAATCTCTCTAAGGGAAGTAAAGAAGTGATCGTGGCCGTAGTGGACACCGGAGTCCAGATCAATCATCCTGATTTGAAGGGGAAGCTTTTGACAGGGTATAACGCGATTACCAATGGTTCCACTCCAGAAGATGATGTAGGACATGGCACACATGTATCTGGAATTATAGGCGCCCTGGTCAATAACGGAGAGGGAGTAGCTGGAATCAGCTGGTATAACAAGATCCTTCCGGTAAAAGCACTTGATAATTCAGGAGCAGGTACCACTTATTCTGTTGCAGAAGGAATCATTTGGGCAGCGGACAACGGTGCGAAAGTCATAAACTTAAGTTTAGGGAACTATGCGGATTCCCAGTTTCTTCATGACGCGATCAAATATGCCTACGACCGAGATATCGTCCTCGTATCTGCTGCTGGCAACGATAATACAGAACGACCAGGATTTCCTGCTGCGTATCCCGAAGTGATTGCAGTAGCTGCAACAAATGCTTCAGGGGAAAAAGCTTCCTTCTCCAACTACGGCGATTATATTGATGTCGCAGCGCCCGGAGAAAGTATAGCAAGCACTTACCCAGATAGCCAGTATGCCGCTTTATCCGGTACATCGATGGCCAGTCCTCATGTCGCTGCGCTAGCGGGTCTGGTGCGTTCACTAAATCCGAATCTGACGAATACGGAAGTTATGGATCTTATGACCAAAAATGCTGTTGATTTAGGTACTCCCGGGCATGACAAATATTTTGGCTGGGGTCAGGTCGATATCTACAAAACCCTGCAAGCCGCTAGCGGCAATCAGGTTCCCCTTCAGCTATGGCCACAGCATGTACAAAAGCAAATGAATCATTTGAAACAAAGATTAAGTAACTCTAAGTAACACCTAGCCACCACTCTGCAAAAATCTACCAAGCAAACGGAGAAATAATCGTAAGCCTTCCTCCATATCTGTTTCATTCATTTGTGAATAACATAAACGGATATACCGGGAAGGGGTCTCCGCGGAGTAACAAACATCACCCGGTAAAAAAGAAATGCTCTCCTGTTCGGCCAGCTCATGTAGCCTTCCGATATCAGGGGAAGCCGGCAACTCCAGCCAGAGGTTAAGACCACCCTCTGGGAGAATATATTTTACTCCAGGCGGCGCGTAAAGCTTCAGAAGCTTCGCCGCCTTTTCCATACGTGCACGGAGTGTAACTCGTAACTGAGCAGCATAGGCTTCATACTTGCCCGCTATGAATGGCAATACCGCCCTTTGTGTGAGCAGCGGACTCCCTAAATCACTTGCGGACTTCGCGGCGATAAGCCGTGACAGAATATTCCCACCAGCGGCTACACAGGCAATTCTGCAGCCGGGTGCAATAACTTTACTGAAACTCTTCATATAAACTACATGCCCTTCGGAATCCATCGATTTGATCGTAGGCGGCGGAGGCGCATGGAAATATAAATCACTAAATGGATCATCCTCAACAATAAGACAACGGTAACTGCGGGCTAATTCCAGCAGACGTTGTCTTCTTGCTATACTCATGGTTACTCCGCTAGGATTCTGAAAAGTAGGGATTGTATAAATTAGCTTAGGCGGTCTTTGATCACACATTCTTGTAAGAATATCCACCCGCATCCCTTCACTGTCCGTAGGTACAAAAATCATCTCTGCACCTCGTCCTGCAAAAACATCTATAGCCCCTGTATAACTAGGAGCCTCAAGATACACGGTGTCCCCAGGTCCGACAAAGGTACGAGCCACCAGATCAATGCCTTGCTGAGTTCCGCTTGTGATCATAACATCAGAGGAAGTAAGTGCAATTCCACGTGTTTTTAAATGATCGCTCATAATTCCTCGCAGCTCCAGATCACCTTGGAAGTTCCCATAGGTTGCCATAAGCTCCGGCTGCTGCATAACTAAAGATGCGAAGGAGTCACCAATATTTTTTAGAGGAAGTAACTCACTATGAATTGCAGCTATATGAAAGGGATACTTTACTTCAGAGTAATCAAAATTGCGCCAAAGCTGAGCTCGCGGCAAATAATCATCATATATATCCTGCCAGCGGCCATCTTCCTGACGTCGGGTGTGTTCAGGGTCGGCTACAAAGCAGCCTTTTCCTTGCCTGCAATAAATAAGTCCCCGCTTCTCAAGCACATTGTATGCCTTGCTTACTGTAACCTGGCTTACTCTCAAAGCTGTAGCCAAACTTCTTACGGAGGGCAGCCGGACACCTTGCTGGAGCAATCCTGATGAGATCCGCTGACTTAGGGTTTCACTGATTTGATGAGGCAGAGATTTACTGCTATTGCGAATCAGATCGATGTGCATGAACCCTCCACCTCCACTGTTATATTCAACGCTTTACTGTTATACAGTACTCCTATTATGATAGCACCAAATTGAAAGGTGGAGAACTCATTTATGGATATCAAATACTCGACCGCAGCCAATCATCTAGGATCATCAGCCGTTCGTGAGATTCTAAAAGTTACACAGGGCAATGACATCATTTCACTTGCAGGCGGGCTGCCTGGGGAGGATTTGTTTCCCTTGGAGGCAGTACGAGACGCTTATAACCGTGTACTCTCCAGTGACACCTCAGTGCTTCAATACGGATTAACCGAGGGCTTTACTCCACTACGTGATAAAATCGCCGAAAGACTTACTCGGCAAGGAATCCCTGTTACAGCTTCTGAGATGATCTTGACTACAGGTTCCCAGCAAGCCATTGATTTATTATGTAAAATACTACTTGATCCCGGTGATGCTGTACTTGTTGAAGCCCCCACTTATTTAGCAGCTTTACAGGTACTCGGCTCTTACCGGGCTGATATTCATACGATAAATAATGACGAGCAAGGCATGCTGCCAGATCACCTGGAAGATCAAATACAAAAATTACGGCCCAAACTCCTATATGCAGTTCCGACCTTCAACAATCCTTCAGGAGCAACCTGGAGTAAGGAACGCCGTGAGAAAGTGGTGGAAATCTGCCGCCGCTACAATGTTCTTATCTTGGAGGATAATCCCTACGGCGAAATAACCTTTGAGGAGAATAAAGATCTTTATCCACCCTCACTAGCATCCATCGACAGAAGCTATGGCGGCGATTATTGTGTCGCTTACACTGGAACTTTTTCCAAAATCGTAGCCCCTGCCCTTCGTACCGGCTGGATTATCGGCGATTCCAATCTAATCAAGACCATCGCCAAAGCAAAGCAAGCCGCTGATCTGCATTCTAGCACCATTGACCAACGGGCTTTAGATGAACTGCTGCTGCATTTCGATATTGAGCAGCATATCCGCGTCATCTCACGAGAATATTATTCTCGAATGAAGCTCTTATCCGCGGAACTCCGATCGCAGAACTGGGAAGGCGCTCATTTTCTGGAGCCACGTGGCGGTATGTTCCTGTGGCTAACACTTTCCCAAGAGATCAACACGAAGGAATTACTTCCTCTAGCAGTAGAGAACGGTGTTGCTTTTGTTCCCGGTGAAGTGTTCTATTCATCACAGCCCCACAAGAATAAGATGCGTCTGAATTTCACCCATACGCCACCTAAGCTTGTACCCGTTGCTGTTCAGCGTCTGGAGAAGGCGTTGGTACAATGGCGGGAGAGTCAGGCCGGCATTCGTTCATAAGCATGACAAAACCCGGATTCTTCATCCTGTATGGGATTAGGAAGCCGGGTTATTTTTATTTCTCAGCCATGCTTAGCGTAATTTACTTCTTAGATACTTCTATGCTATCTTTATTGAGCCTAAAATATCCATTTTCAACGAAAGACATGATTCGACTGACACTTACCCCTGTTTGAAGGGATATATTTAATACCATCGTGTCGGGTGAAGTCTCTACGATACGCCTGATTCTCTGATACATCTCATCACAACTATTGCACATCCTCTTATTGTTTCGTTCATATAAATGTCCGCAGAACCCGCAAATCTGATAATTACCCATGTTATACATTTCCCTCTTTCTACATATCTTCTTGCCACGAGCATAAACACCTTCGGCGTCCTTATAAGGATGGTAAGCGTTGCGAGAAATATAAGGATAATGTATAAAATGAATCTTATACTTTCTTATATTTTAAAAAAGCGACGTGATCCGGTTTCCCGAGATACGCCGCCGCTTGTATGGTTGTTGTTGTTTATCATAACGTTGCAGTTAGGAAAGTTTGCCGTAAGCCGGGTTCTGTGCTCGTCGTGGTTCAATCGGGAACTACCCTCCCACCATAAGCGACAATCATCTATCTAGGCCGTACATTACTGCACAGCTCCAGCGACCAACCTAGACGCGCCTCAGGCTAAGGCTGCCTATTCCAATACAGGAATTTGCTGCGTCTCATTAGGTCTTGCTCCAGATGGGGTTTACCAGGAACGAAGTCACCAGCGTTCCTCGGGGTCTCTTACACCTCGGTTCCATCCTTGCCTGTGCCGCCCTAAGGCGGCCATCGGCGGTCCATTTCTGTGGCACTATCCTTCGACTCGCGCCGACTGGACGTTATCCAGCATCCTGCCTTATGGAGCCCGGACTTTCCTCCCGTGACGTCTACACGTCACCGGCGATTGTCTGTCAAACTTTCCGAACAACATTATATATTATACAGACATCGCATGTCTGGCACAAGCTTTATTAAATGGAATTTTTATAGGAACTTAAATGGCTCCGTATTCACCTGCGAAGCATGTACAGCTGTACCATACCTATGCTCCACCAGTTTCCCAGTCATCCACTCTGCTACTTTCTCTTTCATGATCTTCTCCGCATTATGCCCTGGATCAATCAGAGTGATCCCAGCGAGCACGGCATCCTGTGCTGTATGATAATCAAGATCTCCTGTAACCAGCACATCTGCACCGCGGAAAATAGCACTGTTATAATACTTTCCACCCGAACCGCCGAGAACAGCGGCTTTACGAATCGGACGATCCAAATCACCCACAACACGTACATGGTCTACTTTCAGACCTTTTTTTACCGTCTCAACGAATTGCCCAAGTGTTGTAGGTTCTTTGAGCTTTCCAACCCGCCCAAGCCCTAAACTGCGGCCTTTAAGATCCATCGTGTACAAATCATAGGCAACCTCTTCATAAGGATGAGCCTTGAGCATAGCCTGTACCACTTTATTGCGGATACTGTGTGGCACGATCGTCTCAATACGGATCTCCTCAGCACGCTCCATCTTCCCTTTTTCCCCGATATAAGGATCTGTGCCTTCTCCCGGAATAAAAGTCCCGTATCCCTCAATATTGAAGCTGCAATGACTATAGTTGCCGATTGCCCCTGCTCCTGCATTCAAGATGGCATCTAATACCTTCTGATGATGATCCTTTGGTACAAATACCACCAACTTAGACAATTGCTCTGAATGAATGTCTTTGATGGGTACTCCGTTCTCAATGCCCAGAGCTTCCGCCATCCAATCGTTCATTCCACCTTCGGTAACATCCAGATTAGTGTGACTGATGTATACCGCGATGTCATTTTTAATCAGTTTTTCATACATTCTACCCATTGGAGTGTCTGTTTGAATCCCTTGCAGCGGACGGAAAATAATCGCATGGTGGGCAATGATTAGATTACAGCCGAGACTTATTGCCTCTTCAACGACTTCATCATTAACATCCAGTGCAACCAGCACATTGGTTATCTCTTTCTGTAAGGAACCTAGTTGAAGACCGACTTTGTCCCACTCTTCGGCTAAATGCTTCGGAGCCAGCTGCTCCATATATTGAATTACTGTTTGTCCTTTGGCAAGCATTGCAGCACCTCCGTAATCTCCTTGATCTGATCTCGAATTAATTTCCGTTTATTCTCCGCAGATTCGAGCTCTGAACGTGACAAGGATGTCAAAATGCCTTCCAATTTCTGTATCTCCCCTTGCCACTTGGCAAAAAACACAGCATCCGGTGCTTGTAATAGAAAAGGTCCCATCTGTAGCAAGGTATCCTGACCACGAACCATAGCGGAATCACCTAACGTTACCTCTCGATATACATTGGCATTCGTAATTCCGGCACTCGCATCCTCTGGTACAGCCGTTAATACTTCATATAACTTCCCATCTTCTTCGAGAATACTTTCAGCTATAAGAACCCAATTATTAGCTAGTAGCCAGCGACGCAAAATATCCTCGCCCACATTCGGCTGAAGGACCAGTGTTGTAACATCCTTAAGCTTACCTTGGCTCTGACCACGGTCTAAAATCGAGGCAATTAAAGCCCCTCCCATACCAGCGATCGTGATACAATTAACTTCATCAGGTTCCAGTACCTCAAGGCCATCCCCTCGCCGCACCGAGATCACCTTTCCTAATCCGGCCTCTGCAACGCCTTTACAAGCAGCATCAAAAGGACCTGGGTTTACCTCACCTGCTACTGCGAATATCGCCTTACCGCTTTCTACAGCAGCTACAGGAAGCAGCGCATGATCAGAACCGATGTCTGCCAACCTGCTTCCTTGC
The DNA here is from genome assembly GCF_002264395.1 of Paenibacillus sp. VTT E-133291. GTDB lineage: Bacteria > Bacillota > Bacilli > Paenibacillales > Paenibacillaceae > Paenibacillus_AQ > Paenibacillus_AQ nitricinens. The sequence goes on from NZ_NFVA01000018.1 coordinate 36,316, forward strand.
GGAATTTGCTTCAGCAATTGCTGAAGTCGATCTGATAATTTCACATTGTTCATGTTGCCACCCACGTTATCCATTTTTTTCGAAACAAGAACAGCAGGGCTAAGCCTACCGCAATTTTAAAAATTAGCATAAACGAAATCCACTGCGGGAAATTTTGTCTCAATAAAAGAGCATCGAGCTCAGGCATAACCCATAACGATACGCCCACTGCAAAAAATACATTAGCGGCGCCTTTTACTCTGTGATGTAAAAGCCAGCTTAGCCACACCATCATTACACATAATGGAAGCCATAAGAACTCAAGCTCTAGCATCGAGGCATCAGGCCGTCTTCCACCGAAGAATCCAGCATATAGTAATGCCCAAAAAGCATACCCGCAGTACTGCAGCAAGCCGATCCGGAGCACAAATCCCAGAATACACCATAACAAGCCGCAAGCTCCAATCAGAATCGGTCTCCAGAACTGAGGATCAAGATCATGCAAAGCAATCAGCCATAGCCCAAAACCAAGCGATAACACGCTACCCAGCCCCGCCAGAATAAGACTAATAACATGATTTCGGTTCTTATAAACCGCTGAGTATGCATAACAAATAATTAATACGGATAGTGCTGTTGCAAGTTGCAAAGGCCAGGGAAAAACGCTAAAATAAAGACTAATCAAGAAAATCAAGGAAATAATTCCAAAACCAAACAGCCAAATTTTGATGTTTCCCTGCTGTAGATTCTTCAGCGAAATCGGATTTTTATCCTTCGCCGCAGCTTCATCATCATACAGATTGGTTAAGAAGTCGCAATATTGCTCTGGTAGCAATCTGTTATTTCTCCAATACTGAATCTCTTTTATAATAATTTCGCGTTTTTCCAAATTCACTGGCTCATCCTTCTTTCCAGATACACAAGGTCAGCACTTTTAGGGTCGTAATTCAAATAAAAGAACCTCCTGCTACTGAGCAGCAGAAGGTCCAGTTCATGAAATACTATTCAAGGAAATCCTTAAGCCGTTTACTGCGGCTAGGGTGACGAAGCTTACGCAATGCTTTAGCTTCAATCTGGCGAATCCGTTCGCGGGTAACGCCGAACACTTTGCCCACTTCTTCAAGTGTTCTCGTCCGGCCATCATCTAGGCCAAAACGCAGACGAAGTACATTCTCTTCACGCTCCGTGAGCGTGTCCAGTACATCCTCCAGCTGTTCCTTCAGCAGTTCATAAGCTGCTGCATCCGCAGGAGCCAAGGCTTCCTGATCCTCAATGAAATCTCCCAGATGTGAATCGTCTTCTTCACCGATCGGTGTTTCGAGCGATACTGGTTCTTGGGCAATCTTCATGATCTCTCTAACTTTCTCAACCGTCAGCTCCATCTCAGCCGCTATTTCCTCTGGCGAAGGTTCACGTCCCAGTTCTTGCAGCAATTGACGAGAGACACGAATCAGCTTGTTGATCGTCTCAACCATGTGTACAGGAATACGAATCGTACGTGCCTGATCCGCAATCGCGCGGGTAATGGCCTGACGAATCCACCAAGTTGCATACGTACTAAATTTGAACCCTTTGTTATGGTCAAATTTCTCTACCGCTTTGATCAGACCCATATTACCTTCCTGAATCAAATCAAGGAACAGCATACCGCGTCCAACATAACGTTTAGCAATACTTACTACAAGACGTAGGTTCGCTTCAGCGAGACGACGTTTGGCTTCCTCGTCACCATTCTTAATACGCATAGCAAGCTCTACTTCATCGTCAGCCGACAACAGCGGAACGCGTCCAATTTCTTTTAGATACATACGAACAGGGTCATTAATCTTAATCCCTGGCGGCAGTGACAAATCATCATCAAAGCTGAACTCATCGCCCTCTTTGTCTTCATTGTCCTCATTTGGCCGGAGGCTGTTAACCTCCTCATCGTTCTCGTTTACAACTTCAATCCCCAAATCACTGAGTTGTTCATAGAACTCCTCCATTTGCTCGGGGTCTTGATCAAACGGCGATAATTTCTCCATAATATCTTTGTATAGCAATGATGATCTTTTCTTGCCTTGCTCAATAAGCTGATCCTTAACCTGATCCAAAGTAAATTCTGCTTCCAATTCAGTATGCTGATCGTTCGCCATAATTCGACTCCCTCCTCCCTAGGTACATCCTGTCAACATTTCATTGTCTCTCTAGGGCTATAATCTCACTTGCTATTTGTGCCGCACGCAAAAAGTCACCTGACTTTTCCGCCTGAATCATCTCTTCACGCTTCTGATCCATCTTGCGCTGCAGTGGGTATTTCCGTACTTCACGGATACAATCATCCAGCACCTGCACATTCCAGTCCGGAGGTGTATCCATCATGGAAATTGATGTTGCAGTTTTCTCTAGACGATCGTCCTGAAGCGATGATAGAAACCGACTAATGCCGGGTGGTTTGCCTTGCGCGTAATAGGCATATAGATAAGCGGCAATTGCCGCATGATCATCGATGTTGAAATCTTCTCCGAGGCGTTCGCCCACATACGTGGCGGCTTCCGGGTCCTGAATCATAAAGGACAGTAGACGCCGTTCCGCGACATGATAAGCGGGCAGCAAAGTTGGTGTCTGCACTTGCCCTTTTTTATGCCTACCATTATTCCACCTTTTGTCGTTATTATCCCCTTCAGGGATGTTTTTTTGCATCGATGCCCTAAGTAAATTACAATCCTGCTTCAAACTATCATATGAAAGTTCCAGCTCAGAAGCGATTTCCCTTAGGTAAACCTCTCTCTCAGTCGAGGAATGTAACGAAGCAATGACCTCCAAAGCTTCTTTGACGTAGGCAATTTTGCCATCTTCCTCTAGGAGTATATGGTTTTTTTTCAGATATATAAGCTTAAATTTTATGGATGAAACCGCTGAATCAATAACCTGATCCATAAACCTTTCTCCACCATGCTTGGAGATGAATTCATCTGGATCGAGTCCGCTTGGCAGTAAGGCAACTTTCACACGCAGGCCACTGCCTTCAAGCATTGGAATAGACTTTATAGCAGCTGCTTGTCCTGCCCGGTCACCGTCATAAGACAGTACAATTTCATCCGCCAGGCTCTTCATCAGTGCTACATGACTTTCAGTTAAAGAAGTTCCCATTGTTGCTACGCCGTTATGCACACCTGCTTCCCAGGCCGAAATGACATCTCCGTATCCTTCAAAGAGGACGATTTGCCGCGTTTTGCGGATGGATGCTTTGGACTGGTGCAAATTGTATAAAATCCGGCTTTTGTTAAACAGTCTACTCTCTGGAGAATTTAAATACTTAGGTTGTCCTTCTCCATGAATTCTTCCGGCAAACGCAATCACCTTGCCGGTGCGGTTCGCAATCGGAAAAATTATCCGACCACGGAAACGGTCTATATAGCCTTTACCCTCACCCCGGGCAGACAAGAGTCCGCCTTTCTCCATCTCAGCAAGGTCAAAATTCCGTTTCTCCAAAAATTGTAGCAAAGTATCCCAGCGGTCCGGAGCATATCCGATCTGAAACTGGTCAATCATTTTATCGCTGAAGTTCCGGGCTCTTAAATACTCCATTGCGGCTTTGCCGTGTTCCGTATTCTTCAGCAAGTAATGATAAAACTTTGCAGACCATTCATAAGCTTGAATCAACCGATCGCGTTCCGGATCAGGAGGAGACATTAGGCCTCCCTTACCTTCAGGAACGGGAATATCACTTTCTTCAGCCATTATTTTGACGGCTTCGGGGAAGGTTAATCCTTCGATTTCCATCCTAAATTTGATGGCATTTCCACCCATGCCGCAGCCAAAGCAATGAAACACTCCCCGGTCGGGGGTAACTGTAAAGGAAGGGGTTTTCTCCGAATGGAACGGGCAGAGGCCCCATAAATATTTCCCCTGCTTGGACAAATGGACAACCTTACCGACTGTATCGACAATATCATGACGTGCAAGCACGCTTTCGATAACTTCTTCCGGAATATTCCCGTGTCCGCTAGCCACTTCAACCACCTTCAATTCTTAACAAATAAATATAATTCGCTATTGCTCTACATTCTCCTGCAAAAGTATTAAAAGTTTTGTCATTTTATGTTGAAAATATATTTTTTCTTCTGCCGTTATAGGTTTTGGACCCTTCGAGTATTGTCCCCGTCTTCGTTCCACGGCCCTGGCATGCCTGCCTTCCAACATAAAATCCATTTTGGAATCATCATATTCCTGACCACGAAAAGAAAGCACACTGCAACGTTTTCCGAGCGCAAGTGCCGCGAGACCATAGTCTTGAGTCAACACCACATCTCCAGCAGAAATATGATTGGCAATATATAGATCGGCACTTTGATCTCCCCGGTCCACCTGCACAACCGTAACACCTTCTTCAGCTTTCAGTGCATGGTCATAAGAAGATACCATCAGTACCGGCACGCCAAAAGCGCGGCCTACTTCAGCAATCTCTTTTTTGACCGGACAAGCATCCCCATCCACGACTATAGTTCTAGACCGGGACTTCTTCTCCATGATCATCACCAATTTCCCGTGTAATATATATACGCCCTTACCGCAAGAAATCCTTCTTTCTATGCATAAATACGGAACGGATGTCAAATGACGCATTGGCACCGTTCCGTATATTTATACCCCAAACCAACATTCTATACCATAAGACACAAACTTTTCTTATAGATGTTGTTCAAAAAGCTGATCTTTGATCAAATGTCGAATCTTGAAATTCAGCCGGGAACTCCGGTGCTCAGCCGTTTACCAAACCAGCTTGCCAAAATCAGCAAACGCCTTGGAGTCAGCATCAATACCAGCAAGCAAAGCTAAACGGTTAGCACGTATCTGCTCATCCTCTGCCATAACCATAACGGAATCGAAAAATGCTGTAACAGCATCTTTTAGACCCGAGAGAATTCGGAGTGCTTCTTCGGCATTGTTCGCAGACATCGCTTCAAGATACGGTGTGTGTAACTCCTGCCATGTATTATACAGCTCTAGCTCAGCATCTTCTTTAAGTAAAGAAGGATCAATCCCTTCGCTGGTTGCTTTAGCTGCCAGATTACTAACCCGAGTAAGTGAATCCACGGTGATTTTGAAGTCTGCTTGGTCTAACACAGCACCCATAAGCGCACGGCTTCTACCTACAACATCTACCACGTCGTCAAAGCCAGCTGCTGTAACAGCATCCACAACATCATAGCGTACATTGTCGGATAAAAGTCGTTTAACACGCAGACTGAAGAACTCGTACAGGTTTATACGTAGTTCATCGTCAGAATGTTTCGAATTCCCTGAATTTTTATGAATTTCAATCGCAGCTTCAAAAATTTCGCGTAGCGTAATCGGCAATTTATGCTCAAGCACGATTTGAACAATCCCTGCAGCCTGTCGACGCAGTGCGTAAGGATCCTGAGAACCTGTAGGGATGATACCGATGGAGAAGCAGCCTACAATTGTATCAATCTTATCTGCAATGCTGACAACCGATCCAGCATCCGTCGAAGGTACTGCATCTCCTGCGAACCGTGGCTGATAATGTTCGAAGATTGCTTTTGCCACAGTTTCAGGTTCTCCTGCTTTGCGTGCATAATCTTCGCCCATGGTGCCTTGGAGTTCTGGGAATTCATAAACCATTTGAGTGACAAGGTCGAATTTACAAATATCAGCAGTCCGACTTACTTCAGAAAGGGCCCTATCAGACAATCCCAATGTTACAGCAAGACGATCGGAGATTTGGCGAATACGACGCACTTTATCTCCAACACTGCCAAGTTCTTCATGGTAGACGATATTCTCTAGTTTGGCTAGTGCATCATCAATCTTCATCTTTTGATCTTCTTGATAGAAGAATTTGGCATCTGATAGACGAGCACGGAGTACCTTCTCATTTCCCTTAGCAATTACATCCAAAGATACTGCATTTCCGTTACGCACCGTTACGAAGAAAGGCAGAAGCTTGCCTGCTGCATCAAAAACTGGGAAATAGCGCTGATGCTCACGCATCGAAGTAATCAGCACATCTTGCGGAATGTTCAAGAACGATGGGTCAAAGGTTCCAAATAGCACGGTTGGTGTTTCAACTAGAAACAATACTTCCTCCAAAAGATCCTCTTTGATCGCAATCGTCCAGCTTTTTTCTTCAGCCAATTCATTGATTTGTTTTAGGATCAGCTCTTCCCGTTCCTTCACATCTACAAGCACATGCTGCGCACGCAAGCTCTCCACATATTGTGCAGGCTCCGAAATTACAGTCTCTGTTCCCAGAAAACGATGTCCACGGCTCACATTCCCTGCTTTTACATCTGTAATTTCCAAATCAATAATATCTTTGCCGAAAAGAGCAACTAACCAGCGGATCGGACGCACGAATTTAAAATCGTAAGCTCCCCAACGCATGTTTTTCGGAAAAGTCATCGCATTTACTATCCCTAAAAGTCCTTCTGAGAGCAACGAAGCTGTCTCTACCCCAGCACTATTTCTAGTAGCATAAATATACTCTACTTCTGCTAGCTCTTTGAACGTAAATTGCTCTGGGGATACACCTTGACTCCGGGCAAACCCTAATGCAGCTTTGCTCCAGTCTCCGTTTGCATCCAGTGCGATCTTGCGCGACGGCCCTTTGACCTCTTCGCTAATATCCGCTTGCTTCTCAGCCGCATCCTTAACAAAAACAGCGAGACGACGTGGCGTTGCATAAGCAGTAACTCCAGCATGGGTAATCCGTGCAGAATCCAACCACTTGGACGTTCTATCTTGCAGCTGTTCCATCGCAGCGCGGATAAACCGTGCAGGAATTTCCTCCAGACCGATCTCAAACAGGATATCTTTAGACACGGTCAGCACCTTCTTTCTTCAGCAGCGGGAAGCCAAGCTTCTCGCGTTCCTCAAGATATGTTGCCGCTACAGAGCGGGCAAGATTACGCACACGGGTAATAAATCCAGTCCGTTCTGTAACACTGATGGCTCCACGTGCATCCAGCAGATTAAAGCTATGTGAACATTTCAACACGTAATCGTAGGCTGGGAACACAAGATTTTTTTCCATCGCTCTACGCGCTTCTTCTTCGTACATGTTGAACAGTGAAAATAGCATTTTTACATCAGATACTTCAAAGGTGTAAGTAGAATGCTCGAATTCCGGCTGATGAAAAACATCACCATAAGTCATGCCGCTAACCCATTCAAGATCGAATACATTTTCTTTATCTTGAATGTAGGAGGCTAACCGCTCCATACCGTAAGTAATTTCTACAGCAACTGGATTGGCTTCAATCCCACCGACCTGTTGGAAGTAAGTAAACTGAGTGATTTCCATACCATCCAGCCATACTTCCCATCCTAGACCTGCACAACCGAGTGAAGGGTTCTCCCAGTTATCCTCGACAAAACGGATATCATGCAAGAGCGGATCAATACCGAGTGCCTTTAAGCTATCCAAGTAAATCTCTTGAATGTTATCAGGCGATGGTTTGATAATGACTTGAAATTGATGATGCTGATACAGACGGTTCGGATTCTCGCCATAACGACCATCGGATGGGCGACGTGAAGGCTCTACGTACGCAACTCTCCATGGTTCAGGACCTAGTGAGCGTAAAAAAGTCATAGGGTTCATCGTGCCGGCGCCTTTTTCTGTGTCATAAGGCTGTACGATAATACAGTTCTGTTCAGCCCAGAACTGCTGCAGCGTCAAAATCATCTGCTGAAAGTTCATAATACCGTCTCCTTCGCTTTACAAGTTTTTAACTCCATTTGCTTAAAACTTCTTACCATGGAGGCGGCACTTTTCGCTTCTGACAGCAACAAAAAACCCCCGCCCCCATGCCTGATTAACAGACATAGGGACGAGAGTTTAACTTATTCTCCCGCGGTTCCACCCTACTTGATTTCATACCTTGCTTCAGCGATATTACGGCTAAAGACAAGAACGAAATCCACTTTCATTCGCCATATCCGTACTCCCGGGTGCCATGTTCATGAACGTTGTCCCGCCAGGCTCCCACTACCCCCAGCTCGCTGAATCGCAACAATGTCGCTCACTACTTTCCCGATCAATGCACGCTCTCCCGAAATGGAGCAAAACGGCGATCAGATAATCTTATACAGAAACTGTTCCTATAGTAACGGAAAAATCAGATTTCGTCAAATCTTGTACTTGTCGAGCTGGTCCAGGAAATTCTGTGATTTCAGCTTTAATCCAAGCTGCATATCCATAAAGGCTCGCATAATTTTTTTCAATTCATCTCGGCTGCTTTCTTTGACATCCACATTCCCTAATCTAGTTAGATCAAGTCTGGCGAATAAGCGTAGCAACTTCAACGCACGAGCGGAGACCTCCATTGCTGGAGGATCATTATGTTTACAGCTGCGGCAGAGTGCTCCACCAAGGCGAGGGCTTATCAGCAATTGTTCATCAGGCTTTTCAGCTCCACATATCACACAGGTGTCGAACTCTGGACCATAACCGGCTGCTTGCAAAATCTTCATTTCATAAACATTTATGATAACTCCAGGTTCCTTATCTTCTTCTAGTGCGTTCAAGCAGGCCGTAAGCTGGCGAAACCAGAAGCTTCCCGTCTCCTCATCATGCAGGACTTTATCAAGCAGTTCACAAGCGTAAGATGCATAAGCAGCTTTGATCAAATCCTCACGTAGAGGGTGGTGAGACTTCGTGATTTCGCCGGAATTCAGCGTCCCAAGTCCTCCGTTATTTCTAAAAAAAACAAATTCACCGACGGTGAACAATTGGATCAGTGCAGCATGGCGGCTTTTGACCTTCTTTGCGCCACGCACCAGAACTCCTACTTTTCCCGCGTTCTCGGTGCAAAGCGTAATGATTGCGTTCCCCTCGCCGTAGTCCATGCTGCGGATGACGATCCCTTCCACCCTGTGTAGCATGCCTCTTCCCCCAACCATTCGGCAAGCAACCAGTCCTTATTGCGCTTCTTCATCACAGACCTTCTCTTCTTCCACTAGCTGTAATCCACTGTCTTCAAGTGGATAGCCAGCTTCCTTGTATAGCAGGTAAGCATCGACGTCTCCTGTCATTGCAAAATACTTCCACGAAAAGTTTCGCATTCGTATTCATCCTTTCTTGGGAAAGACGATGTCTCTTCAAGAATTAGGATGTGCGATGAGCCAGGTTCTATCCTTGCAATTCCTGCCAAACGAGGAAGAACGGATATAGATCTTAAAGGTCTTTATGGAAGCCCAAATCCCGCAAAACGCGATCCTGATTGCGCCAGTCTTTTTTCACTTTTACCCATAGCTCCAGAAAAATCTTCGAACCCAAAAGGTTCTCAATATCTGTCCGAGCACGTCTTCCAACCTCTTTCAGCAGCGCACCTTGCTTACCGATAATAATCCCCTTCTGAGAATCACGTTCAACAAAAATAACGGCAGACACATGGACCACACCATTCGGCTCAACCCTCATATCTTCGATGGCCACGGCAATGGAATGCGGTACTTCTTCGCGCGTCAAATGCAGAATCTTCTCACGGATTAGCTCTGCGCACACAAATTGCTCAGGGTGATCCGTAATTTGATCTTCTGGGTAGTACTGCGGACCTTCCGGCAAGTACTTAGCGACTTGCTCTAACAGCGTGTTAACATTGCTTCCCATCTTAGCAGAAATTGGAATGATTTCTGCAAAGTTATGCAGCTTGTTATACTGAGCCATAAGTGGGAGCAAGGCTTCCGGCTCTATTTTATCGATCTTGTTGAGTACAAGAATAACTGGCGTCTTAAGTCCGTTTAATTGCTCAGCAATGTATCGGTCTCCACCGCCCAAACCATCTGCAGCATCCACAAGGAACAGCACAGCCTCAACTTCACCCAGCGTGCTCATTGCAGTTTGGTTCATGTAGTCGCCTAGCTTGGACTGTCTTTTATGAATACCTGGTGTGTCCAGGAACACGATTTGCGAATTATTCGTTGTATAGACCCCATGGATTTTGTTTCTAGTGGTCTGTGGCTTATCCGACATGATTGCAATCTTCTGTCCAATAACCTGGTTCATGAGTGTCGATTTGCCTACGTTCGGTCTGCCGATAATTGCGACAAAGCCTGATTTGAATTTCATATTATCTTCCTTCCATACTTTCCTTCTAGTTCAATCTTTTTCAATCATTCAATCTTTTTTTAAAGCTTTTCGATCCCCCTAAATCCCCCTTAGCCAAGGGGGACCCCAAGGGCCCCGGCCCTCTGGACACCCGGAAATAGGCGTATCTGCAACGTTCGGCGGGATTAGAGGGACGGTTGTGCATGAGCGCTTTCGTCCCCTATCGGGGACACGCTTCACTGTCGCTTATTCACACGGCTCGCTTGAAGCTCGCCGTGGTAAGCAAAACTACTGAAATGAGCGACTATAGGCAGGTTTACAATTTACATTGTGCTAGGAATCGCTGGCGGCTACGCCGCATCGCTTATAGATGTTACTCCTATAACACATAGTTTGCACCAGTTTAACCTAACTTGGAAGTGCTGGAACACTTTTAAGTGTATTTTGTACAACAAATTTGAGTTTGAGTTATGTTTTTGGCGTTTTAGTTGCATTCTGTGCAATTAAATACTGTCCAACAAGCCAAATTCGAATAAAAGCATAGATTTAGTTGTACATTCTGCAATTAAATTAAACTTAGTGCACAATTGTGGCAGTTCAATTGTACAAAATGCAACTAAATTAGCTTAATCCGCAATAACATGCTCCAATTTATTCCGGAGCTTGTCCTTGCTTCAGATCGACAGGACCAAAAGCGCCCGGGAGTAATTCTCCCACCGTGGTCTCAACAATATCGCCTTTCATGTTTCCAAGGATAACCTTCATGTCTGGTGAACACAACTCAATCAGAACTTGGCGGCATACACCACAAGGAGATACGGGGCCATCGGAATCGGCAACAACGGCAATTGCCTTGAAAGAACCGATAGCATGACCGTCGGCGATGGCACGGAATAAAGCGGTTCGCTCCGCACAGTTGGTTGGACCAAAAGCAGCATTTTCTACATTACATCCGTGATGAATATGACCATCCTGATCAAGGAGGGCGGCTCCAACTCCGAATCGGGAGTAAGGAATATATGCCTTAGCACGTGCTTTAATCGCTTCTTGCATAAGAAGAGTGGAATCCATATTGGGGTCCTCCTAAAGTTTTGTTTAGCGTTACATCATGGAATTACTTCATACAAAACTCACTTCGAGAGCATCCACTTAGTTTTGTTAGCGTCTCAACCTGGAATTACTTCGTACAAAACTCGCTTCCTAAACATCCAGTAACCAAAGAGGCGGAATCGCAAAACGCGGGTCCGCCTCTCCCCTAAATTGAATTGTAACCTGATTATGACATAAGTCCGCTAATCCAGTCCATCACCGGGTGGTAAAAAACATAGACCCCGACTAAGACAGCAAACACCGCCGTAAGAAGCACAGCTCCTGCGGCGGTATCTTTTGCTCTCTTAGCCAGCGGATGAATCTCCGGCGAGATCAGGTCTACCGTCGCCTCGATTGCCGTATTGAGCAGCTCGGCAGTTAAGACAAGCGTAATGGAGAAGAGCAGCAGCATCCAACTGGCCAGAGGAAGTCTGAACACGGCAGCGGCAACAAGTACAACCACAGCCAAACAGCAATGCACCTTCATGTTAAGCTCCGATTTGAATGCCGACACGATGCCTTGCGATGCAAACCGAAAAGAGTGCCAGAACTTCTTGTGTCCTACCGCCGTGTTCTTCACCATTAGCGAGTCAACCCAACCTGAGCTAGTACCTTCTCTTGTTTAGACATCATCTCTGCCTCTGAAGCTTCATCCTGATGATCATATCCTAACAAATGCAGAAATCCGTGCACAAAGAGGAAACCAAGCTCACGCTCCAGCGAATGACCATATTCCTGCGCTTGCTCCTGAGCACGAGTTACGGAAATGATGATATCTCCCAGTACATCCGGAACATCTTCCAGTGCTTCGCCCTCTTCTACTTCGTATATAATGTCCAGCTCGTCCTCTCCGCTTTCATTCATCGCAAAAGAAAGTACGTCCGTCGGACGGTCAATTCCCCGGTACTCCAAGTTCAACTCATGAATACGAGTGTTATCGACAAAAGTAAGCGCAACCTCCCCCTGATCGATCTCTTCCGCTTCACCTGCTTTTTTCAAAATACTCTCCAGCAGTGCGATGAGATCGTCCTTTATCTCGTATTCTTCTTGCTCGTTATCCCAAACGATCTCTAAACTCATGGGTTAGCTGCCCCTTCCTCTTTTTTCGGCTTACGCACATCTTCTGGGTATTCGATCCGTGAATGAAAAATCCCCATGACCGTTTCTTTCAGCGTCCGTGCAATAATGTCCAATTCTTTAATCGTTAAATCACATTCGTCAAACTGATGATCATCCAGTCGACTTTTAATAATTTTCTCAATCATCGTTTCCACCTGAAGGACGGTTGGTTTGCGTAAGGATCGTACCGCAGCTTCAACACTGTCGGCGATTCCTACAACAGCCGATTCCTTCGACTGAGCTTTCGGGCCAGGATAACGGAAATCTTCCTCGGTAAAATCAGGCTCAACACCTTTTTCTTCCGCCAGCTTCAGAGCCTTATGGTAAAAATAATGCAGGAACGTAGTGCCATGATGCTGCTCAGCAATATCACGAATCGGTTTGGGCAGCTTATATTCCCGTTGCATTTCCACCCCATCGCGGGCGTGAGCTACAATGATAGATTTACTAAGCTTCGGTTCAATAGAGTCATGCGGGTTTTCCATATTATTCTGATTCTCAATAAAATAAAACGGACGTTTTGTTTTGCCTATATCATGATAATACGACCCCACACGGCACAATAGGCCATCTGCTCCAATCGCTTCTGCGGCCGCTTCTGACAGGTTACCTACCATGACGCTATGGTGATAGGTTCCTGGTGTTTCCGTAAGAAGCTTGCGCAATAAGGGATGGTTCGGATTAGACAACTCTACCAGCTTCAGGGCAGATAGAATACCAAAGGTAGCTTCAAAGAAAGGCATCAGACCAATCACAAGCACTGCGGTCAAAAGTCCGCTCGCAAAAGCAAAACCAACGGCATACAGCGTGCTTACATCTTTCCATTCACCACCAGCTAAGAGGGTCAGCATAAAGACGGTCACACAGCCAAAAAGGGATACCATAATCCCGCCTTTTAATAATGTGGAACGCTGGCCTGCACGATGAGTGGCAAAAATAGCTACATAACAAACAACAATTGAAAAGAAGCCAAAGGTAAAATCAAACACCGAATTCTGCTGAACATTCAAAATGATACTGGCAAGTATACTGATCAGGATAGAACAGAAATATGCTAATGTCATATCCAGAAGCATGGTAATCAGCATAGCACCAATGGCTACTGGAGCCAGATACCCGAGATAGGAATGGACATCCGTCTGCAAAATTGCGGTCAACCGCATGGAAATGATCGTAATAACAAACACAAGCACCAGCATTAATAACTGGGAATTGTTATACTTGAAGCCCGCGGTTCCACCCGAGTAACGGATAAACACCATCAGACCCGCAGATAGCATGGTAGAAAGTAATAGTAATCCAACTTGAGGCCAATAGTTGACCTCATTACTTAGCAGGCCATTCTCATCCAAAAGGGCGTAGAGCTCAGGGGTGATTTTTTGGCCTTTAGCGACGAGGACGTCGCCTTGCTCAATAAACACATCAGGTGTGTTCTCACGAGCCTGCACCTTTGCTTCCTTCGTTGCATCTTCGTCATAGAACTTATTGCTAGTAATAACAAGCCGGACTAACTCCTGCACAACCTCACGCGCCGTGCGCTGACTCAGAGAGCTGATACTGACCTGCTCCGCCACTTTGGCGCGCGCAGTCTGGGCATCCGTGATTTGATCGTTCATCAGCCTAGTCACAATATCACGAGCGACAGGCTTCATTTCGATAATGTCCTGAGAGGTCAGTCGCGGAATCTTAATGTAAGTTTCATCTGGAATGACATAGGTCTGCTCTTTTATGACAGATTGCATTTCCTCCAAAAGATGATCGGAATAAGTGCCTCCGCCCCGATTGGAGGCTATGAAATTCAAAATAAAGTCATTGGCTCTCTGTGGGATCTCATCACGATAAATCTCAGTCTTATCGCTTTGTGAAATCAAATCATCCTGATTCAGGCGATCAATCCGGTCCAGCAGCGATGTCACGAGATTATCAGCCCTCATCGGGATAATTTTATACTTAGGAGATACACCTTCGGCCGCTTCTTCCGCCGCCTTTAGTGTTGCCTTCTTGTCCAAAATTTGCTTGGGCGCTGTAATCTCCTTCGCGCTGAGCGTATTCTCTTTAATATCGTACCGCTTAGGCAGTAGATCGGGCGACAGACTAAAGTAGAACACAAGTCCGAGTAACAGGAAAAGAGCATAGCGTGTCGCCGCGCTATACTTCCATCCGTTGTTCGTATATACAAATCCGCTTAATTTAGATGGTTGCTTTGAAGCCATGAAGACAATCCCCTTTATTGGAGGTTTTCGGCAGAGCGGTCATAGGCAACGATAATTTTCTGCACCAGGGAATGCCGTACTACATCCTGCTCCGCAAAATAAACAAAACCGAGTTCTTCTATGCCGGATAAAATCGCTTTAGCCTCAATTAAACCGGATTTCTTGCCGCGAGGCAGGTCAATCTGGGTAACGTCACCCGTAATCACCATTTTGGACCCGAAGCCGAGTCGAGTCAAAAACATTTTCATTTGCTCAGGCGTTGTATTCTGGGCTTCATCCAAAATAATAAATGAATCATCCAACGTACGACCACGCATATAAGCGAGCGGAGCAATTTCAATCAATCCCCGTTCAAGCGCCTTAGCCACCTGATCGGGCCCCATAACGTCGTATAAGGCATCATATAACGGACGGAGGTATGGATCTACCTTTTCTTGCAAATCCCCTGGGAGGAACCCTAGACTCTCTCCTGCTTCTACTGCTGGGCGCGTAAGAATGATACGCTTAACAGAACCTTCTTTTAGTGCCGTAACTGCAAGCACTACCGCCAGGTAGGTCTTACCCGTTCCTGCAGGACCGATTCCGAATACAATATCACGCTTCTTGATCGTTGTCACATAATGTTTCTGGCCAATCGTTTTGACACGGATAGGCTTTCCACGAAAAGTTGTTGTAATTTCTCCCTTGAACAAATCGAGCAATTGATCGACTCGAAAGTCTTTCGCCAGCTCCACAGCGTACTGCACATCACGTTCAGTAAGTATGTAACCGCTCCGAATGAGGGACAGCAACACATTAAACAATTGTCCCAGCATGTCTACTTCCCGCTCCGCACCACGTATCGTTAATTCTGCTTCACGGGAATCAATAATAGCAGGAATTTCACTCTCGATGATTTTTAGGAATCCATCTTGCGGGCCGAACAACGATTGCGCTTCTCCCGCATTTTGCAAAGTAATACGAATGCTTGCAGTCTGTTCTGACAAGTAGCCTCATTCTCCTCAATTGTTTACTATTGGCAGTTCTTCGGAAATTTTCTCTTCTACTTCAAAGATCACTTTCATATAAACTTTACCATTCTCTTTCTTCTCATGCAAAACTTTTTGACTTTTGATGACGCTATCAACGCCATAACGCGCCAAAATATCATTCTTCGCTCGCTCTATTCCCTTTTCAAATCCAGCCTCTGGAGTTAATGTCTCACTTGTTTCACTAATCTCCATTTCTTTCTCAGTCATTAGGCCCAGCGGCAGCTTAAAGGACCGCCAGGATAGCGGATCGTGCTCAATAAGCGTTCGTGATTTCTCAAAAGGAGAATCGCCATAACCCCATAGCTGGATAGCCCATTTGCCAAGCACCAGATAGGTTCGATCCTTACGATCCCCTGTATATGAGCTATTTGTTGTTGTAAGAGGCACCTCTATATTGTATTCATGCCACACTAGACCCTTAACTTCACCTTTAGCCACCACGTACTGTACATTCTCTTCGTCGCCTAAAGCACCCGAAATCAGGATATCCCCTTTTTTGACCCGTGAGTTACGCGCTACAACCGGTCTGCCCTGCTCCGCATATATTTCAGTTACCACCGCATCTGTTCTGCTAATCAAATGCCGCTGGCTAAGAAGAGGTTTAATATCCGGCTGTTTAGATTCTACCACCTGAATTTTAATGCTCGTCCCCGTCCGCTGCACCCCTATCCATGAAACGCCGGGTAATTGGGCTAGGAGCCCCTTAGAGAGCTTGTCCGGCTCATCCAGACGCCATATCCATTGAAAAGGATACACCCCCTCCTGACGAGCAGCTGCCAATATATCCTCAGAAGCAATTTTTTCATTCCCCTCGACTCTAATGCTCCATACCATCGTGGATAACATAAAGAGCATAATCCCGAATACCAATATTCCCATGCCAAAAAATTTACGTTTCCAAAGCCGCGCCATCAAAAAAGGCAGTCCGCTTCTTCCTGTAACGTGCATCCGACAGCCTGTCTTCTTTAAAATCGGACGGAGGACATAAAAATCATTCAGAAGCAGCTTAAGGGAAGCGCCGCCCTCAGCGGGCCTCACATCCCAAATCACTATACCTGCTTCAGAAATGACATTAATGAATCTCTCCACCTGAGGCCCCGTTACATGCAGTGTAACGGATCCCCGCAGTGATGAAAGAGGTGGTTCCTTCATGATTTCCCCTCGCTTTCTTTATATCTGATCTCTCCGATAATGCCTTCTACCGCCAGCTCCTGGCCAAGAATATTGCGAATGACAAGATCCTCGCCCGTGATTTCAAGCGATCCATTAGCTAACGCGAGCTTAAGCTGGCCTGAGGAAAAATGCAGCACGCCGCGATGATTCTCGATATACAGTTCTTTATTGCCGATCAGGGTGATCCGGGGCATTTCCTGTAGTAAGTCCTGTGGTAAATCGAGCACCCCGTTTGTCCATCCCCGCAGCCTGCGGCCAATACGGGTCATAAGTAGACGTTCCCCCTTCCTGCCTTCTGTACACCTTATGCGGCAACGCTTTTGTTTATGAGAAGAAGTAATAAAGGAGCAGCATTCAGGTATAAAAAACATAAAAAAAGCCTCAGCTTTCCTATCGTTAAGATAAGAAAACTAAGGCTTAAAATTGTTACTTTGACCGAAAATTACGATCTTCGGGTGGAATGCGGCTGGCGCGCGCGCGGAGGTCCTAGAATCTCCGCCCAAACCACACCATTGCGCAACTCACCCCTATTCGCTGTTCTATTTGACTCGACAGCTGTGTCAGAGGATGTGCTCTTCGTCTTCTCCGATTTGGAATCTGCTCCCGCGATTCCATCAAAAGCAGCTTGAATACGCCGCACCTCTTCTTGCATTTTTTGCGTGCGCAATTCAACTCCGTCATCAGCGTGCTCCAAAGACATACCTTCTCCAGTAGAATAATCTGGTGTCGGGATGTACGCAGGCTCTGGAAAGGCAGGTGATGCATCATACTCGCGGGAGGATGTAGTCACAGGAGTTGGAAACCCACTCCTAGACTGTTCAGGGTGGTCTCCGCTCCCATCCACATCCTTATTACGACGTAAAGGATTCTCATCTCCTCCACCAAAAGTGGGCATTCCTCCACGTGTAGCACCTTTAGGTTTGTTCTTCGCAGCCTTGTTCACATTGGATACAATCGCGAAGATAATTACCGCAACGATATAGATCCAGCTCATGGAGATTCACATCCCCTTTTATTTATTATTGTTAGGACGGTTATTGTCGTCCTGATCATTCATTTTGCCGAGGGAGCCTCGCATTTGTGTATCCGCCTCGATATTTTTGATGTTCATGTAGTCCATCACACCGATTTGACCATTTCTGAGCGCCTCTGCCATCGCCATAGGCACCTGAGATTCAGCTTCCACAACAAGCGCCTTCATTTCAACAACGCGTGCCTTCATCTCTTGCTCATGAGCGACAGCCATTGCTCTGCGTTCTTCAGCCTTAGCTTGTGCAATACGTTTATCCGCTTCTGCTTGTTCGGTTTGAAGATAAGCACCGATGTTCTTACCTACATCGATATCCGCAATATCAATGGAGAGGATCTCAAAAGCCGTACCGGAATCCAAACCTTTGGCCAAAACTGTACGTGAGATCGAATCCGGATTCTCCAAAACATCTTTATGCGAATCACTCGAACCTACCGTAGTTACAATCCCTTCACCGACCCGGGCAATAATCGTTTCTTCACCTGCACCACCAACGAGACGGTCAATATTAGCACGAACAGTAACCCTTGCTTTTACTTTAACCTCAATACCATTCTTAGCTACAGCCGCTACAATAGGTGTTTCGATCACACGTGGATTTACACTCATCTGAACGGCCAGAAGTACGTCACGTCCTGCGAGGTCAATTGCTGCTGCGCGAGTGAATTCCAAAGGAATGTCTGCACGCTGAGCGGCAATCAGGGCATTAACCACCCGGTCTACATTACCACCAGCGAGATAGTGACTCTCCAGTTGATTAATGTTAAGTCCAAGACCAGCTTTTGTCGCTTTAATCATAGGATTAACAATCCGACTTGGTGTTACACGACGCAGTCTCATCGCTACTAACGTAATAATACTAATTCTAACCCCTGACGCCAATGCAGAAATCCAGAGCATGACCGGGAAGAAGCTTAAAAAGACACTCAACAAAATAACTACGACTACCGCAATCAACAAAAAAGTAATTAAAGATGCTTCCATAACTTTACAACCTCCAGTAAATTATTGTGGAGCTACTATTCGCCATACCTTTTATCTTTTACCTTATTCCTTAATTTCCTTCACCACAATCCGTCCGCCCTCAACTTTTACAACAGAGACCGGGGCATTAACGCTAATAAAGCTGCCTTCTGTAACGACATCTACCCGCTCGCCGCCAATCATAGCCGTTCCGGATGGACGAAGTGGTGTAATACTGTTTCCTATAGCTCCAACTAAGCTTAACTTCTCTTCAACAGGTACAAATCCCTGATCTTTGGAGAGCGTATCCTTCAAAATAAACCTATTCCAAATTCCACGTTCTTTAAATGCGACAGCCACAATCACAATGACAACTGTTGCAGCCGCGAATGCGATACCGAGACTAAACAATGCATGTGTGAAGCTGTATGCTGCGCGTACGACACCTGCCACAAGGCTGACGGAACCTAGTATCCCCAATATCCCAAAGCTCGGCACGAACAGCTCCAGCACAAGCATGACAAGTCCGATAATGAACAAAAGCCAAGTCTCTGATCCGGCAAACCCTGCTACAGAATTTCCGAAAAAATATAAAACAAAGGCTAATGTCCCAATAATCCCAGGTGCACCGAAGCCCGGAACGATCAACTCAATCACAATGCCTGTAATCCCGATGAATAGCAGAATCGTCATAATAATCGGATTTGTCAGAAATTGCGACATTTTCTCGGCACCCGTATGCTCCACACGAAAAATATCATCTGTAGTATAACCTAACCAAGTAATTGCCTCTTCTGGAGTGGTTGTAATTTGATCAGCATAACCAGCTTTTAAAGCTTCGTCACTAGACAAGGCAATAATTTCGCCCTGCGCTTTAGATACGCCTAGATCTGGCTTATCCACAACCAAATTACTATCGACCATTCCCGCAGCAATATCAGGATCACGCTCATTTAAAGCAGCGGCTCCAATCATTTTTGATTTCCAGTAGGACACCATCTTCGCGTCTTCTACTTTCTGGCCGCCACTATCTACTAGAGATGCAGAACCGATCATGCTGCCCGGCTTCATGATGATTGCACCTGCGTTAAGTGCTATGTAACTGCCTGCGGAAGCGGCATCACCTTTAATAAAAGCTGCGGTAGGTATGTCACTATCTCTTACCATCGTCCCAATCTGTTCTGCTGAACTCACCAGTCCCCCCGGTGTATCCACTTCCAGTACAATTAGAACCGCTCCATAATTAGCAGCTTCTGCGAATCCTCTTTCCAAAAAGCTTTGCAGACCTCTTTCAATTTTTTGATCAACCGGAATAATAAACACCGGGCCTTTCTTCATCTCACCATTCGCAGCCTTTGGTGCTTTTGGCACGGTTACATCAGCGCTTACATTCGGGATAAACGGCGTTAAGAGCAGTAGCAGTAAAACAACCGGAATGCTGGCTAACATAATTTTCCGTAATCTTTTCAATGTTTTTACCTCCCTTCTTCAATTTGACCCGGGACACATACACTTTATTACGTTGTCAGCGTAATTACGTTTCAAAACAAAGAAAAGCACCCCTTTTGCAAGGGGTGCTGGCGCTATATTATTGCAGAAATTGCTGAACCGCTTGGTTCACGAGTTTACCATCGGCGCGACCTTTGACCTTAGGCATCAGTGCGCTCATGACCTTACCCATTTCACTTTTCGAAGAAGCACCGGTTTCCTGGATGGTCTGCTGTACAATTGCTTTAATTTCTTCTTCGGAAAGTTGCTCGGGAAGATACTTAATAATAATCTCGATTTCTGCCTTCGTACTCGCGGCAAGCTCATCGCGACCCGCTGATTCAAATTCTTGGAGGGCATCTTTGCGCTGTTTGATTTCACGACTAAGGATATCAAGCACTTCGTTGTCGTCCAATGTTCTCTTCAAATCTATTTCAAGATACTTTATTGTAGAACGAACCATTCGAATCGTGGAGAGCGTGAACTTGTCCTTACTCTTCATCGCTTGCTTCATATCTTCGTTCAATCTCTCGCTAAGATTCATGCGTGGGTAATCCTCCTAAAACTTTCTCTTACGAGCAGCCTCAGACTTCAGCTTTTTCTTAACGCTTGGCTTTTCGTAATGTTTGCGTTTCTTCACCTCAGCCAAGACACCATCTTTTGCGATGGAACGTTTAAAGCGACGAAGTGCAGCATCAATTGTCTCGTTTTTGCGAACTTTCGTTTCAGACACAGTTTCCCCTCCCTCCGACCATACCGTCCAAGAGCATAACACGGTTTATCAAATTCCATTATAGGTCAAACGGAAATAGGGTGTCAACCTTCGTGTTATTCTTTTTTTCTGGCAAGTTCTTCAACATTTAATGATTGTACTATGCGTGAGAAGCTGAGTTTCCTGTGAGAGCTCCCAGCTTGGCCCCACCAAGCAAGTGATAATGAAGATGAGGCACAGCTTGTCCACTATCAGGACCACAATTATTGATCAAACGATAACCAGACTCGGCAATCCCAAGGTCGATAGCGATCTGTTGCGCTACACTGTGAATTTCCGCAATTAACGGAAGATCCTCAGGTGTGACATCATTCATGGAAGCAATGAACTTCTTTGGAATGATCAACACATGTACCGGTGCAGCCGGCTCGATGTCGTAGAATGCAAGAATACGTTCGTTCTCAAATACTTTTTTGGAAGGAATAGTACCCTCAATAATTTTGCTAAACACGGTCTCCATAGAGTGCTTGCCTCCTAAAAATTGGTGAAATTTCACTTCATCATAAGATAATCATACAGGATAATCACCAATTACGAAAGACGCTAGAAGATTCAACATCCGCACGCTAGAGCTGTATCTATTACAGAATGAAATCCATTAACCATTGAAGTGGAGCTATATATACACCCGTAGGGTTAAAAAGGCAAAAAAAAGAGAAACACCCTTCACAGCTTATAAAGCTGATTCGGCGGCGGACGTATGAAAAGGATTAAATTCCCGGTCATACGTCCGCCGAGGTGTTTCTAAAGTAATGTCGGCTTAGCTGTATTATAACAGTGCGTTGATGCTGTATCTGTGATATCGATCACACGGTTTAAAACACTTCACATTTTTTCCAAAAGGATACGAGATCCCCCTCCACCTTGTTCAGCAGGAACTATCACCAGCTTGCGTGGCAACCTTGCACGAAGCTCTGGAACGTGGCTGATAATACCGACAGACAGCTGGTCATTATGCAACCTTTCAAGTGAAGTAATCACTGTATCCAGCAGCTCTGGATCGAGAGTACCAAAGCCTTCATCCAGGAAGAAAAATTGCAACGGATATTGCCCACGCAGCTGGATCTGAGCTGAAAGAGCAAGTGCCAGCGAAAGGGATGTTAGGAAGGTCTCTCCACCAGACAGGGTGGAGACAGGTCTTCTCACCCCGCCGTTCCCGTCATCACGGATCACAAAGCCGCCACCCGAATCAACCTCCAATGCATAACGCTGCTTACTCAGGAATCGAAGCCGCTGAGAAGCGGACTGACACACCTGCATCAATTGTTCCTCAGCAATGTACTCAACAAAGGCGTTCCCGCGTAAGACCGTCTGTAGTTTGGAGAGTTGATCTTGCATAGAAGCGTGCTCAATCCGCTCTGCTTCAAGCTCCATCCAGCGGATATGCCGATGCCGCAGGTCCTCCAGATCACGCTCTGCACGTGCTCTTGCCTGAAGAGATATTTCATCCTCCGCCTTGCTTTCTCTTAAGGTCCTTTGACTTTCTTGCCATTCTTCTTCACTTAAGCTGGCCCCGTCAAGCTTCTCTTCAATGTTACGCAGTTGCAACGAGACCTCAGTTTCTTCGGCACGATGAGCACGTACGCGGGAAGATGCCATTTCCCGTTCTTCAGAAGTGAGCGCTGCTCCTTCAACCTCAGCGGCTGAACTAAACATTGAAGAAGCCAAGCTTTGTTCCCATTGACTGGAAGCTGCTACGTAATGTTCACGCGCAGATTCTGCAGCCTGGCGTGTAATTGCTGCTTCCTTAACCTCATGCTGAGCCTTCTCCGCCGCCGCGAGATGTAACTGCTTGCTTGTCTCCAGAGCAGTTAACAATTCCTGCAGACGTCCTTCACATTCCGCTAGAAGAGGAGCAGCAGCACGGCCATTCGTCCACTCCAGTAAACGCTGATCTTTTTCACGCTGCAATTCTTCCTTGCCTTCGATCTGTGTGATCGATTGAGCCAGCTCTTTATCCAGCCCCGTTATGGTCTCTTGAAGGTTCTGCACCGAAGCATTTTTCTCCTCCAGAAACTTGACGCTGATATCAAGACGAGATCTAATTTCTTCAGCTTGTGCATCCTTCGCTAACAGATCACGATAAGCTTGTTCCACTTCTCCAGGTGCCAGATCCGGGAACTGCTGTGTCCAGTTCTGCCGCATAGCCGTTAGCTGGGCGCTTAGTTCCTCAGCTTTGGCAGCGATTCCTTCTACCCAGCTCCGTTCACCTGTGACACCTGCCGCTTCTTTGAGGCACAACTGCTGGACCTCCTGCATCGTTTGCTGCCACTGTACCGCAATTCGGCGTAGCTCGCCTGACTGTCCTTTTAATGCCAAAAGTGCAGCTTCAAGTTCTGCCAAGGCTTTTTCATCTGGAACGGACACATCGGTTGAGGAAACCTCAGTAATGCTGACTTCTGTACCAGCAGCTGCAGGGTGATTTGCCGCTTCGATGACTTCATTTCCAAATACCTGCTCCAGCCATATTTGATCCTGTTCACGAAGACCGCGGAACAAATGACGAGCTTCCAAAGCCCGTCTGGACAATGCGCGAACTTGCTGAAGCTTCATTTCCAGTTCCTGTTGCTCTAAGCTATCCTGCAATAATGCAGGTGCAGGATGATGCTCGCTGCCGCATACCGGGCAGGGATGTCCTTCTTCCAGCTCCTTAGCTAGCGCTAAAGACAGTCTGTGAAGCTCTTGATCCTTCATAGCTGCTTCCAAAGCACTGACATGTTGCTCCAGGTGCTCCGCTGCGGCACGCGCAGCTTCTTCTGTCGCCAGCAGCTTCTCTTGATGTACCGCTGCCTCGCGGATCAGTTGCCCGCGAGCAGCTTCCTGCAGTTCGCGACGGCCCTCGGCCTCCGCGAGTCGCGCCTGCGCAGCCGCGAGAGCAGCGGCACGCTCGCGGCGCTCCTTCTCCGCCTTATCCCACTGGGATTCGGCGGAGTGCAGCCCTTGCAGTCTCTGCATCGCTTCTTGCAGAGACTGCCGCTCCTGGGAGCGGACACCGAGCGGCTGCAAGCTCTGCTGCAGCTCTTGCTGGCGCTTTTGGCCCTTGGCCAAAAGCTCACGCTCCCGGGCCATGCCCTCCCGCAGCTCCGCTAGCTTGCGGGAGGCCTCTTCGCGGCGCTCGCGCAGAGCCGCGAGTTCGCGCCGTAGCGCGCTGAGCTCGGACTCGAGCTCCAGCGCGCGGCGGTAGGTGCCGGCCCCCTCCCGGAGGGCCGGCTCTTCCGCTGCAAGCGCGGCCTGCGCAGCAGCCGCGGCGGCAGCGGCATGCACCGCCTTCTGCTCGGCGGCGGCGGCCAGCACCTCTTGGCCCTCCGCGCGGGCCAATCGGCTCTTAAAGGCTTCTTCCGCGCTTCGCCATGCTTTCAGCGCAGGAAGCCTAGCCTCGGCCTCGTCAGCTTGGCCGAGCTTCCGTTCAAGGAGGAGAATCTCCTCCTCCTTGGCGAGCAGTCCCTGCCGCTGTAGCTCGCGGCGGGTCCGTTCCTCTTGGAGCTCGCGTATACGCGCGAAACGCTCCGAGACCTGCAGCGCCGCCTCCAGCTTCTGGCGGCATTCCGCAGCATAAAGGGTGGCCTGCTCGAGGCGCTCCGCCGCTGCCTCTACATCCCCTTTGCCTGCGCTGCCAAGACCCTGCTGCTCAGCAATCAGCGCGCGGAGCGCAGCCTCATTCTCCTTCACCCGGCGGCTAAGCTTGATTGCCAGCTGATCGCCATACTGTTCCAGATGGAACAGGCGCTGCAGCATTTGCCGACGATCTACGCCACGAAGTGATAAGAATTCGGCAAATTTCCCTTGCGGCAATACAACTGCTCTCGTGAAGTCATCCATTTTTAGACCGATATGCTCCTCCACACAGCGCGTAACATCTGCGAGCTTATCCGCCATAACGTTATCTCCGTCAGCTGTAATTTCGATGAAACGGCTAATCGTGTTGCTGACGGTTTGCTCTCCCGTACGTTTGAATTTACGTTCAACCCGATAACGACGTGCCCCCGCGGAAGAAGTGAGCTCAAAGGTAAACGCTACGCTGAGTGAATCTTCAGAGTGGTTCATAATCCCCTGTGTTCCATTAACGGCACGTTCCACTTTCCCGTACATCGCCAAAGTAATAGCATCCAGCAAGCTAGACTTGCCGCTGCCCGTAGGTCCAAAAATCCCAAACAGACCCGTCTCACACAGACTTTCAAAATCTATTTCTTGCATTTCTCTATAACTCTGTAATCCTGCAACTTTTAATAGAATAGGTTTCACCTTAGTTCTCCTCTCCTTCCTCTGGCTGACGCCGTTCTTCTTCAGTTAGCTGTAAGAACAGCTCTATCAAGCTATCTTCCGGTTCCGCTCCACCTGTCTGACGCTGATAGAATTTACGGAATAATTCTTGCACCGGCATACGTGAACGGGAAGTCTGTTCAAGCTCCATCTCCATTTGCGGGTAAATGGGACGAATATGAATAATTCCCTCGCGCGACTTGCGCAGGCGCTGTATATCATTCATCGACATGGCTTCACTAAGCCGAATCTCCAAATCTATAAAAGCAGAAGCATCTCTGCCTTCATCCAGCCATTTATATACCTCCTGCAATCCACCTGTGGAGCTCCATCTTACAAGCGGACGCCCACAGCGTAGGTAAATTTCTTCGAAGATTGGCTCACCGCCCGGCGCAACATCAATCAGCGTCACCGATTTGGCCTGTCCCGCTTCAGAAAAACTGTATGCCAACGGGGATCCACTGTAACGGATCATTCCTTCCCCTTTGACACGCTGAGCGCGATGAAGATGTCCTAGTGCAGTATATTGCGCTCCACAAGTCAAAGCAGAAGGATCAACGGTATATGCTCCTCCTACCTGAATCGGACGTTCCGAATCACTTTCCACACCACCAAGCACATAAATATGGCTCATCGCTAAATTTACGGTCTGCGGCGTAAATTCCCGTCCCAACAGCTGCATGAGCTTGCCTACCCGTGCGCTATAAGCCAGTCGAAGCTCCTCTTCTCCGCTATCTCCTGCAAGTAGTTCACCGAGACGCGCTTCGGAGGGATAAGGAAGAGCTGCGATTTTGGCGATCTCACCCGTTCGTGCAGCATGAACAGTCACTGGCTCTGAGGTAGGAAGCCCCACTAATGTAATCCCCTGCCTTAATACAAGCGGTGAAACTGAAGATACGCGCTCCGGTTGATCATGGTTTCCGGCGATCACAACAAGGGGCCTGCCCCCTGCAGTCAGCCTTGCGGCAGCCTCATAGAATAGTTGTTCTGAAGCCGCTGGTGGATTAACGGAATCGTACACATCTCCCGCCATCATTATCAAATCCACCTTATGAAAATCGGCGATTTCCACCAATTCATCTATGAACTGCTCCTGCTCCTTCTGCCGGCTTCTTCCTTCCAGCGTTCGGCCGAGGTGCCAATCTCCCGTATGCAATATCCGCATCTTCGTCCTCTTTCCCCGCTCCTATGCGGTAATGAATAGATTTATAATTTCACAGCATGTCCGCCGTCAAAAAAGTACAGCCAAATCTCGCTGATCGGTTCTCCCAAAATATCATGTAATGCCTTGCTGTATAACTCTAGCTGAAAACGATATTTTTCTTTAAGCGCTTCTAACCCACCCTGATGTTCTAAAACAGAGTCCGTCTTATAGTCTAACAGAATCATCCGGTCCTCTTCGCGGAACAGGCAGTCAATGACCCCTTGGATCAGCACTCCTTCACTAAAGCCTTCATTATTATTTCCATGACTTAGCTCTGAGACGGCTTTATTCATATAATCGAGCCCTCCATAAGCCTCGCCTGCGGGAAGCATATAACTGAACGGCATTTCTCTAAGCTTCCAAGAAGAATCTATTAATCTACGACCCAGTTCATTCGTATAAAAAGTCTCTATCTGATCGGGGGCAACCGCCTCCACCTGCTCAGCAGTTAGAATAGCCAATCTCTGCAAACGGGCTAATGTTTCTTCCACAACTTTAGAATCAACAGAACCCTCCAGCGGAATATGCTGCATAACCGTATGGTAAGCTGTCCCGCGCTCCGCTGGGGTTAGACTGCGCTTTTCCATAAATTTCGGACGCCGCAAATGCAGACTGTCTGCTCCTGCCACATCTGAACGCTTATTGTTTTCGGTTGAGGTGACAGGATAACCATCTTCCTCTAAGAGATCATAAGAAGGCTGATCCTGCATCGATAACAAAGATTTTAACTCTGTAACAGAGGTTTTGGCAGGAATACCAGAGGCAGCCGCAAACGGATAAGGCCATTCTAGTCTTCTAGCAATTTCATCGCTATCCACAGATCCATAGACACTTACAGATTCACCTTTTTGCAGCGCCTTGAGTACAGATTGACGTTCTTCTGCTTTGTCCTCTGAGTTATCCGAAGGAAGGAACGCCCCGGAATTCAGTTCGGAAGCATGCTGCACACTGATGCTCCAGTTCGAGACGTCGCTGTGCAGCACTGTCGAGACGGTACCTTCAGAGCCGCCTAGCTTACGAAGAACAGCCGCCGCCGGATGCCGGATCAATGCCGGTCCAACCCAGTCCAGATAGCTGCGACCGCGGGCTAGTAAATGATCAGCAAGCAGTAGCTCATCCCGATTCTGTACACTGCTCCAGCCCGCAATTTTCCGTGGTAAATCTCTTACGGTACCGACTAGAATCATCTTATCTCTCGGACGAGTTAAAGCTACATATAATACCCGCATTTCCTCAGCCAATAATTCAAGTCGTGTACGACGATTAATAGCCAAATAAGGAAGCATCGGGTAGCTGACCCGTGTTTCCCGCTCCACAAAACGTGGCCCGAAGCCAAGCTCTTTGTGCATCAGGAAAGGAGAATGCAAATCCTGTCGATTAAACTGCTTCGCCATACCCGCTATAAAAACAACAGGAAACTCTAAGCCTTTGGATTTATGGATGGTCATAATTCTGACCCCATTGCCCTCTTCGCCGCTACCACCAGCTACACCAAGATCTCCGCCATTCTCACGAAGCCGTGAAATGAACACCAGAAAACGGAACAACCCACGCGCCGCAGTATCATTCTCAAATTGAACAGCCCGATCATACAAAGCTTTAAGATTGTTCTGTCGTTGTGAGCCTCCAGGCAAGCCTCCAACCCATTCCAGATAGCCGCTCTCACCATAAATACGCCAAATCAGCTCACTGAGACTGCCTTGTCTAGCCGCATCTCTCCAGCTTTCAAGCCGTTCCAGAAAATTCTTAAGCTTATGCTTCAGCTTTAGGCTGATTTGCGGTAAAGCTCCACTTTCAGATTCCACCTCATTAATGATTTCATCATTATTATTATCTGAGGTGACTTTCTCTTCCGCTGCACTTGCTGTTTCTATCACATGAGCCGAGAAAAGATCGTATTCTTCCTCAGCTTCCTTTATATCTTGCAAGCTCGCTGCCACTTGTACAGCATGATAGAAAGAACCATGGCTGTACATCCGAACTGTAGCCAGTTCCTCTTCCGTTAAACCAACGACAGGAGAGCGGAGCACGCCGGCGAGTGGAATGTCCTGCTGAGGATTATCGACTACTTTTAAAAGTGAGAGTGCAATTTCTACTTCAGTGGCTTCAAAATATCCTTTATTCAAATCTCCGTAAGCAGGGATTCCCTCCATCCGAAGCTCCTCGATAATCAAAGGGGTCCATATTCTCGCCGAACGAAGCAAAATCACGATGTCCCCATAAATCACTGGGCGCATAATCTTAAGCCCTTTATCATAAATCAACAACGGCGATCCGCCGTTCAGGCCAGTCATCTGTAATATACGCCGGGCAATCGCCCTTGCTTCCAGCTGCGCGGTCTCACTCTCAATAGCTTCGCTTTCCTGAAGTGGCAGCTCACCGTCCTCAGAAGTCTCTTCTATTTTACCTGATGCCGCTCCGCGATCGATCAATAATAGCTCTGGTGCAAAAAAAGTATCTGGCCCCTTCTCTGCTGCACCCGGGAAATTCGCACCATACACAAGCTCAGCGCGTTCGTCATAATTAATCTCAGCCACCGTCTCATTCATAATCTGCCGAAAAATCATATTTACGGCATTTACAACCTCCATACGACTACGGAAATTACGGGCTAGATCGATAACCGAACCGCCGGAAGATTCATTAGACTTCTCAGATAACTCACTTAACTCGGATTCGCCTATTGTATTACTGCCACCTCCGGCATTCTTAGAGCCAAAGCTACGGTATTTATCCAGGAACAGCCCCGGCTCTGCCAAACGGAACCGATAAATACTTTGCTTCATATCTCCGACCATAAATCGGTTACCAGGTGTTTCGCGGGAGATCAGCCGCACAATCTCTTCTTGTACACTATTCGTATCCTGATATTCATCTAGCAGAACCTCATCGAATTGGGCGCGGTACTCCATCGCTGCATCAGAAGGCAGGGAAAGGCCTGGTAGAGAATCAGGATGGCGCAAAATTTGCAGACAATAATGCTCCAAATCACTAAAGTCGACGAGACCCCGTCCTGCTTTTTCCATTCGATAACGTTCACCGAACGCTATCACCGTCTCCGCAAGCTCTGCCATAAGCGGAGCCGCCTCGTTCAGTTCTCTCAAAAAAACATCTGCTGGACGGCCAAACAGCGCCTTCTGAAGATCTAAAACACTCTTCTTCACACTATCGCGCAGTTCTTTAACCATTTCCTGCAGTCCAGGATCTGTCGAATCCTTCTTACAAGCTTTCAATTTTCCAAAGTATACTTCCATGAAAATATCATATAATTCTGCCCATGGCCGTTCATTCACAGCCTCCTGCAATGCACTTACCATCTCAAGGTCAGTCGTCAAATTCTCGGCATAAGGCGCCGGACCACCCGGCTGTAGCGCGATCTCCCTGCCTTGGATAAGCTGACTGGCTGCACCCTCAAGGGTCAGCTTCGCTTCTTCAAGAATACTTAGCACCCAAGGAGTTCGACCTAAGCTATCTGTGTCTGGTAATGAGAAATCAGCTGCGGTATCCCGAAGCCACTGCTCTGGCCAAGGATGGCTGCGGGCATAGTCATGCAGTCGCTGTATGAGCGCATGTACCGCATCATCGCTGCGTTCACCACTGAACCAGTCAGCAAGCTGTACAAATACGCTATCCGCGCCATCTTCACCTGCTTCACCGTATTTTTCCTCCAGTAGCTCTTGAAGCAGCTCCTGCCGCATCATCTCTGCTTCATGTTCGTTCAGGATACGGAAGCCGGGGTCTATCGGAATGATCTGATAATAACGCCGGATCACTTCCAGACAGAAGGAGTGTAGTGTTGTAATCGAGGCTTTCCCGAGCAACGACAGCTGACGGCGTAAATGGTCATTCTCTCCATTCTCCTCAAGCTCCCGGTCTAGTGCTTCCCTAATCCGCTGGCGCATCTCGGCAGCAGCAGCTTTGGTAAACGTAGCTACCAGCAATCTATCTACGCTAAAGCCATTCTCTTCCTTGCTGATTTTGCGAATAATACGTTCTACAAGTACCGCTGTCTTACCGGAACCTGCCGCCGCAGCAACGAGGATATCATCACCGCTCTCAGCGATGGCGCGCCACTGGTCATCACTCCATATGCTCCCTTCCGGTTTCGCTTCTATTTCAGGCTTCATACTCACGGTGTAGTTCCTCCTTTGCGGGACAGCAGATCCCAGATAATGTCCTTCCCTGGCTTACTCAGATTATTGTAGCCATTGCCTTCCACAGCTTCATCGAACTGGCAGACGGGTCTAAAGGAACAGAATGTGCAGGCTGTCTCTTGCCCAATCCGGTATGGCTCAATCGCCACATCACCTTCCATAATGCGTGTCCCGATATCTGAGATCGTTCCCCGAACGGATGATAATAAGTGCCCCCATTGCTCTGGTGTAGCTACAGAAGCACTACTATAAAAACTTCCATCAGCTTTTACTGCTACAGGCACGATAGAAGAATACCCTTTATCTAAAGTCGTATCCATCAGGGATACAACCTCGCGGTCTGCTGTAAGCAGTCCCTTCATCTTGAAGCGTTTCAGCAATTCTTGTTCTGCTTGTTCCTTGTTCATCCCGTTAGATGAGGTTAACAGTGGGTCGTGTACATGGAAATACAGTGTCCCTGCTGGAAGCGCCGGTTGCCCAAGCCATTGCTCCGAATACGTTAGCAGTACATCCAGATAGGTCAGCATCTGTAGCGATAATCCATAGTACACCTCGTGCAGCTTGAGATCTTTTTGACTCGATTTATAATCAATGACTCGCAGAAGAATTCCATTCTCTCCACGGGCCATGTCTACACGGTCGATCCGTCCTACAACCTCCATCACACAGCCATTCGGCAGCGTAATTCTTAAAGGTGGCAACTCCTTATCCGGTCCAAAATCCAGCTCTAGCCCTACCGGCTCAAAGCTGCCTCGGCGGGCATGCTCGCCCAGAATTACAGAAGCACGTCCAACAATATTTTTTAGCTTGCGTGAGATGTATCCGTAACGTTTAGAGCTCATCAGAATTTCACCCTGCAGCATCGGTGATAAACGTTCTACAGTCTCACTTGCCTCACGCCGACATTCCTCTGGAGACAAGCTTCCCCAGCCGCGGCCCTCTTCTTTCAGTCTTACAGCCATGTCACTTAACGCAGCATGGAACAGTTGTCCAATATCAGGTGCTTGCAGCTTATATAGCTGGCGTTCCTTCAGTCTAAGTCCGTAAGATGCAAAATGGGAGAAGGAGCAAGCAACAAACTTCTCCATCCGGGACACACTGCCTCGCAGTGTCGATCCACCGTACAATCTAAGGCTTGTTCCACGCTTTAGCTTCGTTCCCACGTTACGATAGAACAAGGAACTGAGCAGACGTTTCAATTCGAGACTACGAATATCATCAGCAGCGAACCAGTTATACACATCCCACCATAATTCAGGTATCTCCGTCCCCTGGCGCCACTGGCGAAGCTGCATAATCAATGCACGAAGACTTTGTTCTGGATGACCAATGTAACCGAGGTGAATGGAATTTCTGACTTCTTCTGGTAGTCCTACTGGGGGAAGTGCTGCCAAGCTATGCTCTTGCACCCTTGGGAACATTCTATGCAAATGACGGATTACCTCAGAGGGAAGAAGCGCCTTGCCCTCATCATCAGCAGTGGCGTAGCTAATCCAGAGCTTTCGACTTCCTGTCGTTAGCGCATTATAGATCAAAAACCGCTCGTCCAGCAGTTTACGAGAAGCACCAGGAGCAAGCTCCATACCGGCGTTCTCAAGCACGGAGCGTTCGCCTTCCGAGAGAATTCCATCTTCCTTAAATTGCGCAGGCACAACACCTTCATTAAATCCAAGCAAAAATGCGTATTTAACTCCCGTTGGTCGAGTCCGATCCATGTTACCAACCAGTACTTGATCGAGCGCGGGAGGAACAAGTCCCATCTTCAGCTCAGCAAGTCCTGTCTCTAGGACTCCGGTGAACACATCAAATTCAAGTCTCTCGTTGCCCATCATCTCGACGATCTGATCTAGCAGATCAAGCACTGCACCCCACAGCTGACTATGTTCTCTAGCCTTCTCGGGTTGCCCCTTCTCCATAGAACCGACACTAAGTTTCTCCAGCTTTCGAGCAACATCCGTTTCATCCAGCAGCTTGTACACTGCGGTACATAGTTCAAGACCGCTTTTACTCTTCTGTATCCGTTTCTCAAAAGCAAA
Source organism: Paenibacillus sp. VTT E-133291 (assembly GCF_002264395.1). Lineage (GTDB taxonomy): Bacteria > Bacillota > Bacilli > Paenibacillales > Paenibacillaceae > Paenibacillus_AQ > Paenibacillus_AQ nitricinens. The sequence continues at coordinate 68,884 of NZ_NFVA01000018.1, forward strand.
TAGAGGACCCGTTATACTAGCACGGCATCGCTCCATTGTAGCAAGCAGTTCTTCATCCATCTGTCTGCCGCCTTCCAGCGACAAGCTAGGAATCCCTTTCCATGAACGGCCATCCGTCCAGCGATACCCTTGAATCCCACAAGCCAGCACATAATTTTCTAAGGCATCCATATCCTCACGCGTAATACTACCGTCCAGTGGTAGCAAAAGCTCCGTCTTTACACAGCGGAATACATCCTCAAAGCGCCAGCGTCGACGCACCACATCCAATGCGGAACGTACAAACTCTACCAATGGATGGTGCAGCTCATTTACCTTCTGGTCCAGAAAAAAAGGGACTCCGTAATCTTGGAACAACGGTTTAATCAGCTGCTCGTAATCTCCAATATTACGCATCAATACGGCCATATCACCATATTTTGCACCTTCATCTCGCGCCAGTCTAATCATTTCACGCAGTGCTCCCTCAACCTCTGCTCTGTGTGAAACTGCTGCGCCTATAGATATCGCTTCATTTGCCAGTTCATCTGCACCCATCCAGACCTTTCGGCGGTCATATCCTCTTTCGAGATGAGCAAGAACAGGACTTTCTTCAAAACGCGGAAGAACCGCTGGCTCCAGCAGCTCGTCCCACACATCAATGCCCAGCTCTTCAGCTATTCCACGCAGTTTAATGTAAGTGACCGCAGTTGGGTGAAACAATTCAAGCTCATTTAATTGATCTCCATAGGGATACGAACGATCAAGAGTAAGGGACACGGTCAGCTTCGATGCTTGCTGCATTAATTCTCGAAGCACTAAGAATTCCTGCGGGGTAAAGCCGTGGAACCCATCTACCCAAATCTGCGCCCCGCGAATGTAAGAGGAATCAGGAATATGCTCAGCTAGTTCCGCTAAACGATCCTCTTCATCGATATAGAGGCGTGACATCTCCTTCTCTAATTCACTGAATACCAGCTGTAAATCATCCAGCTTGCCTTCAAGAATTGGACTTCTTGCAATAGCGCCTCGCATTGCGGATAGCTGCTCCTCTAAATCAGAGGAAGCCAAACAGCAACGCTTCATCTCCGTATGCAGCTGATTGAGCCGTTCCACAAAACCCGGTCTGTCTGCAGAGGCACCGAACAACTTCAGTTCCTCTTTACGGCGACTGATGATTTTGTAAATCAACATCTTTTTACCTTCTTCACTGATCGGCAGACTAGCGCTACCTCCAGTTTCCTGTTTCACTCGATAGGCAAGCCGAGAAAAGCTCAGTGTCTGCGCCCGAATGCTTCCCTTCACATTCCCTACGGTCAGAAGCCCCCGTTCTGCTCCAAAGGAGCCTTGTTCCGGTACAAGAATAATGATTGGCGCACCAAGAGGCTCCTTCTCTAATGAAGTTGAGATAGACTCCCATATTTTCGTTGTCTTGCCACTGCCCGATCGGCCTAGTAAAAAGGTTACCGACATAAATGATAGACTCCTTCCGTAGCGGAGAAAATGTATAAGATACAAGGTGAAATACTCACCGTTTGATAATGTTCAAATGAAAAAGCTCAGTCGTTCCTCGTCCCCTCAGTATAGCATAACTGCACAAATCAGAACATGCGTTTGCTAGTATTTTCTAATGATTTACAATCATAATCTTGTAAATCCCGAATTCAGCTCTTTTGAGAACATAGCAAAAAAACCCGTAAAAAGAGGCCTCGATCGAAGACTCCTTTTACGGATTAAAATCCATTACTTATATAAACAGCCAGCTTATTTCTTACTCCGCACTTCAAAAATCGCAAACTTCAGATAGTGTCCTTCGTTAACACCTAGAATCTGCGGATGGTCTTTACCTGCGGCACGCCATTCCACAAGTCTCAATACTTTACCTGCATCTTTAGCTGCGTCGGCAATCGTCTCAAGGAATAGATCCGGCTGCATGTGGTAAGAACAACTTGCAGTAACCAAATATCCGCCTTCGTTCACCAGTTTCATGCCGTGTAGATTGATATCCTTGTAACCACGACAAGCGCCTGCTACTGCACTTTTAGTTTTCGCAAACGCTGGAGGGTCTAGGATAACTACATCCCAAGTTCTACCTCCACCTGCTGTCATAGGCTTGGAGGTGTCCGTTTTGGCGGCTTTGCCTCCGGATTTAGCATTTGTAGTCGTTACTGTTGATTCCGTTCCGCTGGCAACCGTCGCCCGCTCCGAACGTTCCTCCAGCCCCTTGACCTGATTGCGAAGGTAGGCAAAAGCATCGTCCACTACAAATTCCACTCGATCAGTAAAGCCATTTAGCTCCACATTAACCTTAGCACTCTCTATAGCATGAGCGGAAACGTCAAGGCAGGTTACTTTTTTCGCGCCATACTTGCAAGCATGCAGCGTGAAGCTGCCTGTATGCGAAAAGCACTCCAGCACTGTAGCACCATCCCAATAAGGGAAGGTTACGTGTTTACCACTCTTATTTACCGGCAAAGTTTGTAACGAGCCATCTTCTGCTTCTATTTCTTGCAGTGTAATTCCGCTTCGTCCACCCCAGCCTTTCATGAGAGGCGCAATGGATGCTCTATTCTCACGCTGATCAAAGAAATAACCGGTCTTCTGGCCCTCTTCGATATCTACTACCAGCTTCAGATCATTTTCACTTACAGTAACATGTCTTGGGCATTCCCCGTACAGCACACCTGTAGTCTGCTCCAGCCCTTCCAGTTCACGTACACTAACATCACTGCGTTCATAAATACCACGCGGTGCCATAACCTGTACAAGTGCTTCAACAATCTCTGTACGACACTTGTCCATTCCGAGTGTAAGTAGCTGCACAACCAGAATATCGCCGAACCGATCCACAATCAGACCTGGCAAAAAGTCCGCTTCACCATAAACCAAACGATAAGCATCCGCCCCAGGCAGGAAACGTTCTCTATGTTGCAGACAATTCGTAAACCGTTCTGCGAAAAAGGCGGTGTCCATGATAGCCAAAGGTCCCTGCGATACAATTCTTACCCGAATCTGCGACGCTGGATTGTAATATCCTACCGCCAGAAAACGGCCTTGATGATTAAGAACATCAACTAATCCCCCTGCTTCCGGGTTTCCTTCTACTGATGCAACTTCACCTGCATAGACCCATGGATGGCCCTGTTCCAATCTTTTTTTGCGATTGCGTTCTAATCTAACCGATGCCAATGACTTCAACTCCCTGTTTTTCTAAAAATGATTTTATACATGTCCTACTCGTTACTTTCATATATTGGTGTACAACCCTCGTTCAAAGGAGTATGCCCTATGTTCCGTGATCTGCTTTTTCCTATTATATATGGTTTGGTTATCTTTCTGGCTGGCATGAAGCTAATGGAGACAGCATTGTCCAAGCTTGCAGGCCCTCTGTTAACAACAAGTCTGAATAAGGCAACCTCTACACCTATCAAAGGCTTGATCGCAAGCAGTGTACTGTCAGCCCTGCTTCAGAGCAGCACGGCTGTAACTGTACTAACGATCGGCATGGTAAATGCCGGTCTGCTCACCTATGCTCGTACGCTTGGCATTATCTTAGGTAGCAACATCGGCACCACTTTGACCACCGAACTCATCGGACTTCAGATCAATACTATGGCTACACCATTGCTGGCTGCCTCGCTGAGTTTGTGGGCAGCAGCTGTTATAGCAGGCGAGTTACCTCATACGTCACGGGCAGCAGCACTGTGCCTGAAAATATCAGAGCCGCTGCAATTCATCAGCCTGGCTATATCAGGATTCGCCTTAGTCTTATGGGGAATCGCAGTTATGCAGTCCATCGGCGGGACACTTCAGGAGAGCGGCCTATTCCTTTGGTTCTTGGATCATGCGGCCACAAGTGCCTTGTGGGGAATCGCCGCTGGTGCCTGCTTAACAGCCCTGCTACATAGCAGCGCTGCGGTCATTGCCATGGCTATGAGCATTGCTGCGTCGGGTGCCATGCCCACAGAGCTTGGCATAGCCATCGTGCTCGGCGCCAACGTCGGCACCTGCCTCACGGCAGTCATCGCTTCCATCGGCGGCTCGTCTTCTGGCGTCTTCGTCGCATGGTCGCATGTTGCACTCAATGTTGGCGGTGCACTATTGTTCCTGCCACTTCTCGGACCCCTGCAAGCAACCGCTGCTTGGATCGGCGGAGGCCCCTCTTCACAGATCGCCCATGCCCAGACTATTTTTAATATAATCTGCTCGATAATCGCACTGCCATTATGTTACCTGCCTGTATGGTCAAGACTGGAGAAACGTCTTCTATCGTAACGAGTTACTGTAACGCCTGAACCCAAACTTTCCACAACTGTACTATTATACTTCAATCGAAAATATTATAAAACCGCGATCCATCATAAAAAGTGATTATCGTCGTAGTGATTGCAATCAGAGCGAATAAGATCAAAGCAATATAATCATTTCTTGAGAAAGGACGACTGCTGTACCAAGTCCGTTTATTCTGTGTTCCAAAGCCACGTAATTCCATAGCCGTACTAATATTCTCAATGCGTTCAATGCTGGTCAGAATCAAAGGCATAAGAATTGAAATAATATTTTTAAGCCGTTTAGGCAGCTTTTCTTTTCGAGAGATGTCTATTCCCCGTGCCTGAGCGGAGAACGAAATATTCTCATAATCTCTTTGGATATCCGGAATGTACCGCAGCGCAAGCGATACAGAATATGCAATTTTATAATTCACACCAATCCGGTTTAAAGACGCTGCGAATTCACTAGGATTTGTCGTTAGAAGGAACAACAGTGCCATGGGAATGACCACTGCATACTTAAGGGCAATATTTAATTGATAGAATAGCTGCTCATATGTTACGGTATACCGACCTACAAGATGAACAATATCATGCCGTGAACCGTATACCTTTACACCTTCCAATGGAGAAAAAATAAAGATAGCTATATGATTAAGCACAAAGAAGATCAGGATAAAATATAGTACAAAAGCATAATCCTGAAATTGAACTTTAGAGACTCTAAAGGCAATCAAACTAAATAATAGCATCACTATTAGACATCTTGTATCATATGTAATCATCCCTGTCACAGACCACACTATAAATAAAATCAGCTTAGTGGCGCCTGTAAGACGGTGAACAGGTGAATCCTGCTTCGTAAAAGTTAACATTGTGGCCTTCATCCGCCCCGGCTCCTCCTGTCGTATGTAATAAATCTTCTTACAAACTCTTCTGGCTGATCCAATTGGACCTTCATAGCCAATGTAAATAGTGAGGTCTCTTTCAAATTAGCAGTCCTCACTACTTCTAAATTGGTTAGCACTCGTTCAGGGCTATCATCAGCAAGCTTAACACCATCAGACAACACTACAGCTCTATCGGCATACTCCAGCATAAGATGCATATCATGCGTAATCATAATGACCGTCATTCCCTGTTCACGAAGCGTCAAAAGAAATTCCATCATTTCGTTATAGTGCCTATAATCCTGTGCTGCAGTCGGCTCATCTAATATGATCACTTCCGGCTCCAGGATCATAATAGAAGCAATAGTCACACGTTTCTTCTGACCGTAGCTGAGCGCAGAGATGGGCCAGCTACGAAAAGCGTATAGACCGCATATTTTTAAAACATGATGCACTCGCTCACGAATAAGCTCCTCAGACACCCCTCGTAATTTAAGGCCTAGCGCAACCTCATCATATAAAAGCGTCTTAGAAATCATATGATTAGGATTCTGCATCACGAAACCGATCCGCTCTGCCCGCTCCTTAATCGTATCCTTGGCAATATCCCTTCCGTTCATCAATACCGAACCGGAAGTGGGCTTATAAAAGCCACAGATAAGCTTAGATACCGTGGATTTCCCAGCCCCATTTCTCCCAGCTATACAGACCATTTCTCCTTTATGAATAAGAAGGTTAAGTTTATGAAGTACTGGTCTGCTCTTCTCATAACCGAATGAAACATCACGTAGCTCAAGGATAGGTAGACTCTCACGTTTATCCTGCTGCGAATTATTGTTATCATACCAGTACTCAAGCTTGCTGGAGCAAGAGTCCAGCTGAATTTCATCTATATGCTGCGGATTCATATCTGATGCAATCGTACATCCTGCATACTTTAAAGCCGTTAAATAGAGAGGTTCCCGAATGCCTGCTTCTGAAAGTAAGCCCGTGCTTAATAGCTCAGCGGCTGGCATATCCGCCGCAAGGCGTCCGTCATGGATCACAATAATGCGGTCCACCGCACGGTGAAGTACTTCCTCGAGCCTGTGCTCGATAATAATAACCGTTTTACCGGTCTCTTTTTGCACTCGGTCAATAAGCTCAATTGCTTTTGTGCCGGTATATGGATCTAAGTTTGCCAAAGGCTCATCAAACAACAGGATGTCCACATCACCAACTAGAACGCCAGCTAAGGTCGTTTTTTGCTTCTGACCACCTGACAATTCCTGAGGTGACGCTCCTAAATATTCGTGGATATCCACGGCTGTTGCTGCAGCCACTACCTTTTCTATCATTTCGGCCTGTTGGACCGCGTGATTCTCCAGACTGAAGGCGATATCCTCTCCAACCGTTAATCCAACAAATTGTCCATCCGGGTCTTGCAGTACAGTCCCTACCTGATCCGACAATGCTGCAATACTAAGTTCTTTCTGCTCCAGACCCATAATTCGCAATGATCCAGACATTTCACCTTTATAAGCAAAAGGGATGAGTCCGTTTATACAATGAGCCAGTGTACTTTTCCCAGAACCAGAGGGTCCCACAATAAGTACCTTCTCCCCTTCGGCAATCGTTAAGTTAATATCTGTGAGTGTAGGCTCCTGCTGTGCTCGATATTGAAAACTAAAATCCTTAAATTCAATCACTGCTTTTTTCATCCTTGACCTTCCTCTTAGCTTCGTTTGAAGAATTTCACTTTCATTATATGTTTTACAGCCATAAAAAAGCCGGTGATCTCCACCGGCTTTTGGTTTGGATTATATGCTACTCAGGCTTCTCTGGTCAAGCTGCCTTGCTTCGTTCTTGTCTTTGCATATGCTATTGCCAGTAGAGAACCAATCACTGCCACAGTGACTATATTGGATGCTCCGGCGATAAGTCCTTGTGTGAATACTTTATTCGCCGGTTCCGCATAGATTAGAATATCCAGTACAGGTGCTACTAAGAACCAGGCGATTGCGTTAGCGACAATCTGGGCCAGATTAAAACGAATCAGTTCCTTTCGTCCGAACTCCCCATCATGAATCCCAATTCTAGCCACAAGCAGCCCAACAACGAGCCCAACAATTCCAGAAGCGATCACCCAACTGAACCAAGGGGAACCATAAAAAATCGCATCCTTCAGTGTATGTCCGATCAGGCCAATGAGTAATCCGGCAAACGGACCGTACAATAGTGCAAACAATGCCAGTAAAGCGTATGTAGTCTCAATGTTAGTGTTTGGAATTCCGGATGGAATCGAACCGAACCTGCCCAAAATAACGAATAAAGCAGAACCGATACCAATCGCAACAATCGTCTTAATCGATAACACCTTTTGTTTTGCCATATTTTCATCTCCCCCAAAGCTTCTTTTTATTTTATGTAATTATACATCGGAATAGTCGGAATTAATATAGATTAAAATAAAAAAATCTGCAAAGCCAACATTAATGTTGGCTTTGCAGACCCAAACCACTTATAGAGTTATTATATGATTTGCTTCATCTATTTCACAGTAACGGTAACCGTCACTGTCTTGGTACCAATCTTTCCTTTAATGGATGCCGTTCCTTTGCTCACAGCTACAATCTGACCGCTAGCAGATACTCTAGCTACAGAAGGCTTAGAGCTAGTCCACGCCGCACTTCCAGTAACAATAGCGGTCTTCCCCGTATCATACTGCGCAATCACAACTGCATTCTGAACAGCTCCCGGAGCCATCTTCAGTCTAGTCTCGTTGACAGTCAACTTCATTAGCTTAGGAACTACATTAATTTTGACACTAGCAGCGAGCCCTTGGTAAGAACCTGATAACGTCGCAGTTCCTTCTGTTATGGCTTTAACAGATGTACTTTTAACCGTGGCAACAGCTTCATTCGAGGACTCCCAATTCATGCTGCTGGAGATATTCCCCGTCTTACCATTAGAGTAGTAAGCCGTTACCTTTATGGATTTAGAACCTTTAATATTCAATTCAATCGCATTCGGTTCTACAACAATTTTAGTAACTTTTTGTTCAATAGTAACCGGGATACTAATAGTCTTATTAGCGTAGGTTCCCTTTAAAGTGGCAGAACCCTTCACTAGTCCTTTGATTACCTTGCCTGAAGAGGTTGTCTTGATAATTGCATTCGTACCGGTAATCTCCCACTCCATAGTACCTGTAGCATCGAGTTCATTCCCATTTTCCATCACAGCTTTGACTTCAGGAACAGCCTTCTCTTCACCAGTAACAATCACAACGTTTTCCTCTGGTCCGAGCAAAATATGAACCTTATCTTTAACTGTAACACTCACTACAACACTTTTTTCCCGGATAGCCGCTTTGGAGGAGGTAGGATTCTCTGATTTTATTTTGCCGACAATATTAACAGTACCAGCCTTTTCAGCAACGAGCTTGCCATCTTTGATGGTGGCAATATCATCATTGGCAGAAGTCCACTCAATTTCTTGACTGAGATCCAGCTTCGTGCCGTCTAGCTTAGTTCCGTTTACCTTTGGCAAACTTACGGAATCCTCTGTGTACATGTCCAGTTCCGTTTTATCAGCTTCCAACTCTGTAATCGTAGGATATACCATCAACTTAAAGCTTTTACTAATCCCTCTGTATTCTGCTTTAATAACCGATGTTCCCACTGCTTTTGCGGTGATCGCTGCAGCATCAGTACCCGCAGTAACCGTCGCCGCGAGTTGGTTGTCCGAACTCCATACTGCACTACTGGATACATTCGGAGTGGAATTCGCAGCATCTCGAACTTCTGCTTTAACGTTCAAGCTCTCACCCATAAACAAGAATTGATCGCCTGATGGAGTAAGCAATAACGCCTCGTAAGGAGCACGTACATATACATCCACAGTTTGTGTAATCCCCAGATAAGATACTGTAATTACAGCTTTTCCTGCGGACAGTACTTTGATTTCTCCCTTGTCTACAGTAGCGACACTTGTATTAGAAGAAGACCATTCCGCTTTCTCTGAAATATCATTTGGGGTCGTCTTTGTAGTCTCTTTGGTAAACGCAGTTACTTTCACCGGATTATCACCAACGAGCATTTCAATTTCCTTAATTACGATGCCCTTATCATTTTTAAGCTCAATTTCAGAATAAGGCAATTTCACTACCGCTTTAAAGGTTGCTGTTAAGTCCTTATATTTGGCAGTAATGGTTGAAGTACCTTCACCCGCTAGTGTGATCTTACCTTCTGCAATCGTCAATACGCTTGTATTGGAGCTGCTCCAAGTGGTATCAGCCGTTACATCCTTGGCAGAAGTCGCTGTTTCGCCACCAATCGCATTGGCTTTGACCAACAGTTTATCCTCTTCGTCACCCAATTTATAGTTCCCTTCGGAGCTATATTCGAGCTTCAATTCTTTGATCGGATGTGATACCTCTACTTCTATAGTAGCGAGTGCATGATTATAAGTAGCTGTAATAATAGCCTTTCCGCTATCTATCGGAGTCAATAAGCCATTTACTACTTTTACAGCGTTAGTGTTAGAAGAATTCCATACCACTGCACCCGTCACATCTCTTTTGGAGGAGGACCCTTCTACATTCGCATATATCTTCAGTTGCTTTGGCGTTTGTCCAACCGTAAGCTGCAGTTTGGCTGAGCTTTCAAACTCAATCGAGTTGATATCGCCGGCAGCTGCAAAGACACTTACCGGAAAAACCGCAGTAGCTAACAATATCATGATGAGGAGCATTTTCGTCATTTTCCTGTACACAGTCATTTGTTCTCTCCCTTAGGTTATAATGTCGTTTGGTGGTTTATCCCCACACTCTTTTACTTATATCGACAATTGTACACCAAGTGTTTACCCTATAACTCCATAAAGCCAAATTCAGGACTTTCAGACTAGATAATCAGGTGTAGGGTTGATCAATATATTAGGAAGTAATATGCTAGCTACTACATTCTTTTTTTGAACCAAGGGGGCTACGATGAGTATAGAGAACTTTCAACTAGAGACAATCCCTACTCCAATAGAGGAAGATAGCTTCCTTAAAGGGGTAAAAGATTGCATTCCCACACTACTCGGTTATTTGAGCATTGGACTTGCAGCAGGTGTTGTTCAAAAGACCGCCGGGCTGAGCATTGCTGAGATTGCCTTGATAAGTCTGATGCTTTATGCCGGTTCAGCACAGTTTATAGCTGCTGGAATGATAGCTGTAAGCAGCTCGCCTGTTGCTATTATTGTTACGATATTTATCGTGAATCTTCGTCACATTTTGCTTAGTGCAGCTCTTTCACCTTATTTCCGGCATCTTACCCCACTGAGAAACATGCTGGTTGGAACCCTGCTGACAGATGAGACCTTTGGAGTTGCTATTAATCAAACAGTGAATAAGCAACAAATCAGTGAAAAATGGATGCATGGCCTTAATCTCACTGCCTATTTAAATTGGTTTATTGCGAATATAGCAGGAGCTTTTTTGGCACAGTGGATTTCTGATCCAGATCAATTCGGTCTACAGTTTGCTTTACCTGCCATGTTCATTGGCATCCTTGTTATTTCCATGATTGATCGTAATAAAATAAAACTTGATTTAGTTGTCGCAATCCTAGCAGTAATCATCGCTGTAGCTAGCTCCTTCGTATTCTCCGGTAGTGTAGGTGTCATTGTTGCAACGGTCATTGCGTCAACAGTAGGGATGGTGCTTGAAAAATGGAAGTGAGATGGGATGTATTTTTGATTATTCTAGGGGCGGCTTTGGTAACCTTCATTCCAAGGGTGGTTCCATTAATGATTCTAAGCCGATTCGAATTGCCTGAATGGGGAATGCGCTGGTTAAATTATGTTCCTATCTCTGTTATGGCGGCACTAATAGGTCAGGAGATCCTCTTAAATGATGGAAAATTCTCACCTATAGCTAATAACGTTGAGCTTTTTGCGGCAATCCCTACTTTTTGGATCGCTATAAAGACCCGGAGTTTGCTAGGAACTGTGCTGGCGGGGATTGTTTCGATTATGATCCTTCGAATGTTTTTTTGATCTACTCCATACCCAGCAACAAAAACACAGAGCAGCCATTCTCCACTAACGGAAGTTGGCTGCTCTGTTGTCTACTTACTTCTGTCTATTACTTAAAGGACAGCCTGCTTAAGACCGCTCTGACTAACCCCGACCAATTCGCCTCGGCATTCGTTCACACCAGCTTCGGTGATCTTCACCTCACAAAGTTCTCCTTGAAGTGAATCCTCTCCATCAAAGAAGACCTGCAAATAGTTGTCACTGAATCCATGCTGGATATTACGGCCCGGAGCTCCTTTAGCGGATCTTTCCGGAATCACACTAAGCGTCTTTCCTACAAACTTACGGGCATATGCTAATTGCATTTCTTCGGATAGATCAATCAGCTCCTGCACACGTACATTTTTGATCTCTTCATCAATCTGATTGTCCATCCGCGCTGCAGGAGTACCTGTCCGCTTGGAATACGGGAATACATGCATCTCCGAGTAATTTACAGCCTTCATGAAATCGTATCCGGCACGGAACATCTCATCGGTCTCACCCGGGAATCCAACGATAACGTCAGTGGTAATCCCGACATCTGGCATCGCCTGGCGGATCAATTGCATTTTGGTGTAATACTCTTCTGTCGTATATTTACGGCGCATCGCTTTCAGCACATCATTATGACCGGCTTGTAACGGAATATGCAGATGACGGCACATTTTGGAGGAGCGGTTCAGCACCTCAAGCAGCTTCTCATCAATCTGACTAGCTTCAATAGAACTGATACGCACCCGTTCCAGACCATCTACCTTATCTAGATCCCACAGTAAATCGGAAAGTCGGTAATTATCAAGATCATCACCGTAACCTCCGGTATGAATACCCGTTAGCACAAACTCCTTATACCCTGCTTCTACCAATTGATGCGCTTGAGCTACGATGCTTTTTGGATCACGGCTACGCGAAAGTCCACGCGACCATGGAATGATGCAGAAGGTGCAGAAGTTGTTACAACCATCCTGAATCTTCATAAAGGCACGCGTCCGATCCGCAAAGCCTGGCACATCCATCTCTTCGAACTCACGTGTCTTCATAATATTACGCACAGCATTGACCGGCTGACGTGAGGCTTCAATATTCTTCACATGTGTCATGATCTGATCGCGGTCCTGGTTACCGATGACAAGGTCAACTCCAGGAATATCTAGAATCTCCCCAGGAGAGGTTTGTGCGTAACAGCCTGTTACGGCTACGATGGCCTCTGGATTACGGCGCACGGCGCGTCGGATCATTTGACGGCTTTTTTTGTCACCTGTGTTAGTTACTGTACAAGTATTAATCAGATATACATCGGCGGGACCCTCGAAATCAACCTGCTCGTAACCTTCATTTTTAAATAGCTGCCAAATGGCTTCGGTATCATAGAAATTCACTTTACAACCTAAAGTATAAAACGCTACGGATGGCATCTCTTAAGCTCCTCCCATTTCTCCAGATTCATATAATATACAAGCAGCGGCAACCATGCCCGCTGTCTCACAGCGCAGAATTCGCCGTCCCAGTCCTACGGATACTGCCCCGGCTTCTTCTGCCTTGAGGCATTCCTCCGGAGTAAAACCTCCTTCAGGACCAACCACAACCATAACTTTCCCGCCAGATTGCGGTGAAAGCGATGCTAACCATGGAGCAACGCTGCTTCGAAGCTGCAAGCCTTCCTCTTTTTCATAACAGAAATAAACAGCATCATATTCACTAAAAGTCTGTAAAAGCTGCTTCCAGGACAAAGGTGATCCTACAGACGGAACGATGTTCCGATGAGCCTGTTCGGCAGCTTCCTTACAAATTTTACGCCAGCGATCCAGTCGTTTGCTTTCTTTACGCTCGTCGTATTGCACTATTGTGCGTTCTGACAGAAAAGGAACAAAGCCTACAGCACCAATCTCTGTACACTTCTGAATGACAGTTTCCATCTTATCGGCTTTAGGCAAGCTCTGTGCGACTGTAATTTTAATTCGAGGTTCATGCGTCATCTCCAGGGACTCCAGAATGTTCACAGTGACTTCCCCAATTTCAATCTGCGCAATCTCTACTAATGCCTCACGCGAAACACCATCGCTAACAATAAGCTTGTCCCCTGCCTTACCACGCATCACTTTAGCGATATGACGGGCGTCTTCCCCATCAATTCTCACGGTATCCGCACCAAACTGCTCCGGTGTAACGAAATATCGCTGCATCTCATCATCATCCTGTTCATAAATTCAGTAACAAGTATAAACGCCTTCGGCGTCCCTATAAGGACTGTAAGCGTTTAAACGAGAAATATAAGTCATAAAGTATAGTGTGAAACTTATACTTTCTTAT
>NZ_NFVA01000271.1 GCF_002264395.1 Paenibacillus sp. VTT E-133291
CGAAATTTGGCTGAATATCGTTGTTTTCATTTGGCTTCTCCCCGTCTCTTATTAGCTTTTAAATGCGCCCCAAGATGCTTGAAGGGTCTGTTCTATTTTTTTCAATGCTTGTTCAGGATTGCTCAAGCTCAGCTCGGTCAGACCTGCGTTCAGGGCCTCCCATACATAGATCATGAAGGGGTGCGTTGGCATAGGTTGTGTTTGATCCAAAAGCGACAAAATCATCTTTTTGTTAGGCGCAGCAGAGGCAGCTAGACGGTTCAGCACCTCTTCCTGAGCCG
>NZ_NFVA01000234.1 GCF_002264395.1 Paenibacillus sp. VTT E-133291
CGCTGCTATTCCGGTCGCTGTTATCGCTGTCCGCGCGGTCGCTCCGCCATCCGTCGTTAAGATAAGTCCGTTTGACGTTAGTATGACTTGATCAGACGGATCCGTTTTCGACTGCAGGACGATACCGCGTTCATCGTATTTAATCTCCGTCTTACTCGCGTTGATCTCGTTAACCGCCAGCCGCGCGAACTCTTCGAATACTTCCGCTCTGATTCTTCCGCCGCTAAATACGTTCTCTATCGCGCGCCGTCCCGCCTCCAAGTCCGCGAGTATCTGCGTGTAGTCGCGTTTCATTACGTTCGCTACCGTTAATTGCGTATGTTTATCGGGCGCATATGGATACTCCGTCATTTCCGTAATCCGCGCTGTGATGCCCGTTAAGCCAAGCGCTGGATCTACGAGTGTCACCGTATCACCGAGGCCGGGACGCGCTTCTTGCTTATCGATCTTAAATAAATCCGCAGCGCTAACGGATACCTCAAGCGCCGGTACTTCGCGTTCGGCTAAGCGTAATCTCGCGGCAGCTACG
>NZ_NFVA01000008.1 GCF_002264395.1 Paenibacillus sp. VTT E-133291
TTAGTCATGACTAATATGTGAAACCCTTTAATATATCTATCTTTCTTAAATTTATGTCTTGATAAACTCAGAAAATAAAGTTGTAGACTGGCATAGGTAAGGTATTAACCTACTTAAATGATGATGATCACAAAAAGAAGGAGATGTAGATCAATTATTTGGTGAGATCCAATTAATATCATCTTTATTCTTAAAAGTAGCGGGCGATTTAGGTATTTACCCTGAAAATATTGAGTCCATAAAAAACCTTTAGAGACCAGAAATACTAAATTATCCATTAACCGTGTTGGTCTCATCACCATGCGATAACTTCTCTCTAGCAGTAAGCCTCTTGTGCGCTAAGAATAGAAATGGAAGACCTATAGCCGTGGTTAAAGCGAGTGGCAGGAAGATCGTAAGTCCGTTCTGAGCTCCATAATGATCCAACAACACTCCGCCGAAGATAGGCGCGATTACACTCCCCAAATTATTAAAGCCAATCGTTCCAAAGTACGTACCTTTCATTTCTGGCTTCGCAATCCGATCGATTAACATATCCATCATCGTAAAGAGCAGAACTTCCCCTATAGTAAACAGGATCACACTGAACATAAGCAGGGCTACACCTTCGGCTAAACCTACTAAGAGAAGACTAATAGCAACGCAGATATTTCCGAGAATCAATGGAATAATCGGTGAGAATTTGCTAGCCGTACGTACAATAGGATATTGCACCACTAATACCGTGATGGCATTGAGTGACAACATATAGGAGAATAATTGCCCACCATTTGTGAAATGGGTGTTCATTGCTAAATATTGCGCCATAGTTGAACCAAAATGTCCGTATCCAAGTACACAAAAGATAGTACCGAGTAGAACTGGCAAGAATACACGGTCTCTACCGGTTGTTGCCAAGGCTTCAAGTAAACGTGGTGGTTCGGCTTGCGTATGACCCTCCATGGTTGAGCGATGCAATTTGAATTGTACGAATAACACAAGCCCATATGCAACATATACAATACCAGCGATCATAAAAGGAAACGTAGATTCAGCAGAACCGAGCTGTACTCCAATAATCGGACCAAAGACAACACCAAGGTTAATCGCAGCGTATCTAAGATTGAATACTAGCAGCTTACTTTCAGCTGGTGTTATGTCAGATAAAAGTGCCCGTGAGGTGGGCTCAAACACAGATCTGCATAATCCGTTCAACGTATTGACCAGGAAAAATACCCACAGATGTTGGGCAACTGAGAATCCGAAGAATACTGCTGCCCAGCCAAATACGGAGATTAACATGACAATTTTGCGGCCTACAATATCCGAGATATATCCTCCGTAGAAGCTGGCCATTACGCCCGCCAAAGAGCTGACGGCTACCGTAATCCCCGTTTGTGTGGGGGTGGATCCAAGGACTTGGGTTAAATAGATGGATAAGAATGGAATGCTCATTGAAGTTACCAAACGTCCGAACATCGTACCGACGATGATAGTCCAAGCTAATGGGTGAATATGCCTAAGATGCTGGTTCATAATTGAAAAGGTCTCCTAATCTGATAGCTATAATTTAGTACTGCATATTCATTAACGATATATGTATAATTATAATGATAAAAGGGGGAAGTAAAAGTGTAAGATTTACTTACAGTGTTTCACCTTTAAAGGAGTGAGCGATCGTGGACCATATTAGTAATCATTTTTTATGTTTAGCAATAGCCATCCCATCCTCAATAGATATAGGGGAAGGTAATCCTGTGACCATAGATAGACTAGCTTCTATTCTGTGCTGCACTCCTCGTAACGTAAAGTTTATTCTGCGAAAACTTGAAGAGCAGGGTTTTATACACTGGCAGCCTGGAAGAGGGCGTGGAAATATCTCGCAGCTAACTTTTCTACGAACGATTGAAGAGGTGCTGGAGGACAGCTTTCAGGAACTGGTTAATAAGGGGAAGCTTAAGGAAGCTATAGAGTTATTAAGTCGTGGTCAGGTTAGCGACACATTAAAGGAACGGTTATTAATGGTGTTAAATAAGCAGATGGGCTTCCGTAGTGAAACGGAGTCGACATCAGGCTTGGATGTGTTACGAATTACACGAAACCGGCATATGGAAGTGCTGGATCCAGCTTATGTATATACCGCGTTTGAATCCTATTTACTCGGACAAATTTATAGCACATTAGTTACCTATGATGCGGCCAGTGATACCTTTCTCCCTGGATTGGCTCATATGTGGGAAACCAATGAAGACAGCACAAGTTATATTTTTTATCTCCGTAAAGGTGTACGTTTCCATCATGGTAAGATTATGACTTCAAGAGATGTCAAAGAAACCTTTCAGCGACTTATAGATTTGAACAGTCCGGCGTTGAGCTTGTACAAAGATATTGAGCGAGTAGAGATAGAAGGAGATCACAGAATCAAGTTTGAGCTGTCTCGTCCGAATCTCTTTTTTCTCCATATGTTCAGTTGTATTCATATGTCGATTCTTCCTCATGACGTAGATCTTGTAAAAGAAGTGAGTGGAACAGGGCCTTATCGTTTACTAGATCTTAATGAAGATGTGCTAGTTCTCGCGGCATTTGACTATTATTACGGTATACGCCCGCTACTAGATCGTGTGGAAATCTGGTATTTGCCAGAACAAGCTTCAAATGAACGATTGTATGAACTCCCTGAATCTGCTCAGGAAGGTTTATTACCTAATATCATCTGTAACCACAGTATTGACTACCCTGCCTTGGGATGCCGATATCTCTTGTTCAATTTCCATAAAGACGGAATTCATCAACACCAACTATTCCGGCAGGCTATACGAATCCTTTACAGCCGAGAAGCCTTAATTAAGGAGTTAGGAGGGAACCGTAGTACCCCTGCTGATAGCTTTTTACCTTGGGAGAGCAGTAAGAGAAGTATTATTGAGCCTACCCTGGAACACGCGAGAGAGCTTCTAGTGGCAAGTGGATACCAGGGGGAGACCTTAAGATTAGCTACAAAAGATAAAAAAGAAGAGCGGGAAGAAGCCCTGTGGCTTCAAGCACGAGCTGCTTCAGTAGGACTGCATATTGAGCTGTATTTATTCAACGAGTTTAACTCTGCAGATATAAAGAACACTGCCGAAATCCTCCTTGCTGAAGAGGTTCTTGAAGATGATTGGCAGTGGGGAATGGTTAACTACTTTAATAATAAACTTAATTATCTTTTTTCTCTGCTGAGAGATGAACAGATCTTGTTATTCTCAGATGTACTTACCGATTTCACGCAATCCCCAAAGGAAGAGAGAATCAAGCTGCTGGATCAGGCAGAAGGTGTGCTTAGGGACAACTATTGGGTGTTATATGGTTGTCATATGAATAAAAAAGCGCAGCTAAATCAAAGCTTGTTTGGACTTCACACCAGTTCATTCGGATTTCTGGATATCTCAAAACTATGGATCAAAACTACTAGTCTTTAAGGAGAGTTACCTAAATATGCTTGTACAGGAATGTTTTCTTTTGCTATACTTTCCAGGGAGGCTGTATCGATAAATTATCGAATGGTGCTCTAATAGGTTTTAATAAAAATGAATATTAATTAACTTGTAGCCATGGAGGTGAACTCGTTGGATTTTGCTCAGATCCGTAAGGACCGAGACAAAAGAACGGTCGGTACTTGACTCTTTTTTTGCCTTTCGGACCTGTTTAGCAGATAGCTAAAAGGTCTTTTTGTTTGTTTAAATTAAGGGAAAAGAAGGGGAGACTATTATGCGTTTTCTTATCGTGGGTGCAGGAGCTATAGGTGGATATTTCGGAGGTCGTCTAGTTCAAAAAGGAGAAGATGTTACATTTCTCGTCCGAAATGCCAAACAGATTCAGTTAGAAGCGGACGGTTTGATTGTAAAAAGTGTTCATGGGGATTTTCAGACTTCTGTACGAACGATTTCTAATAGGGAAGAAGCAGAGCTTTTCGACTGCATTATTATAGCGGTCAAGGCATACCATTTGCCTCAGGTGATGAATGACATTGAACCCTACGTCGGTGAACATACACTGATCCTCCCGCTCCTCAATGGTTATGATCAATTTAGCATTTTGCAGAAGCGTTTTGGCCCAGAACATGTACTGGGTGGTCTTTGTTATATAGAAACAACTCTAGATTCAGCAGGTACTATCGTTCAAAGCAGTTCGTTTCATAGTATTGTGTTTGGTGAATGGGCAGGCGGTGAGTCAGAACGAACAAGATTGCTGCTGAGTCATTTGGATCATGCTGGCTTCACTGTATCATTAAGTTCTGCCATTCAGCGCGAAGTGTGGCAGAAATATATATTTGTAGCTAGTCTAAGTGGGATTACCACTTTAATGGATAGCTCTGTTGGGCCTATTTTTGCTTCCTCAAAAGCACGTGCAATCTATGAGCAGCTTCTTCAAGAGATTGTTAGCTTGGCTCAGAATGCTGGAATGCCTGTGGGACCGGAAAATATAGCTTCCACGATGGGAAAGATGCGTTCTGTGTTACCTGAATTTACTTCATCCATGCATCGGGATATGCATAAGCTACTACCTGTAGAAGCGGACCATCTGCATGGGGCACTTCTGGCTATGGCTGTTCCAGTTCAAGGCGCGTATCCGGTTCTCGAAACCGTGTATGCCCGTTTGAAAGTATACGAAAGCGTTAATGATATGAACTGATCTACTTTAAATCACAATAAGGAGCTGGACAATGATGAAGGAAACGAATCAAAAGATCATGACTTTTCTAATGTTCGAGGGTAAGGCAGAAGAAGCTATGAATTTCTATACGTCCTTGTTTGATGATTCCGAAGTTATTAGCATTAAGCGCTATGGAGCGAACGAAGCAGGACCTGAAGGGAGTGTAATGCAGGCCTCCTTTTCTTTACATGGACAAGTATTTATGTGTATAGATAGTTATGTTCAGCACGGCTTTACCTTTACTCCAGCGATATCCTTATATGTGAATTGTGAGGGTGAAGCTGAAATTGATCGGGTCTACGAATCATTAGCGCAAGGTGGACAGGTCCTAATGCCTCTTGGAAGCTATCCGTTTAGTCCGAAATTTGGCTGGGTAGCGGATCGTTTTGGTGTGACCTGGCAATTAAATCTTCTATAAGTAGTATCATACTATTGTTCTGTAACCTCCATTATAATGAGCATAGCTATTATAATGGAGGTTTTGAGATGTCCATCATTAATCCGTATCAGGTATGTCCGGTGTTTGAGAGTGAGTGTTTAATCTATAGATTGGTTCAAGAGGAAGACGCAGAGGACCTACTAGAATGTTATTCTGACGCTGCTTCTATCCCGCTCTTCAATAGCGATAACTGTACTAACGATTTTAACTTTCAAATGATAGAAGAGATGAGTGGCTGTATACGATTCTGGCTGGATGAATATGCAGGGCATAGTTACGTTCGATTTAGTATTGTAGAGAAAGATAGTGATAAGGCTGTTGGCACTATTGAATTTTTTGCGAGAAATGAGAGTGTTGAAGGGGTAGGAGTGATTGGTGTTCTAAGGCTTGATCTGATCTCGAGATTGGAGAATGAAGGGGTTCTTACAGAGATCCTCTCTATGATTGAGAAGGAGTTCTATGATTGTTTTGGGGTTGATGCGATGATTACCAAGGCCATTCCTGCCGCTAAGCAAAGAATTACTGCACTATTAAATAGTGGTTATTCAAAAATTGAGGGCAATGCACTGGTGTCTTTCTACGACTATTATATGATTTCGAGAGTTTCTGGTTAAGAGGTATAATCGCAAGCTACATAAATGATTAGAGGAGGTGAACCTAATAGGGTTTACATCCTCTTTTTTTGAAAATATAAGAAACGGATTTAATTACATTGCTGAACAATAGTTGTGCCCTTATTAGTAATCGTGACAGTTGAATAACCAGATAGATACTCTGTATAACCGCATACAGTTTCTTGGGTGGATCGTCCTTTTGCGTCAGTATACTTTAGGTATATAGAACCTTCACCACTTAAGCTTAGTGTAGGCTTAAACTTTTTCGTTTGTCCTTTCCTGATGGGACTTATAAATAATTCCTTGGAATCCGTATGGACTAAACCTATTTCAATAGAGCTAATATCATTATCCGACTGATTATCTACAGTGAGCAAGAAACTCTTAAGTGGAGTTAGGATATTTGATATCGTACCGATCCCTAAAGCTATCACAATACCCACTGAAAATATAGAAATACCTATTAAAAATCGTCTCTTCATCATGCAGTCCCCCTATGTAAGTAAGACAGGGTTCATTCGAATAATGTTACAGTATATAAGAATTAATTATAACTATTCATTAACAAGTGAAATTGGAAGAGATGTGCTACCCTTAATGTATGCCAAAATTTATTTGAAAAGGGGTTTTGTTTTGACAAAATCAACGATTCTTTCATCAGAGGGAATAATGATTCGTCATTTTGAACAAGGGGATATGCCATTACTGGGTGAGTTATATAACTCGGTTACTTCGCGGGGAAATGCTGTTTTTTGGTGGATTGGTGATGAGGAAAACTGGAAGAATGTGTACTGCGCCTTTGAAAATGGGAAAATGATTGCCAAAGGTCAAGTAGAGATCATAAATATTGTGCCGACTGGGCGTTCAAAGGAAAGCAGACATTCGATCTATTTGAATTTGAAAACAATACCTGAACAAGAAGAAGACTATGATTTATTAGAGAGCATGTATCAAACGCTCCTCTTGAGAGCACTAGAATTAAAGGAAACTTTACCAGCAGAGTATAAAACGACGCTATGTGTGGGGAATAACGCATCGGAGATCGCGAACACGCAGTTTTTTGAAAAAGAAAAGGGCTTCTGTCAGTACAATAGCTTATTTAAAATGAATCATAATCTTAATGATACTTTCTCCGTACCTGAACTAAATGAGAGATTTGAATTTGCAACTTGGATGATGGAGACCCCACAAGAAGAACAACTTTATTTAGAATTGGAAGCAGAGGTTTGGCCAGAAACCCCACTCGGGAAAGAACGACTATCTCAGTTTAAGCAAAATCTGCTTTGGAATTCTTTGGTTGTTCGAGAAGGGGAGAGGGTTGTAGGCAGCTTGATGGTATGGCAGGAAGAGAAAAGTGGGTATATTGAAAATGTTTTTGTACTAGAGCCGTGGAGAAGATTTGGAATTGCTAGGTACATGCTTTCTCAAGCGTTAAGCTATTTCAGAACACATGGACTTGAAGAAGCTTATTTAATGGTGTTAACAGATAATGATTCTGCATTGCATCTTTATGAATCCGTTGGATTCAGTTTATCAAGTGAAGAAAGACGGTATCGTATAGAATTATAGAACTCCTATAGTTTTTGAAGTGGAGGATTACTAAGCAAAGTGTGATTCGTTTTCATCGAGGCTCGATGACAGGATTGCACTTTTTTAGTAATCCGTTCGCCTTGTAATAAATGATGACTGGAACCTCTGAACAATTTTGTTCAGTTATTGTTAGTTACTTGTTTACCCTCACATTTCTTACACACGTTAACCTTTTCGCCTGAAAGTCCTTTTCCGATATACAAAAGCTTAATACGAGTGCTGCCGCAGATCAGACATGTTCCTCTGCCTCGGGATGGCATACGCCAAAGTGCTTTGCCGCGCTTGTTTTTGGACATAAATAGCCCACCTTTGCGATTGATACCCTATCTTATGAGCGAGGGAACCTTAAAGTTCGGAGAATGAAGCTTATAAATTCCTTTGTAATTGCAGATGAAATAAAGGATAAATAAGGGCGAAAAATGCCCTAAAAAAACAGCGCATAACTTAAATTATACGCTGTTTTAGTTTTAAGGCGTTTTTTTGAGGAGAGATCGCCACTTGGACGAGCGAAAAGGAGGGATTTTAAGGATTTTTTTATAAATAACGGATATCTATATCTCTAAATTTACCTGCTGACATTTTTAGCATTCTGAATTGTAATGAGCCTTGTTCGGTTGATTGGTGCCCAATTACTTTCGGGGTGAATTACTGGGAATACGAATTTTAGTAATCAGATAATTATGTGTGATTCGAGGTTTCATCCGTCAATGAAGAAGAAGTAGCCGCGGTAGATTCTCTGATTATTTTTTCAACATAGCCATTGATCTGACTTGGATCCAGCTTCCATTGCTCTTCAAGCGACTTTAAGGATAACTTTTTCTTAAAAAAAGGATCTTCGTTCATCCAATCTAAAGGGTTCGATTTATTCGGACTGAGATGAGGGGGAATCACCTCTATTTTAATTCTTTTGGCAGAGCAATAGCGAATAGATCCTGCTCCGTCTGGATGTAAAGAATCCCATTCGCAGTGAAAGGTTTGCCATATTGTCGTGCTCCTGTCTTTATTTTGCCGAGTGCTTTTCCTGTTTCTGCATTTATAATATAGAAGTAGCCATTCTCATAACCAGCGTAAATCCCCTTACCAAACCATTGAACGCTAAGAGCAGGACTGTCCGGGCCGTTGAAAATTGTGTTGCGATTATTGTTCATTTGAACCCATGTGAGCTGTGAACCTTTTTGGAAAAAAGCCATGTTATTTAATGGACCAGCCACCCAATTTCCGTACTCCTCATAACTTTTAGGCTCACTTTTTGTTTCTTGACCTAAGCTAAAGCGGTATAGTGTATTAAAGTCCCACTGATTTAAGCTTCCATCGACTGTATATAGATAGGATCCTTGAAGTGACGTGAAATAATTACCTAGTCTACTAACATCTTCGAGTGGTTTATAGTTCTTTTTGGTCTTTGCTTTTCCGCTTTTAACATCCACATGCACCAGGGTCATCTGATAGCCTTTAAGAGGTTCGTTAGAGGCATCATTTGAAGCATTCGCTTGCTCCCGAAGTATTAAATCACCATCCCGATAAGCAACAAAGTTGTAAAATCCCTCCATTCTCCATAACCTCTTACCTGTAGCTGGATCGAGGCCGAAAAACTGTGTGCGTCTGTTATCAACGGTACTAGATACGACAAATATACCGTCATAAAGGCCATATATACTCCCTGCATACATAGGGATGTCTTTATTTCCCCAAATCTTTTTACCTGTAACTGGATGATAAGCCGCTATTCCACCATGATCATTCCGGAAGTATAACACCCCGTTCATTAACTCTGCATAGGCACCGATTTCAATGGGATCTTTGGCAGCCTTAACTTTCCAAAGCAGTTTCCCTGTTTGGGCATTAACTTTTACAAGATAACCCTCATAAGTGATGAAGAAGACGGAATTTTTCGTTATAATCTCAGGGTGTGCGCCGTTTTTGTAGAACCATTTTACTTTTCCTGTGGTTAGATCAGCTGCTTTCAGTGTGCCACCTGATGAATAATAGAACAATCCATTTGAAATAGGAGCTTTTACATCATAAAGTCCCAAGCTATCTGTTTTGTCATGCCATAATGGTTTAATTGTGGTGACAGGATCGACTGTTGAAGAAGAGGAGGAGGCAAGGGGCGTTGCTGCAGCTTGAGCACTAGGCAAACATAGACCAACACCAGATAAGAGTAAGGAGGAGGAAATGACTGTCTTCAGAATGAATGGTCGATATTTCAATATTCTAGCTCCTTTTAGATCATTTAATATATATTGACGCAGAGTCTGGATATTTGTTTCTTATTTGTAAAAATAAACTTGTTTACATAATAATTATTATGTAAACAACAAAAAACGAATGGGTCTACACAAAATTCTTGTGTAGACCCATTCGCCAGGGTTAGAGTAATCAGTTGTTTAAAAACCTTCACGAAGCCAGGTAGTTGCCAACTTAATGGCGGCTTTTTTGGCATTGGTCTCAGCTAAAGGATTTAGCATCACGAAATCATGTATGATCCCTTGAAAGCGAACTGCCGTGACTGTGACTCCAGCTTCACGTAATTTGGCGGCATAAGCTTCCCCTTCATCACGTAGAACATCTGCTTCACCCGTTATGACTAGTGCTTCGGGTAGATCTTGTAACTGATCAACACTAGCTCGAAGCGGGGAGGCTGTGATCTGCTTCCGCTCCTCGGGGTCAGTTGTATATTGATCCCAGAACCATTTCATTCCATCACGCTGCAAGAAATATCCTTCGGCAAACTCATGATAGGATTCGGTATCAAAGGAGGCATCCGTTACCGGATAGAACAAAAGTTGTTTCTCTATCTTTGGGCCACTGCGTTCTTTTGCCATAAGCGTAATGGCGGCTGCCATATTCCCACCGACACTATCACCACCTATGGATAGCTTGCTAGCATCAAGGGCATGATCACTTCCCTGTTCAGCGATCCATTTCAGAACAGCATAGATCTCTTCGATGGCAGTAGGATATTTTACTTCCGGAGAGAGGCTATAATTCGGAAAAACAATAGCGGCCTCTGCTCCAACAGCTATTTCACGGATTAGACGGTCATGGGTATGTGCATTACCAAACACCCAGCCTGCACCATGAATGTAAAGAATCACTGGCAACGAAGCGGAAGAGGAGCTAGGAGGCCGAACAATTCTTATGGAAACATTACCATTAGGTCCTCCTGGTACCATAAGATCTTTAATATCGACTTCTGGTTTATATATCTCACTGGATTGTACAGTATCTACGGTTTCACGGCCTTTTTCTGGTCCAAGATCAGGAAGGAATGGAGGTTTGGAATTATCATCGGCAAATTTCTGCGCTGCTGGCTCAAGAACAATCTTTGGTTGATTAGGCATGATGTATCGTCTCCTTTGTCTGGTCATAGTATAGTTTACCCTCATCATTCCATAACCATCTAAACAAATACTGAAACGATAGGATTCATTCATGCAACTCTTCCATGGGTAGGATTTGGTGTTTTCTTGCCAATAGCGGCACTGGGAGTGAATGGAAGCTGATGCATCATCACATTGTCTGATTCAATCAGATGATTATGAGCCTTATAACACTTTTTGTTGACCTTCATACATTTCACGACTTAAATCCTTTATTTCTGCACCCGCTTGTTTATGTTTGATACGAAAGATCAAAATAAACATCAAAGTAATTAGTAACGGATAGCCTATCGCCCAGCCTGTAAAAGGAAACACGGCAGCAGTAGCTAAAAAGGAAATCCAGCTTAGCGTCACACCTAAGCGACTTCCTTTGAGCAGGCGTATCCCTGCAGCACAACCTCCGATATAAGTCAGGATAAATGTCGCATTCGGAAACTGGATCAAAGTAGTGATGGAGATTGCTCCACTGCCGTACAGTGACATCACAGTTACAAAACAGAGGAGTAGAAAAGCTATTCCACCAATAGGGGTATGAAACGGTTTGGATAGCTTACCCATCCATTGCGGGGCATAGCCCTGACGTGATAACGCAAAAGCCACGCGTGAAGCGGCACCGGCATAAGCAATAATGGTGGCGGTACAGATGAAGAGACCTGTAAGACCTGCGATAAATCCTCCCCAGCGTCCAAGAGGCTGGCTGATGATCCAGACAAGGGAAGTGCTCGACCCGCCTTTAAGGTAGCTTTGTGTGCCAACCGTTGCTAAAGCGGATAAGAAATATAGAACACCTACAATAATTGCAGCGATGGTCACACCTTTAACTGCAGCACGTTGTGGATCTTTGAACTCCTCAGAGAGATGTGAGACAGCTTCCCAACCAATAAAACACCAAAATAGGATCGCTGCAGCCTGTCCAATGCTCATCCAACCGTGTGGGGCGAAGGGAGTGAAGTGTTCAACCTCCATCCGTGGAAGCGCAGTAGCAAACGAGAAGACGAGGACAGCTACAATCGCAATCACTACAGCAATTTGTACCTTTCCCGCCACTTGCATACCAATCCAGTTTGTAATTAGCCCAATGGCCAACATCACCGCAGCAATAGTAATTCTCGCGGGTTCATCCCAGCCCATGGCGGCTGTCATATAACCAGCTCCAGTCAGCGCAGCGACAGGCGCACCAATCGGAACGGACATTAGGAAGAACCAGCCCACTAAAGATCCGGCTTTAGGTCCGAAAGCAAGGGTAACGAAGTGGGACACGCCTCCAGCGTTAGGGAATTTGGCAGAGAGCAGGCCCATCGATAAGGCCATTGGCAAAATCAACAGCGTCATAAATCCCCATGCCAGTAATGAAGCGGGACCAGCTATTTCTGCAGCCAGCCCGGGAACGATTAAGACTCCTGAGCCCAATACAGCACCGATATAAAGAGCTATGGCTTGCGGCATGCCGATGTTTCTTCGTAAAGTGGTTGAACTTGAATCTTTCATAATTTTTTAATCCTGCTTTCATTGTCTTTTGTTATAGAGTAGCAGATAATATATCCATTGGAAAAACAGATTTTTTGAATAGTATCCATTCAAAATTCCGATGGATAACTATTATTCAGGGGGCTTCTATGGAATCACGTCATCTTTTTACCTTTATAGTTGTAGTGGAAACTGGAAGCTTCACCCGTGCTGCACAGAAGCTTGATTATGCACAATCCAGTATTACCGCACAGATCCAAGCGCTAGAGACTGAAATAGGTCAGCCTTTATTTGATCGGATCAGTAAAAAGATTATCCTAACCGATGCAGGCCGCCGTCTGCTTCCATTCGCACAAGAGATCTCCAGAATGCACTCTCTAGCGCAAGATGCTCTTCGCTCCGAGAGTGAGTTAACAGGGTCTTTACGAATTGGCGCACCTGAATCTCTGGCTGCTTTTCGTTTACCAGGCATTATCAAGGAGTTTCGTGTTAAATATCCGAAGGTCCAAATTCTTCTGAAGCCTGGAGCCTGCTGGGAGCTAACAGATCTAGTTCGTTCCGGTGAACTGGATCTGGCTTTCTTACTGCAATCCGAAACGGAAGATAAAGATCTGAATATAGAAACTCTGGTGCATGAACAAATGACCCTGATCGCCCCGCCGGAACACCCTCTAATTAATCTTTCGGAGGTAGAGCCTCTACACCTTAAGGGAGAAACGATACTGCATACGGAAACCGGTTGTAGCTACCGTACTTTGTTCGAGCATCATTTAAACAGCCACGGGGTATTTCCTGACCCTACACTAGAGTTTTGGAGTATCGAGGCAATCAAGCAATGTGTTATGGCCGGTCTAGGCATCGCTTTTATTCCAATGATTACAGTGAACAACGAATTAGCGGAAGGGAAGTTAGCCAGGTTGAATTGGAATGATGAATCCCAGCGGGTTGCAACTCAAATAGCCTATCATCATAAGAAGTGGAAATCTCCTGTTCTAACAGAGTTTTTAAAAGCTGTGCAAAAGCATGCTGAAAAATGGAGCAGCTAAGTTTAATTCATATAGCCATTCTATGGTACAATAGATTGTCGAAATCAAGGGAGGCTCGAAGCCATGAATGAGTGGAGTGAAGACTACGAAGAGGGGCTTGAGGCTTTTTTAATCTGGATGAAGGATGCCGGTTACACTCCCTATACGCAGAAATCCTATTTAGTAGATGTAAGACAGTTTTTAGAAAGTCTGAATGGTAAAAAGCTAGAGTTCGTAAAGAAGCTGCATGTTATTTCTTTTCTTACGTCAGTGCGTGAACGTGGAGTAAGTGATGCTACCCGTAACCGGAAGCATGCCTCAATTAACTGTTTTTTCAAGGCATTAATTGAGCTGGAATTGCTTCTAACCAATCCTGCAGCTGGGATTAAGAAATCTAAAACGGAGATCAATCGCGAGCCGGTCTACTTAGATGAGGGTGATCTGGGGCGATTTTTGTCTTCTATAGATGGGAAATACAAAGGCCGTAATTTAGCAGTCTTTTTACTGATGTCCTATATGGGGCTTCGGGTGGGGGAAGTCCACACGCTTAATTTAAGTGATTATAATGTAGAAAGACATTCCCTTCGAGTGTTCGGTAAGGGACGTAAATGGCGTAATGTACCGATCCCAGAGGATGTGGTACCTTTTCTCGATCTGGCGATTGAAGAACGATTAAATCCTTGGCGCAGTAAAGAGGAAGCTATGTTCATTTCACAAAAAGGACGCAGGCTGTCCATACGTGGCATTCAGCAAATCGCTGCGGACACCTTCGATCGTTTCCAAAGGGATGTGCCTGCTGCACAACGTCGACCCTATTCCAGCCATAAGCTACGACATTCCTTCGCTACCATGCTGCTACGAAAAGGTGCGGATCTGCGGACGGTTCAAGAGCTGCTGGGACACTCTTCCATTCAGACAACAACGGTTTACACGCATATCACGAGCCGTGAGAAGGAAGAAGCCATGTCGAAATTGCAAATCCAGATTTGATAGAATTCTAAGTGCAATTCTTTTCATGAAAAAGGGGCTATCCCTTGCCATTGTATCATGACAGTAGGGAGAACCCCATGTATTCTTTTGCTTATAGTTCCAGCTTAGCTATCTCAGCTTTAAGCTTCTCGGCAGATTTCTGGAATAGAGCTCGTTCTGTTTCATTCAATGGAAGATCTAGTACTTCTCGTACACCGGACCGATCTACGACGCAAGGCGCGCCAAGGTAGACATCCGAAACTCCGTTATAATTATTCAATAAAGTAGATACGTTCAATACAGAGCCTTCATTATGAAGAATGGAGACTACAATACGATCTAGTGCTAATGCTATTGCGTAAGAGGTTGAGCCTTTGGCATCAATAATTTCATAAGCGGCATTCTTAGTATCTTGGAATATTTCATCTTGTTCTGCTTCGTCAAAACCGAGATCAATCCCGGCAACATTCGCTAGACTCCAAACCGGAAGTTCCGAGTCTCCATGTTCCCCGATAATCTGACCGTGAATACTGCGTGGATCAATTTCTTTGTGGCGTCCAATCAGGTAGCGAAAACGTGCGCTATCCAGCACCGTTCCGGAACCGATGACTCTTCTGCGATCAAAACCGCTTATTTTCAAAGTGGCATATGACAAAATATCTACAGGATTAGTAGCAATAAGTAGTATCGCATGTTGATTATATTTGGTGATCTTTTGAACGATATCTTTGAAAATTGAAATGTTTTTGCGGAGAAGATCTATCCGGGTCTCACCCGGTTTTTGTGATGCACCGGCAGTTACAATGATGATATCCGCTTCCCGGCAATCTTCATATGTACCAGCCCATAGCTTCACACCACCAACAAAAGGCATACCGTGATTCATATCCAATGCTTCTCCAAGGGCTTTCTTTTGATTAACGTCAATAAGTACAAGCTCAGGCATACGTCTCCGTAGCAGTAATGTATAGGCTGTTGTTGTACCAACTGCTCCAGTACCAATGACTACGACACGATTGGGTTTCGGGGGGGCCATGATTCCATCTCCTCAGTAATTAAAATTTTTAGCTTTTAATCTTGTCCATCATAATCGCTAACGATATTGTTTTCAAGCAGGTCTTATTTAATGCATTACCCCATTTTGGGCATACTTAATAGAAATTCTCTAATCAATTTGACAACAAGACTAGACAGGAGAGAATGTAAGAATGGATTTATTTCGCAAAAAACCGCTAATCGCACCTTCAAACTCCGGTACAACCAAGTTAAATAAAACACTCGGTGCGCTGGATCTAACCATGTTAGGTGTAGGAGCGATTATTGGTACTGGTATTTTTGTAATGACAGGAGTAGCGGCAGCAGAACACGCTGGTCCTGGCCTTGTCATTTCATTCCTGTTAGCCGCGTTTGCCTGCGTGCTGTCAGCCCTTTGTTATTCAGAGTTTGCATCGAGCATCCCAGTCTCCGGAAGTGCCTATGCTTATAGTTATGTAGCTTTTGGAGAATTACTCGCTTGGATTTTGGGCTGGGACCTTGTGTTAGAGTATGGCGTTGCAGCAGCTGCAGTGAGCAGCGGGTGGTCAGGCTATTTACAGGGACTTTTAGAGGGCTTTGGTATCCATATTCCTACAGCACTATCCGGGGCGTATAATGCGGAAGCAGGTACCATTATTAATTTACCAGCAGTAATAATCATTTTACTAATTTCCTACTTACTAACACGGGGAACTAAAGAGACTGCTCGTTTTAATGCGATTATGGTTATTATCAAAATAGCTGTAGTGCTTTTGTTTATCGTAACTGGATTTTTCTATGTTAAACCAGAGAACTGGACTCCATTCCTGCCCTTTGGCTATCAAGGTGTTGTGAACGGTGCGGCAACTGTCTTCTTTGCCTACATAGGTTTTGATGCGTTATCGACTGCTGCAGAAGAAGTAAAGCAGCCTCAGCGCGATTTGCCTATAGGGATTATTTCATCCCTTGCTATATGTTCTGTATTGTATATCCTAGTTTCACTTGTATTAACGGGGATTATACCTTATACGGATCTCAATGTTAGTGATCCCGTTTCTTATGCGCTCCGTGTTGTAAATCAAGATATGATAGCGGGTTTAATCTCTGTTGGAGCTATTGCGGGAATGACCACCGTACTGCTCGTAATGCTGTTCGGTCAAACTAGATTGTTATTTGCAATCTCACGTGATGGTCTTTTACCACGAGGATTGTCTAAGATCAATGCTAAAACACAGACACCTATTCGGAGTACGTGGATGGTTGGGATCATTATAGCTGTATTAACGGGCTTTATTCCATTGGATCGATTGGCTAACTTAACAAGCATTGGAACACTGTTTGCCTTCTTTGTCATTTCATTGGGGATAATTGCCCTGCGGGTTATTCATCCTAATATGAAAAGAGGATTCAGAGTACCCTGGGTACCCTTCATTCCATTGCTAAGTGCGGCAACATGCGGATATTTGATGTATAATCTAGGAAGTGAGACATGGATTGGATTTCTGATTTGGACAGGTCTTGGGCTTCTGATCTATTTTCTATACGGCTACCGTAATAGTAAGTTAAATTATAAATAAGATTCCAATTGAGAGGAGAGAGGGCATTGACATCTAGAACCGCTGGATTGAAAACTCTAAGAATGTTTATGATGCTATTTTTTCTAGCGTGGATAGTCTCAGCATGTTCTTCACCACCACCGGAGCCTTCTCCACAGCCACAACCTACAGAAGCACCGGAAGAAGGACAGACGATTACTCTCATTACACCACCTAGTAACAATACTAACAAAGAGAGTGGCCCGAAATATCAGGTTCAAACTCGAATTACGGGTTTTCATCTGCTTAGTGAGACAGAGGGCATGGTATGGGGTGTAACAAAAAATGAACTTCGTTTGTACGTTACCCATAATAACGGGTCGACCTGGGCTAATATCTCTCCTGCACCCAATGTGCAGTTCCTTTCCACACCTGTCTATGGAAAAGGCATCTTTTTCACTGACTCTAATCATGGTTGGATTATAAGAAGTGCCTTTGGTACGACAGAAAATATAGTGTTACGAACCACAGATGGAGGGAAGAGCTGGAAAATCTCTTCATTAGGTGATGATAATAATGTATCTTCCGTTTATTTCAATTCACCAACTCAGGGATGGCTAATGACCTCTGCGAACGCTACTCCTAATAAGGAAAGCAAGGCGATTTATTCAACGACAGACGGTGGGGCCACATGGGAAGAAGTGATGCAGAATGAACAGTATAATCCGAACCTTCCAAATCATTCGATCCCGTTCACAGGAGTAAGTACTGGAATGATCTTCAAGAATCATGTAGAAGGATTTGTGACTTTGCAAACCGGTGCCCTTCCTAAGATCTTTATAACTAAGGACGGCGGGCAGAGTTGGAATCCGGGACAGTCTTTTCTGGTAAATGAACAACTGGAAAGCTGTGACAGAGTCATTACTGGCAAACCAGAGTTCTTCGATGCTAGTAAGACTAATGGTTGGATGTCTGTGGGCTGCCAAAATGATAAAGATAAGACGATTACTTACCACGGTTACTTTACCGCTAATGGTGGAGACAACTGGAAATTCACCCCTTTTGAATTAAAGAGTCCAACCGGAGGGAATCATCAGAGCGCTCCGACATTTCTGGATTCGCAAGTTGGTTGGGCAATTATTGGTGATACGCTTTACCATACCGTTAATCAAGGGAAAACTTGGCTCCCTCTTAAGGAGAGCAGTGTTCTGCAGTCTAAGCTTGAGGAATATCCTGAGACGATTAAGATGCAGTTTATTTCCGCAGAGGTGGGATGGCTTTTGCTTGAGAAAAAAGAACAAAAACGCTCGCTCCTCTTACAAACTACAAATGGTGGGATTAGTTGGCGTGTGATGTAAAGTGAAGCTGTTTCAAAAGTAGTAGATACTACTTTTGAAACAGCTTTCTTTAAAAAATAAACAAGAATGAACTTCCAAATCAATTTGTTTTTGATTGATTGAATATAAGGAAAAAACTTAATTAAAATTTTCTTTAAAGATGTGAAAAAAATCACATGACATTTAATTGATTGTGTGATATATTTAACACATAGAACAAGTTCAAATTTTCACAAACTTAACTTTCGAATAGGAGAGATTACAATGAAAACTTTTGAAACAGATTATATGACAAGAAACCTACTGCAACTTTGCTACAACTGTGATGATGCTCACCTGTGTGAAACGGAAGAACAATGCAGAGCATGCTGGGCAGACAATGGTATGTTAGATGTTGAGACTGATGAAACGAAGCAATTGCTAGACCTCGTTCATGCTTAATCTGAACACTCAAAACTATGATTAAAGACCACACGATTTCTTGATTTCTAAGAAAACGAAGTGGTCTTTTTGCATGAAGTCTCACTAATTTAATGCTTTCTGGACTAGAAGAGGCATATACATGTACAGAAGTGCCTGAAGTTAAGCTAAGGGTTGAATTAATGGGTATGAAGGGGGACAATGTCATGGGAATGGGCCCGGATCTTTCATGGATGTTTGATTTCTCTGGAACAGTGATGCCAATATTTCTCATTGTAATGGTTGGTATTCTTGCAGTTTCAGCAGGCAGGGGTTTGCTTCAATGGAGCCGGAACAATAGCTCACCCATGCTAACTATCCCTGCCCGTATCGTCAGCAAACGGAGTGAAATAAGGCAGCAGCAGGTTCAAGAAGATAATGGTTCAAGTCGTACAAGTACAACATACTACTTAACGTACGAATTGAATGGAGGCACTCGAATTGAATTTAAAGTAGATGGCCATGAATATGGAATGAGTGCAGAAGGCGATAAAGGCATGCTTACCTATCAAGGAACTAGATATCACGGATTTGAGCGACAACCACACTACTCCACAGCGGAGTAGTCATTAGCATTCATTCTTAAACCATTCTTCTGTTCTATTCAACGGAGCAGAGGGATGGTTTTTATTTGCGGTCTAATAAGCAACTAGACGGAATGTAAATGGCTTTAAAATTAGGTGGGAACTGTCACCTCTTGGGCTAATGCACATACAATACACCATGCAGTTAAGAACGAGGTTGTTTACGAAGCAACCCCAAGGAGGAGACAGCGTGGCCGTCATCAAAACGAACTCGGAAGATGTGAGGGTGCTAGCGCGGTTGATGAGAGCGGAAGCTGAGGAAGATGGAGATCTCGGTATGCTTATGGTTGGCAATGTTGGTGTCAACCGGATTCTTGGCAATTGCCTTGATTTTTTGAACATTCGTACTGTGAATGACATGGTCTATCAAAGTCCGGGAGGATTCGAAGCCCCGCAAAAAAGCTACTTTTATCAACGAGCAAGAGAAGCAGACATCCGTCTTGCTAAACGTGCAATTGCAGGTGAAAGAACATGGCCAGCGACCAATGCTTTATGGTTCTTCCGTCCTGTAGGAGATTGCCCTCCAACCTGGTATAACCAACAAAACACTGGCCGCTTTAAAGCTCATTGTTTCTTTACTCCGACTGGAGAAGATTGCCCGGCTGTATTTATTGGTAATTAACAGGGTAACTGTGTAAAAGAGAATTACTCATTATTATGAGTAATTCTCTCAGTAAGCTAGTGTAAAGGTTCTTTTGTATCCAAAGGGAGCAACTGCTCCGATAAATATTTAGGAGGTTTCATTAAATGATCGTTCAACCATACCGTCCCGTTACTTACACTATTGGCAGTGTTTCTTCTTCAGGTATGCAAATGCCAATGTCTACAGGAATGCAAGGCATGCAAGGGATGCAAGGAATGCAAGGCATGGGTAGCATGCCACCACAAGTTAGCAGCGGAAGTCCGATGACACCAGGAGGGGTTGTAGTTCAAAACCCGCCTCAACAGTTTGAACAATCGTATATCGAAAATATTTTCAGACTGAATTTAGGCAAAGTAGGTACATTTTATTTTACTTACGAAAATAACAAAGAGTGGAATGCCAAAGTTTACAAGGGTGTGCTGGAAGCTGCGGGCCGTGACCACATTATTATTAGTGACCCAGTAACTGGTCAACGTACTGTATTACTTATGATTTATTTTGATTATGCTACATTTGATGAGCCCCTTACTTATCAGTACCCTGGTGTGATCGGTAATCCTCCTACAACAAGAAACTGTCGTTAATCAAGGTCTTATATTTGGTATGAACCCCATCACTTAACCGTGAGGGGGTTTTCTCTATTTATGCTGATATTTTGGAATAATAAGGGGAATAAAGGCCTATTTTTTTTCGAAAGGACACGCATGCTTGCGGTTTGCCCCAATATATTAATATAATAAAGTATATATTCAAAAACGTGATTCTAGACTGGAGATGAAAGCATTGGGAAATTGATACTGAAAGGAACAACTGGCAAGCGATTTGCCAATACTCTTAAAAAACGAAGGAGGTGGGCCTATCCATCCGTACGGAGAATGGTGGATAGGATTATAAATTGAGCGACCCTTTACCCGGTATATTACACGTAGGTCTTATTATTCTGTTGGTATTATTAAATGGATTCTTTGTTTCAGTTGAGTATGCAATGGTGAAAGTACGAAGCGGTAGAATCGATACCCTTATTGAAGAAGGTAGTAAAAAAGCTTTAAAAGCGAGAAGCATTGTACGCAACTTGGAAGGTTATCTATCCGCCTGTCAACTTGGTATTACATTGGCTTCACTTGCGTTAGGATGGTTGGGGCAGCCCGCTATAGCTAACCTTGTTGGGCCCTTATTAGGAAGTATAGGTTTTGGAGTAACCGCTGTTAATGTTGTATCTTTGATTATTGCTCTAATGTTTATCACTATCTTGCATATCGTGCTAGGAGAGCTTGCACCTAAGACTATTGCAGTTAACAAGGCTGAATCTGTCCTTTTGCTAACATCGGGGCCGATGAATGTGTTTTACAAGATCATGTATCCAGTGATTTGGATCGTAAACGGGCTGGCACGTGGTTTATTACGGATCTTCCGTTTATCCCCTGCTTCAGAGCTGGGAACGGCGCATACGGAAGAAGAAATCCGTATTATTATGCAAGAAAGTAATAAAAGCGGCTTTATTGATAATACCGAAATGGCGCTGGTTGACAATATTTTTGAATTTGTGGATACAATGGCCCGCGAGATCATGATTCCTCGAACAGAAATGATCTGCTTGAATAATCATCTTTCAACGGAAGAGAACCTTGAGATTGCTTTTGATGGAATGAGGACGCGTTATCCTGTCTGTGATGGTGATAAGGATCATATCCTTGGCTTCATCCATATCAAGGACTTAATTAGGGATCGTGAACAAAGCTATAATAAATTGATCCGTCCTATACTAACTGTACCAGAATCTATTCAGATTAGTGCTCTGTTGAAAGTCATGCAGCGCGCAAAGACACAAATCGCCATTCTGATTGATGAGTACGGTGGAACATCAGGAATGGTTACGCTGGAAGATATCATGGAGGAGATTGTAGGAGAAATTCAGGATGAGTTCGATGAAGAACGTCCTGGTGTTGAGAAGCTGGGGGAGGATGAACACTCCATCGACGGCTTGATGCTTATTGAAGAGATCAATGATCTTTTGGGGCTCCATATGGATACTGAGGATTATGATACGATAGGCGGTTGGCTGTATTCTAAATTGGAGGTTAATCCACCTCAAAAAGGACAGTCTGTAGAATTTGATGATCATCTGTTTATTGTGGAAGAAACGGATCATAAGCGGATTTCTCGAATTAAACTGCTGAAGTTACAGCTATTGACTGAAGAAGCTGGTGCATAACGAACTTATTAGAATGATTAGGACACAGTGCTATAGTGCTGTGTCTTTTTTTACAGAGTTTTTACAGTATTGTTTGCCAAAAAGAGACTAAAAATTATATAATTTTAAATGTATATGATAAAAACTACATTAGTCCACAGAGGACAGAAAGGAACTCTCCTTGAGTAAACCTAATAAAAGTACAAGCGTTCCCCAGCTTAGCAAACAAGAGAAACGGCGGGTAGAACAGGAGCAGCAAAAGCAGAAGACGAGAATTTTAATTATTAGTTCAATTGCTTTAGTAGTCATTATTTTTGTTGGATTGTTTATGTTAGCTTCGAAAGATGCCACAAAAAATGCCACTTCGGGAGAACCAGTAGCATTCAATTACAGTGAGCTACCTAGAGTTGGTAAAGAGGATGCACCTGTTAAAATTGTTGAATTTGGAGACTTAAAATGTCCAGCGTGTTCCCAATTTGCAACTTCAGTTAAACCGAAAATTGTTCAAGATTTTGTCAACGAGGGAAAAGCAGCGCTCTACTTTGTAAATATGGCTTTCGTTGGTCCAGACTCTGAAACGGCCTCACTTGCTGCATTATCTGTTTATCATCAGAATAATGATGAGTTCTGGAAGTTCTATGATGCTGTATATGCTCAGCAAGGTGATGAAAGTGAAGAATGGGCGACTGAAGATTTCTTAGTAAGCCTTGCGGAGAAAGAGAAGTTAGCTATCGATTACGAACTGCTTCGTAAAGATATTAAGGATCGTACGTATGCAGATGAGCTGAATAAGGGTATGCAGTTAGCTAGTGAAGCTGGGGTGACGACTACACCATCCCTTTACATCAATGGAGTAATGATTGCGGATCCTTTTAACGTTGAAGCGATTTCAACTGAAATTAACGACGCCGCAAAAGCTGTGGAGGCAAAGTGACAAAGTTCCTATCTTTTTGCAAGCGTAACTGCCTGTATCTGGCCTGGTTCGTCTCTTTAGTTGCTGTAGCTGGTAGCTTGTATTTGAGCGAAGTATTGAAATATGAACCTTGTAAGCTTTGCTGGTTCCAGCGAATTTTTATGTATCCTCAGTTATTCCTCTTGGGAATTGCGACGTTTCGAGGAGATAAAAGGATTATCCCATATGTACTTCCATTAAGCTTGATTGGTGGCAGTATCTCGATTTATCATTATGCGGAGCAGAAGATTCCTGCGTTAAGTAAAGTGCTTCCTTGTACAATTGGTGTTCCTTGTAATAAGGATTACTTGAACTATTTCGGATTCATTACGATTCCTTTTCTTGCTTTAATCGCGTTTGCTTTAATAAGTATTTTACTTTGGTACGGACGCAAGGAAGAAGAAGTGATGGAATTAGAAACAGAAGAAAGTTTAGGATTTTGATTTTTCAACTTTGAAGGAACGAAAAAATGTGAAAAGTGACTAAAAACACGACCCAGAGGGATAATTGAAGAGAATGAAAGAGAGCATCCAATTAGACGATGTATTTGCGCTTTTTGGATGTTTTTTCATTCTTTTTTCATTTTTTTCAACGCTTTACTGCATACACTTTGTAGACTAATATTAGACCTTGTGAGAAGTTGAATATGCGCTGAATTTTCTTAGGAAAAACGGGGGAACCAAACTTGGCATATGTGCCAATGGGGTGAATCGGAATAGGTCGATTGGACTTGTACCGTAGGGCTAAACCACAGCCCGAATCCGCCAGCTAACCTCGTAAGCAAGGTGGGATAATGACCATGCATAGCATGCGGATCATTTCCGTATGCTATTTTTTGTGTCTGCATTTATGAAATCCACCAATGAAAACAGCGCGCGGAAATTCCGTTTCAGCTCCCAAGGAAAGGAACTGTATCCACCATGGTAAGCAAGGTAAAACGACTATTGATCGGGCGTCCGATGAAGTCGAACGAACTCGATCATGAAAAGTTATCCAAGGTTAAAGCACTGGCTGTCCTGTCTTCTGATGCGCTCTCGTCTGTAGCCTACGGAACGGAACAAATTCTGATTGTACTGGTGGCTGCCGGGTTTACTGCCATCTGGTATTCCCTGCCAATTGCATTAGCCGTATTGGGCCTGCTGGCCATCCTGATTTTATCCTATCGGCAGACGATCTACGCTTATCCGCAAGGAGGAGGAGCTTACATCGTTGCCAAGAGTAATCTTGGTGTTCCGACAGGGCTTTTAGCAGGAGGGTCTTTGTTAGTGGATTACATTCTGACCGTAGCTGTTAGTGCCTCGGCAGGGACAGATGCGATCACATCAGCGTTTCCAAGTCTTCATAATCACACGGTTCTTATTGCTGTATCCGTAATTATTCTTCTAACATTGATTAATCTTCGCGGAGTTACAGAATCGGCTTCATTTATCGCAATCCCAGTGTATTTGTTTGTGGTGTCGATTGTAGTTTTGATTATCTCCGGTGTTATTAAATATGCAGCAGGTGGCGTACATGCGAATGTCCCTGAAATAGGCAGCGCCGTCTCCAATGTTAGTTTGTTTCTACTATTAAAAGCCTTCAGTTCTGGTTGTTCGGCACTTACGGGTGTAGAGGCTGTATCTAATGCCATTCCAAACTTTAAAGCACCGGCTGAAAAGAATGCAGCCAAGACCTTAATGGTCATGGGGGTTATACTTGGATTTATGTTTACAGGTATCACATTACTGGCCTATTGGTACGGTATAGTGCCTGATGAAAAGGCAACGGTTGTTTCTCAGATCGCTGAATCGACCTTTGGTCGCGGAACTTTATACTTTTTCATTCAAGGGATTACAGCAGTCATTTTATTCTTAGCAGCTAATACAGCTTACTCAGCGTTCCCGCTGCTCGCCTTTATGTTTGCAAAAGATAAATATATGCCACATGCTTTTATGGTTCGTGGTGACCGTCTAGGTTTCTCAAATGGTATTATTTTTCTAGGTGTTCTGTCTGCGGTACTTGTAGCTGCATTTCACGGAAATACAGAAAGCTTGATTCCTCTTTATGCGGTAGGTGTCTTCATTCCGTTCACATTGTCTTCATTGGTTTAAAACCAAACCAGCGGGATGGAAAAAAAGATTTGTTGTAAATACCATCGGTATGCTGACTACATTGACAATTACGCTTATTTTTATCATTACTAAGTTCTCAAGCGTATGGATGGCGTTCATTTTCTTACCTGCTGTAATGTTTGTGTTCCACCGCATTCACAAGCACTATTTGAACACTGCAGATCAGCTTCGTATATGTCCGGCTACGGATAAACCTTTGATTAAAGGAAGTACGGTTGTTGTCCCTGTTGCTGGTGTAACACGTGCTGTACTGCATTCCATCAGCTATGCTAAGTCTCTAACAGATAATGTAGTAGCCGTGTATGTTGGCTTTGATGAAGAGGACATTCAAAAGATGGAGCAACGGTGGGAGGAATGGAATCCGGGTGTACGCCTGATTGTACTTCGTTCCAGATATCGCAGTATTATTCGTCCGTTAGTGAAATTTATTGATACCGTGGAGTGGAAGACCGCAGCGACGGATCATATCACGATTCTGATTCCACAGTTTATAACTAAGCATTG
Source organism: Paenibacillus sp. VTT E-133291 (assembly GCF_002264395.1). Taxonomy (GTDB): domain Bacteria; phylum Bacillota; class Bacilli; order Paenibacillales; family Paenibacillaceae; genus Paenibacillus_AQ; species Paenibacillus_AQ nitricinens. The sequence continues at coordinate 25,486 of NZ_NFVA01000008.1, forward strand.
GTGGCAAGCTGTACTTCATAATCAGACCAGCTTTTTAATCCGTTCGTATCTAATGAATTCAAAAGATGTTGTAGTTGCGACTGTCCCCTATCATTTGAATAAATAATGGATTATTAAGGAGAGGCTATATCCGGAACGTTCGGAATATAGTCTCTTTTGTATTTTTCTTGAAGGAAAATGCTGCAAATCAACAAAATTTTAAATTTATAGGTTGACACAGAGAATGAGAATCAATATCATTTAAAAGTGAGACAGAGGTAAACAACACCTTTGAATATCAAAGCAGGTATATATTAGGAGGGTATTTAATGTTTTCGTTAAACAGAAAAAGATTTGGAAGCATGAAATTGACGATGATCGGACTAATAGTGATGACGCTATTCCTATCCGCTTGCGGTAATAATAATGCTGAAAGTTCATCCAATGCAGGAACGGAGCCTACAACAGCGCCTACTGCAGAAGCTACAGAAGCACCGGCAGCACCAAAAACGTTAACGGATGCGATGGGGCATGAAGTAACGATCCCTGCTAATCCTGGGCGTGTTCTGGGTTCTTATTTGGAAGATTCTTTGGTAACGCTGGGTGTGACTCCAGTAGCCCAATGGTCTGTGCCAAATGGCGTTCAGGATTATCTGGCTGCTGAATTGAAAGATGTCCCTACCATTAGCTACGATCTTCCATTGGAGGCAGTAACCAGCTTCGCTCCGGATCTGATTCTTATCCCATCGGAGTCTTCCGTACAGAATGGTATCTACGACCAACTGAATAAGATTGCACCGACATATGTGATTGGGGATAAGCTAAATCAAGATTGGCGTAAATCGCTACTCAAGATTGGTGAAATTCTGAACAAAACCCCTGAAGCAGAGAAAGCCATTAAAGATTATGAAGACAAAGCGGCGGCTGCGAAAGAAAAGCTTAAAGGAGCTATTGGAGAAGAGTCCGTGGCGATTTTATGGCTGGTACAAAAAAACTTCTATATTGTAGACGAAACTCGCAGCAGTGGTGCTGTATTATATACAGACCTTGGTGTAAAGCTGCCTAACTTAGTAACAGAAATTCCTGTGGGTACAAGAGCTACTTGGAATCCAATTTCGCTGGAGAAGCTTTCTGAGCTGACTGCAGATCATATTATCCTTGTAAATAGTGATAAGACTGAGGGTTCGGAGATTCTGGACAGTGCCATTTGGAAAGGCATCCCGGCTGTAAAAGCTGGTAATGTGCATGAAATGAGCTCAACAAGCAGTTGGCTATACAGTGGTGCGAACGCTGGTGGCAAAATCATTGACGATGTGTTAACAAGTCTTGTGAAATAAAAGTCGTAATTCACCATGAATGAGACTGCTCATTTGGGTGGGGAAGGGCGTGCAGATCAGTATCTTAGATACAAAGATCTGCACCATTTTTTTATAAACTACGCCCATATTACGGGAAAATGGCTCCTGCAATTGTACAACATTAATTTTTTTGCGATAATGAGAATGATTGTTGTTATCATATAGACTATTGTAACTATCGATTAAGGAGACGACTCATGGTTTCACCCTCAGATTTCGCACATCGCAATAAAAATGATACACAAAAAGCTCTACATACCCGTCCGGCAGCTGCAATAGGTATTCTGATTTTTGGACTTGCTGCTATTGCCTTTGGACTGGCACTTTCAGTCTCAGTGGGTGCGGCAAATATCAAGCTAGCTACGGTATGGGAAGCAATATTTCAATTCAATCCAGATATACAGCAACATCAGGTGATTAGAGAACTAAGACTTCCACGCGTGATCGCAGGTGCTTTAGTCGGTGCTTGCTTCGCAGTAGCCGGGGCAATCATGCAGGGGATGACAAGGAACCCACTTGCGGATTCAGGTCTGCTCGGCTTGAATGCGGGAGCGGGTGTAGCGCTTGCTATAGTATTTGCTTTTGCACCTTCGCTCTCCTTCACTACACTTATGTTGTTTTGTTTTATTGGTGCCGCAGTTGCTTCTTTTATCGTATTCGGAATTGGGTCGCTTTCCTTTAATGGCCTGACACCGTTGCGGTTGACACTTGCGGGCTCTGCTGTCAGCGCATTACTAGTTGCTGTTAGCCAGGGCATAGCGATTCTTTTTAACTTATCTCAGGATATAGCTTTTTGGTTAGCTGGTGGAATGGGAGGAGCTAGCTGGACTCAGATCAAAATCATTTTCCCTTGGGTGTTTGTGGCATTAATTGCAGCGATGATGTTATCGCGTTCCGTCACATTGCTCAGTTTAGGTAAGGAAGTGGCCGTTGGTCTGGGGCAGCGGACTCGATTAGTCCAGTTGGCATGTATGATTGTTGTAGTCGTTCTTGCCGGAAGTGCAGTATCCATGGTTGGCCCGATTGCTTTTATAGGACTAATTATTCCACATGTTACGCGTTATTTCGTGGGGGTAGATTATCGCTGGATTATTCCTTGCTCGGCAGTACTTGGGAGCTTATTGATTATCTTTGCGGATATCGCCGCTAGAATGATCAATGCACCTTATGAAACGCCGCTAGGCGCTTTAATTGCCATTATCGGGGTACCCTTCTTCATTTACTTGGCGAGTAAGCGGAAGGGGGAGCTGTAATGCACAGATTAACCCTTTCTCCAAATGAAAAAGAACGCCGCAAACGCGTGCTTACAGTATTATCGCTCCTAGCTATACTGATCGTCGTCATGTTTATTATCAGTATGAATACAGGGTTTATGCGCCTATCCCCATTGGAGGTATTACATACACTGCTGGGAGATGGAACACATCAGCAAAAGCTTATTTTATTTGATTTTAGATTACCTCGCATCGTAATTTCACTGTTGGTTGGAGCGGGCTTTGCAGTGTCAGGCTGTATCTTACAGAGTCTCGCACGAAATGCACTTGCTGAGCCGGCTACGCTGGGCATAAGTGCGGGTGCAGGTTTTGCGGTAATCATTTTCATCTCGTTTTTTCCGGCTACAACAGCAGCTCCGGTATTCGTCTTGCCGCTCTTAGCGCTTGGAGGGGCTAGCTTAACCGCCGCTTTAATCTATCTTCTCGCTTATCGGAAAGCAGATGGTCTATCTCCAACAAGGTTGATCCTTATCGGGATTGCGGTCGCTGCCGGAATTAATGCTTGCCAGCTTGTGTTGGCACTTCGGCTTGATCCTAATAATTATCAATTTGTAGCGACTTGGATCGCCGGTAAAATATGGGGTGGGGATTGGAGATTTGTCCTTGCTCTGTTACCTTGGATAGCGATTTTGTTACCGTTTGCCTTCTATAAAGCACGGATTCTTAATGTATTGAATCTAGGCGATCATACTTCACTAGGGCTTGGAATGAGAGTGGAGAAGGAGCGTATTCTTCTACTCATGACAGCAGTGGCGCTTGCCGGCTCCTGCGTTGCTGTAAGCGGAGGTATAGGCTTCGTTGGACTGATAGCACCACACTTGGCTCGCAGGCTTGTAGGTCCCCGTCATCAGGTATTATTGCCGGCTAGTGCGTTGACAGGGGCACTCCTTATGATTACTGCCGATACGATCGGCAGATGGGTATTACAACCTGCAGAAGTTCCCACGGGCATTGTGGTTGCAATTATTGGCGCACCTTACTTTTTATATTTACTCGCCAAATCAAAAGCGTGAGTATAGCTCCATACAACGTAGCGCGTGCTTACGAAGCGGAATTTATTATGTAGTTCATTCTAGGAGCATAGCTCCATAAAACTTATAAGGAGTTGTTATCATGTCAGAACGTTTGAATACAGAAGAATTAAGTATTGGGTATGCAGAGGCTACAATTGTTAAAGGATTGAACTTGACTATCCCAACGGGAAAAATCACTGCACTAGTGGGCGCTAACGGCTCCGGTAAATCTACAATCCTCAAAACGATGGCTCGGATCATGAAGCCTAAGAGCGGCAGTGTAATGCTGGACGGCAAATCAATCCATAACTTTTCAACGAAAGAGGTAGCTCGTCAACTTGCGATTTTACCGCAAAACCCAACAGCTCCAGACGGTCTAACGGTTTCTGAGCTTGTCAGCTACGGTCGTTTCCCCCATCAAAAAGGTTTCGGTACAATGACCGCAGAGGATCGCAACATTATCTCGAACGCAATCTCCGTTACGGGGATGGAACCATTCCATGATCGTCCGATTGACCGTCTATCGGGTGGACAACGTCAACGCGCTTGGATCGCTATGGCATTGGCACAAGAGACGGATATTTTGTTCTTAGACGAACCAACAACATTTCTAGATATGGCTCACCAGCTTGAAGTCCTACAGCTTCTGCAAAAGCTGAATGAGGAAGAAGGGCGTACCATTATCATGGTCGTGCATGATTTGAATCATGCTACTCGTTATGCGCAGCATATGGTAGCTATCAAGTCGGGTACTGTGATTAGTGAAGGATCACCTACTGAGGTTATGACCCCAAATGTATTGCGCGAAGTGTTTGGCATTGAAGCAGATATTGTTCCAGATCCACGTACGGGAGTGCCACTGTGCCTTCCTTACGAGCTTGCTGCCTATTAAGCGGTATAATCATATTCGATAATCATACAACGAACAGGCTCCCGTCATTGACAAGGGAGCCTGTTCGTTGTTACAGTTGGGGTTGCCTACAAATCCATGATACCACTACTAAAAATAGATTAAGGACCATCATTTATACATGGTTAAAGGAGCATGAAACATGAATATTGACAAAATTCAAAATGACCTAGAGCAGCTAATGACTGCAGGAATTGTGAAGAGTCATGAGAACTTAAAAGATCACGTGTATACCAAAATGGGCGGTAAAGCAGATATTTTGGCAGCACCAGCTACTTATGAGGAAATTCAAAAGATTGTTACATATGCGGAACAGAATGGGATCACCCTTACTGTACTTGGGAACGGTTCGAATGTGATTATCCGCGATGGCGGTGTACGTGGAATCGTTCTGCAAACGGCAGGACTAACGGATGTGGGGATTCGAGACAATCTCTTATATGCGGAGTGCGGCGCTAAGATTATTGATGTTTCCAGATATGCGCTGGATATGGAGCTTACGGGTCTTGAGTTCGCCTGTGGCATTCCAGGAACGGTTGGTGGAGCGTTATACATGAACGCAGGCGCTTACGGCGGAGAAATTAAAGATGTACTGCATAGTGCGCTAGCTATAACTAAGAGCGGGCAATTGGTGACTCTGCAAGGGGATGAGCTGCAATGGGGTTATAGAAAAAGCGTGTTCGCAAGCGGTGAATACATCGTACTTGAGGCCAATTTTGCTATGACTTCAGGTGATGCATTAGCCATCAAGTCGAAAATGGATGAACTTACTTACCTGCGTGAATCCAAGCAACCGCTTGAGTATCCTTCCTGTGGTAGTGTCTTTAAACGTCCTCCAGGTCGGTTTGCAGGTCAGTTAATTCAAGAGAGTGGCTTGCAGGGAACAAGAATCGGTGGTGCTGAGGTATCCAAGAAGCATGCAGGGTTTATTGTAAATGCAGATCATGCAACCGCCAGCGATTACATTGGGCTAATTCACCATGTAAGGGCGACTGTGAAGGATAAATTCGGTGTGGAGCTGGAAACTGAAGTGGAGATCATTGGAGAAGAGTAACTTATTAATCGTATAAATCGAAAGAGCCCCAGATTTACTGCGGGCTCTTTTGCTGTTATTACAACTTGCTTAATTTACTGAGAGGGTATATATAGCTCGATCTGTCGTAATTTCCGCCTTACGATCTCCTATGTCCTCAATCCGAAGCCCGTCAATAGCTAAGTCATAGGTGGAGTGTGGTAGCGATACTAGCTCACCATCGGCGTTTAAAGTGCTGCCAAATCCTTTTAATATTATTGCACTCCCTAGATAATCATCGATAACATCCTCCGCACTCCGAAACTCAACGGCCTCTAGATTAAAATGAATTTTATCCAGATCACGAAGCTCTTTCTTTTCAATTACAATAGTTTCATTCACATGACTGTTAATCCAGTCCATAACTTTCTGTATACTTTGTTCCATTAGATGAGCCCACCTTTACCTCGAAGATTATTAAGTTTAAGTTACCCTTTTCTTAGGATTTGAATCCATATTTCTGCTATATTAGAACGAATTACTTTTGCTGTGAAAAAGGGCGAGGCCTTTGGGTTTCTAGGTCCCAAGGGTGTTGGGAAGACAACAACAATGTGCATGATGACAGGTCTACTTCAGTCTACAAGCGGAGAAATTTTAATTAATGGCATGAATATTTCACATCATAAAAAAGAAATCCATGCCAAATTGGTGTTGTTTTTGAGCTTCCCAATCTGTACATGCGTTGTTCTATCCGAGATAACCTGGAGCTGTTCGCTGATCTCTGTAAGGTAGCACCAATTTGAGTGATTGAAGTCATGGAAACTTCAACTGTTTGACAAGGGAAAAGCTAAGGCAAAGCGTAGAACTTGTCAGGAGCAGGTTACCCATGGTATAGTTCAAGACGCAATATGCTTAAAGAAGAAGTCTGCACGGATGATGCAGGAGAGGTTCGCGAACTCCCTCTATAAAAAACTAAGAGTATATTAAATCATATAAGCGGATGCGCTCCTTTATCGGGACGTTGCTTCCGTTTCTTCTTAGTGGAGCCAAGTTTTCGAAATCTCGTTCTTCTTTCCATTACCGGCCAAGGCCGAAGGAAAAGAGAGGGGTTTTTTGTCGTGTCAGAAGGAAGAATGAAAGAGGAAATGCAAGAGGTTACTTTGCTTGGGAATCAGGGAACGCAGTACCAGTTTGGTTATGATCCAGATATTTTAGAGGTGTTTGATAACAAACATCCTGGGCGTGATTATTTTGTTAAATTCAACTGTCCTGAGTTCACAAGCTTATGTCCTGTAACAGGCCAGCCGGATTTTGCTACATTGTATATTTCATATATTCCTGAGCAGAAAATGGTGGAATCCAAATCATTAAAGCTATATTTGTTTAGCTTCCGTAACCATGGTGACTTTCATGAGGACTGTGTCAACATTATTATGAATGATCTGATCGCACTGATGGACCCTCGTTACATTGAGGTGTGGGGGAAGTTCACTCCGCGTGGAGGCATCTCTATTGACCCTTATTGCAACTATGGAAGACCGGGTACGAAGTATGAAGCGATAGCGGAGCACCGCTTAATCAATCATGACCTCTATCCGGAAAAAGTGGACAACCGCTAATCCCAATAAGTTGATAAGGAGAGATTTAGATGAATAAGAAAGCACTCGTCGTATTCAGCGGCGGACAAGATAGCACCACTTGCCTGGTATGGGCTTTGAAGCAATTTGAGGAAGTGCAGGTTGTTACCTTCAATTATAATCAGCGGCATGCGGCCGAAATCGAAGTGGCTACAGAAATAGCGGCTAAGTTTAAGGTACAACAGCATATCCTAGATCTTGGGCTGCTGAATCAGCTGGCACCCAATGCACTAACCCGCCAAGATATTGATATCGTTGCTGGCGAAGGCGATGAGCTTCCTAGCACGTTTGTAGACGGACGGAATCTGTTGTTTTTATCTTTTGCGGCAATATTAGCTAAACAGCTGGATTACTCCCATATCGTTACGGGTGTCTGTCAAACGGACTTTAGCGGGTATCCGGACTGCCGTGATGTATTTGTGAAATCATTAAATGTTACGCTGAATTTATCTATGGACTATGAGTTTGCAGTACACACTCCACTGATGTGGCTGGATAAAAAAGAAACATGGAAGATGGCCGATGAACTGGGCTATTTTGATTATGTTCGTGAACACACATTAACCTGTTACAACGGCATAATTGGGAGTGGCTGTGGAACTTGTCCAGCTTGTCTTTTACGTCAGCGTGGTCTTGAACAGTATGAGGCAGAAAGAACGGAGGTTAGTTCTTAATGCTAAACGAGGTTTCAGTCTGCAAAATATTCACGTTCGACGCGGCGCATCAATTAGTGGGCCACAAGGGGAAATGCAGCAATCTGCATGGACATACTTATAAGCTTGAAGTAGTGCTCAAGGGTAAACCTATGACCGCGGAAGGCCATTCGGATGAAGGGTTTGTTATTGATTTCAGCGATATCAAAATGACAGTACAACAAAGCCTTGTAGATCGTTTAGATCACGCTTTTCTCGCTATGGGGAATGAACCTGTATTAGAGACGTTAGTGAATACTGGCTCCAAAGTAGCTTTATTGTCTTTCCGCACCACGGTTGAGAATATGTCCTCCTATATTGCCTATAAGCTGAAGCAAGCGGGGCTGCCGCTCTACGCTGTAAAGCTGTGGGAGACACCAACCTCCTGGGCAGAGGTACTGGCTGAAGATATCCCTGAGGATGGGCCGTCTTACCGCTTGTATGGAGGCTGTGACTGTGAGTAAGATTCCCGTAATTGAAATGTTTGGTCCGACCATTCAAGGGGAAGGTGCGGTGATTGGTGTAAAGACGATGTTTGTCCGCACCTATGGCTGCGATTATCGCTGTGGCTGGTGTGACTCCTCCTTCACTTGGGATGGCACGGCGAAAGACAAGGTTCGTATGATGACCTCGGATGAAATTATGAATGAACTTTTAGCTATAGCTGGAGATAATTTCGACTGTGTTACGATTTCCGGCGGTAATCCTGCTTTAATTGGTGATGGGATGGGCACTTTTATTAACCAGCTTCATGAGCGAGGGAAACAAGCGGCTATAGAAACTCAGGGCAGTAAATGGCAGGACTGGTTCAATGATGTGGATGTGCTGACCATCAGTCCGAAACCACCAAGCTCAGGGATGACGACAAATTGGGAGATGCTAGATACCATCATGCGTAAGATGGAGAATCCGGGCCGTTCTACACATAGCCTGAAAGTCGTTGTGTTTGATGACAAAGATTTTGATTATGCAAAAGACGTTCACCAGCGATATCCCAATGTGCCGCTCTTCCTGCAGCCTGGGAATGATGATGTCACTGAAGAAGGAGACATTTCTGCTCGACTTTTGGGAAGGCTGGAGTGGCTGTTTAATAAAGTGATCATGGATTCAGAAATGAATAGAGTGCGAGTACTTCCACAGTTGCATGCTTTGATCTGGCATAATAAACGCGGTAAGTAAAAAGGATTGTAATGATGTGGGTGTCTGCTTAGCAGATGCCCTTTTTTTGTTGATTGGAGTCTTTAAATAGGTAGATAGAGTGTCCCATAATCTGGTATTATTTTTGTAAAAGCTCTAGGAGGTTATCCACTTGGAAAATTCAACTGCACTATTAATTATTGATGTTCAAGAAGCTATGTTCTCCTACCCTGATCAAAAGCTGTACGATGAAGAGGGGGTGATGGAGAGAATTATTTCCCTTCAGCACAAAGCTAGGGTGGCAGGCACTCCAATTGTTTATGTCCAACATACAGAAGATGAGGAATATACAAAAGGAACGCCCACGTGGCAGATTAGTCATCGTATCACACCGCAGGAAGGCGAAGTTATTGTGGAGAAGCCTACTTGGGATGCTTTTCACCGAACCGTACTGCAAGATGAGCTACAGAAGCTGGGGATCACGAATCTGGTGATTTGTGGAATGCAAAGTGAGTTCTGTCTAGATACGACGATAAGACGCGCATACAGCATGGGCTATAAAAGTGTATTGGTTTCAGACGCTCATAGCACCTTTGATAACAAAATGCTGAATAGTGAACAGATCGTTAAGCATCATAATGCCCTGCTTGGAGGGAGATTCGCCCAGTTACGAGCTGAAAGCGAGGTTCAGTTCTAGATGAATACCTCTCAGGCTGCCATGAAACCTATTCAGCGTTCTCGACTTAGATTATTTGCCGGAAAGCGATATTTTATTTACAAAAGATATCTGAAATGGTGTACTAGCCGCAGCAAGGTGGCGAAGCAACGCACTAGTGAAGTTTTATCTAATGAAGTGATGACTCATGCTACACCGTTATTAAGAAGTCTACGGAATGTAGATATGGTGCTTCAATACAATAAAATAACCAATTTACGTCTGGCGATAGCGAAACTGGATGGACTTATGGTGCAGCCGGGGGAGACTTTTTCTTACTGGAGAAGCATCGGGAAGCCCACGAAGCGAAAAGGGTATCTGGAGGGAATGGTGCTGCATTATGGTGGCTTCCATTCCGGGGTAGGCGGAGGCTTATGCCAGCTGTCCAATCTGATCTACTGGATGACACTGCATACACCTCTTACGGTTACGGAACGGCATCGGCACAGCTATGATGTTTTTCCAGATGAACAGCGTACACAGCCATTTGGAAGCGGGGCCACCTGTTCTTATAATTATTTGGATCTTCAAGTGAAGAATAACACAAATCAAGCCTATCAATTAAAGCTCTGGCTGGATGACAGCCATTTGCATGGGGAATGGAGATGCGACGAGCAATCCCTTTATAAATATGAAGTGTACGAAAGTGATCATCGAATTAGCTTAGAACCTTGGGGAGGGTATATACGCAGTAACAAGATTAGTCGAAAAGTATATACACGTACCGGCGACCTAGTTGGAGATGAAGATGTAACCGATAATTATGCGCTTATGATGTATTCCCCGCTTCTTCATGGATAAGAAGATAGGTCTTAGGGTTATAACATAGATGATGTTATCGTTACACCCTTTGCCATACTCTAAAGGAGCGGATGAACAGTATGAAGGCACTAACCTATCAAGGGAAGAAAAAAGTTAAGGTTAAAGAGGTAGCTGATCCGAAGCTTGAGAAAAAGGACGATATTATCGTTCGGATTACAACTACAGCGATTTGTGGCTCAGATCTACACATCTATAACGGTGAGATTCCAGGTATGCATGATGATTATATTATCGGTCATGAGCCTATGGGGATTGTTGAAGAAATTGGTCCTGACGTAACTAAAGTCAAGAAAGGTGATCGTGTCATTATTCCCTTTAATGTGGCCTGTGGCCAGTGTTTCTTTTGCCAGCATGAGATGGAGAGCCAATGCGATAATTCTAATGACGCAAAGGACACAGGTGGTTATTTAGGCTATACCGATACTTATGGTGGCTTTGCCGGGGGGCAGTCCGAGTTACTGCGGGTACCTTATGGTAATTTCGGCCCCTTTGTGGTTCCTGAGGATGCGGAAATGGAAGATGAGAAAATTCTTTTCTTATCAGATATTGTGCCTACAGCCTGGTGGGGAGTAGAAAGCGGAGGCGTGAAGCCAGGGGATACAGTGATTGTTCTCGGCTGCGGACCTGTTGGACTGTTAACTCAAAAATTCGCCTGGATGAAAGGTGCTTCTAGAGTCATAGCTGTTGACCATGTTGGTTACAGGCTGCAGCATGCGAAGCAAACCAATAAGGTTGAAATTTATAATTTTGAAGAGATCAAGGATATTGAGGCGCATTTGAAGGAGATTACTCATGGGGGAGCAGACGTAGTTATTGATTGCGTAGGTTTGGATGCCAAAATATCTGCTTTGGAAAAAGTGGAAACCACACTGAAGCTACAAGGCGGCTCACTCAGCGCATTTAGGATGGCCTCGGATATTGTACGTAAATTCGGAACCATTCAGCTAGTAGGGGTTTATGGGCTTAATTACAATATGTTCCCGCTGGGTCATCTATTTGAACGTAATATTACTTTAAAGATGGGACAAGCCCCAGTTATTCACTATATGCCTTTGCTTTATAAGATGATTAAAGAGAATAAATTTGATCCTACAGATATCATTACGCATCGCCTGCCCATCAGTAAAGCAGAGCATGGCTATGACGTTTTTAGTGAGAAAAAAGAGAATTGTATCAAGGTTGTTCTGAAGCCGTAACCTTATAGAAGCATGAGCTCTCGTCAGAAATGACGTGGCTTATGCTTTTTTTAGTGAAATCTAATGAAAATAGATGCATTTTTTTACGGTCTGCGTTAAATTAACATAAGTGACTTTAGATATTGAAAGGACGCGTACCATGTGAATCTTAAAAAACCGCCACTTCCTATTCCAATATTAATGTTGATTGGGATTGTGGCCATCTCATTTTCTGCTATTTTTATTAAATGGTCTGCAGCACCAGCGTCTATTCAAGGCATGTATCGGCTGTTATTCACCTCGCTATTGATGTTACCTTTTGCAAGGCCATACAGTGGAGCAGCGGTTGCGCTTCGTAAAAAGGACTGGATCATGTTAGTGCTCTCAGGCACTATGCTTGCTCTACATTTTTTGCTTTGGATGGGCTCTTTGAAGTATACTTCGGTAGCTAGTTCAACGATGATCATGGCGCTGGAGCCGGTTTTTATTATGCTGGGCGTTTATTTTTTGTATAAGGAAAAAACGGCTGCGTCTGCTATTCTGGGACTGAGTATTGCTATTGGCGGTGTAGTATTTATCGGCTGGGGAGACATTGGAATCTCTGCGGATAATCTTAAAGGCGATTTGTTATCGGTTGGAGGTACTGTAGCGGTAGCTGTGCATATGCTTATCGGTCAAAAGCTAGTGGTGCGTATGCCTTCCTATTTGTATAGCTTGATAGTCTTCTTGTCAGCAGCTGGCGTGTTTGCCATATACAATCTGTTCATGGGGATTTCCTTCTTTAATTATCCTGCGAATGAGTGGGGGATTTTCATATTGCTAGCTGTGGTACCCACGGTATTTGGGCATATTTTATTTAATTGGCTACTTCAGTATGTATCCGCAACTACGGTATCCATGAACATCTTAGGAGAACCCGTGGGTGCTAGCATCCTAGCTTTTCTGCTCTTAGGTGAACAATTAACAGCGCTGCAATGGGCTGGTGGACTGTTAGTCATGTTTGGACTCGGTGTATATTTGTACGCTGGAAGAAAGAAAACTATTCGGGTGGCAGATGCCATTCAGAATGCTTCATAACAGATATTTTAATCATAAAGGGGTCACAAGGAATGGAAGAACAAGATCACAATGTAGAACTACCTTCTGGAAAAGGCACAGGGCCAACCAGTGAGGAACTATGGAACGAAGACACATACACAGCTTGGGTTACTCGATTTGGTACACCTTCAGAAGCAGCAGCCAAATTAATCAAGGAACCAAGTGCGAAGCTGTACCCGCTCTCTTCTTATTTTGGAGAAGTAAAGGGTAAAAAGATGATGAATCTCATGGGATCAAATGGCATGAAGGCCGTCGCTTTGTCTTTACTTGGAGCGGACGTAACCGTTGCCGATTTCTCGGAAGCAAATGCGCGTTATGCCGCTGATCTCGCACAAGAAGCGGGTGTTCAGCTTACCTACATCGTATCAGATGTTCTTAAGCTTCCAGAACACGTCCTAGATGGTTCATATGACATCGTATTTGCTGAGTTAGGAATCATGCACTACTTTACCGATCTTGCACCGTTTATGGAAACCGTCCGTCGTTTACTTTCTCCTGGTGGGATTTTTGTTCTGCGTGATTTCCATCCAGTGACAACTAAGCTTATAACCTCGAAGGGATCTACGGCTAAGATTCGCAAGCACAAAGTTAGTGGGGATTATTTCGATACAACATTGGAAGAAAAAAAGGTCTCGTATTCTAAGTATTTGCCCTCCACAGGCAAACCTGTAGGCGAACAGGAACATAGCGTTGTCTACTGGCGCCGCTGGACGCTTGGAGAAATCGTTACAGCCGCTGCTAGTTCTGGACTTGTGATCCGCCAATTGGTTGAAGAGCCCAATTTATCCTCGGATGTTTTTGATAAAGGAATCCCAAAGACGTACACCTTGGTGGCTGGAAAGGGTTTGAATTAATAATTCTTATAAAAGACTGCATCGTCCATGAAAAGACGGTGCAGTCTTTTTTGCTTGCTTTAAAACATAAAATTTTAAACTTTTTTGCGGAGAATATTCCATTACATTTGAAGCCTATAGGCAATACAATAATTTTACATTCAATATTGAAAGCGATTACTTCAATAAAAAAGCACTCCTAAAGGATTTGAGGTGGAGATGAAATGGACGAATTATTACTACGAATGGCGGGGATTGATAAATTTTTCCCCGGTGTTCACGCATTGAATCAATGTCAATTTGAGCTGAAGCGTGGGGAAGTACATGCATTAGTTGGTGAAAATGGCGCAGGAAAATCTACATTAATGAAGATTGCAACAGGAGTCTATTCCAAGGATGCGGGTCAGATGTGGTACAAGGGATCTGAGGTGGAGATTGCCAATACTCGTGCTGCGCAGGAACTTGGGATTAGTATTATCCATCAGGAACTGAATCTAATGCCGCATCTTACAGTGGCCCAAAATATATTTATTGGTCGTGAGCCGCGTAAGGCACTGAAATGGTTCGTTGATGATCTGGAGCTTAATCGTAAGGTGCAGGAACTGTTTGATCAGATGAATCTAAAACTGGATCCGAAGACTTTGGTCTCAGATCTGACAGTTGCTAATCAGCAAATGGTTGAAATCGCAAAAGCTTTGTCTTTCAATGCGGAGGTACTGATTATGGATGAACCAACTGCAGCGTTGACAGATACGGAAATTAACGAGTTATTCCGTATGATTGAGCAATTACGAGAAGAAGGTGTAGGTATTATATACATTTCTCACCGCATGGATGAGTTGAAACGGATCACAGATCGCATTACAGTCATGCGGGATGGTTGTTACGTGGATACTGTTCGGACGGATTCAATAACCATTGATCAGATTATTAGCATGATGGTCGGTAGAGAACTCTATCAAACGTCAAAGCCGACGATTTCCAAACAGACGCAGCAAGTCGTTCTGGAGGTTCAAAATCTTTCTAGCGGGCAGTTGTTGAAGGATATCAGCTTTCATCTGAATAAGGGTGAGATTCTGGGTTTCGCAGGATTAATGGGAGCTGGACGTACTGAGGTTGTTCGCGCAGTATTTGGGGCTGATCCTATCGATAAAGGTGAGATTAAGCTGCATGGAAATACGGTACGTATACGACATCCTCATCAAGCAGTGCAGCAGGGTATTGGCTATTTGTCCGAAGATCGCAAACGCTACGGACTGCTTGTAGAGATGGACATTAGCATGAATAATGCGATGGCTTCCTTCTATAAGTTCCGCAATGCCTTCGGATGGATGAGGGATCGCGAGATGCGAAAGACAGCGGAGCAGCATGCGGAAGCACTAGCAACCAAGACACCAAGTATAAGTCAAAAAGTCAAATTCTTATCCGGTGGCAATCAGCAAAAAGTGGTTATCGGTAAATGGTTGACGAGAGACTGCGATGTGCTGATTTTCGACGAACCGACACGTGGAATTGATGTAGGGGCGAAAAGTGAGATCTATAAGTTGCTTGATCAGCTGGCCAGCGAAGGAAAAGCGATCATTATAGTCTCTTCAGATCTCCCAGAGATTCTAAGAATGAGCCATCGCATTATTGTCATGTGTGAAGGACGTATAACCGGAGAACTAACCGCAGAAGAAGCATCGCAAGAAGCAATTATGAAATATGCGACGATGCGTTCATAATCGTTCAAGAGTTTATCGGAGGTGTCAAGGTCATGAAGATCGCAGATCAAGGGATTAGCCAACCTATCGGCTCGAAGCAAACCGGGGCGCAATCAGGGTTCAAACAAAAATTATTGGCATTCGCAAGTTTGATCATATTGGTCATCGTATTTTCGGTAGCCTCAAGTAACTTTTTTCAATTCTCTAATCTAGTTGGAATTCTGGTCTCTACTGCTGTAATTGGAGTATTAGCTCTAGGCGCAACCTTTGTAATTATTACAGGTGGGATCGATCTTGCTTTGGGTACGGTGATGACCTTCTCCTCCGTGATGGTTGGCGTCTTCATTACATTCTGGGGTCTACCCGTTCCACTCGGTATTGTAGGCGGGATTCTAGCTGGTGCACTATGTGGCTTTATCAGCGGTTTAATGGTGGCGAAAATGAATATTCCACCTTTCATTGCTACGCTGGCGATCATGATGATTACTAAAGGATTATCACTGGTCATAACGGGTGCTAAGCCTATTTATTTCAATGATGATCCGATCTTTGCCAAGATTGCTATGGGTAAGATGATCCCAGGCATTCCGAATACCATCATCATCTTCTTATTGCTCGGAATTATCGCAAGCATCATATTGTCGAAGACCATTATTGGGCGCTATAATTTTGCGCTTGGCAGCAATGAAGAAGCGACTCGCTTATCCGGTGTAAATACGGTCAAATGGAAGATTGTAATCTACACCATCACAGGGATCTTCAGTGGAATCGCTGGTATCCTGATGGCCTCACGACTTAATTCAGCGCAGCCGTCACTTGGCACCGGTTATGAATTAGAAGCTATAGCGGCTGTCGTCATTGGAGGCACATCTTTAAGCGGGGGCGTAGGATCTATTCTAGGTACGATTATTGGTGCACTGATTATGAGTGTACTGACGAATGGCTTACAGATTATGTCCGTTGCTCAGGAATGGCGGACAGTCATTGTCGGTGTTGTCATCATCATCGCAGTGTATGCTGATATTCATCGCAGACGGAAGCAATGAAAGAGGTATTATCTCCATACGGAGTGATATACAAAGCAAATGACGAGGGGGAAGATTTAAATGAAACAACGTCGAAAAGGGATTATTATGCTTGCCAGTTTGTTACTGGCTACTACCTTACTTGGTGCTTGTAACAACAGTGATAGCAAAAAGAGTGCATCCGGTTCAGACAAACCCTATATCCCAGTCATTTCAAAAGGCTTCCAGCATCAATTCTGGCAAGCGGTGAAGCAAGGAGCCGAGAAGGCTGCCAAGGAGTTTAATGTCGAGATTACGTTTGAAGGCCCTGAAAACGAGAGTCAGGTAGATAAACAAATTGAAATGTTGCAGACGGCGCTAGACAAGAAACCTGCAGCAATCGCTTTAGCGGCTCTGGACAGCAAAGCAGCGATTCCATATCTGGAAAAGGCAAAGGAAAACAATATCCCCATCATTGGGTTTGACTCTGGTGTAGACAGCGATATCCCTGTAGCAACAGCAGCGACGGACAATAAAGCAGCCGCCGCTTTAGCAGCTGATAAAATGGCGGAGTTGATTGGCAAGAAAGGTAAAGTAGGTCTAGTCGTACATGACCAAACAAGCAGCACAGGTCAACAACGTCGTGATGGTTTCTTAGAACAAATGAAAGCGAAATATCCAGACATTGAAGTATTAGAGCCACAATATGGCGGTGGAGACCAGTTGAAGTCCACGGATCTTGCAAAAGCGATGATGCAGGCCAATCCGGATCTTAAAGGGATCTATGGCTCAAACGAAGGCTCTGCGGTAGGTGTGGCTAATGCCGTAAATGAATTGCAGATGGGTGGAAAGATTGTGGTCATCGGATTTGACTCTGGTAAACAGTTAATGGATGCCATTCGTAGTGGTGTTGTGGCTGGCGCGGTTACACAGGACCCTATTGGGATTGGTTATCAAGCGGTGAAGGCGGCTGTGCAGGCGATTAAAGGGGAAACCGTAGAAAAGAATATTGACACAGGGTTTCATTGGTACGATAAGAACAATATGGATTCTGATGAGATCAAACCTCTGCTATACGAATAGAAGCTACATATAATAGAGGTTGCCTTAAAGAGGCAACCTCTATTATCCTTATTTAAAAAGGTAAACATTTACATGTAAGCGATCGATAAGTTCATAGCTGAGGAGGTGTTGGATGTATAAGATTATTCTGGTTGATGATGAAGATGAGGTTCGGGAAGCGATTAAACAGAAGATATCTTGGAATAATTATGGTTTTGAGCTCGTTGGAGATTTCGATAACGGCAGAGATGCCCTTGATGCGATCGAGCAGTTTCGACCAGATGTGATTATTACAGATATTTGCATGCCCTTTATGGATGGTTTAGGACTGGCAAAAGCTGTTATGGAACGGTACCGCGACATGAAGGTCATTATCGTAACTGGATATGAAGACTTCGATTACGCCAAACAGGCAATAACCTTGAAGGTGACAGAATATTTGTTAAAACCAATTAATGCTCGTGAGTTTGCAGAATTTCTAAGCAAAATGAAGCAGGATTTGGATGAAGAGTATTTACAAAAGGCCAATATCGCTAAGCTTCGCATGCAATTAAATCAGAGCTTACCTTTACTGCGCGAACGTTTTCTGGAGAAACTGGTTACGACTCGAATGAAGAACGATGAGATCGAGAATAAAATGAATTATTTTCATATACAGCTTCAGGGCGCGGTTTACCTTGCAATCGTAATCGAGATAGAAATGGAGAGTCGAAGCCAGGACATTGCTTCTGATGCTGAGCTACTACGTTTTGCTGCATTTAACATTGTGCAGGAGCAACTTGAGAAGGGGCAGTGCGGGGTGGTGTTTCAGACTAGAGATGGTAAACTCGCTGCGATATTATCAGGAGATTCAGAAGCAATTGAAGTTACAACACAGCTTCTCGCGGATCAGGTTCAGACCAGCTTGAATAAGTATTTGAAGCTGACCGCCACCATCGGCATCGGTAGAAAATACGCTAGCATGCAACAAATTCCACAATCCTTCCAGGAAGCGATTTCATCCTTAGAATATCGTTATCTTTTAGGCATCGATAAGGTGATCTCCATTCAGGATCTTGAGTTTGGCAAAGGGTTGGATCAAGCGCACTTCACTTCTTGGGAAAAGCAATTTATATCCGCGTTGAAGACAGGGAAAGCATCAGCGATCTCAGA
This sequence comes from Paenibacillus sp. VTT E-133291, assembly GCF_002264395.1. Lineage (GTDB taxonomy): Bacteria > Bacillota > Bacilli > Paenibacillales > Paenibacillaceae > Paenibacillus_AQ > Paenibacillus_AQ nitricinens. The sequence goes on from NZ_NFVA01000008.1 coordinate 44,062, forward strand.
GGTTCTCTCACAATGGTTTCAGGAATTAAAGAGCAATAGCTCTTCTATAGAAGGGTGCCGCAGTATCATTTACCAGATGCTCGTTTCTCTAATGAATTATGTGGCCGATATTGGATTCCCCAATACTGAGCTGGTTTCGCATAATATGTTCGCAGAAGTTGCTGCTCTAAAGACTTTAGAGGAAGCAAGGAATTATTTGGAGAGAACTTGCCATGAGCTGATCCTCAAGCTGTCGGAACAAAGAACTACGGTAAGGGCTTCTCAGATGAAAGCCGCGGAAGCTTATATCCGGGAGAATTATTATAATGACAGTTTTTCACTCAATGAGTTATGTAGCCATATTTTTATGAGCATCAGTTATTTCAGTGCAACGTTTAAACAGCATACCGGTGAGACTTTTATTGAGTATTTGACTCGCCTCCGTTTGGAAAAAGCTAAAGAACTGCTTACCATCACACAGCTGAAGACTTATGATATCGCTGCTAGAGTGGGCTATGCTGATCCTCAGTATTTCAGTGTTATTTTTAAACGAAATGTTGGGATCACACCTAAGGAATATCGACAGCGACAGAAGGAGAATCTTCTTCTATGAAACCTCATCGTTTCTTCCGAAGTCGAAGTATTCATAATAATATCGCGATTTCTTTTTCGCTTCTTATCCTCTGCACCACTATAGTACTTACCTATACTTCATATCGACTCTCCTCAGCAGCCGTCATGGGGAATTCCGTAGCCTATACCTCACAATTAATAGAACAAGTAAAACTGAACATCGAGAATTATATTAGCAACATGGAGAGCATTGCTGCTCTGGTGTTAACTAGCAGTGATCTTGAGAAATATGTAAGAGGTTCGAGTTCTGGACAAGAAGGGGAGACCAAGGATAAGCAATTAGCTAGCCAATATCTACGATCTGTAGTCCAATCCCGCTCGGATATTTCTTCAATTGTGTATGCAAGCTCGGAAGGGATAACCGTTTCAGATCGACTGGATGCAGTTTTGAAACCGCTTCCCGAATTGATTGCTCAAGAGTGGTATCAGCAAGCATTGAACCAGACGGGAGTGGCTGTCTCCTCTTCACATGTGCAGCACTTATTTCAGAATGAATACCGTTGGGTAGTGTCGATCAGTAGAAAGCTTTCCGATTCTTTTTCTGAAATGGAAGCAGACCGACAGGGTGTGCTACTCGTAGATCTTAATTTCAGTGTTATTAACAATTTGTGCAAACAAATCGAACTGGGAAAGCGCGGTTATGTATTTATCGTAGATCCGACAGGGAGCCTAGTCTATCATCCTCAACAGCAGTTGATTTATTCGCAGCTCAAGTTTGAGCAATTGGATACTGTTCTTGGGATTAAGAACGGGTCAGTTACGGTGAAAGCAGGGAACGAACAGAAACTGTACACCGTGGATACCACTAGCTTTGGCTGGAAGATTGTAGGGGTCACCTATCCAGATGATCTGGTTGCTAACAAACAGCAGATGCAAGGGACCGCCGCCTTGTGGGGAGCCGTAAGTCTGATCTGTGCTATGGCAATTTCTGTGCTGCTGTCCTACGCATTAACCAAACCGCTCAAGAAATTAGAAATGAATATGAAAAAGGCTGAACGCGGTGAGTTCGACATTCGCGTGGAGATTGAGAGCACGAACGAAATCGGTAAGCTAGCCCGTACCTTTAACCTGATGATCCTGAAGATTAAAGAGCTGATGAGTCAGATCGTCATGGAGCAAGAGATGAAGCGTGTGAGTGAGCTTAAGGCCTTACAAGCACAGATTAAGCCCCACTTTTTGTATAATACGCTGGACTCGATCATTTGGATGGCAGAGACCGGTAAGATGGAGGAGGTAGTCGAAATGACCTCTTCATTATCGAAGCTGCTACGTTCTACGATTGGTGAGGGCGAGGAGCTGATCCCGATCGCTAGAGAACTAGAACATATTCGGCACTATCTAACGATTCAGAACATGCGCTATCGCCATAAATTCACATATTCGATAGAAGTGGATGAAGACATTCTTGAATGCAGTATTTTGAAAATGGTCCTTCAACCCTTAGTTGAAAATGCGATTTATCATGGGATAAAGCATAATCCTGAGCAAGGTCACATCCTGATTAAAGGCAAAAGAGAGCAAAAAGATATTACTATTCAAATTATTGACAATGGTGTCGGTATGAATCCAGATCAGATGGGGAAGTTACTGCTTCAAAAGCCAGATTACAGGATTGGCAGTGGGGTAGGCGTCGCGAATGTAAACCATCGCATTCAGCTTTATTTCGGGGACCATTACGGTTTGTCTTTTGCAAGTGAAATGGAAGAAGGGACGACGGTCACTTTAAGAATTCCTGCGCTCTATGAGGAGGAGAGTCCATGAGTTCACTTTGGTCAAAAATAGGCCTGTCTGCTCTACTGTTATTCTTTATTGTAGCGCTCGGGTGGGTAGGTTATCGTATGTTTACGAATGAACTTGATCCAAAAGTCAGAACCATTATCTACGTTCCTAAGACTATCGATACCAGCATTGAATTCTGGGAGGTAATGAAACAAGGTGTGGCAACTGCTGCCAAGGAATTCGGTGCAGATGTCCATACGGTAGGAACAGATACCGAGTTAGATGTGGATAAGCAGATTCAATTACTAGAACAGGCGATTGAGGAGAAGCCTGATGCCATTATTTTGGCTGCTACCGACTATTATCGTCTTGTTCCGGTTGCAGAGCAGATTAAAGCTGCGGGTATCACGCTTATTACGGTAGACTCGGGACTGAACGGCGGTGTATCGGAGAGTTTTATCGCCACAGATAATTATGAAGCAGGCCGCAAAGCAGCGCAGAAGTTGATTGAAAATATTTATAGCGACGATCTAGTCGCCATTATGAATTTTGTACAAGGCTCCGCTACAGCTATCGAGAGAGAGAAAGGGGTTAGGGATGCTTTATCTCAGAATGGAGTTAATCTTGTGCAGGATACCCTTTACAGTAACGGTTCTTCGAAGAAGGCATATCAATTAACTGTTGATCTTCTACGGAAACAGCCACAACTAAAGGGAATCATTGGTCTCAATGAGCCCTCTACATTAGGTGCGGGACTGGCAATTATGGATATGGGCTTAAAAGAAAAAGTGAAGCTGGTGGGGTTCGACAATTCCAGTAGTGAGGTTCAATTGCTGGAGAATGAAATTATGCTGGGAACGGTGATTCAAAAACCTTTTACTATGGGGTACTTGGCTGTGAAAACTGCACTTGAAGCCGTTTCAGGCCACAAAGTAGCTCCTGTTATGGATACAGGCTCCGAATTCATTACGAAGGAAAATATGTACACAAGTGAGAATGAGAAGTTAATGTTTCCGTTTATAGAATAAGCCTAAAAAAGGGAGTGCTCAAGTCCGTAATGGCTTTGGGTGCTCCCTTTTAATATAAAATATAAGGTCTAAACGTTGTTTAATATTTCCGCTAAAGACTGCTGTAAGGGTGTTAATATATGATCTTTTCGCCAAGCCAGTACAAAACCGCCGCTCTCAGGCAAAACTCCCGGTAAAGGAGCATAACAAAGACGACCTAATGCAAGTTCTGCTTCAATGCTGACTCTAGAACAAATGCCTACGCCATCTCCCTCGCTAACTAACTTCTTTAGGGATTCAGGTGAATTTATCTCGGATCGGTTCCACAAGCGAATATGATTTATTTCTGCCCATTGATCCGCAAATCCCCGTAAACAAGAACCACCCTCATACTGAATCCAAGGCTCAAGCGCGATCTGTTCTGGTGTTAGCTTCTCTATAGTTGCAAAAGGGTGACTAGGGGCAAAAATCAGCACAGGCTCGTCGCGGACAATCAGCTGAAAGTTAAAGGATTCATCATGCCAATCTGAAGTGTGCAAAATAGCCATTTGAATTTCTCGGCTTCGGAGTCGTTCCTTTAACAAATTATCACTTTGGATCGTCATCGAATTATTAATCCCAGGATATTGTTTCATGAATTGGATTAGCGCTTTAGGTAAAATATAAGTTGCAGGTATATAACTTGCTTCCAGCTTTAAAGTACCATGTGTTGGGGAAGAAAACTGTTTAACAGTACGTTCAGCTTCGGCCGTAAGTGAGACAATCTTGAGCGCATATTGATAAAGGGCTCTACCCGCATCTGTGAGCAGGACTCTTCCACTTCGATACAGGAATAAAGGAGTTCCAAATTCATTCTCTAAATTCTTCATATGAAAAGATACAGTGGGTTGTTTAAGGCCTAATTCAGCAGCTACATCGGTTACTTTCTTATATTTTTCAAGTAGGATAACGATCTTTAACTTCATAATATTCATGACTTTCCTCCGCACAATGCTAAGTTGGATAACAAATTATATCTCCATTATAGATTAAATCTATACATATATATAGTTTCTATTGGTATTTTTATCGTTCGCTTTACAAAGTTAAGAAGTTTCTCTAACGAACGAGCTCTAGAATAAGAAGAGTCAGAGGGGCCAAGAAGCTCCGGACAACAACAATAACATATGCGTGCAATACACTTTTACAGTAAACAAGCATATGGGGGCCAAAGCTCCACAACACCATGTTAAAGCTTTCGAAGCCAGTTCCGCATGAACTGTATGAGGAAGCCGTGCTAACAAAACATTTAGGAGGAGACAAAACAATGCAATTCAAAAAATCTTGGGTTATGACTTTGGCTTTAACAAGCGTACTGGCACTTTCGGCCTGCGGTAATGGTGGGGCAAACAACACGGGAGGAAACGCTGCAGCTACAAATGAAGGTAGCGGCGCTAAAATAAGTGGTTCGATTCTAGCATCAGGTTCAACAGCACTACAACCATTAGTTGAGCTGGTAGCAGAGAATTTCATGGATAAAAATGCTGGGGTGGACATTCAAGTTCAAGGCGGCGGCAGTGGTACTGGTCTTACTCAAGTAGCTGAGAAACAAGTAGATATCGGTAACTCTGACGTATTCGCAGAAGAAAAACTAAAGGATGCAGATGCAGAAAAAGCAGCAGCTCTTGTAGATCATCAAGTAGCAGTAGTAGCGATCGCAGCAGTAACTCATCCGGATGCTGGTGTAGACAGCTTGACTAAGCAACAGCTTATCGATATTTTCACAGGTAAGGTTACGAACTGGAAAGAAGTTGGCGGAGCGGATCAAAAAATCCAAATCATCAACCGTCCAGGCAGCTCCGGTACTCGCGCAACCTTTGAAAGCTTTGCACTTGGAACTAAAACGGAAGATATCCCAGGATCGATTCAAGAAGATTCCTCCGGTACTGTTAAGAAAATGATCGGAGAAACTCCAGGGGCTATTGGTTATCTGGCTCTTTCATACCTTGATGATTCAATCAAAACACTTAGCCTTGATGGTGTAGAAGCATCTGTGGACAATGTTGTTTCTGGTAAATATCCAGTATGGGCTTACGAGCACATGTACACAAACGGCGAACCAAATGAAACAGTAAAAGCATTCCTTGGCTTTTTCTTGACAGACGAAGTACAAACAGGTGAAGTTGTTGAGCTTGGATACATTCCAGCAGTAAAAATGCAAGTTACTCGTGACGTTGCAGGAAATGTTACAGCTAAGTAATTCACTTCTAAGTAATTTGTAAGGATTAGAATCTCAAGTGATTAGAGGCGGATACATCTGCCTCTCTTTTCACTTTAGAAAGAGGGAGCAATTGAGGGTGAAAATAAAGAACTCACGCATCGAGAAACATCATATTGAAGATTTTGTGGGACGTACATATATGTCCTTCTGTGTACTGCTATTGATCACAATCATTGTATCGATGGTATATTTTGTGGCGTCTAAAGGGATTTCAACTTTCACAAGTGGCGATGTTAGCGTTACAGATTTTCTGTTCGGAACAAAGTGGTCACCTGAAGCAGATACGCCATCCTTTGGTGCATTTCCGTTTATCACGGGATCCTTCTTAGTTACTCTACTTGCAGCATTGATTGCTAGTCCACTTAGCCTTTGCGCTGCGCTGTTTATGACGGAGATTGTCCCAGGATGGGGCAAAAAATTGCTTCAGCCCGTAATCGAGCTGTTGGCAGGTATCCCTTCAGTTGTTTATGGTTTCATCGGATTAAGTGTTATTGTACCGTTTCTACGCAACAACCTGCCTGGTCAAGGCATCGGGGTAGCTGCAGGCGCGCTTGTGCTCTCGGTCATGATTCTTCCGACGATTACAAGCGTGGCTGCAGACGCGCTGGCTTCATTGCCGCAAAATTTAAAGGAATCCTCCTATGCGCTTGGTGCCACCCGGTGGCAGACGATCTCTCGAGTGATTATTCCGACAACGTTTCCTGCTATTATGACTGGTATTGTCCTGGGGATGGCACGTGCATTCGGTGAAGCCCTTGCTGTACAGATGGTTATCGGGAATGCGCCATTCGTACCAAAATCACTCTTTGAATCAGCTTCTACCTTGACGAGTGTAATCACGCTTGGAATGGGGAACACAACCATGGGCTCTGCGCACAATAATGCTCTGTGGAGTATGGCACTGGTTCTTATGCTGATGACCTTTGTATTTGTCTTCTTTGTGAGACTGCTTGAAAGGAGAAATAAAATTTGAAGCCGAGAACTGTAAATAAAATTGCCACAAGCCTTATTGTGTTTTTCGCATTGCTCATCGTAGCTATTCTGGTTGGTCTATTAGGATATATCCTCTTTCGAGGCCTTAGTCACATTAGTTGGGATTTTCTATTCTCTGCACCACAAAAAATTCGAGCAGGTGGAGGAATTGGTCCTCAATTATTCAACTCCTTATTCCTTTTGGTACTCACGCTAATAATTACAGTACCGCTTGGACTGGGTGCCGGTATTTATATGGCTGAATATGCTCGTCCAGGAAAAATCACCGGCTTTATTCGCTTAATTGTTGAAGTATTATCTTCGTTCCCTTCAATCGTAGTCGGCTTGTTTGGTCTATTGCTGATTGTTAACTATTTTAATCTTGGCTTTTCCTTAATCTCGGGAGCACTGGCATTGACGGTCTTTAATCTACCGCTGATGGTTCGGATTACTGAGCAAGCTTTCCGTAGTGTTCCGAAGCAACAAAAAGAGGCAGGTTTTGCACTAGGATTGTCCAAGTGGAAAATCGTAACCTCTGTGTTATTTCCAGTAGCATTACCAACGATTATTACCGGTACTATTTTGTCCGCTGGCCGTGTCTTTGGGGAAGCAGCCGCGTTGATGTTTACTGCAGGAATGAGTAGTCCAAGACTAGATTTCACCAACTGGAATCCACTTAGTCCGAACTCACCACTGAATCCTTTCCGTCCCGCTGAAACACTGGCTGTTCATATCTGGAAGGTAAATAGTGAAGGCCTTGCTCCTGATGCCGCGCAAATTGCTGCGGGAGCTTCAGCAGTACTTGTAATTATGGTGTTGATCTTCAACTTAGCAGCACGTTATTTCGGAAGATTTATTTATCGTAAGCTTACAGCTTCAAAAAGAATGAACTAATTCCTAAAAATTAAAGTAGAGATGTAGGAGGAGTAATCGATGGGAACGTCGGCAACAGCAGTGCGAGAATCTTTTCAAACCGAGGACCTGAGTATTTTTTATGGAACATATGAGGCAGTAAAGGGGATTAGTCTTCCTTTTGCTGAAAATACGGTTACTGCACTGATCGGCCCATCCGGCTGCGGTAAATCAACCTTTCTCCGTTCACTGAATCGGATGAATGACGAAATCTCCGGATCAAACACCAAAGGAAGCATCTGGATTGATGGAGTGGATATTAATGCTCCGGGCACAGACGTTATCAAACTGCGTCAGAAGATTGGTATGGTGTGGCAGAAGCCGAATCCGTTCTACAAATCCATTTATGATAACATCGCTTTTGGTCCTAAGTATCATGGAATTAAAGGGAAAAAAGCACTCGATGAGATCGTAGAGAGCAGCCTTCGCAAAGCTGCCTTGTGGGACGAAGTGAAGGACCGGTTAAAAGATTCAGCATTAGCTCTATCCGGTGGACAACAGCAGCGCTTATGTATTGCAAGGGCGTTGTCGGTTAACCCACAAATTCTGCTCTTGGACGAACCCGCATCCGCACTAGATCCGGTTTCCACTGGTAAAGTAGAGGAGCTCATCAAGGAGTTAAAAGAAGAGCTTCGCATCGTAATCGTAACGCACAACATGCAGCAGGCTGCACGGATCTCTGATTATACGGCCTATTTTTATCTTGGATCCCTTATAGAATATGATAAAACGGATAAGGTCTTTACTAATCCTGAGAATCAAATGACACAAGAATACATCATGGGCCGTTTCGGCTGAAGCCTTTTAACATCGTTCTTTAGGGAACGGTGTTTTTTTTCTATTATTTGCAAAAGGCAGATCGATACTGTATCATTAATGATAATGATTATCATTATTACTATAGGGAGTGGATCTTATGACACAAACTCAATCGACTCAAAAGAATAGCGTAGCAGAACTAATTAAAGAACGGCGCTCTATTAAACTTTTTCAAAAAGATCCACTGCCACAAGGACTATTAGAGGAATTGTTAAATGTAGCGGTATGGGCGCCTAATCATGGGGTTCGTGAGCCGTGGAGATTCATTGCTTTTCAAGGTGAAGGTACAAAGTTCTTGGCTGAAGCAGCATTTGCCTTCGTGAAACGTGCCATAGCTGATCCTGAAGTGGCTGCCAAGCGCAAAGAATATATCTCAAATATTCCCTTAACGTTAATTGTGGTGATGCCTGAAGATCCTCGGCAGAGAGAGTGGGATGAGGATTTTGCAGCAGCGTCAGCACTTGTGCAGAACTTCCAGCTAGCAGCTTGGGAGCAAGGCGTGGGAACGATTTGGAAGACCGATCCTTATATCAATAATCCTGAATTCCGTAACAAAATTGGTGTGAAGCCAGGAGAGAAGATCATAGCTATGATTCATGCTGGATACCCGGAGACTGTGCCAGACAGCCGTCCACGCACGGATGCTTCTGAACTACTGAAGATCGTTGATAGCTATCCAGAGAACGATGTAGTGGAATAGAGAAGACTATAAGGGATTTGAATAGTAATCATTTAAAGCATCCATTGGGGTGCTTTTTTTCTTGCTTAGAATCTCTAGGAAAGAGGCAGGGAAAAGATAAGGAAAGTCGAGTAAAGATGAATCGAGGATGAGTAAAGTTGAGTTGAAGAAGTTTCGAAAATGTTTATAGCAATATATATTGTGCATAATGATTAGTATAGATTACAATTTAGTGTAATGAAACAATCTGTATAAGGAGGGAAAAGCGTGGGGGAGAACAAGAACATCAAGATGAAACTGGCTCGTGTAGAAAAAGATCTTTCCCAAGAACAGTTAGCGGAATTAGTAGGAGTTACAAGGCAGACGATTGGCCTAATTGAAGCGGGAAACTATAACCCGACACTTAAGTTATGCTTAGCGATCTGTAAGGCATTAGATAGATCATTAGACGATATTTTTTGGGGGGATTAAGGTGAGAGGGACAAGGATTAAGGATGAGCGGATTATCACAGAAGTTCAGAAGATTAGTACATACGGGTTTATGATAGTGCTTGTGGGCTTATTGGTTAGTCTCTTTGTAAAAGTGTTTATCCTACAATGGGACTTTAAGTATTGGTGGGATTCTTTCGTGATTGTGATGGTAGCGTGCTCGTATATTACTGTTCGTTGCGTCAAAGATGGAATATACCTGCTACCGAGTAATGAGGGGGCTGTCAGACAGTATAAGAAAAACAATTTTATAGGGGGAGTCGTCAGCACAATCATATGGGCTGCATTAATGATCTTATCTGATCTAAAAGAAGCGGGGGATTTGCAGATTGCTAAAAGTATCATGAGTACTCTTGTGGGTTCCGTCTTATTTTTTATTGGGATTACATGGATTCAGTGGTTCATCATCAAACGATCCAATAGAAATGCGGACAAAAAACTAGAGGGATAGAGGAATGGATAAATCGCTATTGCAAAACTAATACCATTAGTTTATATTTAAGCTAATACCATTAGTTTTGTGGAGGGATAATGATGAGAGTAACTCGTGAAGGTCATTTATTACAGCTGACTTGGATGCCAAAAGTGTTTCCTGTGAATTGTTACATCATAGAGGAAGAAAATGAATTAACTTTGATCGATGCGGCCATGCCGTTTAGTGTAAAGGGAATTATGGATACTTCAGCAAAGTTAAATAAGAAGATTACTCGTATTGTATTAACGCATGCTCATGGTGATCATGTTGGTGCACTGGATGAACTAAAAAAGCAGCTTCCAGAGGCTCAGGTGTACATTTCAGAAAGGGATTCCTCTTTATTAAGCGGAGATCGTTCCCTTCGTGAGGGAGAACCTCAGACCCCTATTAAGGGAAGTGTACCCGATAAGGTAACAACAAGACCAGATGTATTACTCTATGATGGCGATGTCATTGGTTCGTTGACAGCCATTCTAACTCCCGGTCATACCCCTGGCTCTATGTCTTTTATTGATTCACGAAGCAAAGCTGTTATTGTTGGCGATGCTTTTCAAACCTTCCGGGGAACCGCAGTTTCAGGAACCGTAATTCCTTGGTTTCCGTTTCCGGCTATGGCCACCTGGAATAAAGATCAAGCCTTAAAAAGTGCCATTAAGCTTCTAGAGGCTTCTCCGACTATACTGGCCACTGGACATGGAGACTTGCTTAGAAATCCAGTTCAAACCATGGAGAATGCCATACACAAAGCACAAATGAATCAAGGAAGGAGGAATTAAATGTCACCTAGAGCGGGATTAGATCGTCGTACGCTAGTTATTGCAGCAGCAGAAATTGCTGATCATGAAGGAATCGAGACCGTAACTTTAGCTGCATTGGCTAACAAACTGGGTGTGCGATCACCGTCGCTATACAATCACATTCACGGATTACAGGATTTGCGTACTCAACTAGCAATTTATGGACTAGGCGAGCTTTCTACGGCCATGTTTAGCGCAGCTAAAGGGCTTAGTAGAGATGATGCTGTACAGGCGATGGGGCGAGCGTATGTCGATTTCGCTAGAAGTCGCCCTGGTTTATATGAGACCACGCTGCGAGCGCCTGAACAGGCAAATACGGAGCTAGAAGCAGCAAGTGATCATATTCTGAATCTTATTATTCAAGTGATGAAGGATTATCAGTTAGGTGAGGAGGGTGAAATTCATGCAGTCCGCGGGTTACGAAGCATTTTGCATGGCTTTGCCTCTTTGGAACAAAAAGGCGGTTTTGGAATAGCGCTTGATACTAATGTAAGCCTATCTCGGCTCATCAGTACTTATATTGCTGGGATCGGAAATATGAAGTCTAAATAATGAGTACATAGGAGATGATGTTGTGATGCATGAGGGATATGAAGAAGGTAGTGTCACCACTTTTGAGGAAGCGGCAGAAATTGTGGCCAAGCTTGGGATTTTACCGCTTGCAAACTTGATTCCTGATCACCCATCTTTAAACGGATTAACGAAAGCAGAAAATTGGCATACAGGAACAGAGCTAGATCCTTGGTCATGGCGAGTAAGGTTTCCCGGGGAAGGACTGGCTGGATACGGCAAGTTTATTAAGAAAAAAGCGATCTTGGTCTCTAGCGGGTGGTTTCCAGCATTTGTGGCAGCTGTTGGAAGTACAAAATCTATAGAAGAACGTTATAATGACGGATTGGCCAGCAGAGAAGCAGTGACTTTACTGCAAATTATCCGTGAACGTCAAGGGATTGATACACGCATCCTTCGTGCTGAAGCTGATATGAAGGCTAAGGAAAAGAAGACGGCATTCGATAATGCAGTTACGGAGCTTCAGGCATCGCTGGACATCGTTATTTCAGGTGTAAAAGAACGCCAAAATGCAGAAGGTGAGAAAAATGGCTGGAGCAGTACCTCGTTTGAGACTGTAAGCCAGTGGACGGAAGATAACAGTCTTTCCTCATTTGAAGGCGATAGAGAAGAGGCCATAGCTTGGCTACATTCCAAAATGAATGGCATATGGTCGCCTACAGCAATAGCCTGGACGAACAAAGCATTCTCTTGGAAATAAAAACGGCTAATCACTACTCTCATGAGAGTGATTAACCGTAAGCGTTTTCTAATAAAATCATATCCATCACATTATTGTTCCAACATAGGTGCCAAGTAAGCAATCAGGAAATACAAGAATCCGAATAACAGCATAACATAGGCGGTATATTTGATTGCATTAGATGCAACAATTCTTGAATCCACCGGTGCTTGAATTTCGAGCTGTTCTTCTTCAACGCTGTCAATTTCATTGGATATTGGGTCTCTCAACATGATAATCCCCTCCTTGGAAATTAGATCCTTAACTGTATTGTGACATATTTGTGAACGGAAATCAACAATAGTGTGAACAAATATTGAACTTTTATTCAAATTTGGACTATTTATTTACTGGATATTCTAGCGTGCAATAAAAAACAACCTGCTTGTGTCCCCGGAAGAGGAACCAAGCAGGTTGTTTGGCATTTTATTTATTCAATAATTTAAGCGAACAATTTAAACCCAATCTCCATCACGGAAGATAGGTACGGTTGTTCCATCATCCTTAATACCATCAATGCTCATTTCAGGTGAGCCCATCATAAAATCAACATGTGTATGGCTTTGGTTCATTCCTTTTTCCTGCAATTGTTCTTTGGTCATTGTCGTACCCTCTTGAAGGGTAAAGGCATAAGCTGCACCTAATGCTAAATGGCAGGAGGCATTCTCATCATATAATGTGGTGTAATATAGAATTCCGCTCTCGGAGATCGGAGAGTGGAAAGGCACCAAAGCAACTTCTCCAAGATAAGCAGAGCCTTCATCTAACGCGATAAGGGAAGCAAGCGTTTCTGAACCTTTTTCAGCGGTGAAATCCGTTACTTTGCCGTTCTCAAAGGTGAGGGTGAAATTGTCAATCAGATTACCCCCATAGCTAAGCGGCTTCGAGCTGCTTACCTTACCATTCACACCAGACTTCAGTGGGGCAGTAAATACTTCTTCTGTAGGAATATTGGCTAGGAAAGGGTCTCCCTTGCCATTGACAGCTCCTGCTTGACACCAAATATGCCCGTCTGGCAGCTCAATCGTCAAATCGGTTCCAGGTCCTGTATAGTGCAGCTTGCGGAACTTATTATCATTCAAAGCAGTACAACGTGCTTTCAGACCATCTAAATGTTGACTCCATGCTTGAATAGGGTCAGCTTGATCCGCACGTGTGGCTTTAAAGATAGCATCCCATAGCAAATCAATTTGTTGATCAGGTGATGCTTCAGGGAATACCTTTGCCGCCCACGATGCTGACGGGAAGGCTACAATACTCCAGCTTACGTGATTCCCCATTAACAACTCACGATATGGAGCTAACGTCTGTCCAGAGATCCGCTGATTATCCGCAATTCTTTTGGACTCAACACCGCTCAATAGATCTGGATTCGTTGAAGTTATCGATAGAAATGCTGCACCTTTTTTAGCCAGGTCTTCCAATTCATCTGCTTGCCATTGTGGCGGTTCCAAAAAGGAATCGGATGGAGCGAGGTCATAACGAGTACGTGTAACAACCTCATCACTATAATTAACCTTGACGAGCTTCGCACCCGCTTCATAAGCTTTACGTACTACAAGACGCACTAGCTCTGCGGAAACGATGTCGGCATTTACAACAAGGGTCTGCCCAGGTTGGATATTAACCCCAATCTTTACTGCCAGCAATGCATAATTCTCCAGTTTTTGCTTGAAATCCAACATAGTTCCTACTCCTTTCAATATCTCTAGTCTTTATTTCAAATATGCAGTTATTAGAACGCCCAGTTTCCATTAATAAATACAGGTTCTTCTGTTCCATCAGCAGTAATTCCGTAAATATTCATCTCCGCAGAACCGATCATGAAATCCACATGGGTAACGCTATTATTCAATCCATGAGCAATCAGTTCGTCCGGAGTCATATCTTTACCACCTTCTAAACAGAAAGCATAAGCCATACCTATAGCTAGGTGATTGGAAGCATTCTCATCAAATAAGGTATTGTAATAAAGAATATTGGATTCTGAGATAGGGGACTTATGTGGAACTAATGCAACTTCACCGAGGTATTTTGCGCCTTCATCCATACTAATGAGGTGCTCTAGTGCTTCTTGTCCCTGTTCTGCACTAACACTAACAATTCGTCCGTTCTCAAAAGTAATAGAGAAGCCATCGATAATGTTGCCGCCATGGCTAAGTGGTTTGGTGCTTCGTACGGTACCATGTACACCAGTTTTTAGAGGGGCGGTAAATACTTCCTCGGTAGGCATATTGGCTACAAAAGAATGGCCTTTCGCATTAATGCTGTCTCCTTGTGCCCAAATATGACCTTCTGGAAGCTCGATGCTTAGGTCCGTACCAGGTGCTATGTAATGCAGTTTCTTATATTTTTTTGCGTTGAGTACATTTGCTTTTTGATCTAAGGTGTCGAGATGTTCTTGCCATGCAGCTACTGGATCTTCACGATCAAGGCGTACGGTGTGGAAAATAGCTTCCCAAAGCTTACTTACACGTTCTTCAGCTGGAACATCCGGAAATACTTTATCCGCCCAAGCCTGACAAGGTACAGCAACAATACTCCAGCTAACTTTGTCGGACATTTGCATTTCACGATATTTGGTGAGTGCGGCTCCCCGTACTTTTTGAAAATTTGAAATACGTACAGGATCAATACCTTTAAGTGCATCAGGATCTTCCGCAATCACGTTAAGAATAGCTGCACCCTTCTCGGCGAGTTCGGTCATTTCACCGGCGTACCAAGTAGGAGGCTCAGTGAACACTTCTGGAGCAGCATGTTCAAACTGCTGGCGTGTAATGCTCGCATCACTCCAGTTCACCTTCACTAAGCTTGCTCCAATCGCATATGCCTTGGCGGTAATCATACGAACGAAATCAGCTGCAAGAATCGGTGCATTCACCACCAGAATTTGCCCTGGCTGAACGTTAACCCCAATTTGCACAGCTAAATCTGCATATTTACTAAGCTTTGCCTCGAAATCAGTCATCGATATTTCCTCCAATTACTAATAGTTTGGTACTTTACAAGTATTGTACTAAATTATTAACCGCCGGATGAAAAAAGTCAATTACATGGAATTTACAGTGTAAATTGAGGAATTACATTCATTTCAATGCTATACTGAAAGGGGAAATGATTTGATGAATGGAAGGAAGATTAGCGGATGAATTTAGAGATCGTAAGTGCTGAAATGAGCCGTAAAGAGGATAAAAGCTATGTAGGGAGGACGATATTTACTCTCGAAAACCATAAGGCTCCATATGAGATTACTTTTTTCAGTACAAGAGGAACGGAATGGGATTACAGCCTAAGCTTTGCTGGTGAGCCTGGAAGTGAAGAGCAGTTCTTAGAAACTGATGCACTACTTGAAAATGATGACGATGTATACAATCAATTGCTGGATGCCGCACTAGATAAACAAGAGATCGATGAAGAGTAAAACATACAAGTGTTGATTGATTACCAGCGGCAATATTCATTGCCGCTGGATACATCTCAACTTATCCGATGGTAATCTTACCTTCAGGATAGCGGTAAAGTTCCTTACTACCCCTAGGCTTGAGTGCATAAGCTAGAGTAAGCGGACCTGTCCGACCCAGAAACATTAGAATAATAATGAGCACTTTACCCGCAGTAGTTAGTTCTGGAGTAAGCCCCAGGGAGAGACCAGAAGTCCCGAATGCGGATACGGATTCAAAGAGTACAGCAAGAAAGTCAGCTTTTTCTGTCACGGATAACAACATCGTAGCTATGACCACTAACATTAGAGACATTAATGTCATCGTCACCGCTCTATAGACATCTTCTTTGGCGATCCGATGACGAAACATTACAATATCCTCTTTACCCCTAAGTCTTGCGGAAACCGCAGCCACTAGAACAGCGAATGTAGTAATCTTAATTCCCCCACCAGTAGATCCAGGCGCAGCCCCTATGAACATCAGGAGGATCATTAGAAATTGCGTTGATTCCCGCATAAGTGGAATTTCAATCGTAGTGACCCCACCTGAACGTGGTGTTATCGCTTGTAAAAATGTAGCCATCATCTTTCCACCTGCACTCAAAGGCTTCAGCGTAGAATTAAATTCTAGTAAGAAAAATAGAGCAGCCCCAATGACAATTAATATCCCAGAGGTCGAAAGAACAACTTTAGAATGTAGAGTAAGCTTTTTGCGTTTTGGAAAGTCAAAAACATCAGAAAGGACAATAAAACCGACCCCTCCTAGAAAGATAAGGATCATGGAGGTGAAATTCACTATAGGATCATTTACAAAACGAGTAAGTCCACTAAAGGGTCCATGAATGTCACCGAATAAATCAAAGCCTGCATTATTAAAAATAGATATACTGTGAAATATTCCATAATATACAGCTTTTCCGAAAGGCATATCCATCATAAACCTACCGGCAAACAAGATGGCACCTGTGAGCTGAATAACAAGGGAATAGATCAGGACTCTGCGGATTAACTGGACAATACCTTGCATGGAATTCTGGTTCATAGATTCTTGCATAAGAATTCGTTCTTTAAAGGATATTCGTTTATTAAGGACCAAAGTAATCAAGGTGGCCATCGTAATAAAACCCAACCCCCCAAACTGAAATAATACGAGTAGAACGACTTGTCCAAAAGTTGTTAACTGTGTGCCCGTATCAATGACTGCCAAACCTGTAACACAGGTTGCCGATGTAGCCATGAATAATGCATCAATAAAAGAAATATGCCCTTCTACGGAGGCTACCGGCAAACTAAGTAAAAAGGTTCCGGCAGTGATAAGTATTACAAATCCTAGTGATAAGACTTTAGGTGGTGTTAATTTCAATCCACCGAAGTTCAGATTAGCCAATTCAATTCTCCTGTCATACGTGAAATTAGATTAGTGCTCACAAAATTATAACATAACTTGCCAGACCTTCCCTAAGTGGAGGGAGGTAATTGACATATTTTATCGAATTATTCTAGAATAACACCCTATTCTGCAACTTTAAAGAGGAGGCTTTCTTAATGGTGATAAGTCCGATTCTGAATCAGATTGGTGCAGTTTTTATTCCGGTAAAGGATATTGAGAAATCAAAAGAATGGTATTGCCAATTGCTTGGTTTGCCTTTGGATGGTGAAGTATTATTCGGGCATTTATACGTCATCCCCATGCAGGGACCAGAAATCGTATTAGACAGCAAAATTTACACCTCTGAGTCTGTTCTTAATATCCCCTCTTTTCATCTAAATACCGAAGATATTGATGCTGCTTACGATTATGTGAAAGCAAATGGCGGAGAGATTCTTACGGATATCGAGCATGATCATTGGTTTAATTTTAAAGATCCGAATGGTAATGTTATCATGGTCTGTCGTTGTTAAGAATGATTAAGAAAGGAATAAACTAATGATAAGAGAGGCTGTTCCTGAAGACGCATTGTATTATGTGACGATCGACCCTTTGCTGTCGAAAGCTTCGCTTCAGCCGATACTTCAATCCTTATTGGTGCAGAGGTTGATAACCAATTGATAGGTTTTATGTCGGTTAGAGGTGGAAGTGTTAGACGCAATCACCATAATGCGTACATAGTCATTGGCATCCTAAGACAATATCAAGGTAAGGGGATTGGTGCAGGTCTGTTCCGAGAGATGGATGTTTGGGCTAGGAATACTGAAATTGTTCGACTGGAGCTAACCGTCATGACACATAATGAACCGGCTGTGGCGCTATATATCAAAAATGGGTTTGAGATCGAAGGGACGAAAAGAAAATCACTTGTGATCGATAGCAAATGGGTAGATGAATATTACATGAGTAAGATTTTGAAAAAAGAAAAAAGGACAGAGGATCAGATTTTAATCTGATAACTCTATCCTTTTTTTATGATTAAAAGCTTATGAATTCTCAAGCTCTGACGATTCAGTATCACCAGTAGACTCAATGATGACCTCAACCTTGCGTACACGGTATCTGTTCATTTCACGAATGATTAAGGTTACGTTATCATGTACAATGCTTTTGCCAACGGCCGGATCTGGGATATGACTGTATAACCAGCCTCCAATCGTTGTCACTTCCTCATGTTCGAAATCAAGACCGGTAAGCTCCTTGACCTCAATTAAAGATACCTTACCATCGAACAGATAATTTGTATCGCTTAGTTTCTCAATTTCTCTGCGCTCATCACCGTCAAATTCATCTCGAATTTCACCAACGATTTCTTCCAAAATATCTTCTATCGTGATGAGGCCAGATGTTCCACCATATTCATCAAGCAGCAGGGCGATATGCACCCGCTCCAATTGCATACGGGTTAAAAGATTCTTAACAGGTGTTACTTCAGATACAGTTAGGACAGGCTGAATCAAGCCTTTGAAATCAAAATCTGGGTTATTGTCATATTGCAAATAAAGCTGTTTGGTATTAATCATTCCGATGATATTATCCTTGCTGCCTTCTGCAACCGGGAAGCGAGTATATTGCTCCTTACGGATAATCTCGAAATTTTCTTTCAATGAATGATTGGTGAAAAGACATACCATATCGGTTCTTGGAACCATGATTTCTTTGGCCAACATCTCATCAAAAGTAAAGATACGGTTTACATAGCCATATTCAGCTTTATTGATTTTTCCACTTTCATAGCTTTCGGATAAGATCAAACGAATCTCATCTTCACTATGTGCGTCTCCATGCTCACTGGCAGGCTTCATCCCAAAAAGGCGAACAAGCAGATTTGCGGAACCATTCATAAACCAAATGAGTGGGTACAAAATTCTGTAGAACCAAATAATCAGCGGTGATGTAATTTGACCGATTTTTTCCGGAATGTTTATAGCTACTGTCTTCGGAGCAAGTTCCCCGACAACGACGTGTAGGAATGTTGCAATGACGAATGCGAATAAAAACGCAAGAGGGTGACTCACACTTGAACTAATGTTAGCCCAGTCGAATACCGGAAGGAGCAGCTGCTCAAACGCCGGCTCTGCTAACGCACCAATACCCAGCGCAGTGATTGTAATTCCGAGCTGACAAGCAGATAAGTACCCGTCAAGATTAGCAGACACTCGTTGTACAGCTAGCGCGTTCTTCTTTCCCTCGATCACCATTTGACTGATCTGGCTACCTCTAAGTCTCACCAATGCAAATTCCGTTGCTACAAAAAAAGCGGTTAAAATAATCAAAATAGCCACCAACGTCAAACTAAGTCCTATACCCATATAATCTTTACCATCCCTTTCGTTCCTAAAATAGGTTATACTCATATTATGAGTTCTTATGAACTATTCTACGAACTTTTCAGAAAAATATCAAATGGTGGAGGGAAACAGATATGGAATCATTTGCATTGACTCGTGTGGAGATGTCCAGTCTTCTGCTCTCATTGACCGGATTATCAGACCGGAAACCGCTGAATATCCTCCAAGAGGCATGGACCAAATTTCATCTTGATGAAATTCAAAAGGGGACTTCGTTACCCGCTTTTTTATCTACAGATGTTCCACCCATTTTACAAAAGATCATTAAGGGCGATAATGTTAAAGGCTTTTCACTTGGTGAAATTGCTTCATTAGGCCATCTTATAGAGTATTCCACGTTGACTGTGACTACTATGCAAAACTGGGTGAAGCGCGACTTTAAGGAGTACCTCGGTTCTCCAAGAGAGGGAAAAAAGTATTCAGTCAATCAGGCAGCACTTCTGTTTATGATTGATGATCTCAAATCGGCCCTGAATTTCGAAAGTATTCGTCAGCTATTCCAACTGATGTTCTTAAAGCCAGATCGCGACGATGATGATCTCATAGAACCGGCAAAACTGTATTTCGCATACGCTGGACTTTTTGAAGAGATCAAGAGCAATCCCACGATACAGACGCAATGTAAAGTAGATCAACTTTTACATAAGGAGTTCTCCTGGAAAGAAGAATCCCTGCTTAGAAGTTCTACAGATCGTGTGATCAATCGGCTGACGCATCTTACAAGATCTCAGAGAGAATCTGTGCGCAACATACTGCTGATCGCCACGATAGCTGTTCAGACCTGTTATTTTCAATCACTTGCCAGACAATACTTTAATGCGGCTTTATTTCTTGATTTTTGAACGCTTCAATTTTAAAATGTATAAGTGAAACAATCAAAAGTAAGTTTCATAAGATATATGTTGGATATAAGGGGGCTTAGAAGTGAATCAAATGACACTGCTGCGGAATCCGAAGCAGAGGAAATTACTCTTCAGTGCAGGCTTAAGCTGGATGTTCGACGCGATGGACGTCGGGATGATTTCTTTTGTTGTAGCGGCTTTAGCCAAGGATTGGAATCTGGGACCGGAGCAGATAGGCATATTAACAAGTATTAACTCCGTGGGCATGGCCGTGGGCGCTGCGGCGGCAGGGATATTAGCAGATCGATTCGGACGTAAACCGATCCTTCTATGGACACTCCT
Source organism: Paenibacillus sp. VTT E-133291 (assembly GCF_002264395.1). Classification (GTDB taxonomy): domain Bacteria; phylum Bacillota; class Bacilli; order Paenibacillales; family Paenibacillaceae; genus Paenibacillus_AQ; species Paenibacillus_AQ nitricinens. The sequence goes on from NZ_NFVA01000008.1 coordinate 64,500, forward strand.
GATTTTCTCGGCTGCGAGTGGGTTATCGGCTTTTGCAACAGGCTTCGGGATACTCTGCGTGCTTAGATTTATCGCTGGATTTGGACTAGGTGGGGAGCTGCCTGTTGCCTCAACTTTAGTGTCTGAGAGTATGCCTGCCCGTGAGAGAGGCCGCGCGGTTGTGCTGCTGGAGAGCTTTTGGGCGGTTGGGTGGATTGCTTCTGCGTTAATTGCATTCTTCGTCATTCCTGATTATGGCTGGCGTGTAGCATTCGGCATTGGTGCTGTTCCCGCTCTATATGCTTTATATTTAAGACGCGCTATAGATGATTCGCCGAAGTTTGCAGAGATTAAGAAGGCACCTGTCTCCTTGAAAAAACGTATCGCAACTGTATGGTCACCAGAGTATCGCCGTTCTACGATTATGCTGTGGATTTTATGGTTTACCGTAGTGTTTTCGTATTATGGCATGTTTTTATGGCTTCCTACAGTTATGGTACTTAAAGGGTTCAGTTTAGTTAAGAGCTTCGAGTATGTGCTAATCATGACACTCGCCCAGCTCCCGGGTTACTTTACTGCCGCTTACTTCATCGAGAAGTTCGGACGTAAGTTTGTCCTGGTCATCTATATGCTGTTCACTGCCGTTAGTGCGGCATGGTTCGGAAATGCGACGACTGAAGGCATGCTGATGGCTGCTGGTATTTGCTTGTCGTTCTTCAATCTTGGAGCATGGGGTGGCATGTACGCATATACACCAGAGCTATATCCAACATCTATTCGTTCAACAGGTGCTGGTTTAGCGACTTCTTTTGGCCGGATTGGTGGCATCATCGCTCCTTTACTAGTAGGTGTGCTGGTAGGTAAATCTATAGCAATTGGCTCGATCTTCATGTTATTTTTTGTAACGATTATTATCGGGGCGTTAGCGGTGCTCTTCCTAGGAAAAGAGACAAAGGGAACGGAGCTACTGTAAAGGATAATTCTTCATTACATACTTGATGTTAATCTATCAACAATGCTAAAATTTAATAAGAACAAAACGGTTCCTTCACAATTGTGAACAGGGCCGTTTTTTTTAAATTAGTCCTTCTTTTATAAGAACGGAGCGATCGAACATGAGTAAGGATGGAAAGCAGCCTCATTTCACGGAATTAGTCTGGGAAAGTACGGAGCAAAATGTTCCTATTCCCCCGCGAAATTCATCAGAACCAGTGCTGCCTAAGTTATCTACTGCAAATGTAGGGAAGTCTAAAGCGTCGTCAGAACCTTCTCTACAGCTTCAGCTTTGGGATCTGGAGACCGACATGCCGGAGCCTGTGACAACTACCGAAGGTCAGTTTGTAGCTAGAGCGAAGGAGCTGGAACAAAGAACCGAGGATTCGGCGCTATTTGTTCCTTTTAAGAGTTACTGGCCAACGTATGGCCATATGACAGGCACGCAAAGTAGATGGTATTTTTATTGGCGCTATGAAGTTAGACAGGGTAGATATCCGAAAACGGATCTTTCATATATTTTTCTGCATGTGTATGAGCTTATTAATGGTGTAGGCTGGCAAGATCCTTATGATGGCTATAAGCAGCTCAGTCAAATCTGGGAAGCTTATCGAGAAAATTATAAACGTCTGGATCAATATTTGGGTGGTTGGATCGCGGACTTCTCGTTTGTTCATCATTTGGATGTGCCATTATCGCTAATCGTTGCTCGTTCACGCGGCCTTGCTGGAGATCTGGCTGAGCTAGAGTTAGAGAGATGTCTTACTGTATCTCCTGAGCAGTTAACCTTTACGGTATTAACAGCGATGTCGGACTACGATATTAGTAAATCGAAGTTTTATATGGGGGAAGGTAAAGAAGCCCTCGAACGATATATTCCACAGATAGTGGCATTAATCAACGCTTATGTCAGTCGGAAACACGGCTCGAATTTGGTTGAAATGTTCCCACCAGGCCCATCAGTTATGCGGGAGCGTTATTTATTCCGTAGCGCCGTATATGATATTTCGCTATATGGTTATTCTGTACTTATACCGGTTGTACGTATCAGTAAATCTCCACCGCTTCGCAGTTTGATTACAAGGCTGTTTCGTTTGACTGAGAATAAATTACGGGAACTGCTGGGTTATCGTGGTCGGCTCAAAGGGGTTAACGTGGATGCTGATATGGATGATCTTATCACTCGTTTTCTGAAGCGGGAATTTGAGAAAGAGAAACAGGAAGACAAGGGGCCGGCAGTAGTCATTGATCGTGAGAAGCTTGAAAGGCTGCAGAGTGATTCCGAGATTGTACGAACCATGCTTACGGTTGAGGAAATGATTGAGCTGGAAGAGCCTGAGGATAGCGGTTTTGAGATTACTAATGAGGAATCCAAGCTTGAAGAAGTAGTAGAAAAAGAAGAATTTGAAGAGATTGAAGATGAAATCATTGTACCGCTTCAGTCTCTTGAGCCTGAATTAACTATAGAAGAAATTCAATCTGCTAACGTAGGAACGGAGTGGGAGCCGTTCTCTAAAGCTTTAAGTCCACTCCAACATAAAGCTCTTATTGCGCTTATGAACGAGGATGGAACACAAGCCATACAGAAGCTAGCGGCTGCAAACGGCACGATGTCAGAGCTCTTGATTGATGAGATCAATGATATGGCAATGGACATTCTAGGTGATTTGATCATAGATGGTGAAGAAATTGCAGAAGAATATAAAATTTATCTGCTTAATATTTAATGAGGTGAACTTTGGATGAATGTTTTAAAAATACCTAAACGCATGACGACAGCGCTAGTCAATTCACTGACAGCCGGTGTGGTTCCGCGTATCGGACTAGAGCATATAGCCGTTGGTCGCCGGCCAGAGATTGAAGCGATATTGAGAGATATGGATAACATTGCGGAGGGTGGAGCTGCTTTTAAGCTGATTACAGGCAAATTCGGTAGCGGCAAAAGCTTTCTTTTGCAGATGATACGTAATTATGCGATGGATCGGGATTTTGTAGTAGCTGATGCGGATCTATCCCCTGAACGAAGATTAGTGGGAACGAAAGGACAAGGTCTTGCTACATATCGAGAGCTGATGAGTCACTTGTCTACCCGGACGCGTCCAGATGGAGGGGCTCTGGAGATTATTTTGCAAAAATGGATCATTACGCTTCAGCAGTCTGTGATGCAAGAGAATGAATATGGCCCTGATCACCCCCAGCTTGGAGAAGAAGTTGAGAAACGAATCTATGCTGTAGCCTCCGAAATGCGCGGGTTGGTGCATGGATTTGATTTTGCCAAAGTACTGGCTTCTTATTGGAATGCCCATAAGCTGGCTGACGATGAACTGAAGCAGGATTCCCTTCGCTGGCTCAGAGGTGAATTCGCCACTCGAACGGAAGCACGAAAAGCACTTGGTGTTGGCGTGATTATTGATGATGATAATTGGTATGATTATATGAAGTTGTGGGCGGAATTCACTTCTGCTATTGGTTATAAGGGACTGCTGCTGTTCATAGACGAAGGCGTCAATCTCTACAAAATCACCAACAGCATCTCACGTCAGAGTAACTATGAAAAGCTGCTTACGATGTTCAATGATACGATGCAGGGCAAGGCAGAGAGCCTGGGAATTTTTATAGGGGGGACTCCGCAATTTGTGGAAGATAGTCGACGCGGATTATTTAGCTATGAAGCGCTGCGTTCTAGATTAGTTGCAGGAAGATACGGCGCAGCAGGTCTGAACAATTATACCGGGCCTGTTATTGCACTAGACATGCTTTCACATGAAGAAATTTTGATCCTTTTGCAAAAGCTTAGAGATATCCATGCCCTTCATTATGGTTACGAAGCACAGTTAACACAGGAACAATTGGTTCATTTTATGGAAGAAGCAGTGGGCAGATTAGGGGCAGACGAGCTCTTGACTCCACGTGAAGTGGTGCGTGATTTTATGGATCTGCTACACACCTTGCACCAGCATCCGGAAATTTCTTTCGAGAAGCTAGTGGGCGAACGAGCCACTAAACCTGCTGAAAATGAACAAAACGAGTTAGATGGATTCCTCGCGGAGTTTGAATTATGAGTGATAATCCGTTTTACAGGCTGGCTCCCTTCATTAAAGAGTTTATCTATAAGAATCGTTGGGAGACCTTGCGCGAGGCGCAGGTAGATGCCTGTCGTGTGCTGTTTGATACGCCAAATCACTTACTGATTGCTTCGGGTACAGCTTCTGGTAAGACAGAGGCGGCTTTTTTTCCAGCGCTTACTGAGCTGTATGAACGTCCATCCGGTTCGGTCGGTATTCTGTATATCGCTCCGCTGAAAGCTTTGATTAACGATCAATTTACACGGCTGAACGATTTACTACGTGAAGGCAATATTCCGGTGTGGCACTGGCATGGGGATGTCCCGCAAGCAGATAAGACAAAACTGGTGCAGAATCCTTCCGGCGTGCTGCAGATTACTCCTGAATCGCTTGAGGGACTATTGATGAACCGTCCGAATGCTATTCCGGCTCTGTTCCATGATCTTCGTTTTATTGTTATAGACGAGGTTCATGCCTTCATGGGCGCTGATCGGGGGATTCAGGTCTTAAGTCTGTTGGCGAGAATCTCACGAATGGCGGGATGTCATCCGCGCAGAATCGGTCTATCGGCCACGCTTAGCGACTATGCTTCGGTGACGGAATGGCTGGCGGCTGGTACGCGGGAGAGCGTAGAGGTGTCCGCTCCACAGGGCGGGCGTAAGCTCCGATTAAGTGTGGAGCATTTCTCTTTTCCGGATGCACGGGATGAAGTGCAGGCGGAGCATTTAGAACGCGCGAAGCAGTCTTACTACGATTTCATTTACGATCATACGCATCTTAAGAAAGCGTTGATCTTCACGAATAGCCGCTCGGATGCGGAGACGGCGACCCTTGAGCTGCGGAGAACGGCCGCGAAGCGTGGAGAACGGGATGTTTTTCACGTTCACCATGGCAGTATCTCCGCGATGCTCCGCGAAGAGACGGAAGCCGCGCTGCGGCAAGGTTCCGGACCTGCCGTTGCGGCAGCGACATTGACGCTGGAGCTGGGCATTGATCTGGGAGAGCTGGAGCGGGTGCTCCAGGTCGGCGCTCCTTATAGCTGCGCAAGCTTTGTGCAGCGGCTCGGTCGCTCGGGCAGGCGCGGGGACGCCGCATCCGAGATGATCTTTGTCACGCCCGAGGAAGAGGATGAGGAAGCGCAGCTTCCGGCACGAATGCCTTGGACATTGCTTCGAGCGATTGCGGTGATAGAGCTCTATGTGCGCGAGAAGTGGGTTGAACCACTGGTGGTGCGCCAGTTGCCCGTTGGTCTGCTATACCATCAGACGATGAGCGTATTGAAAAGTATGGGGGAGGCGGAGCCGGAGGAATTAAAAGAGGCTGTACTTAGCTTACCTTCCTTCAATAGCATTGATCCTGTGGACTACGATACTTTCATGACTTATATGCTGGGTATGGGACAAATCGAGAAGATGGATGAAGGCAGCCTGATTATCGGGATGGCAGGGGAGAAGATCGTGAACAACTTCCGCTTCTATGCAGTCTTCAAAGACGATGAAGAGCATGTTGTCTATAACGGGACGGAAGAGATCGGTTCGATCACAACGGTACCACCACCGGGTTACTGTTTTACTCTGGCAGGAAAGCTCTGGAAGGTAGAAGAGGTCGATAATCGCCATAAAGCTGTTTATGTAAAAACCTCACGCGGAAAAGTGGATACGTTGTGGCTTGGAGCGGGTGGGGATGTGCATACACGCATTATGATAAAGATTCGTGAAGTGTTAGGCGCAACATCCTTGTATCCGTATCTTGCTCCGAGTGCGGCCGCGCGGCTTGAACGAGCACGCCGTTTAGCGAAGGAAAGTGGAATGCTTGAACGTTCCGTTATGCCGGCAGGTGGAGATTCGATGTTTATCTTACCGTGGGCGGGTAGTCGGCAATTCCGCACACTAGAGCGCCTTCTCAAGAACAATTTAAAGAGCTCACAGGGACTTAGATCTATCGTACCGATGGAACCTTATTATATGGTGGTTGCAGGCAAAACAGATGCAGATACACTGGAAGCAGAAATTATCGCTGAAAGCATGGCTGCAAGTGACCCTTTATCCTTGTTATCACCAGATGAGGCGCCTTATCTCGGGAAATACGACGAGTTCATCCCGCATGAGCTGCTGCGCAAAGCTTTTTCTTTGGATGGATTAGATGTTCCGGGGTTGCTTGAAGTGCTAAAACAATGGCGGCAACCACAATAACTATTTTAAACATTTTTAATCGAGACGCCCGCTTATGCGGGCGTCTCTTTATGTTCGGACGCACAGCAACATGTATGTCCTTACGCCAATCTAGAGTTTCCTCCTATTCCAAAAGCTGCATAAAAATAGGGCAGGCGGAGAATAGTATCTAGAAGATTCCTATTAAGAGGATGATTGCGATGTGGTCTAAAATAGTCTCTTATATTCCCGATTGGACAGTTTTTATACAGGCGGCGATAACGTTGCTCTTTCCCATAGCGGTTTATTATCTTTATAAGCATCTATATTTCTACGTTGGAAGCGGACGCTCCAAGAATTCAGGGGCTAAATCTCAGGATGCAGAACCGAAGAATTCGGACAATCATGCAGCAAATCAACAGGAAACTGAAGCCGATCACCCGCCTTCTAAGTCTACAGGGTTTACTCAAGACTATGATGACAATTTAGCAGCGATAAGAACGGCATTAGAAGGAAATAGTGATGTGTGTTTTCGTGAATTCACAGTCAAAGGTATTCAGGCACGTGCCGCTTTGGTCTATGTTGAGGGCATGCAGAATGAACTGCTAATCAACCAACAGGTGCTGCAGAATCTGATGTTTGCCAGTGAAATGCAGGCTTCCGAAGGAATATACACCTATATGAAACAGAATATGCTACCGCTGGCTCAGCTAAACGAAACTAGAGATTTGGATCATCTGCAGGAGTCAGTCCTGTTTGGATACACCGCACTGATTGTAGAAGGCATGCGTGAGATGCTGCTGGTTGGCTTTCCACATGGAGCAGTGCGCTCTATTACTGAGCCGACTTCAGAAGCTTTACTGCGGGGACCAAGGATTGGATTTACCGAAGTGCTCAGTGAGAATACCTCTATGCTTCGCCGACAAGGGCTCAATAAGCATCTGGAAATGCAAAGGTTTGAAGTGGGTAGCGAAATCAAGAAGAACCTGGTTATCGCTTATATGAAAAACATTGTAAATCCAGATCTGCTACAGGAAGTGAAAGACCGGATCTCCAAAATTGATATGGATTTCATTCTGGAATCTGGTTATGTGGAACAGTTAATCGAAGATGATTATTTAAGCCCGTTTCAACAAACACAGAATACAGAAAGACCCGATCGTGTGATTGCATCCTTATTAGAGGGGAGAATCGCTATCCTGCTGGATGGCACACCGTTTGCCCTCATTGTTCCAGTTACGTTCAGTATGCTATTGCAGTCACCTGAGGACTACTATGAGCGTTGGTTTCCAGGTACACTTTTGCGGGTGCTACGGTTTGGCGCAGCATTTCTGGCTCTGTTAGCCCCAGCTCTGTATATTTCCTTTATCTCCTTTCATCCGGGGCTGATTCCTACGCAGCTGGCGATTTCGATTATCGAAACACGCCAAGGTGTACCCTTTCCTTCATTGATTGAAGTGTTGATTCTGGAGATTTCCATTGAAATCTTGCGTGAAGCTGGGATTCGTCTGCCAAAGCCCATAGGCCCGGCAATGGGGATTGTTGGAGGTCTGATCATTGGAGATGCCGCGGTACGAGCCGGTATTGTAAGTCCCTTTCTGGTAATTGTCGTAGCCGTGACAGCGATCTCTTCTTTTTCCATACCGATGTACAGTGCTGGCATTACCCTCCGGATCTTACGATTCGCAGGCATGTTATTTGCGGCGGTTCTGGGTATGTACGGAACCATCCTATTCTTCCTGCTGATTTGCAGTCATCTGACTCGACTTTCTAGCTTCGGGGTTCCTTACGTCACCCCAATCTCGCCATTTCGGGTTAGTGACTGGAAGGATTTGTTCGTCCGTGCCCCGTTATCCATCATGAAGCGAAGACCGGAGATGCTGAAGACCCAGAAGAAAAAACGCAAGTCCTAGAGAATGAATCTAGCAAGGCAGAAGGGAGAGCGCAGTGTTCAAACGTACGGATGACAAGATTTCAACCTCGCAGGCTACCATAGTATTGACCAATTCAATGCTGGGTGCTGGAATTTTAACCATGCCGAAAAGTGTTGTCAAGGCTGTGCAGACTCCCGATGCGTGGCTTTCAGTGGCGCTGGGTGGTATCGTCGTGTTTATGGTGATCATGGTAATGGTGAAGCTTAGCCAACAATTTCCGGGTAAAACGGTCTTTCAGTATTCTAAAAAAATTGTTGGAAATTTCCCAGGCAGTGTGCTGAGTTCACTATTGATTCTCTACTTCATTGTCATTGCGGGCTTCGAAATCCGCGTACTGGCAGAAGTAACGTTGTTCTTTCTTCTGGAAGGCACGCCGATCTGGGCGATTGTGATGCCTTTCATCTGGGTGGGGACTTATCTGGTGTACGGTGGGATTAATGCCATTGCCCGCGTGTTTCAGATTGTATTTCCAATCAGTATTTTCATCTTGATCATTTGCTTTATATTAAGCTCCAGAATATTTGATATTCATCATTTACGTCCTCTTTTGAGTGAAGGCATGATGCCGGTCATCCGCGGGATGAAGTCGAGCATCCTAATCTTTACTGGTTGTGAGGTTGTAATGACGATGACGGCCTTTATGCAGCATCCGCAGGAAGCGGTTAAAGCGATGACAGTCGGCTTATGCATCCCGCTGGTGCTGTATCTGGTGACTATTGTGATGGTTATTGGTGGTTTGTCCATCAATTCTGTAATCACTAGTACTTGGCCAACGATAGATTTAGTACGAAGCTTTGAAATTTCAGGTTTCTTTTTTGAACGATTTGAATTCCCGCTGCTGGTCATCTGGCTGATGCAGATGTTTTGTAATTTTTGCAGCTTTTTCTTTAATGCTTCACTTGGAATCTCGCAAGTGTTCAACGTGAAGATTCACCCGGTAATGATCGCCTTAATGCCCATCATCTTCATCTGCACGATGATCCCTCAACGCCTTAATGACGTCCTCAAACTTGGTGATTCCATTGGTTATATGGGTGTGATGATCTTTGTATTGTTGCCAGTGTTATTGTCGATTGTATTACTGATCAGGAAGAAAGGACTCAAGCAGAATGTTTAGACAGAGGGTTATACACATTCTATTAATATTTATGATTCTGATTACGCAGCCTGGCTGTTGGAGCAGTAAAGAGATTGAAGACCTGAGTGTTTTTACGGGATTGGCGCTTGACAAGGGGGAACCTAAAGCGATCGAGCGGGAATTCGAGGAACATGGAGGAAGCTACCAAAAGCATAATAAAGTTACGGCAACCGTACAAATTGTGCCAGAAAGAACAATCGGAAACTCCGGTAAAAGCGGTGAAACACCCAAAACCCACTATAACAATATTTCCGAATCAGGAGATTCTCTGCTTGAAATATTCCGTCAGTACTCCATTCGGCAGAACCGTCCGATTATAGGCCATCACCTCAAGGTTATAGTCATATCAGAGGATCTAGTGCAACAGGAGAAGATCAGAAGGTTAATGGACTTTGTACTGCGAGATAACGATATCCGTCCCAGTTGTCTCATATTTCTTAGCAAAGGTCGTGCATCCGATACACTTGTGACGAAAGAGGAGGAGATTCCTTCCTTTCGACTGGCGGAGATGGTCCGTAACAACTTCAGAACCAGTAAAGTTATGAAGGGCATAACGTTATCACATCTAGATGCACTGATGTACTCCAAGCAAAGTTTTGTGTTGCAGAACATTGTGGAGGCACAAGGTGAGGTCAAATTTTCCGGAGCCGGTATTATCAAGGGAGATACAGGACATTGGATCGGCAATCTCGACCAACATGATGTGGAGAGTATTGCTTGGATTAAGGGGGATATACAAGGCGGGAATATCAAAGCCTATGATCGGTCGAATGACACCGTTACTTATGAGATTAAATCAGTGAAGAGCAAGATTACGCTGAAGGAGGGTGATGATAAGGCGATGTCATTTCATGTTGTGATTGAGTCCACTGGACGCCTAATTGAGGATTGGAATGTGGATGAGGATTCCTCGAATGTTCCTTATTTCGAAGAATTAGAGAAGATATTCGAAGATGAATTAACCCAACATATCAATGATCTTATCTACAAAATGCAGTCCACCTACAAAGTGGATGTAGCAGGATTCGGTGATCGGCTCAGCATTGAAAAGCCGCTAGTCTGGAAACAGATGAAGGATCATTGGGACGAGGAATTTACTCGGATTCCATTGACCTTTGATATAAAACTTAAAATCACCGATTTTGGTTCCACATCTAAATGATCGCCTCACGTCGAAAATATGGTTCATGGAAGCACCCGAATTAGCGGGTGTTTCGTTATGTTCGGACATATATTGTATTTTTCTAGAAAAAACAAACCATTTATCTTAAATTTGACACCTTGTTGAAAGCGCTTAACAGTACAATAATTAGCCTATAACGAAAATAGGGGGCGTCAAACAATGGTCAGCAAAAAAATGAAGGCAACTTCAACAATTGCGTTATCAGCAGCTTTGGTTTTAAGTATGGCAGCGTGTGGAAATTCAAACAACAATGAGAGTAAAGGCGCTACAGAGTCGAAAGGGAATACAGCTACGAATGCTCCAGATGCCGGAACTACTAAAACCGAAAGCGGTAAGAAGGTCACGATTACTTTTCAAAATATTTATCCGGATCCAGCAACACCTGCTTATAAGATGCTTCATGAATTAGTTGACCAATATGAAAAAGAAAACCCTAACATTCACATCGAACTAGATACTTTGAATACAGACCAACAAAAAGTCAAACTGAAGACACAAGCTGCTTCCAAAGAAGTTCCTGATATTACGATTGTTAACCCGGCTGCACAAATGAAACCCTTCGTTGATGCTAAGCTGTTTGCTCCCCTGAATGATATGCTGGATCAAAATGGACTGAAGGACACTTATCAATCCGGTCTGCTTGATTACTACAGCTTCGATGGCAATGTTTATGCGCTGCCAGATGGTAATAACATCGAGGTAGTCTATTATAATAAAGAACTTTTCGAGCAAGCGGGAATCACAGACACTCCTAAAACATTCGATGAATTACTCCAAGATGTAAAAACCTTGAAAGCAAAGGGCATTACGCCAATCGCGATCGGTGAAAAAGATTCCTGGACGGGTTCATTCTTGTTCATGAATATCCTGCTTCGCACCAATGGGGGACCTGGTTTCCTTCAAGATGTGCTGGATGGCAAAAAAACATTTGAAGATCCTGCTTTCATAGAAGCTGTTGACCGTTTCCAAGATCTCGTGCAAGCAGGTGCATTTCCAGATGGAGCTACTTCCATCGATGCTAACGCAGGTGGTAATATCTTTAAATCCGGTAAAGCTGCTATGTGGGTTATCGGTTCTTGGGAAACAGGTGCAATTGACGCATCCTCAGTGGCTGGTAAAGCAGGAGCCTTCCAATTCCCAAGTGTGAATGGTAAAGGTGATCCAAATGAATTCATGCTCGCACCAGGTAGCGCCTTTGCAATTTCTGCGAACAGTGAGCATTTACAAGAAACCAAAGACTTCTTAAACTTCTTCACACTTAACTATCCTAAAAAGCAATTTGAACTCAAAAATGCTGTAGGGATTGGTCAAAAAGTGGATGGAGACCTGAAAGCCGCAGGTTACTCTGATCTGGCGATCAACGTTTCAGGATTATTCAATCAGGTTAAAGGTGGCGACTTGGCCTTTGACAACACTATGAACCCAGCTACGGCACAAGTCCATCTCAGCAGTATCCAAAATCTTTTTGTTCAAAAAGTGGATTCCGCTCAAGTAGCTAAAGAACATCAAACCGCATTTGAAGCAAATAAATAAGAAGGTTTCCAAAACGCGATGCGAGGGTGCTTAAACGCTTCTTCGCATCGTGTTTACATTCTAGGGGGCGGAAATAATGAAGGTACTAAAGGTTCCAGCGCGCACAATCGCCGTCTTCGTGTTACCTTGCCTGCTTTTGTATGTGTGCTTGGTGTTTGCTCCTATTCTAGTATCCTTTTATACAGGATTGCTAAAATGGGACGGAATTACGACTGCGAAGTTTGCTGGACTTGCTAATTTCAAAGATATGTTTTTTCATGATCCGGTATTTTGGCCCTCTGTAAGGAGAACATTACTCTATGCTGTGGCTTCCATGGTGGAAATTCCATTTTGTTTGTTGATGGCTGTCCTTCTAAACCGGTACGTGAGAAAAGGAAACACTTTAGTTTCTATTTACTTTACGCCGGTTATTTTGTCGGTGGTTATCATTGGACAGCTCTGGAAAACGATTTATGACCCGGTATCCATGGGAGGGATGTTGAACGGTGTCCTGATCTCTCTTGGGCTGGATAGCTGGACTCACAATTGGATCACAGAACCTAAAATTGCGATGTTCGCTCTTTATGCAGTATCTCTATGGCAATATTTCGGCTACCATTTGCTGATTCAATATACCGGTGTTCAGAATATTCCGGATGAGCTGTATGAAGCGGCAAAGATTGATGGGGCTGACGGATTCAAAGCCGATCGATACATTACTTTTCCGCTGATTATTCCAATCTTTAAAATATCTATCGTACTCGCCTTTATAGGGTCTTTGCAGGCTTTTGATCTCGTAATGGTCATGACAGCCGGTGGACCCGCTCATGCTACAGATGTTATCTCCACACATATGTACAACAGTTCATTCTTATCCTTTAAATATGGCTATGGTAGTGCTATCGCTTCTTTCTTGGTCATACTGTGCCTAGTGTTTACTGCTAGCATAAATACGATCTTTAATAAGCTTGAGAAAAAATTCAGTTAGCAAAGGAGTGCGCGATTATGCGGAATGTCAAGCATAAACGCCCAAAGCGTCCTTACAAGGACGGTAAGCGCTTAAGCGAGAAATATAAGGATAATGTAATAAGTGGAACTCATACGTTCTTATATTTCAAGAAAGGACTCGTGTATCTTCTCTTTGCGATTCCTGTCGTTACCCAGCTATATCCTCTTCTATGGCTAATGCTTTATTCCTTGAAGACCAATGAGGAGATTTTGGGAGGACGTTTTTTCTCATTTCCTAAAGTATTTCAGTGGCATAACTATAGCGAGGCTTATAAGTCAGGTAGTTACCTAAAGTATTTATCAAATAGTGTATTGGTTACTGGTGTAACGATGATCTTCGTTATCCTGCTTAGCTCCATGGTAGCTTACGCGATTTCTCGATTCCGTTGGCGTTACGGCAACTTGGTCATGACGATTTTCTTAATGGGGATGATGATTCCCATGCAGGCCACTTTGCTACCACTGATGATCATTTTCAAAAATATGCATATTCTGAATACGCATTTATCGCTCATATTACCTTATGTAGCTTTTTCTACTCCTATAGCGGTGTTTATATTAAGTGGCTTTATGAAGAGCATTCCGCATGAAATCGAAGAATCGGCCTTTATAGATGGGGCGAGCGTATATCGGATCTTCCGCGCGATCATTCTTCCTGTATCCGTGCCACCGGTAATGACTGTGTGTATTCTAACGTTCATCAACATTTGGAATGAGTATATCTTAGCGGCCACCTTCATTTCCTCCGAGAAATTGAAGACCTTGCCCTTTGGCGTGTACACATTCGTTAGTCAGTATTCTGTAAACTATGGAAATATCGGTGCATTTCTAGTGATGGGTGCGTTACCCGTCATTTTAATCTATTTCTTCTTATCCAATCAGATTACAAAAGGAATGGTGGCGGGAGCAGTAAAAGGATAACTCTATATTGCAAATTACAATAATGGAATTATAATGAAGAAGCAGCAGGACAGATGAGTTTGAGGAGGGAAGCCTTTTTGAAAAACAGCTTTCATTCCATCCACCATCGATTGTTTTTGCTGTTTCTTTTTTGTATGTCTAGCATTCTATTAATTGTGAGTCTGCTCTATTACAACCGGACAACTGTACAGTTTCATGAGAAAATAAGTGATTTGTCGCAGAAGAATGTCGCCCAGACGGCGGATCTATTCAGCTTATTGTACAAAGGGTATGATAGTCTCTCTAAATCACTCAGCAATAACTTTGAACTGATACGTTTGATTAATGAGACAAGCACTGAGCCGGCGGTAGCTTACATCAATGAACAGACAATTACCAATATTCTAGGAGCTATATTTTATTCTCGGGATGATCTCGTAGGTATTCATGTCATTACAGATAAAGGTAAGATTTATAATTACGGAAATTATATGAATGTGGTTGATCCCGATTATATGAAGGAAGATTGGTACCATCAGCTGCAAGCTTCCTCCGGTAAAATGGTCTGGCTCGGCGTCTATGAACATTCTCTTATCGATCAAGTAGAGGATAGTCCTGTGTTTGCCTTTGGCCGTCAGATTTACGATCTCAATGAACACAAACCGATTGGCATTGTTCTGTACGAGACGAATCCGAAGCCTGTTCTGGATGCGCTAGATAATGTGAAGCTGGGTGAGCATAGCCAGGTGTATTTAATGTCGCAGGATGGACGATTCGTATCCTCTGCCGAAGATCAGGAACCTGATTTAACTCAGCTCCCGTCTTTACAGAACTCCCAGAATGTTGTGGTCGAACAGACAGCAAGTCGTCTGCTTGTCGCTTCTAAACTGTCCTTCTCTGGTTGGTGGGTGCTTAGTATCACTCCTAATCGTGACCTAAATGTAGAGTTGGTAGAGATGAAACGTTATCTGTTCATTGTATTTTCGATTCTTGTACTCGTCTCTACTTTAATAGCTTCTATGGTTTCACGAACGATTTCTTTGCCGCTTAAAAAGGTGATTCGAGAGATGAAGCAAGTGGAGATCGGGAATTTTCGGGGAATGGTGAATGTTTCTTCTTATCAAGAGATTAATATTCTTGTTGCTTCGTTTAATCGGATGGTTCGCCGAATCGAAGAACTGATCGAGCGGGTGAAACTTTCTTCCGTCAGTGAGAAGAATGCTGAGCTTCATGCCTTGCAATCTCAAGTGAACCCACATTTTCTATACAATACTTTGGATATGATTTATTGGATGCTGGATGAGGAAGGGAATGAGCAGCTGGGTGAACTTGTTCTCTCGCTATCTTCGATGTTCCGGTACAGTAGTCATTGGGAAGTTGACGTAGAAGTCACACTACGAGAAGAACTGGAACAAATTGGACACTATCTAAATATAATTTCTATCCGACTGGAAGGTCGTCTACGGATTGAGATCAATATAGATGAACGATGGCTTGAGGTTCGCCTTCCCAAGATGACTGTACAACCGGTTATTGAAAATGCTGTAAAACATGGCTTGGAATCGCTCGACCGTCAAGGTATTCTGAAGGTGAGTGTAATTGAAGAAGCTGGAGTACTGAACATCGTTGTTCAAGATAATGGCAAAGGTATGGATGCAGAAAAGCTGAATGCGCTGGTGGAATCCTTGGATCGGGCAACAACGAAAGAAAATGGAAAAATGGGGATAGGTCTTCAAAATCTGCACCGGCGGCTCCAGCATATGTTCGGAGAATCCTATGGTCTTGTGATTCGAAGCTTACCTGGAGAAGGAACTGAGGTTGCTATCATGCTACCGATTCCGCAGGAAGGAGAGCATAGTCTTGAACATTCTCATAGCTGATGATGAACGAGTGATCCGAGAAGGCATTAAGCGCACTATAAGAAGTATCTATCCAGATTATTGTGTACATGTGGCTGCGTCCACAGAAGAAGCTGTCAAGATTATGGAGGAACAGTCCATCCATATGGTCTTAACTGATATTCTTATGCCCGGTATGAATGGCCTAGAGTTCATGAGGATTTCTAAGCGGCGGTATCCTTATGTCAAATGGGTAGTCATCTCTGCACACAGTGAGTTTGCCTATGCACAGGAGGCTGTTCGTCTTGGAGCGAGAGATTATCTACTTAAGCCGATCGGTAAAAGCAAGCTACTTGAGATTATAAGTAACTTATCGCTAGAAATAGAGCAGGATCATAAATTTATTAAAGATGAAGACCGATTAAGGTCAAGTCTCAAATATTTAAGAGAAGGTGTATTTCAGAGGCTCGCTTCTGGTTTTAATCTCGGTAATTTAGACATCAGCCAATTAATAGAAGATCATCAATGTTTCTATTTGATTTTGCTCCAAATGGATGCGGGTGATAAAAACATTCGGATAGAACATTTTATTGTAGAAAATGTGTTAACTGAGCTGATAGATCGGGACGGGAGCGGGTTTGTAGTCAGCTATGACCGCCAGAGTCTGCTGGGATTAATCACCTTAAGAGAAGAAGCACGATTAGAAACTTTTCTGGAAGATGGGCGTACCTATTTGAAGCAATATTTAAAAACACCCTTCCAAATGATCCATTCCGGACTTAGCTACGATATAAATACTGTACCTCAGATCGTAACGAGCTTAAGAGAGGCAGTGAATTCGCAAGTGTTGGATTTAACGCCAGCGAAAGGTAGTGGCGAAAAAGCCATCGACATCGCATTGCAATATGTAAAAGAACACTATTTCGAAGACCTTACTTTAGAAAAGATTGCCTCCGTTGTATTTCTGAATCCGGTTTACTTCAGTCAATTATTTAAACAGAAGACGGGTCAAGGCTATAAGGAATACGTGACATCCTTACGTTTGGAACAAGCAAAGCTACTGCTTGTAAACTCGAAGCTTAAGGTGGCAGAAATCGCCGAACGTATTGGATATCAGGACATGCGGCATTTTACACAGATGTTCCGCAAGCGGTTCCTAGTAACTCCGACGGAGTATCGCCAGCAGCTTAATAATGGAACCTACTGAATGGTTCATAGGATTGGAAAAAGGATCTCTGCAGCCATTAGGGTGGCTATAGAGATCCTTTTCTTCTGTGGATCAGTAATGGGGGTAATTTGCTGCTGCATATATAAAAATAACGAAAAATAAAATTAATATGGCGTAAAGTAGAGTGCCGACAATCCCGCATACCAGACCCGCAATAGCTAAGCCTCTTCCTTGCTCATACCGAATCCGTATTTCTTTAAGGGATAGGGCAGACAGAATAACCGCTACAATCCCTAACAAAAATCCGATATAAGGAACAATTATGGAAAGTACTCCTAAAACGAAACCAGCAATTGATTTGCCATTCATCGGTGTTGGTGGGGGCGGGGGAGGATAATAGTTTTGATTCTCGTTCGGCACATAACTCATTCAAATCACCTCCTATCAAGCGTGTTATTGGATGTAGTTAATCCAGTGTTCAAGCTGTACACAAGGAATGAGTCCAATAGATTCAGCTAGTCTGATGGACGCTTGATTTGTTTCAAGCACATGATAGCGTGGAATAAACCCTCGTTCTAACGTTTCTTGTATGGCGGTTTGGACCACCTTTTTCGCATACCCGTTTCTTTGTGAGGATTCTAATGTATGTAGAGCGCCGATTTCCCAGATGGTTTCTTCATTACGGAACGCTAGGCAGGTACTGACCGGATTGCCGTCTAGGAAAATTGACACGGAAAAAGCACCATTTTGAAAATAGTCTTCTATTTCATCTTTCGTGTAATGATTAGCGGCCCATAGCGGAATTAATCTGTCGTCAACCACATGACTGATAACAATTTCTTCGTCCTTCGGAAAGATTTGCCCCTCAACTGTACTGTATGAGTAGAACCCCCGGACTTTCTCCATTGAAAATTGTGATGATAAGGCCTCTGTGTAGTTCACGTCTTGCAGTTTAAAAACAAATTTTGCTTGCGGAGGCAGCAATTGAAACAGAGCCGGAAATACATCTGGGCTGCTGTAATCCATAAATACGATGTAATCCGCTTGAGGATATACTCTATGATCATATGCGTAGGCTGAGCCAGGAAGAAGCAATAAAACACCCCATTGACTTCCTTGCTCCACAAGATGAGACGCCATGACTTTCTGGAATGAGGTTAGCATTTTTAATAAACTGACATTCTTCAAGGGTTCCTTGCGCAATTTGGTCATAATTCGGTCATTCTGGTGCATGTTATTAACTCCTCGCTAAATAGAATCAAATATAAATTGTACTTATGTAGATCATATATATTTGGATGATTATTATATCGCAGAAATACGTAAGCTTGACAGTGACTGCTATAATGTATTAGGGAAATAAAGCTTGCTGTTTGATGCAGCATACGTAATCGGAGGCACAGAAATTTCATGACACAATCTATCACACCCGCTGCAGTTCGTGTAGGAGGAGGCCTAACTAAGCAATTCATACTTATATTAGCTATTGCATCAGGATTAAGCGTGGCAAATATGTATTACAATCAGCCCCTTCTGGCCGATATTGGACGAACCTTCCATGCATCCTCTAACGCAGTAGGATATGTATCGATGCTTACTCAGATCGGTTATGCGCTTGGGATGTTATTGTTTGTTCCGTTGGGCGACATTCGTGAACGAAGAACACTAATATCCGGACTTCTTATTGCCGTATCATTATCACTCGTTGGTTTTGCTACAGCTCAGAACCTTATTTGGATGTATATTGCCAGTTTTGCTATTGGCATAACTACGGTGGTGCCGCAGGTTATCATTCCTCTCTCCGCAGAGCTCGCTCTGCCAGAAGAACGAGGTAAGGTTATTGGAACCGTAATGAGCGGGCTGTTTTTTGGTATTTTGCTGGCAAGAACGATATCCGGAATTATAGGAGATATGTTCGGCTGGAGAGCGATGTACTGGATTGCTGCAGTTATAATGCTATTGTTATCCCTTATCTTATACCAACTAATTCCAAAGACGAAACCAGAAAATAATTCATCCTATACGGATCTACTGAAATCAATGGGGAATTTGATTCGCAGATATTCGACGCTTCGTGAAGCATCACTGATTGGGGCTTGTATGTTTGGTGGCTTCAGCGTGTTCTGGACTTCACTGGCTTTCTTTTTAGAAGGTGAACCTTACCACTATAGTAGCTCTATCACAGGCTTGTTTGGGTTGATCGGTGTAGCAGGTGCTGCGGGTGCTCCATTTATCGGGAGGTTAGCTGACAGGATCGCACCGAAAAAGATAGTAGGTATACTACTGTTGCTGACATTGATTGCTTATGGCTTCTTCGGTTTAGCTGGATTTACAATCTGGAGCCTGATTGCCGGTGTTATTATTCTGGATCTTGGCGTACAAGGGTCACAGGTTAGTAACCAAACACGGATCTATGCACTTGAGCCGGCGGCCCGCAGCCGAATAAATACTGTGTTTATGGTCAGCACTTTTACAGGTGGCGCAATTGGATCAACACTTGGAAGCTTTGCATGGCAGCATTGGGGCTGGAATGGCGTCTGTCTGATGGGTGGAATGCTAATTGTGGCCGCTATATGCATATGGATAGTCTATAGAGGAATTGAGAAGAAGGCATTAAACGCAGGAGGTGCATGAGCATCAATCTGAAGGCGGAAATGGTAAGAGTTGTCCCGTATGACCCCGAGTGGAAGGTAGAATTCAATAGAATTAGAGTTCAGTTGTTATCTTATGTTGGCGACCTCATTGTTACGATAGAGCATGTGGGGAGTACTTCCATTGAAGGCTGACTATCTCCGTTCAAATGGCGGTAACGCGTCAAGCATATGCAGAAGTCAAACAGCGTCTGGCGGAATAACACCGCTACGATAGGGATGCTTACTGTGAAGGAAAGACAATGTTTGTCACCTCGATTTTATCAAAAGCCATGAAATAACCCATAAGCAATCATATGCCCGATCGAAGATGGCTTCGATATTCACTGGGGGACATACCGCTCCACTTACGGAACTGCTTGGAGAAATATAACGCATCATTGAAACCGACCGAAGAGGATACCTGGTCGATGGTGAGCGTTCCTCCAAGCAGTTCCTTTGCTTTATCCATGCGAACCTTTAACAAATATTGCTTGGGTGACATTCCGATCTTTTGCTTAAAGGCCTTAGAGAGGTGAGCCCTATGATAACCAAGCGAGGATGCCATGTGGTCGATACTGATCTGTTGATGAAATTGGAGAGAGATCCAGCGGATCGCTTGATTGATCTGGCGGTCGATAACATCCGGTAAATGTGCGGAATTAGGGGTTAGCGAACCTATGTTCGCAAGGCCGAATTTGTGCACCAAAAGGCGCATCCACCCAGAAGCCTCCAAACTTTCCAACCTTGGATAAGCAGACTGCTGGAAGGAAAAACGAATATGTTCATACAAGTTATGTATCTCTAAAAGATTATCTAAGTGTATTAACGGCTTGTCCGGTGTAATCCCCACTTCTTTAAATAGCTGCTGAACGGCTTCTCCTTGCAAGGCTACCCATACATAAGTCCAAGGCTGTTCCATGTCTGCCTGATAGCTGAATAATGCCCCTGGGAATATAACAAAGGTATCTCCTGCACCACATACCTGAGAGTTACTTTCACTCTGAAACACTCCCTTACCATCCATTACGGTATGTATAAGGTAGTAATCGTGAACAGAAGGCCCCATCTTATGTCCTGGGACCGGTTTACCTTCTCCGCTGAACAATACAGTCAGGTCGATTTCATCTGGAGCAAGATTAAACCCTGCTGTGAAATGATAATGCTCTGAAGCCATTTGCTTCTGACCTCCTATAACTGATTTGAATTACATATAGATTATAGGACGTACCACATAAATGCAACAAACATCCATATATGAATTGTATTTATCCATACTCATTGAGATCGCTCTCATTTATAGTGAATAGTGAAGAGAGAGACGGATACCCTCTGATATTCTAGTGTTTATAAGGAAAATTATCGATATTTTCTGTGTCGTTAACGATGTCGGGACCGTAGAGCTCACTATTTAAGGAGGAATATTTCACATGTCCAAAATTACATTTATCGGAGCGGGAAGTACTGTATTTGCAAAGAACGTTTTAGGAGATTGCATGAGAACTCCAGCCCTTCAAGGCTTTGAGCTTGCCCTATATGATATTGATCTTCAGCGCCTAAAAGATTCCGAGAATATGCTGAGTAATATAAAAGCAAGTAGTGGCAGTACTTGTATCGTGAAATCCTATACGGATCGTAAGGAAGCTTTGCGCGGAGCTAAATATGTGATTAATGCGATTCAGGTCGGGGGTTACGATCCTTGTACCATAACAGACTTTGAAATTCCGAAGAAATATGGCTTACGTCAGACAATTGCGGACACGGTTGGTATCGGTGGTGTTTTCCGCAACTTACGCACGATTCCTGTTATGCTTGATTTTGCTGCAGATGTGAGAGAGGTTTGTCCAGATGCTCTGTTCATGAATTATACGAATCCAATGGCAGTATTGACCAATGTGATGAACACTTATGGTGGTGTGAAGACTGTTGGATTATGTCATAGCGTACAGCACTGTATTCCAGGCTTATTCGAGCATCTGGGAATGGATCAGACGGGTGTACAGGCTAAGATTGCCGGGATTAACCATATGGCTTGGCTACTTGAGGTTACGAAGGACGGAGAGGACTTATATCCGGAAATCAAACGTCGCGCTGCCGAGAAGCAGAAAGAGCATCACGGGGATATGGTTCGTTATGAAATGATGCTTAAATTTGGTTACTACATTACGGAGTCTTCAGAACATAACGCAGAGTATCATCCTTATTTTATCAAACGTAATTATCCTGAGCTCATCGAACGGTTTCAAATCCCACTCGACGAGTACCCACGCCGCTGTGTAGATCAAATTGAACGCTGGCAGCTAATGCGTGAAGAATTAGTAAATAATAAAGAGCTTGTACATGAACGTTCGCATGAATATGCTTCATATATTATGGAAGCTATCGAAACGAATGTGCCTTTCAAAATCGGTGGTAATGTTATGAATACAGGTCTTATCACCAATCTTCCGAAAGAAGCTTGTGTAGAAGTTCCATGCCTTGTAGACAGAAGCGGCGTCACTCCGACCTTCGTGGGAGATCTTCCTCCGCAGTGTGCCGCACTAAATCGTACGAACATTAATACACAATTGTTAACGATCGAAGCAGCGATTACGCATAAGAGAGAGCATATATATCACGCAGCTATGCTCGATCCGCACACTGCCGCCGAACTGTCGATGGATGACATTACGAATATGTGTGATGAGCTAATTACAGCCCATGGAGACTGGTTGCCAGCGTATAAATAAAATTTCATATTGCTACGATTTTATAATTCTAAAGCCTGAGAAATCAGGCTTTTTTTTGCTTATCTGTCTAGGACAACTGGGTTCTTACGGAATACACATATATGGACACCTAAATGCGGAGGTGAAGCATGATGATCATTGAGAATTATACCTTAGCAGCGTCCACATCCCATGCCACCCCTTATTATGTGATCAGAGGTGGGCTCCCTGGTCCTGTATTTATGGTGGTGTCCGGTATACACGGGAATGAAACGGCAAGCATACGTGCTGCTAAAAACATCGTGAATCGCATAAGACAAGGAGAACTATATATTTACCGAGGTACGCTTATTATTGTACCCCTCATGAATCAAAAAGCTTATCGCAAACGAATTCGAGGCGTACCAGATTTGAACCGAACGTTTCCACGTACTAGCAATGGATCTGCCAAACATACGATATCCATAGCCTTGCTTCAATTAGTACGACGTTATCGACCCACCTGGTATCTAGATCTTCATGAAGCGAACGGTTTATCTCAAAGAAATCCTAAACGACTTGGTCAATCTATTATCATTAAGCCGGGGAGCCGAGGTATGGCTACAGCAAGACGTATTATAAAGGACATTAATCGTACAATCGCTAATACTTCTTATCATTTTAATATCCGTTTACGAGAGCGCCCCGGGTCGTCACGTGCAGCCGTCTCCCGTATCATAGGAGCGAAGGCATTTACTGTGGAAACCTGCTGGAGTCTTGATCGTGATCTTCGTATTCGCTATCAGATAGACATTGTTAACCGCTTTTTAAGAAGTGCTGGATTGATGTGAAGATGATTAGATACGCTGTATGCCAAGCAAGCTGACCCTGAGTTCATAGGAATCGGCTTGTTTTGTGTGGATTTGAAAGATCATTGACAATAATGAGTATAGTGTATATATTACATATATACATTGAATACAGATAAACTAGGAGTGAGGGCACGAGTTCATGAACATATTGATATCCAACACTTCCGGTGAACCCATCTATGCACAGATTGTCAGTCAGATCCGCCAGATGATTCTACAAGGAGAGTTAGTCTCAGGTACGCCTTTACCTTCTATTCGGCTGTTAGCCAAAGAGCTGCAGATTAGCGTAATCACAACGAAACGAGCCTACGAAGAGCTGGAGAGGGAAGGGCTTATCAATTCCATTGTGGGAAAAGGTTCCTTTGTTTCTGGTGCAGATCAGGAGTTTATTCGTGAGCAGCGGCTACGGATCATGGAGAACAAAATGAAGGAGATTATTGACGAGAGCAAGCTGTTAGGGATTGATTTTGCTGAGTTCAGTGAGATGTTGAAATTGCTTTATGAGGAGGAGACAGAATGAACGATGTTATTCAATTGAATCAAATATCTAAAAAATATGGCCATTTTAGCCTATGCGAACTTACGTTCGGTATTAAGGAAGGGTATATCACGGGGCTAATTGGACCCAATGGGGCAGGGAAAACAACTTTAATTAAAATGATGATGGGTATGGTACAACCCGACCAAGGAAAAATCGAGATTTTTGGCAAAGAAACGTCCATAAAGAATGCAAAGTACAAAGATCGAATTGGGTATGTTTCCGATGAGAATTACTTCTACGAGCAATTAACCATCGATCAGATGAGTAAGATGATTGCCCCCTTTTATAGTCAGTGGGATAAAGAGACTTATAGGAAATACATAGAGATGTTCAAGCTTTCCCCGCGGAAAAAGATTAAAGAACTCTCCAAAGGGATGAAAATGAAGTATTCGCTCGCCATTGCTTTATCGCACGGTGCAGATCTGCTCATCATGGATGAACCTACTGCGGGTCTTGATCCCATATTCCGAAGAGAACTGCTGGATCTGCTTAGTGAGCATATCCAGGATGAGCAGAAATCTATTCTTTTCTCCACGCATAACACGACTGATTTAGACCGGATAGCGGATTATATTGTTTTTGTGAATGAGGGGCGGCTAGTTTTTAATGAGATGAAAGAATCTCTCCCTAATAAATATATGCTGGTAAAAGGCAATAAGGAGTTACTTGATCGGGATGTGCGAAAATGGTTCATCGGGCTTAGAGAGACTGAAGTTGGTTTCGAGGGTCTTCTGAACAATCGCTCTGAGGGGGAACGATTCTTTAGAGAGCATGCCATATGCGAGACACCTACTCTGGAAGAAATCATGTATTTTACGGTAAAGGGAAACGCTTTGTATGTTTAATCTCTTGCTGTTGATTCGTAAAGACATTACTCTCCTGCGGAATTTCATCCCTTTATTTCTCTTAAGTATTTTGTTTGTTGCATATGTACAATTGGATAGCTCCAGTATGTTTGCTACCTTTCAATCTTTACTATTACTCGTATACTCCTGTTCAATGGATGCACAGAATAACAACACAAAGTTTGTTATAGGACTGCCAGTAAGTCGGCATGAAATTGTCTTGGCTAAATATTTATCACTGATTCCTTATTGTTTCATCGGTTTGGTTTGCTCTTTAGCTTTGTTTCTAATTTCCAGTTCATTTGGATATTCCATTAGCCCGGTTTATTGGATAGGGGTATCTTTAACGTTACTTATGATCCCTTTAGCTGCATCTATTTATTTGCCGATCCATTATTGGCTTGGTTACAAGAACTATCACTTTAATATCCTTTTTAATGTAGTTGTGACGATAACCACGATAAGTGCTGGATCTTCACTCACCAATTCATCATTTTTCTTAACAATAACCCAAATAAAGCTGCAGGATCATCCGGTGCAGACAGGTTTAATAGGGATCGTTTATCTATTCATCTTGTACTTCTCATATAAGATTTCACTACGATTGTTTAGCAGGGAAGCGTTATAAGCTAAGGAGGACTTATAGTGTATCATTCATTGTATCTTATTCAAAAAGACTTCATTCTTCTGCGTAAATTTCTGATGCTGCTAATCCCTTTCTTTATTTTTATAGCTTACTCGAACTATCATAGCTTCAGTTTATTTACGGTAATGCCACCCATGCTGTTGCTGATAAGCTCCTGTTCTATGGATACTCAGCAGATGACGCAACGGCTTCTCGTTAATCTCCCTGTGCGGAGACAAGAGCTTGTCCGTGCCAAATACTTCTCAATCCTTCCGTATGCTCTTGTTGGGCTAGCGGCAACGGCCTTTACCTATCTCCTGATTATTATGACAGGTAAAGAGGTAACCCCTCATTTTTGGCAAGAGGTTGGTATTACGATATCCATTTTCCCACTTCTCGCCATGCTTTATTTACCGATTCATTACTGGTTAGGGGCTAAAGGAACGCAAGTAGTTAATCTCGTTTTTATGATGATTATAATGGTTGGTCCAAATGTGATCGGTAGTTTGCTTCAATGGTTTCCTAACCTAGAGAACTGGCAGAGCTTTGGCGTGAAGTCTAGCTTTATTCCTTATATCATACTAGGACTGGCTTACGTGTTCTTGCTCAGTTGTTCTTATCTCATTTCACTGCGGATTTTTGAGAAGAAGGATCTGTGATGTTAATAATTTGAGATTTAGATTGAATTCATATACCATTATCACTACAAGATAAATACTGTAGGGGAAGGGTATACATCCAATGCCTAAAATGATTTATAGCTTTCGTACAAAAATGATTATGCTGCTGATGGCCAGTATGCTAGTATCCGGTGGGATAACCTTTTTAATCTATAAGGCGCTCCAGCGATATTATCACTCTGAGGTGAAGTTTGAGAATCCACTAACCCAAGTTCGCTATGTTATAAGAGATATTGGAGATGTGAATACATTTTTAATTATCTTTATACCACTAGCCATTCTATTTTTCTTCTTATTTACTAAACCTTATGCAAAATATTTCAAAGAAATCTCAAAGGGGATTCATCAGCTAGCGTCAGGTGATTTCTCCGAACGAGTAGATATCCCCTCCAAAGATGAATTTGGGATGATTGGTCATGATCTCAATCTAGCCATTGAGAATATGCAAGAAGCCATTGAGCGGGGAGACATTGCCGAGAGCAGTAAAGATCAACTCGTGCTGAATCTAGCGCATGATTTACGTACACCCCTAACCTCGGTTATTGGTTATTTGGATTTTATTTTGAAAGACAATCAATTAACCCCAGAACAGGCCAGGCATTACACTACGATTGCTTATACCAAATCTCAGCGTTTGGAAAAATTAATCGATGAGTTGTTTGAAATTACAAGAATGAACTATGGCAAGCTTAAGCTTGAGAAATCCTCGATTGATCTCAGTGAGCTTCTCTTACAATTAAATGAAGAATTATATCCAGTCTTTGAGAAAAATGGTCTAACCTCCAGATTGGATATGACACAGCCACTGAAGATTTACGGTGACGGGGAATTGTTAGCACGTGTATTTGAGAACCTTCTAACGAATGCGGCCCGATACGGAAACGACGGCCAGTTTATTGATATTCACGGTTACTTGGACGCTAACGAGGTAGTCGTTGAAGTGATCAACTATGGAAATTGTATTGAACCGGAAGAGCTTCCACGTATTTTTGATATGTTTTACACGGGCGATCTTGCTCGATCACATCCAACAGGAAGTACGGGACTTGGCTTGTTTATTACAAAAAATATAGTAGAGCAGCATAATGGAACCGTATCTGCGCAAAGCAGTGTGGTGCGTACAATCTTTGAAGTGAGGCTCCCGCAAAACAGTAATTGAAGAACATTTCTATACCATAAAGCTCCAACCTAAAGAGGATTCGTTGGTGGGTGACATCTAAAGATCATCAACCTTTGAAATCCTCTTAAAAACATGATATAATTAGCTTGCTAATTAATTTGTAAGGTGGTTCGGGGGAACAAGCTGTGATTGAAGATGAGATAAGAGAACTACTGGATAGAATTTCAGCGGAAATGCGTAGAGATTATGCAGCATTGCTTAGAGAATTTAATCTTCATGTGGGCCAAGAACAGTTATTATGCCGGTTATGGAGATCAGATGGAATGACACAGATCCAGTTAAGCGAAAGTCTGAATTGTGAGCCTCCAACCATTACGAATATGGTGAAATCACTTGAGAGTCATGGGTTTGTTGTTCGAAAAAGAGATCCTGAAGATGGCAGAGTAAGCCGAGTGTATCTAACTCCAGCCGGACGTAATCTTTGTGAACCTGTGGAACGTATATGGAATAAGCAACTGGATAAATTATTAACAGGAATTCTACCCGAAGAACGTTTATTATTAAGAAGGCTTATGAAACAGATGGTTGTAAATTTATTAGCAAGCTAATCAAAACTTAGAAAAGAGGAACATAGATGATTACCAGTTTGACTCGTATTAATGAACTAGCCAGGAAAGAACGTGAAGAAGGTCTGACAAAAAGTGAATGGGTGGAGCAAATCGCTTTGCGTGAAGATTACCTACGTGAAATTCGTGGACAAGTTCGTAACAGTCTATCGGGAGTGACGATTGTAGATCCTGAGGGAAATGATGTTACACCTGAAAAGATTCGTTTATCGCGTAAAGAAACTTTGAACTAATATTTAACTAATGAAATGGATGGACACCTTTAGAATATTGTTGAATGGTCCTATGGGCTAATCAGCAAATATCTAAAGGTGTTTTTTTATGTGATATCTAATGGGCGGAAGAGGAATCCTATCTATAAAAAGTTATCTTAACGGAAGCTTAATTCTATTTCTTTAGTTGTGGTTGAGAATTAAGACTGAATTAATCTTGTGTTACACAGGATCTAAGACTGGATGGTTAGAATGAAATGGACAGAAGATAAGATATAAACATATGGGGAGCGGGAGATGACAGATGAAAAAAGCATTGTTCTTGTTACTTAAAGTAGTAGTAGTTATTATCGTACTAATCGTAGTATTTCTAGCCACTGTATTTACAGTTAATGTGGTCAGCAACAAAATAGAGAAAGGCAAAATTGAATCCTATGGTCAGCTAATACCGGTAGACGGAAAAAACATGAATGTCATGATTCAAGGTCAAGGCGAAGAAACGGTAGTATTACTACCAGGTTTCGGAACGGCAGCCCCAGGAATTGATTTTAAACCGCTAGTTGACGAGCTATCTCCATTCTACAAAGTGGTAGTAATTGAGCCATTTGGGTATGGGTTAAGTGATATCACTGAAAAAGAACGAACGGTCGATAATATAGTGAGTGAACTTCATGAAGCTTTACAACAATTAAAAATAGACCGTTATATTCTGATGGGACATTCTATTTCTGGGATTTATGGTCTGGACTATGTGAACAAATACAAAAACGAAGTCAGTGCATTCGTGGGAATCGACAGCAGTGTACCGGCACAAGGAGCAGGCGAGGCGCTTCCAACTGCAGCCTTAAAAACACTTAAACAATCAGGGTTCTACAGATTGCTGGTTAAGATCGATCCTAACCAAATCCTCTCGCCAAATGTGGATGATAAAACGAAAGAACAAAATAGAATGATTACGCTTAAAAACATGATGAACCCAAACATCATTAACGAAGCAGAGCATTTCCCTAGTAATTTTAAAGCTACCGAAACATTAAAGTTCCCTAAAGATCTTCCCGTGATTTTCTTCTTAGTAAAAGATAATTCGGATGTTGAGGGTTGGGCAGCTTTACATGAAGAACAGATCAAGGATTCCTTACATGGGAAGATGTTGATGTTTGAAGGAGATCATTATTTACACCATACTCGATCGAAAGAAATCGTAGAGAACTTCAGAAGCTTTATGAATGAAACCAAATAAGCATAAATGAGAAAGCGTCGAACGATTCGTTTAGTGAATCCTTCGGCGTTTTTTTATATGAATGATAAGCAACAAAAAATGATTGATCAACGCATTTGTGGGCACTCTAAACCTTAATCTTTATTATAGGAAGGACTAACATAGCATGTGCGGAATAGCAGGAATACTAAAATGTAATGGACACCCCCCGCAAGAAGAAACCTTAAAACAAATGACAGGTGCAATGAATCATCGAGGTCCTAATCATGAGGGAGTATGGCTTGATTCTCGCATTGGACTCGGTTTTCGGAGGTTGTCCATTATAGACCTACGTGATGGGAATCAGCCGATGACGAATGAAGATCAGTCCCTGTGGATTGTTTTTAATGGTGAAATCTATAATTATAAAACACTAAGAGATCAGCTTAAGCTAAAGGGACATCATTTTCAAACACAATCAGATACAGAAGTTATCTTGCATTTATTTGAGGAATACGGCAAGGAATGTGTCCATCATCTACGTGGAATGTTTAGTTTTGCGATTTGGGATCTTAAGGAACAAACCCTTTTTGCTGCTAGAGATCATTTCGGTATTAAGCCTTTTTATTATTACAAAGATGAGAATAACCTTTTATTTGCTTCAGAAATCAAAAGCATTCTTGCCGTGCAAGGAGTGCCTAGAAAACTTCAGTATCAAAGCTTATTTAGCTACTTAACTTTTCAGTATGTACCGCAACCCGATACGATGTTTGAACATATTCATAAATTAGGCCCTGCAGAGCGTATCTTTGTTAACTCGAATGGTGAAATGAAGATCGAGAAATATTGGGAACCCCATTTTCATCCGGTAAAACGATCCTTAGCAGACTATGCGGAAGAAATTCAATGGAAATTGAAAGAGTCTGTAAATCTTCATTTACAAAGTGATGTGAATAGAGGGTGTTTTTTGTCCAGTGGAATTGACTCCACAGCTATAGCTGCAATGATGAAAGCAGAAGAATCAACAAAGACTTTTTCGATTGGATTTGAAGGGGTGAACAATGAAACTATCATTGCAAATCAAACGGCAGCCAAACTGGGGACGGATCATTATTTTCACATTTTATCTACAGAAGACTTTTTTGAGAGTATACCGAAAACGGTATGGCATCTAGATGAGCCTGTTGCGGACCCTTCTGCTATTGCGCTCTATCATCTTAATCAGCTTGCCAAAGAGCATGTCACGGTTGTCCTATCGGGGGAAGGCGCTGATGAATTATTCGGAGGATACCGAATCTATAGAGAGCCGGATGCATTAAGACCCATTACATGGATGCCTAACTTCATAAAGGATACGTTACGAAAATCTTTAACCGTATATCCTTATCATTTTTATGGAAAAAATTATTTACTTCGGGGGCTGACACCTTTAGAGGAACGCTTTTTCGGTAATGCTAATATCTTTAACAAAAGCGGAAAGATGAACTTGCTTCACGAATCGGTACACGCTCAAAATAGCTTTTTACATCCGACCGAAATCGTTAAGCCTTTTTATGATAAGACAGTGCATCTTGATCCTACGACAAGAATGCAGTTTATTGATATGAACTTTTGGTTACCTGGCGATATTTTGTCAAAAGCAGATAAGCTCTCTATGGCACATTCATTGGAATTAAGAGTCCCGTTTTTAGATAAAGAGGTTTTTGAAACGGCCAGTAAAATTCCAGTCGCCAATCGGATTGGCAAAAACACAACAAAACTTGCTTTGCGTAAAGCTATGGAAGGAATTGTTCCGGACGCAATTGTGAATCGCCCCAAATTAGGATTTCCCGTACCGATTCGTGATTGGCTTAAGACCCCGATTTCAGATATAATGTTTGAGCAAATACGCTATAGTGGTATTGAAGAAATATTCAATATGAATATCATCGAAGAAATGTTTATCCAGCATCGGAGTAATAAAGGTGATTATTCGCGTAGAATCTGGCTAATTTACATTTTTTCAGTGTGGTACACACTTTTTATGAAAGAAGATCTGAAGCAATTAAAGAGTGCTGTGCTGTAATGGGGGAGTGATCGCTTGAACATTGAGGAATATGCATGGAATAAACATAAGCAGCAAATTGTAGACAATAATGAATTAAGAAATCAACTTGAAGAGACACTTGAAAAATTACCACAGAAGTTCCTGGCCTAATGGGCTTTGAGCGTTGCTGTTGAACATCTGGATCATCTGGATCAACATCTTATAAATTGACCCGAGCGTTCTAACTGGACATATGAGAGGACATACTATAGTAAGCAGTGACTATGCCGTTGAAATGGTAAATGTATCCAATTGTTCTTTAGTGGCCGAGGCTGCCACTAAAGAATGGGAAAGACAATTAAGGATAGCTGAAGAATTGTTTTAAAATTAAAGCTATAAGACCGAACATGTGTGAAGATATTGGTATAAGTTGATTAATGGTAATAATTAGCTTTTTTATTTAAGAGGTACTTAAAGAACAACCAACAATAAACATATAAATATAACCACACAGAGTTAAATCCGAGATTCTGATACACTTTAAAGTTTAATACTCGTTAGCGACAAATTGATCTCTATAAAAAAGAAAAGATGAAGATAATGTTCATACAAGGGACGTTCATTTGAACGTTGTATCGATAACCATTAATGGACAGCTGATAAGCAGTATTTATAGATCAAATTGGCTTACTCCATTAATTTATATACTACTTCATCACAAAACCCGTATTTTGTACATATGTCTATGAGTTGGAAAACGCCCTGTTTGGTTCTTATTGTCTGTGTGTGACGGATGACAAGAATGTGTACCGATGAATGACAAGAATATGTACCGTTGTCCATGAGATCACCCTCCTTTTTATCATATAACTAAGAAAGACTGATCTTCAATATGTTGATCTAATGCGACACAAAACTCCCTACCTTTTTGACACAAAACCCCCTACTTTAAGCTCTTTTAGTTAAAAAGTTTGGAGGTTAATAAAATCAAATATGATTTGATCAATCTATTTTGTCAGCTCCACCAAGCAAGTAGATGATTTTGTGTCATTCCTCCAAGTAAGTAGGCGGTTTTGTGTCACCCCACCAAACAAGTAGGTGGTTTAGTGTCATTTACTCCAAGCAAGTAGGCACATTTGTGTCATTATTTATACAGCTAGTTATCCATAACACCTTTTAATATTTGTTATTGATCCATTTTATTAACTGCAATTCGCATCTCTTCATCAGTTAAATGAGTGTAAATCATAGTAGTTTGAATAGATGAATGCCCCAGTTGATTCTTTAATCTAGGTACATCATTATTCTCCTTATGATATCGAGTTGCAAATGAGTGTCTTAATGCATGCACCGATAGAGCCGGCTTTCCAAAGGCAATTGCATATTTTTCAACAAGCTTTTCAATAGATCTTTGATTTAAGCGGCGATTAGTACCCTTCCGTCCAACTGGTGCAGCTATAAATAGGAATGGAGCTGATTTATCTGGTTTATACCGTGATTCTCTAATTGCAAGATAATTGTTTAAATCATTCATTTTTTAATTCCGATGATCATTTCTAATTAACAAGTTCTTATAATCAGAAGTTTTAAAAACAACCTTGACTTTTTTTTGGTTGATTTGAGCACTCTATGCACCTTATATCTATAATTTAAAATTTTATTAACCATTTAATATTTATGGGATACACTCCATTACACATTATTAAAAAGCCCCTTCTATACTGGCACAAGAAGGGGCATCAACAAGCTTTACCGGATGTAACTATTTATCGCAGCATTCAGTTCTGCAATCACCTGTGCTTCGTCGCCATGATGCACGGCATCAACCACACAATTCTCCAGATGGTCTTTTAAGAGCAGCTTTGCTGCTCCATCCAGTGCTTTTTGCACGGCCGCAATCTGCAGCAGGATATCGGGACACTGGCGTCCATTGATCGCCATTTCTTTAACTGACCGCAAATGCCCCTCGACTTTTGCCAAACGGTTAATAATATCTTTCCGGTACTTATGCTCATGATTATGTTCATGACTATTCCCATGGTTAATATGCTCATCAGACATGCGTACTTACCTCCCTAGCTAAATCCTTTTTGAATGAACCTCTCCCTATACATATGACACAATTTAATAGTACCGCTGTCTAGGCTGGCTGTCCAATCATCCAGAGGGGCAACAACAAATTATTCCGCAAAAGGTGCTGTACTGTAAATATCCGTTATAATAAATTCCCCATCGCCGCTTTGATCTGCGATACTGTCCCTGGCCTCAAGATCGTTAAAGTGCCACCATTCCGAGGCCAACGGAGTCAAACCCGCGGACGTGCAATATTTCTGCAGCTGTTTAGCAGGGTCTGTCATCGTATCGGCATAAGTCGATCCTCTCCAAGCGTCCGGCGTTTTTGAAGTCACTGCAGCAGTGAATATAGCTGAGCTTCCACTCAACTCATGTATGTAGGTTGGCATGACGTACTCAATATAATCCGTAACTTGCAAGGAAAGGTAGTCACCGATCCTTACTTGCTCCTCTGATTGGATTTCTACTAAACTCACGTCCATTCCGTACCCCATTTGGTGATTGGATACTCCATCAACAATAAACCAGGTTATTCCCCACGGTGGCGTATTGATCCCCTCCATCACTTCAGGATCTGATTCAGCCAGAGCTTTTAATGCAGAGGCAACATCTTTCTGTACAGTATATGGGCGGAAAACCTCATAAATTTTCAGCGAGTTTCCATCAGATAAAGCCATGCGCTGTGCGGAGTATATTTTTTTTGACATTTGATACAGAACAGGATCGATGAACTCCTCTTTTGCCAGCCGATTATTGTAACTTTTCCCGGAATACAGTTTCTGATCGGTGATACCGGGAATCGCTTTTCCGGAAGATTTGAACTGTGAAGCATACGTATTGGTGTTGTCATAAATCATAGACGGAATAACATCGGGAAGATTAATGAAACAGTAAACATGCGGCAGCCAGCCGGTAACATCCTGATGTTGTACCAGCCACCATGCCCCCTCTTCCTTTAAAATCTGGAAGGCACTTCTAGGTTCAATTATTGCTACCGTAATGGAATTAACGTCGGCTGAATTTTTCAACTCCATTCTTACTGAGGCATACCCTGTAGCACCAATTACAGGCAGCTCCAAATTACCGTCGTACACTAGTCCTGTCGAGGGTTCTTCGCTTCTCGTTGCTTGCGGCTGTTCAGGCAGGACTTCTTGCTCAGATAACGTGGGCGCAGGACTATTTACTACTTGCGGATTCGGGTTCATCTTGCCGGTACAAGCGGATAGCGTTACAGCACTACAGCTGTAAATATAGTCAAGGTTAGGAACCTATGATTAATTATTCTAAGCCACTTCATGCAGCGTTCTCCTTAATCTATGATTCAAATAAAATATAACGAAACAGATACAGCACTATTAGATGGAGCGGGTAAAATATATAGAATCCATACTTGATCAGATTGGATTTTCGGCCGCGGGTTCCGTTGTACAAAGCAAAGAGCGGAATCGCCAGCAGAATGCCGAAACGGAAGATGCTCGTTGAACCTGATGCCGAAAGGCCTGGAATAATGTAAAGGGAAGTTCCAATTAGTGCAAAGCCAAACATTTGCAGACTGAAGCGTGTTCTGAACAAACCAAAACACACGACCCATAAGACTCCGATGTAATTCCAATCTGCCGTCCATGCGAGCAGGCAGCATACCGCAACCGAAGAGATCTGTCCCCATAAGGGGATCTTGGGATTTTTACAGATAGACAGTGCAATCAGCCCCATGAGCAAATCCCAGATCACACTGGTCCCTTGCCACCAGGATAGACCGAAGAAGAGCACAAATGGAAAATGAGAGACTAAGGAAAAAAGAAAAAGCCGTATCATAAATTTTCTTTAAGTTGGAAGTATGCGCGAAGCCCTCTGCAATCAGGTAACAAATAATGGGGGCGGCAAGTCTGCCAATAGTGTGAAGCAGAATATCCAGTGAGGTTCCTGAGGGAACCAGCCATACCGATAGGTGATCGATGAACATGGATAATATAGCAATAATCTTAAGTGTATTCGAATTTACAACTTTAATAGCTGAGACATCTGCTGTCTGCATGATTTGCTGCTCCATTTCCCTTGTTTCGTGAAGCCATATAATACCCGGCAGGCGGAAAGGCTATGCCTGCTGCACGACCTGCCGGGGTTCAAAGCAGATTAATGGGTGACGGTAAAATCAATCAAGGATGTTTCTGCCACCATGGTGTGGTCACTTGCCGCAGAATATTATCAAGCTTGATCATTCGCTGTTTGCCTTCCTCTTGAAGCCATTTGCGTAATGCTTCAACCCCCTCCTTGCCGTATATTTCTATACCGTCCTGCCATGTAGCCCGACCGCACAGTACTCCTGAAAAAGGGACTTCCGCTTCCCCGGCAAATTTCAAGGTCTCTAGAAATATTTCATTCGTGACTCCCGCACTTAGATAAATAAACGGAATAGGTGAAATTGTTGCTGTATCTTTAAAGTGCTGTAGTGCTTCTTGCCTTGTATATACCGCTTCATGCTCATGGCCGGTATTGGCTGCCGTGCCGGATACATATTTCATATTTACCGGAACTTCAACCTTCAGCACATCAATTTTATAACGCGGTTTGGAGAATTCCTGCATATACTTCTTAACTTTATCCGGTTTGACTTTGGCAAACTCGGCGCTTCCTGAGTCCGGTATGCTGTCACTGTATGTTACGGCTTCAAAAAAGAAGGGAATGTCATTTGCGGCACATTCCGCACCGACACGTTCGATGAAGACATGTTTAATGTCGTTGATTTCCTCTAGATCATCCGGATCGTAATACATCAGGATTTTAACGGCATCTACTCCCTTCTCGACATACCGCAGAGCTGAAGATCGGGGCAATAAATCTGGCAGTCGGCCCATTTGTGTCACATCATATCCGGTTTCCTCATAAGCGAGCAGAAGCCCGCAGTCTGCATCACGGGCTTCTGCTGCTGGCCAGCCAAACTCAGGGTCCAGCAAAATAGCAGTCGAATAAGGTGTAAGCTCTTCGGAAACCAGCTGTTTGAACTCGGCGACCTGCTCATAGGATGCTTCCTTTCCCAATGCTTTGCTTAAAGATTTGGATAAGGAGCCTCTTTGATCAATAGCGGTAGCAGCAATATATCCATTGTCGTTGGAGAGTTTGAGCAAACGGTCAAATTCACCTTTTGAAAGCTTAATTGTTATGATTGTTCCTCCATCGATTTTGAAATTTTGATTGCATTAAATTTACATACCTTATTGCTCGTTTTCTAAGCGTTGAACGCTCGTGGCATTCGGAAATAATCGGCTATATATCAGATACACGACACCTAAAAAAACAGCATATATCAGCAGCACGGGTGACCAATACTGCGAACCCGAGACCGCAGAAACGCCAACATAGGCGAAAACAAGCATCGTTGGGATTTTGCCCAGGACAGTTGCGGTTACATACGGAACGAACGGAAGTTTAAACCAGCCTGCATATCCGTTGATAAGCGCAGCTGGGATGAAAGGCAGCATCCGCCCGATAAGAACGAACAGAAAAGCGCGCTGCTGGATATGCTCATTCCATATCTTCAATTTGGTTTTGGAACTTTGGCTTTGATACCCCCCACCTCCTTTGGCAAAAATCCAATAGGTAATAACAGCAGCCAGAGTCGATGCTGCCACACTCATCCCGCTTCCTCCCCATAGCCCGTATTTGATGCCTAGGATGCCAGATACCAGCGCAAAGGGGATGACGGGAACCATTCCGAGCACTGCACAGATGAACAGGATGATGGGCCAGCTTCCAGAATCCAGATTTTCCAGCCAAGGAAGCAGCTCATCCCTCAGGACGTAAATCAAACCGAGCAAGGCCAGATAGAAGATCACGGCAGCCATCTTTCGGGTAAACATTCGCTCCTTTCTTCCTCCCCTCCTCGCTTTAATGTGCGGCCTCATTTTCAAACGCAGCAATCTTTTTCCGGAAACGGAAAAATAAAAATACTGCACGAATCGCCAAATCAATAGCGATTGACAACCAGATGCCTGCAATGCCCAAATCCAGCTGAATGCCTAAGATGTATACTCCGATGACCCGGATCAGCCACATGCCGATGGCGGTGCTATACATGGGGCTCTTGGTGTCACCCGCACCCTGCAGTGCACCTGCAAGGACGAGTCCGACAGCCAGGAACGGCTGCGCGAAGGCATCGATTCGAAGTGCGGTTGTCACCATTTCAATGACAGATTGATCCCCGGTAAACCACGCTGCCGCAAAGGGGGCAAATACAAACAGGAGAACACCGACGAAGCTCATAAATACCACGGCAACAGCGGTAGTATATATACCAAACTGGTAGGCATCCCGGTGTCGGTTTGCTCCCAGGTATTGTCCAACTAAGGTGGTGGCTGCAATGGCCAGCCCATAGCCCGGCATATATGAAAAAACTTCGATATTACCGGCAATGGTATGTGCAGCATAAACCTCAGTTCCGATTCTGACGATAAGGCCCATGTATAAAACTTGTCCCAGACGCATGATGAGACGTTCTGCAGCTGCTGGTCCTGAGAGTTTGAGAAGCGGTTTAGTGAACTCGTTGTGGTCTTTTTTGAACAGCGAGAAAGACAGCTGTGACTTCCGGATGTAATGGAACAGTGCAATGGAACCAAGAATCCGAACCAGAACTGTGGCTAACGCCGCTCCGGCAATCCCCATCCCCGGAATGCCGGCTAGTCCGAAGATCAGGATGTAATCAAGAGCGATGTGGATTACATTTACCCAGATCCCCACCTTCATCGGGGTTTTGGTATCACCAGCTGAACGCAAGATACTGCCGAACACAGTCATTAAGGAAATAAATATGGAAGGTACGGCAACAATACGAAAATAAGTGACGCCGCTGTTGAGTACTTCTGGCTCGGCTCCCATAATGCGTAGTAGCGGCTCAGCGAAAAATAAGGTTATAATTCCAAATGAAATTCCGGCATACACAGCTAGCCACGTAGATTGACGAGCAACTTGTTTAGCTTCTTTCATCTTCCCGGCGCCAACACGTTTGGCTATCATGGAGGAAGTTCCGACACCGATGGCGAGAAAAATAGCAATGTAAACATTCAAAATCGTGTTGGAAACGCCGACAGCCGTAACCTCATTTAGCCCGATTCTGGATACAAACAATGTATCCACAAATCCCACCACCGTTTGAAGCAGATTTTCAATCATCGCAGGTACACCGAGCGCCAAAATGATTTTAATTTTTTCTTTTGGTGTAGTGTCTGTTATTTCTATTATCCTAGCCACATCAATCGTTCCTTTCTAAGCTCTCTGGAATAAATACATACCAAAAAACTAACCCCCCGGGGGGGTTGTTGTCAAGAGAAATTCTTTCAAAAGGTGATGTGGTACAATATTTAGATTATTTGTGCTTCTAAAAAAACTAAATATGATGATTACAAGGATTATCTTCACAAATTCTTCGAAAATGCAGGGTACACTAGAAACAAAGGAGGTTCAAGCCGTGTCCGTATTTATCCGCAAAAATCATAAAAAAATACTAATTATCGACGATGAAGCTCCTATGCGTGAGCTACTGCAGCTTTATCTGCATGCTGAAGGTTATTCCACCGAATCCGCAGCCGGCGGTAAAGAAGCATTGTCACGAATTACTGTAGCAGATTTCGATCTGGTGATCCTGGACCTCATGATGCCGATTATGGATGGGTTTGATGTATGCAAGGCAATCCGCCAAATTTCAACCGTTCCTATTATCATGCTAACCGCCCGCGAAGAGACGGTAGATAAAGTCGTCGGCCTGAAAATCGGTGCCGATGATTATTTAACCAAGCCCTTTGAGCATCAAGAGCTTATCGCCCGTATGGAATCTATTTTCCGCAGACAGGAATTTGTACAGCAGCAGAATCACATGATAGTCAAGCCTGTACAGTCAATCTCCACTTTACCCGCCAAATCAGAGTTAACCTTCCGTGATCTGAAGATGAATTTGAAGACTCACCAGGTGTTCTATCAAGACATGGAGATTGCTTTGACCCCAAAGGAATACTCGATCCTAAAGCTGTTTCTGAGCCATAAAGAACGAATCTTTCAGCGGGAAGATATCCTCGAGCTGCTGTGGAAGACGAGATCCATCAACGACGATCGGACCGTCGATACGCACATCAAAAATTTAAGGGAGAAGCTATCTCAGGCCGGAATCCCCGGGCATGACGTCATCAAGACCATCTGGGGTACGGGATATATTTGTAATGAGAAAAATTAAATTAAATAGCATTCCTCTGAAACTTGGCTCTGTACTTGTCATAATGTTTATGGTACTGCTCTTTTGCATTGAAAGTGTGCTCTATATGTTATTTATCCGCTTCTACACAGATGATGTGCTGAACGAACAGATCCACCGAAATCAAAGTTATGCTGCTGTGTTAAGTGAGCATTTTGATATGACGACAATTAACCATGTGCTGCTCACAGAAAGCAAGACGGACAATCTCCTGCTGATACTGGACCGGGATAACGCTTTACTGGGCTCTTCGGAGGGGACTGCCTCTCTCCCCCCTGAGTACTTGCAAGGAATCATCATCCATGGCACGAGTGCTGATTTTCATGGCCCGGTGTTAAACTCTGATTGGAAGAATGAGCCTAACTTTGTGACCGAAGCAGACATTGTTTCCAGTGGAGAGACGATTGGCAGAGTCTTTATGTTCAGTCCTACCGTCCCCATTCAAACAGCGATTAAGACATTAAACAATACATTTATAGGCGTCGCTGCAGTTGTGCTTGTCCTATCGGCATTGATTATCCTTCTGGTATCCCGGAAGCTGGTGCAGCCGTTGCTGAGAATGATCAAAATAACAAAACGGATTTCTGAAGGCATCTATGATTGGAAACTGGAGCCTCGTGGTTCTGATGAAATTGCACAATTATCCCATGCTATTAATCGGATGTCCTCTAATATTCAACACTATGAACAGCAGCGAAGACAATTTTTAGCAGATATCTCCCATGAGCTTCGCACACCGCTAACGTATATGAAAGGCTACTCAGAGGTGTTGAAGAATG
Organism: Paenibacillus sp. VTT E-133291; assembly: GCF_002264395.1. Taxonomy (GTDB): domain Bacteria; phylum Bacillota; class Bacilli; order Paenibacillales; family Paenibacillaceae; genus Paenibacillus_AQ; species Paenibacillus_AQ nitricinens. Next base: position 104,520 of record NZ_NFVA01000008.1, read on the forward strand.
GATTGGTACAGAACCAGGAGGATCAGGAGCGGTACTTACAGCTTCTCTACACCCAGAGTATTCAGTTACAAAGACTCGTTCAGGACTTATTCGAACTAGCAAACATGGAACAAGGATCATTTAAACTGGTTATTGATCGAACGTCCGTAGACAAAGTCATGCAAAATGCTTTGGAACTTATGTCGGATTCCATACAACAGCATGGAATAGAACTTGATTATCAGCCCTCCTCATCACCTGTCTATGTAAAGGGAGATGAACGGCGCCTTCAGCAAGTCGTGATTAACTTGCTTGAAAATGCGCGAAAGTATACCCCTTCCGGCGGGCGAATCACGGTTTCTACTAGCACCAGTAATGGTCAGGCTGTTATTATGGTCAAGGATACAGGCATCGGAATTCCTGCGGATGAACTACCACATATTTGGCAACGCCTTTATCGTGTTGAAAAATCAAGATCGCGAACGACCGGTGGTACAGGACTGGGTCTGGCTATCTCACGAGAAATTGTAATGCTGCATCAGGGACAAATTACTGTGGATAGCACAGAAGGATCAGGGACCACTTTTAAGGTGCTCATCCCGCTTATTTCGTGAAACGGACCTCTTTTAGTGCAGAGCAGGTACAGTCGTTGGAGCAGTAATATACATCTGATGCCATAAGATGAACACCAAAATTGTCCATAGCTTGCGGCTGGCATCCACTTTGCCTGCCCGATGATCTTCGAGCATACCCAACGCTTGTTTTGTAGTTATCCATGGAATATCATCAGCAGAGCCGATAACCTCTTTAGCCCAAGGGTACCATTCATTTTTGAGCCAAATGCGGATGGGAACCGGAAAGCCTAGTTTCTTACGGCTCTGCACATCCGGAGGTACGAAATCCTTCATTGCTTCCCGTAGAAGCAGCTTGGTAGTTGTTTTATTCACTTTGTATTTGCTTGGGATACGGGATGCGAGATCAAAAACCCGAGGATCCACAAAGGGAACCCGAAGCTCAATAGAATGTGCCATCGACATCTTATCTGCTTTCATTAAGATATTTCCCCGCAGCCAGGTATGAATATCAATATGCTGCATCTTAGTAATGTCGTCATAATGAGCAGCAGCTTCATATAGCGGCAAGGTCACTTCTTGTGCACGCTGGAAAGTTCTTGCTAGATTATCGGGCATTATTGCTCCCTTTTCAGCATCGTGGAATATTTTTGCATTACCATAGAAGCGTTCCTGCAGCTCCAAACTTCCCCTCTCTAAAAAGCTCTTTCCTTTCATTCCTGCCGGCATTCCCTTCGAAATTGCACCGGCAAGCTTTCGCATTGCGGCTGGCATATAGTTAAACATTCTAAGGGATAACGGCTCCCGGTAGATATTGTAGCCGCCGAAAAATTCGTCTGCTCCTTCGCCGGAAAAAACCACTTTGACATACCTGCTGGCCAGCTCGGAAACAAAGTAAATACCCGCCGCTGAAGGATCGGCAACCGGTTCATCCATATGCCAAATCATACGCGGAAGCGCCTCAAGGTAGCTTTGAGCGCTTACCGATACTTCATAATGTTCTGTACCCAGATGCGCTGCCGTCTTACGGGCAAGCTCCAGTTCACTATATCCAGGAACATCAAAACCTACGGAGAAGGTTCGGGTAGGCTCCAGACGCTGGAGCATCCCCACCAAGCTGCTGGAGTCAATACCTCCTGACAGAAAGGCACCTCTGGGCACATCGCTGTTCCGGTGAATCTGAACAGAATCCATCAGCACAGCGCGCGTCTCCTCTACCAACTCCGGAAAAGTAACAATATCCTCTGCATAAAATGATGCCTTGAAATAAGGTTTTATGAATATTTGATCTTGCTTAATAACAAGCATATTTCCAGCCATCAACTTATTAATGCCTTTAAACATAGTGGCCGGTTCCGGAACGTACTGAAAGGTCAGATAATGGGAGAAGGCTTGCCCATCCACTTCTCTGTCGATCTTACCTGATGCCAGGAGGGATTTGATTTCTGAGGAAATCATGAACCCACTGGGTGTTTCAGAATAATAAATAGGTTTGATTCCGAAAGGGTCACGGGCTACCAGCAACATTTGCTGTCTCTGATCCCAGATGACCAGTCCAAACATTCCTCGCAGCCGCTTGACGAAGTGTTCACCCTCGGCTTCATACAGCCTGAGAATAACCTCGGTATCGCTCTCTGTATGAAAGTGATGTCCCTCTCTCTGTAGTGATTCACGCAGCTCCCGGTAGTTGTAAATTTCTCCGTTAAAAATAAGGGATATTTCGCCCGGTTCATTGTGCATCGGCTGTGCGCCGTGCTCCAGGTCAAGGATGCTTAGTCTTCGAAAACCAAGACCTACGTGCCCATTTAAATGAATACCGGAGTCGTTAGGCCCGCGGTGATTGATGATTTCTATCATCTGCCTGAGCATCTGGGCTTGTACAGGCACTTGATTTCGATTATATACAGCGGTAATTCCACACATAAATTAGCACTCCTTAACTTGTTATCTCTTCTTTATTTTAGGGAGTGTATTTGAACAAACCGTGATGGTTTGATTACATTTGTGCTTACGATTCTCCACAATTTCTTCACGGACGGGACATAAAAAAAAGAGGATCTCCAGCACCACGTAATGAGAGCTGAAATCCTCTTATTGAATACAACACCGATTTAGAATAAATTCATTAAAGAATCCTTTAGGTTATTGAAGAAATTTCCGATTGAACGGAGTATCAAAGTGAACCAGCTTGCTTTATCCACTTGGTTTTTAGACAACAAATTCATCTCTGACTTGATCTCTTGACCTGTTTCATCTATATACGTAATTGTTGCTTTCCCAAGAACTGTTCCATCTGGAATAGGAGCTGTTCTTACAATTTCATCTACGAATTCGGCAGTTATTGTTAATTTAGGGTTTGTTCCTTTAATGGTCATCAGAGTTAGGTCCTCCTCTGTCTCCAGACCTACTTCTTTTTCCTTGGCTTTAAATACTTTTACGGTTTCTAACCCTTCCAGAACCGTTCTCTCTGCAAGAATCGTCTTTCGTTCGAACTGGCCAAATCCATAATCGAGCAGTTTCCGAGTCTGAACAAAACGCATGGACTCAGAAGCTGTTCCCATGACAACGCTAATTAGCCGCATACCATTCCGCTCGGCGGTGCCCGTAAAACAATAACCCGCTTGATCTGTGTAACCTGTCTTCATACCGTCCAGACCCTCGTAAGCATAGTTTTTAAGTGAGGTTATGGAAGAATTCCCCTCCAGCATCCAGTTGTAGTTAATGATCGGCTGGGCATCACGTGCCTTGAACTGGTATGAAGGAAGGCTGGAGATTTCGAAAAAATCGGGATGCTCGCGCTGTATGGCCAATGCCAGATAGGCGGCATCACGTGCGGACATCACGGTCTCACCTTCAATTTCTGTGGGACGGTATTCTTCGCTCATATCCCCCCTGCCTAAACCGGTGGCATTAATAAAGTGGGCATTGGTTAACTGAAGTTCTTTTGCAGTAACGTTCATTCTCATGGCGAAGGCTTCTTCACTGCCGGCAATATGTTCAGCCAGTGCGATTGACGCATCATTAGCCGACCCCACTGCCTTTGCCGTAAACAATTCTCTAACGGTATGTGTATCGCCTTCCGCTAGAAACACCTTGGATCCCACAGTATCCTGGGCTCTTTTTGAAACGGCCACCTGATCCTCCCAGTTTAACCGTCCGCCCTTGATTTCGGAAAGCACGATGTACTCCGTCATCATCTTAGACATGCTGGCTGGCGGATAGGCGATATCTGCGTTCGCCTGGTATAAGATCTGTCCTGTCTCTACTTCAAGAAGGATGGCCGATTTGGCCTGTAGCGATAGACTTCGGACAGGTGCGGGTGTATGGGCGTTAGCTGATACAACGGCGTAGGGTCCTGTGTAAAAGGCTGCCCATAAGCTGACAAACACTAGAGCTGGGATCACGTATGTTTTAATTTTTGAGGTTAACACTTGATGTACACTCCTTTAGTCTCAATTCGAATAAGTAATGGCTTGTCTGCCCATTTGCTCCCATGCTTCACGAAACGAGTTGATCTTCACTTTACGGTTAATCACTTCGGTCAAAGGGTCATTGAAGTAAATGTAGCGTTCATCATAGCCCGTTAGGAGCACGGAATGCTCTTTGTAGGTAATCTTGATTGGACCACTTGGGGTATCCCACTCTTCAAACATCTCAATAGGCAACGAAGTGAAATAAGTATTGGCTATAACCCACACAGGCTTCCCTTGAGTGAGAGTAACCAGCATATCGTCAAAGCTGCTGCCAGTCATATCAATGATCTGCCCAGGCAAATACATCTCAGCCAGATCTTTAATCGGCCCGTGGTAGACGCCGTATCCCGGATTATCATAGGAGTACATATCGCCGACAAAGCCATCGTAAGGATTGCCAAATGTAACTGAACCATTAATCTTGGAATACGGTGTCGGATCTTTGCGAATTTGTTTTGCAAGTATCATTTTATCCGCCTCGATTCCAGCATGTTTTAGTAGCATCGCAAGACTCGTCACCTCACAACCCCGCGGCAGCTCCGGCATTTGGTTAACTAGTACGGCATCAAGGGGCTGGACCTGAGCCGGCAATGGTTGTAGGGTCCATATTGTCTTTTCACTGCTGACATGGTACACACGAGTTCCCAGATTACCTCTGGCGAACTGTACAGCCTCTGCGTATTCTGAAAAATCAGCCACAAGTATTTCACTCTGGTATACCAAATACGGACGGTAATTGTTCCACAGTAAAGCATTAGATCCCTTTTCTCGGACTGATGCTAATCGAGTGGATTCAGCATAATTAATAGCTTCTCCTAGCGTAGTATAGCTGTTTACAAATGTAGACCCGCTATACACAGCAAAAGTGTTGTCTGCTTCTTTCTCTAATTCATTCACATATGAAGATTCGCTTTGCGGCATAACAAGCTCTTTGGGTTGAAGCAAACGTTCAGTTACGATAACTGCGATTAAGACGATTAACACTAACATGAAATGCTGTAACCAAGCCTTGTTCTTATTTTGTTTTGGCAATCAAAACCACCTATCTTTGCAGTGTAATGAGCGTACATCTCTAAGGGTAACGATGGACTTTGTAGATATTGTGAAGGAATTATTACAACATCTTTTCCGGGGGGAGCCCGAGTGATTTTTAGTAATAAAAAAACCGCGATTTACGCGGTTTTCATAAAGAGTCTGCATTTGTGTTCTTATCTTGAGGTCTTTCAGATCACTGGTCAACTTTGTGGCGACATAGTTAATCCGAACACCGCATCATAAGCATCAAAAATTTTCCGTGCAATGGGAGCTGCACTTTGTGAACCGTAACCACCTTCAGGAACGACAACAGCAACTACAAGCTTCGGATTTTCTCTTGGTGCAAAGGCGATGAAAACTCCGTTCTCCACATTTATAGCTTGACCATTCTTATAAATCGTTTGTTGGGATGTTCCGGTCTTTCTGGCGAAATCATAAGGAAACCCTTGAAATGCGCTGTCTACATTCGTAGCCATTCCACGGTGAATCGTTTGCCATAACTCATCTTCGTACGAAACCTCGTTTAAGATTTTCGGCTCAATGGTTTGAATGACACTTCCGTTAGTATCTCGGATTTCTTTAACGAGATGAGGCTCCATTCGTTTACCTTTGTTGGCAAGCATCACTGTATATTGTGCAAGTTGCAACGCTGTATATTTACCCTGCTGCCCGAACGAAGCGAAAGCCATACTTGAAAGCTGAGATTGGTTTTTCTGGTTATATTCAATTCGTCCTCTAAACTCTCGCGGCAAATCTACCCCGGTTTCCACTCCTAGACCGAATTCTTTCATATATTTATCCCAGACTTCCACTGACTGATCTGCGTATTTCCTCCACAATTGTTCGCCAATTAAGTCAACCATAAATGCATTGGATGAATTCTTAATTGCAGTTACAGGAGTCAACAAGCCAAAAGCTTTGCCTCCCGAATTACGGACTCTTGAATTATCCCTACCGAATTCAGCATATCCTTGATCCATATACGTAGTACCTGGTGTGATTAAGCCTTCATTAAGTCCGATTAGAACACTGAGCGGTTTTATCGTTGAACCTAGGAGCACAGTGGATTCAGGATGCTGTCCTGAATCATTTGGTGGAAAAGACTCCACTGTTCCATTGCGATAAATATACTTGATCTTCTCATAATCCCAAGGGGCATTAGGATCATAATCTGGCATACTTGCCATAGCGATTATGTTTCCGGTTTCCACCTCCATGGCAACTGCATAGCCCGTCTTCGCGTTGGGGTGGAGCTTCCCGGATACGGGCGTTCGCTGCAACCATTGCAACTGATCTATGATAGCTTGTTCAGTCTTCATTTGAACTGTTTTATTAAGAGTGGAGACGAGATCGTATCCTTTGATCGGCGGTTGTGTAACAGGCAGCGAACCCTCTTCCGGCAAATTAACGGCATTAATAGCAATTTGCTTAAAACCATTTTTTCCGCGCAGCAAATCCTGATACTGCATTTCCAGTCCTGATACGCCTACATCTTCGAGTTCAGAGTAGATCAGTCCAGGATCCGTTTGTTCGGCATTCAATCTATCGAGTTCTTTATACTTGACAGTGGTCTTTGATGTTTTGAAGGATTTCAGATATCCGATCGCCTGAACGGCTATTGTATCCGGGTCGTATTTTCTGATCGTCTCTTCTACGACTGACACACCGGGATATTCCATTTTATTCTCCATAAAATAAGCTACTTCTTGATTCGAAAGTCCGCTTTTTATGAGTCTGGGAGTATAGCCAAGGGCCTGTTTATACTCTAAGTCCATAGCTTCGATAATTTGTTCTACACTATAATCAGCGGTGTTTATATTTTTTAACTGCTGGAAGACTTTACTCAGTTTCTCTGCTAACTCCAAAATCTCTTTTCGATTAGGGTTTGGTGACCCTCCGCTCTGTTCACTATAGTTCTTAAATAAAGTAATATACAAGGAGTACGAGGGTTCAGAATAAGCCAGCTTCGTTTGCCCAGTAGAATCATATATCGTCCCACGAACAGGGAGTAAAGGAGCCGTCCTTGTTACACTGATATTCTCTTGCTCAGCCATTACAGGTCCTTCCACAAATTGTAGAACTGTCAATTGAATGAGTAGAATTGAAAAGATTATGAATACGCCAAAAAAGAAAATATTAATACGTAGATGCAGATGATTCTTGGGATTTGAATTTTTCTTTATGCTGAAATTAAACTTTGTCATCACATTTCCTCACTATAGTATAGAGTTTCATGAAGCTTAGGTGAGGTCAGGACAGCTCTTAAAGTCCATAGTAAAACTATCTTTCCACCTCCTTAGTTGGCCTAAATAACTAACCTCTATTTACAATAGTAGGAGATGGATTTGAAGATCTTGTGAAGAAAGTATTACAACATCTTTTCTTGGGGGAATAAGAGAAGAGTGAGAGATCACCCGACTTACCAAACCATGACGTACAACTGGATGGTTTAAGTGCTTTTATGTTATACTCCTTCGTATATATTTCGAGGGGGGGCTGAACAATAATGGGAAGGCGATTTTGCAAATGGATTGTGCTCCTGAATTGATCCGCCTCAGACGGTACTTTTGTTAAACCCATTAGCGGATTAAGAAGTGTAATCTGACTACAATTTGGAGGTGAGTCCCTCTTTGAGATGGGAAGGATTGGACTTAATAACGATCATGAATTTATTTATTCTTGCAGTGTTAATTGTATTGACAGCTTTTTTTGTAGCATCGGAATTTGCTGCCGTTAAAATCCGAATGTCACGGATAGAACAATTGATTGATGAAGGAAATAAAAAGGCTATTATTGCTAAAAAAGTCGTCGGTGATCTGGATTATTATCTATCCGCGTGTCAGCTCGGGATTACAGTTACAGCTCTAGGACTTGGAGCTATTGGCAAGCCCACAGTAGAACGTATTTTGTATCCGGTTTTCGATTTATTTAATTTATCCGAAGCGAGCGCTTCCGTAGCGTCCTATGCGATTGCATTTATTTTTGTTACCTTTCTACATGTGGTTGTCGGGGAGATGGCGCCGAAGACGCTTGCCATCCAGTTCGCCGAGAAGCTGACGCTGCTTCTCTCACCTCCGCTGTATTGGTTCGGCAAAATCATGCATCCTTTTATTGTGGCGTTGAATGGAACATCGCGGGTAATTCTTCGTCTGTTTGGAGTCAAACCTGTCGGGCATGAAGAGCATTACTCGGAAGAAGAAGTGCGGATCATTATGGCCCAAAGTTTCGAAGGCGGTGAGCTGAATGAAACTAAGCTGGAATATCAAAACCACTTCCTTAATCTTATCTCTTCTTCTGGCTCCCACAATCGTAGAAACAAAACCACCGTAGCTCCCACAGACTAGATAAATTCTACTCTCACTTTCAAAGGTCAATTTCTTTAAGGTAACAATGACAGCCTCTAAATTCTCTGCCTCTGTCATAACAGACTGAAAAAAAACGACTAAACTTTCTAAATACTTTATCACATCCTATTTTGCTTAATATCAAATCGGCAAAGAGACCAATTTCTTGTCTTCAGACACTTTCTAGGTTTTATAGTAGATGACAACATTATGATTTGTACTTTTCACCTTACTTCGAACATTAAAACAAAAAAGCATCACCTTAAGGAGATGCTTTAGATTAGCTTGGCGTCGATCTAGTCTCAAGTCCTTTCGCCAAGTACCACCGGCGGTGGAAGGCTAAAAAGGTCGTGTTCGGGATGGGTACGCGTGGAACCCCTCTGCTATGCCACCAAACATGCGTCTGTGAAACAGACCTGTCGCTAGAAATTGGGTTCATCACGGATGTTTAAATGAATTTCGGTGTGTACAGGCGTAATCACCTGAAAACTGAATCCTAAACAAATCTGTGTTTTATTTTTTGGATAAGCCATAGTGCGATTAGTATTGGTTGCTCCATGCATTGCCGCACTTCCACCTCCAAGCTATCTACCTCGTCGGTCTTCAAGGGGTCTTACCTGCTCGTAAGGAGTGACTCACGCTTAGAATGGTATGCTTATGAGGGTTAACTACGGTCCGATCGCTAGACAACAATTTGTAAATGCATTTACTAAGACTTATGTTAGAGGATGGATTTTGCAAAGTTTGCTTAGTTTTTTTGTAGCATTTAGAGACAAACTTGGTACACAAAAAAACAGATTAGACTTTGCTCTGCTTGCAGCCACATAATAAACTCGGTGGTCTTCTTTTGAAATCACATCAGGATTTAAAAGAAATCCCAATTCTCTCTTTTCTGAGTAATTTTGCTTATGCGGAAGAATATTCACTAATACATTCTCAAATTCATTTCCCTTTGCCTGATGTATGGTTCGATCTTTACCAACAATGTCTTGGCTTGATATTAATAAAGCGAGTTCTGAATACTTCTTATTTTTATAGAACTCCTCTATTTTTGTTGGAATTTCCCTTTTGGAAATAACAGGTATATTGATGCTTAGAGTCAAAATTTTCTCATATAGTTTTTGGATTGGTTGATCATTAAATTTGCTATAGTCAGTTAATAATTGCTGGATGATCTCCAATCCTTTTCTTTCATTGATTATTTGATTGGAAATCTTATTTATCTCCTGAATTGCTTTTTTAAAGTTGGAAAGGCGTGCATATTCTATTGCTTTAATAATGGGAACTATGATTTTTCTTCGTTCATTAGAGCTATCATTATTGGTGAAAATAGATTCGAGTGTTTCGGATCTGATATTGTCCGTATAATCTATCTTATCTCTTATAGAATTAGCCCTTTTATTAGAAAAAGAGAGTGTATAAAGTTCTTCTTCACTATTGAGATTGAGTGAATCTTCAATATATTTTACTGCGTTCAAGGGGTGCCCGATAAGAATAGTCGGCAAATTCCCTTGTTTATTATTAGGGCTTTTTTGAAAAATATTAGGTCGAATTGAATTTAACAAATCTATGATCTGTACTGTACTTCTATGGTTGTCTTCCATCTTGTAGTTTACATTGTTTTCTAGATTGAATTCCTCAAATTGTATAATATCAGAACCTTGAAAACTGTAAATTGATTGAGCTGAATCTCCAATAACTCCAATAATCGTTTCTTTTTCTGCAATCAGTTTTATGATTTTTGTTTGTATAGGAGATGTGTCTTGAAACTCATCAATAAAAATATATGGGAATTTAGAACGAATGACTCTTAAAACATCTGGATTTAAAATCATTATTTCCCATGATAGGGCTAGAATGTCTTCATAATGAAGGATTCCCTTTTCCCAAAACATCTGTTTGTATCTATACAGGTTTTCGTGCATGTCTGCTTTTCTGCCTTTGATGTGAAGCTTACAAACATTATCATTATCAATAAACCAAAAGGATTCCTTTGTTACTTCAACGTTAGATAGTCTGTATCTATATTCCAATCCACTTTGTTTAAAAAAACCTGATATTAAGTGTTCACTAGGTCCCTTAACTTTATGAATATTAATATTATGTTTCTTACTAACTAAAGATAAGAATGGCTTTACTACATGCAGAAATAAAAAACTATGAATAGTACATACTTCGACGTGATCATGCCCATTAGGGAGTCTTTTTAAAATAGTTTCTACGCCAGTATTAGTATAGGTAATACATGCTATTTTTTTATTTCGACCTAGTCGCTGAGATTGATGCAGTATATTCTGAATATGGTTTATTAGAAATCTTGTTTTACCAGCCCCGGGCCCTGCTACGACTTTAAAGTGAGTTTCAATTGGAATTGTAGAGTCGGCAGATATTAATTCGAAATCCATACGATCGCATCCTTTATGTATTGAGGAACTTGAAAAGGTATCTTATTAGCACTTTCTAAATTTTGATTCATATTGTATGCCAGTTCATAAGCATTCTCCCCCTTACTGACAGAGCTAAGGTATCTGGCAGCGAGAACATGTTCTTTTTTCTGAGTCCCAGTATTTTTATCAATACCATCGGTAATTCGTGCACGTAATCCTCCTCTTTTTCCTAGCCTTTCTAGAATAGACTCAAATGGTTTTTCAGTATTAAATAAATTAAATAAATCGACGAGTTCTTTATAATTTGTCATGTTTTTATTTAGAATTAAAGAACAACCAGGATTCTCAAAACATAAAGAATATTCGAAGGTTTTCCCTTGATCGATTTGCTGGGAAAAACAACGGATGTTATAAGGTTGAACTTGATATACTAACGAATTAGTACAAGAGGAGTATCTATATTTATCTGGATCTGTATACAATTCAAAAGGGAAGCATTTGGTATCATCATCCAAATTACTTTTATCCAAATCATCACTAAAACTTGTTGATATGTTTTTGAGTTCTATTCTCACAGGGTCTAAATCTGTAATACAAGCTACCTTTTTATGTAGAGTGAATTTTTGGTTTGTATCAAAAAGCTTGAGAAAGTGATCGAAATATCTTCCATTAACATTTATTACAGCTACGTGATCACCTTCTAAATCATGGCCAATATATTTAGCAAATATAGACATTGTTAATTGTTCTGCTAGTCCCTCAACAAAAATCACTGATTTTGCAAACAACATATCAGATTTAGTTGTATCCAAGAATCTTTCTATGTAAGCTTTACCTTTGGGATCGTTCTCAAAAATTCTTCCCAAATAGGCAATATTCAGTTGGTTTTTATCAGTTCGATGGAAGCACATTATTTCATCTAAAGAAACCGCTGAAGTTATGTTTGGTGAATGTGTTGTTATAATAATCTGTCTTGCTTTACTTTTACCATTTTCCCTAAGAAACTTTAAAAATTTATATTGCATTGCTGGATGTAAATGAGCTTCAGGTTCTTCAATTACTAAAATAGGAAATGTCTTAGCGTTACTTCCCAAATAATCACCGGAAGCATCTTTTTGCATCTTAGCAAGTAGCAAGGACATATAAATCAGATTATTATAACCCAAACCATTGTGAGTGGCAGGTATTGTTATTCCAGTTTCGTATTTCACAATTAATCTAAGAGCTGAATAAAGTTCAGAATCTAAAATATTCCCATCAAAATCAGGCACAGCATTACCAAAAGAAGCTCCTGTATCCTTGGCGTAACTTAACATCTCGATTTTTCCATGTTCCATTCGATCTTGTAGGGTTTTAATTAGAGCAGCTGCATTAACAGAAAAGTCTTTTTTTAATTTTTCGATTTCTTCTTGTTGTGTTTTCTTATCTTTATTTTTTTGGTCATTATTTTTTATTCCATAATCCATAAAAAAATCAATAACATCTCTTAATAGAGTGTTTTTTCCAGTAAATAAATCACGTTCAACATCACGAATTGCGTCTATGAACTGAAAATCAATTTTATTTAATGATTCTGTGTCAGCGAGTTGCTTTAGTAAAATATCCCCGCCGTATACATTAGACTTATACTTCCTTAAAAACTTATGTTTTATAAGGAGCCAGTAGTCTTCTATGTTTATCGAGCTTTCAGATTTCATCGCATTAATATATTCTTCTTCTTCTTTTTCTGGTAAATAAAAAGAGTAAGTCAACTTTGCTTGATAAGGCTCTTTTAACTCGATAAGCCAGTTCGCTACTGTGACTAAATCTTCTGAAAATTCATCTTCATTTTTGGATTCGGTAAATATCACTGAAATTGTTACTCTGGGGGAGTTTTTCTTAAGATCATCAACTGTGACTTCCTTGTTAAAATCATCCACACAGAGCCTTTTAGGTGAATTCACACTAAGAACTAGTTCTAAGGCTTTAAGTAAATTTGATTTGCCAGAATTGTTATGGCCTATAATTACATTCATACCCTCGTTAAAGTTTATAGATGTACTACTCTTAAAGTTTCGGAAGTTCTCGATAGAAATACTCGAAATATACATACTCATTCTCCTAATTATAAGATGATATTATGTTAAAAATTTATTCTATGTAGTAATGTAGGTGGAACAAAATCATTGATCCTCTATATCCAAATTCGTAAATGTAAATAATGTCCCATCTGTTAGCTTTCTATATTGCTGGTATTTCAGAATAAAACTACTTTAGATGTAGTTGATACTCCTAGATCTTTGTTTGGATCTATTAATCATTTCATGTTAGTTCCCTCTGATAGCATCTTCCATACTCAAACATTCTTCATTAAGGAAGAATATACCTCCTTTTTGTCGAACTTTAGTCCCATAAGGGAGGATCTTTATGTAGTTATAACAACAAAACATCGTCAGCAAAGTCTGACGATGTTTTTAGCGTGTCGAATTTCCACTATTTTTATCGAATGTAAATAAATGTTGTTGTAATATCAGAGTTTATAAAAATAAAGTACTAGTCTGGGGATGTCGATGGATTCAAAATTATGCAATATATAGTAGAATTACTAAAACAATAGTTGATTTAAGAGGAATCCCATTCACCTTCCCTTGGCAAGTGAGTGAAAAAAAATAACGACAGCAATAGCCAAATTAGCAATGCCGCCGTAGTTAATCACTTTTCTTTTATAGCGATACTAAGCAGTCCTTCATATATTATAAAAAATACAAATGTATTGTCTTGATTGCATTCTCGCCGGTCTACTTCGGTCCACATTATTAATCATACGTATACTCAATCATCGAAACCACTATAAAATAAATTATCAAATTACTGAAATAAAGAGTAAATCAACATCATTTAAAAGAAGTGCACTATAAAATTAGAGTTATGAATGTTCCATCTACAATAACAGAATCTTCACAAAGAGTATTTAAATCCTATTCCAAGTGAAAAACTTTATTCGCCCCTCCGATCGAGTAGGGAAATTTGTGTCATTACTCCTAACAAGTAGGTGGTTTTGTGTCATTCTCTAATCGAGTAGGGAAATTTGTGTCACAAATTTTCGACACAAAGTTCCCTACCAAATACCAAAAAAAACCGTGAAATCAAGGTTTATATGGTAGGGTAATTTGTGTCAGTCTACAGTTGAAGATCAGTCTTTCTTAGCTTTGCATTTCTTTTTGAATTTTCCTTGCATAGATCATTGGCATTTCTGAGGTGACATTTGAAATCATCTGATGAACTTGAGCCATATTTAATCCTGCTTTCATCAATTTCAAACCGAAACGATGTTTGAAGCCATTGGCTGTAAAATGAAAAACATTTCCAGACTCGTCTGTGATATTTGCTCTTTCTGCAAATCTATCTAGACTCCTTAAAAAGGATAGTTGTAGAATTTGTTTTCCAACTCCCTTATTCCCTTTATAACGTATAAATAATAATTTATTAGGGTGATCTTTTCCCAGTAATTCTTTTACTTTATTCCTATATGTTTTCATTAACTCTGCGAGATCCTTTTGAATAGGTACCATTGGAAATTCATATCTGGAGTTTTTTCTACCAGACCGTACCCAGTATTGATCATTAATTTCTATCAAACAATCTTGATTCGAGTTTAAGATGTCAATTAAACGGAATCCAGATGCTTCCATTAATAAAAGGATAGTTGCATACTGATCATCAAGAAGGTCAAGGTTTGCCAAAATCTGTTCCCAAACATAATCGGACACATGCTTATAATCCTCATCATTCTTCGGTTTAAGTTTTGGGCGATCTTCTTGATAAATCAATTTTCTGATTGGTACCCCTGGTGCTTCTACCCACTCATATCGTTGCAGATAATAAAGGAAATTCTCTAATCCACCAATCATACGCCAAATGAAATAATCAGTGGGCTTCTTTACTCTATAATTTGAGGATTTGTTTCCTTTCATTGGTGAGTTTTTGAGACTTTCAAAGTATTCACAAATATCATTTCGTGTAAGAGACTTAAGATCTACCCAGTGTGGATTTTTTAGCACAATGAATTTTATGAAGGGAACTAACGTCATAACCTCACTTCGAGCAGTAGAGAACTTTATTGAATCTTGAACAAACAAGCGATGCTGTATATATTTTTTGATAAGCTCTCTAAATGTAATATCTATTTTCTCAAAAGTCAGAAAGTATTCTGCTCTTGTCGTATTAAAAGGTATCCCAAGATTACGAACATCCCAACGATCTTTTGCTATTTCTTCGCGATATATCTCCATATTGGCTTCGTCTTTATTATGACCATATCGATTCATTGATGCCAGGATTTTATTTTTTTTCATCAGGATTCTCCTTTGTATGTAACTCACTATAATTTTAGTTTCGCCACATACTGAACCACGTATACTTGCATTTTGCCTATTAATCGTCAAAACCATCATGATTTCCACCTGTTGCCCTGACTCTCGAGATTTTTCGTCAAACGTTGGATTTCCCAAACAAATTCTAAAAATGAATGACATTCATCAATATATTCTCCAAGCTTGTCACATTTTGAATCGTAATTAATCAAACAAACTCCATAAAAGTTCGATAATATCCATGGCTATTCGGTATTTGAGATAACGATTGTTCTCATATCCGTGAACCTCCTTCAATTCTTAGAAGTCATCATTGATACCTCACTATAATTTTAGTTTCGCCACATACTGGTCCACATATATTTGCATTCTTTTCTTTGCTTCCTGGTTTTCGAATGACATCATTGAAACAGCTAAAGGAATATAAGAACGCATTCTAATCTCTCTTTTATTCAAACGATTACATTCATTTTTATCATATTCTTGGTGATCTTGTCCAATTTGACGATTGCTTCCTGGAATGAAACGAATGATGATTTGTTCCTGATAGTCTCTTTCAATAGCAAACGCAAAGTTCATACCTTCCTGAATTATTTTTTTCAAAGCTTCTCCCCTAGGAACTCGTATATTACTAGAACCCTCTTCTGCGAAGTTAAACCAATTGATAAAGAGTTGACTATACAAATATGCTGAAGCTTTATTAATAATCCATTTCAGAGGTTTGGTATCAGTTATCATCTCACGGGCGAGAGTATCCTTAGCTGCTATATATAGTTGCTTTAATTCTTCTTTATACAAGGGGGAAATTGCGTTAAAGTCATTTTTTTCTCTCCCTGTATTATTCAGTCCTTTTAAATGTCCATAAAAATAAGGTGACCCAAGAATCGATTGTCTCCAGAATATATAGGAATAAGCAGAAGGACAAATAGACGGGAAATCTGCCCCCTCTTCTTTTAAAAGTAACTGCAAACGCCTTATACAAAGTTTATGTAGGCAGAGTGATTTTTGGATTTTTTTATCAATTGCTTTAAAAATAAATCGATTCTCTATGAAAATTTCCTCGAAAAGAACTGACTCATCCATTATATTTCCAACTTGCTTCATATTACTAATTATAAATTCTTCTGCGAACTCTTTCTTTTTTAGGTTGTTTAAAACGTCGAAATCAATATGACTTGGGATATAAATTATTGGATCATTATTTATATCTCGATCAGTTTTGTTGATCCAATCGTATACACGATGATCATTAATAGTTAAGTTCTTAATCCATTGGTCCCAGTGTAGATTTGAATATTTGTGGCCGCACTTACAAGTAAAAGCTTTGTCCATAACAGTATCACTCAATAAAAAAGGTATCTTTACTTTACAAACGGGACATTCCTCAGCAAGCTTTACACTATGTATAGGACAGTTCTTAAACAAAGTAAACTGATGTAACAGGCTATGATAACCATGATTTAGGCAACTAGGGCACCATCGTAAATGTGGAGCAAACCAAGTTTGACTATTCCCTAAGTTTGGTCCAAGTGGACGAAGCAGTTCGTTCATTGTATGGTTCGTATGTGTATGTAAATTCACATTTAGGTACTTTTCTAATATCTTCTCATCAAAGCCCTTTAGCGTTAACAAATCTCTGTAATGGTTTCCAACATGCATATTCTTGATTGATTTTACTTCATCATTTCCAACAACCTTAAGAATGGTATATCTATTGATGACATTAGCATAACTAAATTTTTCGAAAATGGACCAAGCCGATTCGTATGGCCTGATCCATTCCTTCCTCCATATAGCAACCATATCGTTCCTCCCTCCTATGCCAATGCCATAAACACTTCGGATTCTATATATCCCGAATTATTTATTGCCTCTTTCCAGTGGTTAGTTGTCAACCATTCAACTTCTCTTCCTGTTGCTCCATTAAGCTTTAGTGCATTCTCTATGGAAAATATAAAATACTCCATAGGAATCTCCATTTTTTTGGATAAACCATGTTCCTTACGAATATCTTTAAAAATGTCAAAAACCTCTTTAGCACATTGTTTCAGTCGATATCCTTTACTAAATGCTTCAGGAAAAAAATAGCGAGTGTAGGTGTACCCGCTATTTTCTGGGTATTCCGATACTTCGTCGTAGCACATTAGGCAATGCTCAACTTCTTTCAAAGTGCGTATGCCAAAAAACTCATGCTCATTTGTCATAAATCGCCCAATGATTTGAGATTTTTTTGTTTCAAGGAAATATGTTCTTCGATCTATCAGCTCAGACTGACCAACACATATAACCGTCATACTGATTTTTTCACTATCCAAATCATTATAGATATCAATTAGCCAGTTATATTGAAGTTCAGTCAATCTTTGAGCTTCATCAATAACAAGCATAACCCTCCGAAGTTTTGATCTCTCTCCTTGCTCCAACATTAAATTAACAATTTGTTGTCGCATAGCGGTCGGACTTCGTTTCGCAGGGAATGAGAACTTAAAATCACTAAGGATGTCTCCAAAAAACTTTTCTTCAGTCGGTACTCGATAACTTTTGCACCTTGTTCTCAATATAGGAAAGTTCTCTCCTATCTGCGTTGGCAGATAATTTAATGCAAACTCAACAGATTTCGTTTTACCAATTCGTGGCCTTCCGTAGACAATCATTCCTGGTAAACGATTCATCACAACTCTTGTCAATCTTTCCATTAACCGTTTTACCTCCATAGTAGGAAGGATGTATCCGCCCATTTCAACTGGATGTGTACCCAGAGGCAGTTTTGGTCTTTCCATTTTTAGGCCTCCTAAAAATTGAAATGTAAGTAGGTTATTTAGAATTAATGGTCTTGTAATTTGCAAGAAACTCTTCCATCTTACCGGATTGTTGATCTTGGTTATCTCTTACGGTTTTTCTTGCTTTGTCCAGTGCTTCATTCACTTTAACTGCATGTTGTAATGCTGCATCCCGTTCTGAGACACCGTCCATAAAAGGAAAGGAATCTTTGATTACCTCTTCAAGTTGGGTTACCTTGTTGGCACTCTTCTTATTACCGCTCTTGGCTAAATTCATATTGTAACTGTAGTAAACAAAAATCGGATCATCCCACTGTGTAAGATGAATTAATCGGCGTATTACCAAGCGATTGATCGCCTTTCTAGTCTGTAAGGTGTGAGGTGAAATGGACCATTTCCCCGCTGCAGTAAGATATCCGATTTCACTACCATCAGAATGAAAAGCACGAATGGTACGAAGATCATCGACATTTACATGAAGGGAAATTTCTGAACCTATCAAGTGAGCGCTCTGTGAAAGACGATCACTTCGATATTCCACACCCTCAAATTGAATGTAAGGTCTCTTCCCTGATTTTAAGGAACCTCTTACCGTTCTTTTTATTGTGGTTTGAAGAAACAATAACCCGCTGCGGTTATTTTCATCAAGCTGTCGTGGAATCATTCCGTTCGCAAGCCGTTTACCTAATAACTCCAATGGCGATTGATGGTATATGCCACCATGAGGCGTTCCATTGTAATTAGAAATCAGTACATCGACCAGTTCTTTCAAATGTTCAAAGGTGATGTGATACTTTATCGCCATTTTCTCTGGATCGGTTCTTCTTGGATCTTTAGGATGACTTCCGCTAGTATTTGGTAGTCGATGAATCCCTGATTCCTCTAAGGTTTGAAAGAATCGTTCGATAATACCTCTTCTCATAGGTAAATCCACAGGACCTAGATTGGTTGTACATCCGAGCAATTGCCGTAATCGATCTTTTACTAAGCTAGCTAAATGAGACTTGGCATTATCAAAACAAATCACATCAAACACAGCCCATTGGGCCTCAGGGAAAATTTCAGATGGATATCCTCCATCACCATTATAGGTAAGGCCATCAATAGTGAGTTGTGGACGTACATGGGGCATAATGGCATCTCGAATGCACATCATAACATCACTCGCACTATATTCTTTATTTAAAGAAATGTATTTCCCTAGGACATTTCGTGTCGCGACATCAATTATCGTTAAAATCCAGAATCGTTCCAGGATTAATACAACAGTCTCCCCTTCAGGTGTCACTAACTCAACCGAGAAAACACCATCAATTCGATGTGCATCAAATTGAACTTGTTGATAAGGAGTACGGGTAATTGGATGATTTTGTTCCCCTCTACCACTATTTCTGGCTTTTTGTTCAGCATCATGACCATATCTCGAAGCTGCCTTACCAAAGTAATCTTGCCCCAATCGACGGAGGTAACGATATAGTGCACGGCTCCCTAGACGGTCTGTATTAAATGGATATTGACTTAATGGAATCATTTTCTCTTTGCATGCCTCTACAAATTTTTTGTGAATATGTAAGGGCTTCATAGCCGGTTCGAGTGACCTTCTTTTCCGGCCAAGGTACAAATCGTCGATCAATTCCTTAATATCAGGATATTTTTCAAGCAACAACTTAAATTCACCAGATTTTCGAGACGAATTTTGTTTTCGATCCATCATGTTTAAAGCATAGTTCTTTGTAGTTTTGTTTGGTATTAATGCTCGGAAACCCCAAGCTTCACCATTTGGGTCACGAGAGATACATCTAGTGATTATGCGACGTAAATTTCGAGGACTGACTTTCGTGATTTCATAAATCTTCATCTGGCTTGCTTCTCTTTTGAAATACAGCATTACAGCCTCTTTACGCTGTTGATAAATTAATAGATCATCTGCTTCCAAGGACGATTCATCGACTGTAGGCCAAAATTCAGGATTAATCTGATCAGTAAGAAGACCTTCCTTTTCAATCATTCGCATCGGTTTCAGCCCTCCATATCTCCGTACTCAAGCTCCAAAGTTGGTCATTAATATTCGTGAGAGTTTTACCTGTATAGGTTAACCAGTAACATGCAGCCATGACGTCGCCTAAGTTGTATTTCCCATTCATGTGCTCATGTAGAGAACCGATTGTTTGCTTAAACCTGGAGATATTTTTTAAAATATCTTCCGTTTTTTCTTTTGAATGTTGAGCTTTAACAGCTGAGAGCATCTTTAGTCGGTTTTCTAAACCTATTGGATGAACACGGATTATCTTATCAGTCATCAGTTTATGAGCTACACCTTCCTGTTCACACCATTCTTTCTGTGCCTGGATTTGTCGCATATTCCGTGTGTAATTAGGATGTGTAGGAACTAATTCATTTTCATATTTAACTTCAGTATATTCTTCCTCACCATTCGTATATTTGATCCACATATCAAAGATTGAAGTGTGTAACTTTCCATCGATTACAAAACTTATTTCTTTATGTTGTTCACAATAAATTTCTACCAGAGGATTAGTCTCCACTAGTAACCAATGATCAAACTCTAGGTCACTATAGAGAATGACTTCCCGCATCTCTACTTTAGGACCTTCAGAATTCCAATAATTATTACCGTATCTTTTGTTCCGAGGCACAGTTATAGGCACTCTCATATTTAACCCCCTTCTACGTTATTCTGAATATCCTTATTCCCTATAGTTTGGATTCCAAACCCACCACATAAATGTTTTTAGAAATATACTAATTAATTCTCTCTTTGGAAATACTATAGTTAGTAGATTAAGAGAGGAGTTAAAATAATGAATGAAGACTATTGGTACAAAATAATTGGGGGCAATATTCGTTCAAGTCGGGTGACACGTGGCATCACACAAAAAGATCTTGGTTTAAAACTTAATATTTCTAGACCATCAATTGCCAATATCGAGGCTGGGCGACAAAGAATTCAAGTCCACTTTTTATTTCAACTTGCAGAAGCATTAGACACTTCGATTCAAGACTTAATCAACATTTCATAATTTCTTTTTTGACTCTTTCAATCTCTTTTTCAAAGAATTAATCGCATCATGATATAGTTGTTTCATCTCAGGGTTAACATTCCTTGAGGGTTCAATAATGTTTGCATAGGTTATTGAATCAATGTCAAACAACATAATTTCTGTCAAGTCACAAGGGTTGAAAAAAATCGGTATTTCCCACTGACCCTCTATTTGAGCGGTTTTAAACCAATGGAATTTTAACATTGTAGCGTTGGTATAAATCTTCCCGTTAAACTCTAATCCATTCTTCGAGACAGTGGCTAGTCCCAATATAATTGTTAAATTCAATTTACTCATCACCCTCACCTCTTTTGCATTTTACCCATTGCTCTCCAAAACATCAGCTTGAAAGGAATGGTCTTCATTTTCCCTATCTAGTTGATGTACTCAATAATCACTATAACCATTTAACATAAAATAATACGTATACATATCATTTTAATATTATGATATGTATATATACGTGTATCCCATCAGCTCCATTGTTTACACTTACATATAGAGGTGTAATCATGGAAACTTCAATAATCCAGAAAATTGGACAACGAATCCGAGATATTCGAAAGCAAAAAGGATTGTCGCAAGAGCAACTTGCTGAGAAGGCTGGCTTTCACTTTTCATATATTGGTGGAGTTGAAAGAGCTGAAAAAAACATAACATTAGTAAATTTACTGAAAATCGCCGATGCTCTTGAAGTTCAGATTATTGATTTGTTCGTATATACTAAACATCAAAGGTCCGTTTTAAATGAGAAGGACGCTTTGTTAAATCAATTAATGGACACGCTAGTATCTTTGAAAAAGAGTGATCTACGGAAGGTTCATGTATTGCTAAATGAATTTTTCGAAAAATGAACGATATCAATAAAACAAATAAACCGCAATCCTATAAATGGAGAAGCGGTTTATTTGTTTAATTAATGGGAATGACTTTTTACTAGCAACTTTAGGAGGTGCTCCCATGCATACGATATGGAAAGGTGCTATCAGTTTTGGATTAGTTCACATACCGGTTAAATTATATGCTGCCACGGAGGAGAAAGAGATTGCTCTTCATCTTCTCCACAAAAGCTGCCATGGCACAATCAAAAACCAGCGTTATTGCCCCACATGTCAAAGCTCAGTTGAACCGGAAGATCTAATTAAAGGCTATCCACTTGATACAAATCAATATGTAACATTCGAAAAAAATGAGCTAGATCAAATTCAAGAAGATGCTAGCAAGCAGATACGGATTATTGATTTTGTGAAGGAAGAACAAGTGGATTTAATGTTTACTCAGAAGGTTTATTTTCTTGGACCTGATAATCACGGGAGTAATGCATACTATTTACTTCTTAAGGCCCTTGAGGCATCGAAAAGACTGGCGATCGCCAAATTCACGCTTCGTTCTAGCACAAAATTATGTATACTGAAACCTATTGATGGAACTTGTATTCAATTGGCCACCATGTACTACGCGAATGAAATTAGACCATCTGAGAATGTTCCCAACATCCCCAACAACATTTCAGTCGATCCCAATCAGTTGAAGTTAGCCTTACAGATCGTTAAGGGCATGTCAGGGACTTCAGATTTAGCTTCTTATACCAATCCGGAGCAAGAAAGATTACTGGCCGCTATCCAGTCTAAAATTGCCGGCCAAAACATTGTTTTGAAGCCCGTTCAAGAAACTAATGTTGTCGTTGATCTATTAGAAGCGCTTCAAGAAAGCGTTAAAATGAACAAAGGAAAGAAAAAGGTAGCATCAACTAAGGAAAGTGGACGCGGTACCCCTAAAGAAAAGTTAGGATAGCGACTACAAACTAAAAAATACAAATAGCTAAGAACTTGCCTAGATCGCGATGTTCTTAGCTATTTACATGTCTTCCTTGTTCCTCGGGAACATTGGAGAAAGTGAATAAATGTTGCTTCATTAATCTTCCCTTTTTGTATAAGAGGGTAGCTCTTTCACTAAGCATGAAAAGAAGGCAAATCGCTTCCTATGCGTCATTTACCTGTAATAAACTATCTCCACTTCCATCTCGTAAGCCCAAACTTCGTATTCATTCGTTGATTGATGGATTTATCTCCATCCGATGTATGGGTTAAGAAGGTGGGAAATGAGTTAGGAAAGCTGTAGCCGAAGTCTCCATTGGTCAAATCATGATCGTCAAACCAGGAGAGAAAATTCCATTGGATGGCGAAGTCGTTTCCAGGGATTCCAGTGTGAACCAAGCCCCCCATTACTGGAAAATCCTTGCCCGTGAAAAAGCGACCGAGCGGATTCCCTTCCGTTAAGGGTTCATGTTTTATCAAAAGCGATAACATGCAAAGCTCCAGCAATCTCTAGGAATGCTCCACCTTTGATTAGAATCATTGCGGGCTGCGTTGCTAATGGGCATGAGCGGTGTTCAATCGGCTCGCGTTATCTACAGCACAGCTGTCCAATGACACAATGTTGCCTACATAAATGACACAAAGTTACCTACATTGTTATCAATTACATCAGAATATCGTCTTCCTTCTCTTTTCGTAAGAATTGTTGCTGAATAGATGACAAGCGACTAACTCTTGTCAAGGCTCCGAATGAATGTAGTGACATTGCCCAAACAACAGGCTCCTTGGGGATTATTGACCTCACATCCACAACGATTAGCTTGAACTTGTTCTCGTATATGGTCAATTGGATGCTGATTTTCCTGAACAGCTTGTATTAAGCGTTCTCTTGTCCATCCAAAGCAGTAGCAA